>JBCCJD010000027.1:0-39400 GCA_039027955.1 Pseudomonadota bacterium
AAATTCTCGCAATTGATGGGCGTCCAAACGATGGGCGCGGCGATGGCCTATTTCTTTGTCCAATATCTCCAGCAGAGCTTTACCATCCTTGGCTCGTTCTTCCTCGTTGTCTCGATCTCAACCATCATCTGCTCGCCGCTGATGGTGATGTTTTCCAAGACTTACGGAAAGAAAGGCGCCTATTACGTCGCCGCTGCTGTCAACATCGCCTATGCGCTGAGTTGGTCGTTCTCGGGTCCGGACGATCCTGTATGGCTCATCCTCGCACGCGGCGCTCTTGTTGGCGTTGCGTTCTCCGGCAATGTCATCATGGCGATGTCGATGCTGACTGATATCATCAATGAAGATGCAGGGCGCAACGGGATCCGCCGCGAAGGGGCCTTTACCGCGCTGTACAGCTTTGTCGAAAAGCTGACCGGCGCGGTTGGTCCGCTGATTGTCGGTGTCGCTCTTAGCTTTGTTGGCTTTAACAAGGATCTGCCGTTCGACGTCCCGCAAGGCGATAACGTCAACACTGCGCTGCTCCTTGCAGTTTCGTGGCTGCCCGCCATCTTTTACCTCATCGCTGTGGCGCTGCTCGCAGGCTACAGCCTCACGGAAGACCAAATTACCCGCAAACCCGATCAGGTGACTTGATGACTAACGCTTTCCAGAACCCTCAATTGCGGCAACGCGGCCGTGCCTCAGTCGATTTCCTTGCCGGAATGGCGATCGCCTCCGCTCCTGTACGAGCGGAAGTTGACACAGCGATTGCGGACAAGGTTCCGGAACCGGCTGCGCTTCCCGATGACCTTGACGAGCGGCTTGCGCATATGGATGCGGCGCTGGCTGATGTACCGGGATACTCCGTTCAAAAACTGATGGGTGACTGGCATGGCCGGATGCACGGCCGGATCTCCGCCGAAGCGTTCGAAGAGATCGAGGCTGACCTGAAGCCTGCGTTCGAGGCCGCTGAGAGCGGCGCTGCCAGTCTAACACTCAATCCCGAGCTTGACCTGCCAGCCTATTGGGATGGCGTGCATTTCCACCGCACCACCGGCGGATGGGAAGGTCATGAGCACATGGGCTACATTCACGGAGAGATCATTCACAAGAAGATCGTCGGAAGGTTCTTTCCCGGCGGCATCTTCCAGCAACGTCGCAACGTTGCAGCGATGGCGCCACGCGAGGATTACCAACGCATCCTCGATATGGGTTGCTCGTCAGGCCACTTCACCACTGCGCTGGCTGAGACCTATCCTGACGCACAAATCTATGGCGTAGACCTGTCGTCGCGTATGCTTGAGCATGCATGGCGCACCGCAAACACCAATGGCTGGAACTGGCAGCTGTCTCAGCAAGCCGCTGAAGACACGAATTTTGAAGATGGCGCGTTCGATCTTGTGGCGAGCTATATCATTCTTCACGAAATGCCTGCCTCAGCGATCCGCACACTGTTTGCCGAAGCGTTCCGACTGCTTGAGCCAGGCGGCGATATGATCATGTCGGACGTCACCCGTTATGCCGACATGGACAAACTTGCAGTCTGGAAAGCCGATCGCGGCGCAGCCTTTGGCGGAGAGCCGCATTGGCGCGAAAGCGCAAGCCTCGATCTCGCTGAAATCGCGCGCGAAGCAGGCTTTGTCGATGTCACCACGCAAGGCCCCTATCCTTACGTCATTCAAGGCCATAAGCCATGAATGCACCAAGCGCAGGCAAACTGGACCCGAGCGCTTTCAACACGCCGGCGGGCCAGATCTTCGATGCGAGCCATATCGACAATCTTGCCCGGGCAATCCTTTCGCTCACCCGCGAAGTGGCTGTCCTGAACGACCGGGTGATGGTGCTTGAAACCCTGCTTGAAGAGCAAGGTGTGGTGACCAGCGAAGCTGTCGACACTTACCAGCCTGACGAAGCGTTTCAAAAGCGCGCCGATGCCGCGGTCGCCGAAATTACGCGCGGTGTGATCGCCTCCTTGCAAGGCACCGACAAGGACTAAAACGCGCGGCGCATCAGCGCAGCAGAAAGACCGCAGCTGCCAGCAAAGCTGCAAGCACCGCGATCCCGAGGATAGCGATGTTGCGATCGGTCTGCTCGATCGCGCTGCGCATCTCGCCAAAACTCAGGTTTGGGTCTTGCGTCAGGAAAAAGCCGGGCCGCTTAAACAGCGCAGGCGCAATTCGGTTCAAACCTTGGCGCAGCAAAAAACCCGCAATCCATCGTTTCAAGCGCCATGGGCGATGATTGTATTGCTCAGGAAACACATTAGTCACCAGCCACGCCAGATCGCGCGCTTCAGGCTCTCGTTCGCGGGCATATCCGATCGCCGCTGCGGCGAGGTCGGGTTCGCGCTCAAGATGCCGGGCCAGCATATCGACGTCTTGCAGCGCCGCATTAACCCCTAGCCCGAGATCGGGCGGAAAGGCATGCGCGGCATCGCCGATCAGCAGGACGTCAGTGCGCGCATTGGCCGGGCCGAGCGCTGCGTGCAGTCGCTTGCAATATTGCGGCGCAGGAAACGCTCCGGGCTTAAGCGCGACAAAATCCTCAGCCTCGTCCAGCGACACCAGATCGCGGATCGCAAGCTGCGGGAAAGCGTCGTCGAGAAAGCCATAGAGCTCTTCGGATTGCGCAAGTTGCCACAGTTCATGATCCTTTTCACGGATCAGATTGACGCTGCGCGGATGGCTCGGATCGCTGACCGGAAACGCGAACAAAGCGCATGCCTTGCGAGGGTCCTTGTGGCGTGAGGGAATGATGTAACTCATCGTTGGATCATTGACCGCCGCCTCAGCGTTACGCGTTTCAAACCGGGCTGGCAGATTAAGCACTTTATAATTGAGGCCGGTGCTGAGCGACGGCGTCGCGATCATGTCAAACGCGCCCGGCGTGATTTCCGGCTGGTCAGCAAGACCGGCCCGGACTGCGGAGTTAAGACCATCACAGGCAAGGATGAGATCGGGGCCGAACGTGATCGTATCGCCTTCATCGGCTGCGCTGACTTCGACCCTTACGCGCCCTTCCCCGCCACGCTGAAGCCGAGCAACGCGGTGCCGATAAAGCAGTTTGATACGCGGGCTCGCGCGCTCTTCAATCGCTTCGAACAGCATGGTCAGCAACGCGCGGCGTGTGGTCCAATAGCACGTCGGACGGTTCGCATCGATGATCGGCACCGACTTGGTCACCGCCTGGCCATCGGTGCCGAGCGTGGTCGCGACGAACTCGCGGGTGGCGACGCCAACGTCAGGCAAGCGCTCGAGCAAGCCCAAGCGCTCAAGCAGGCGCTGCGAGCGCTTGTCGATCAGATAGTTAAAGCTCTTGTTCTTCTCAAAATCGGTCGGACCAGCGCGTCTCTCGGCGAGCACAATCTCCTCCCATCCGAGCTGGTCGAACAGCAGGGCCGCGGCCAATCCCGCCGGTCCCCCTCCGCTGATAAACACCGAGCGCGCACTCATTTTTCAAAAGTATCAGATCGGCGCTCTACGCCGCGGCGTCGCTCGACACTGACCGACTGGCGGAGACAGCGCTGTCATACGGCCCGCATTAGACCGCGTGCGTGCCATATTGTGAGTATGGAAATGCATTCATTAATCGGGCTGAAAGCCGCTTTGCTCAGTGCTTTAAGCATCGCTGCGTATTCCGCTTCAGCGCTTTCACCACTTGATGCAAGCGAGACCAAGACCAGCCAATCAAGCATCGCAGCAAAGACGTGCGCAGGCCGCCTTGCTGGTGCTGCGCTTGAATTCGACCTTATCATCAAAGCTGACGGCGAACGCGAAGTTCCCGTCACGCTTTTCACGCCAAGCGAGCCTGGCACGTATCCGCTGGTCGCCTTCTCGCACGGAGCCTTTGCCAGCCCGACCCGCTATCGCGCGATGCTTCAGCCTCTCGCAGCAGCCGGCTTCATCGTGGTCGCACCGATGCATATCGACTCAGAGGAATTTCCGCGCGATGCCGGGAAACCGGACCGACCACCGCATCCCATCACATGGAAAACCCGCAACGAGGACATGGCGCTGGCGCTTGATCCGCCAGAGGATATGCTTGAGCGGTTAGGGCGCTACAATCTTAAGCCCGATCCTGAGCGCGTGATTGCGCTTGGCCACTCCTACGGTGCGCTGATTGCGCAACTCACGGGAGGGGCGCTGGCATTCGAACCCGATGGCAGCCAGATCGATCGGACCAACCCACACGTCGACAGCGTCGTCGGCTGGTCACCTCCCGGACCGATGGCAGGGTTCATGGCCGAAGCTGGCTGGAACACGCTCAGCACGCCGTCGCTCACTATAACCGGCACGGCTGATATTCTGCCCGGCTTTGTCGATGACTGGCAAGCGCACCGCGCTGCCCATGACAACGCTCCCGAAGGCGCCCGCGCTTTGTGGGTTGGCGACGGGATCGATCATTACTTCGGAGGCATGTTCGGGCGGGAAAAGCCTCCCAGCCCTTCTGACAAAGCATTGTTTGAAAGAGCGCTTGCAACATCGCTCAATTTCATGGATCGCACCACCGGAGCGAGTGAGCCATGCAACCTTGGCCCGGCGCGTGATGGCGAGACCTACGAAGAGGATAGCAGCTGATGAAGCGGTATTTTGACGACGCGCTGAAGCTCTCACTGGCGGGAATTATAGCGGCTGTATCGCTGAGCGGTTGTGCCGCAGCACAGGAGGCTGCGCCTGAGACAATAAGCGCGGCGCCTGCAAGCGAGCGAGCGCTGAGTGATAACCCGCTCTATTCCGACCTCGACAATCCCACAACGCCCGCCGATCTGCCGCAAACCGCGAGTGTCCTTGAAGTCGAGCGCTACCGACCGAACTACCAGCTGAAGGGCTGCGCTGCCTCACCCATTATGTACGTCCGTCCGAACGGCGCGCTGGCGGATGCGATCACTGCTGCGAAAACCTACTCGGACGAACAGCGCGGCCTCGGTCTGATCGTCATGATGGGCGGCGCGGTGCTGCATGAGAGCTATGCTGACGGCGTAACCAGGGTAACGCCGAGCGCATCGGCATCGATGATGAAGTCGGTTGTTGCGCTGCTTTATGGGATCGCGATTGAGGACGGCGTAATCGGGTCGGTTGACGATCGGGTCGGCGACTATCTGGAAGAATGGAACGAAGACCCGCGCGGTGATATCACGTTGCGCCAGTTGATGACGATGTCAGCCGGGCTTGGTCAGTCAGACTTCATGCAGATCCTGCTGTCGCCCGATATCGGCCAAGCAGCGCTCGCGGTGAAGATGGTCGGCGATCCGGAGACCGAGTTCTCGTATAACAACGCGATCACCAAACTGCTGACCATGGCGCTTGACCGCCGCCTTGCTGCAAGCGGTAAAGGCGGGTTTCTGACCTATCTTGAGGACGAGCTGTGGTGCCCGCTAGGCAACGACGACGCCAATGTCTGGGTCGATCAGCAAGGCAAAGCGCGTGGTTATGCCGGGCTCCATGCAGGTCTGGCTGACTATGCCCGGATCGGCGAATTGATCCGCAAGAATGGAAAGGCCGGCGGTAAGCAAATTGTGCCTGCGTCCTGGATCGCCGAGATGGCGAAGCCCTCCAAGGTCAATCCGCAATACGGCCTCCATATCTGGACCGGCTTGGAGCACACGGCGCAGCGAGCCTATAGTGCCACCAACCCGATCAAGGTCCCGCATTCCGAGCCATTCGTGGACAAGGATATCGTCTACTTCGACGGCTTTGGCGGGCAGCGCGTCTATGTCATCCCATCCAAAGACCTAACGATTGCGCGCATCGGCGAAGTGAACCTGCAATATGACGACGCGATCATTCCCAATCTGCTGAGCAATGCGACTGACTGAAGGGCCCTTTGCCTATTCGCGAAAGAACATCGCTTTGCGGGTTTCTTCGGTCGGATTGCCAACTTTCATGTCTGACTTGAGCAGCGCCATCCCGCGCTGAACCCCGGGCCGAGCTTCGCATTTCTCGATCCACGCTCCGACATGCGGAAACTCGCCGATATCAATTCCGTGCAAGTCCTGTTGACGCGCGTCCATCCAAGGATAGGTCGCCATGTCAGCGAGCGAGTATTCGTCACCTGCAATCCACGGTTTCTTCGCCAGTTCGCGGTCGATCAGGCCATAGAGCCGCTTGGTCTCTCCCTGATAGCGCGCGATCGCGTAGTCGATCTTTTCCGCAGCATAGCCTCTGAAATGTCCGCACTGTCCGAACATCGGCCCGATGTTGGCGCACTGGAAGAACACCCATTGGATCAGCACCGATTGCGCCGCGGGATCGTTTGGCCAGAACTTGCCCGTCTTTTGGGCGAGATAAAGCAGGATCGCACCGGATTCGAAGACTGTGTGTGAGCTGCCTACAGGCCCTTCGTGATCGATGATAGCAGGCACGCGGTTATTAGGACTGATCGCAATAAAGGCAGGATCGTGCTGCTCGCCCGTCAGGATATTGATTGGCTTTACGGTGTAAGCGAGCCCCATTTCCTCAAGCGCAATCGAAATCTTGTGCCCGTTAGGCGTGGGCCAGAAATAGAAATCGATCACGCTTCCACGCTCCGGTTTGCCGCTGCTTGCCAATCGAGCACTTCTGCGACGGCCGCTTCAAGCCGCGCTGCGCTGGCATCGCCAGTGAAATCCACGTTGAAGTGCGCGCGAACCGATGGCCGCTCTATCGCTTCGTCATACCAGTCCGACAGCGCCGGACGTCCATCGCGCCAGTTGAAATCAGGGTAAAGCGGATCTTTGGCTTCGTAGAATTCGGCGCGGAAGCCGAGATAGCTGATCGCGTGCAGCATCGCTGCATGACCGATATCGAAACTCTCCCAACCCTTGGCCGCTTCAGCATCCAACCAATCGAGTGAACGGATGAATTTGGGCCACATTCGCTCGAATACATGGAGGTTCCACTGCGCCGGCTGCTGCCATTGTTCAGCGACCATCTGCACAGTGCCTTCGAAGATCGTATCCGACAGCGCCAGACGGGTGAGTGCATCCCACCGCGCTGATCCGGCTTGAGGATACATCCGCCGCGCCCGCGTATTGGCGTCCAGATATTCGCACACGGCCTGGCTGCCAAAGATCACTTGACCATCCGGCGCAACAAGCGTGGGGACTTTGCTCAGCGGATTGATCGCGGCAATCGAATACGCTTCGCCCTGATCCTCGCCTTCGAGGTTCTTGAACGGGAACGTCGCGACGAAATCCAGTTCGTCCCACAGCCCGCATTCATGCGCGGTCACCAGCACCTTGTGAATGAAGGTGTGAAACGGAGAATAGAACAGTTTCATCGGGACTTCCCCTGTCCCGAGCCTAAGCGCAAGCACGCGATCAATGCGCGCCGACTTTCTGGTGATCAGGCGATTTCTCTCGCGACGACAACTCGCCCGCGGCTTCTTTCTGCTTCATCTTTTTGAAGGTGTCGTATTCATTGACGCCGCCCATATCCCGCTTAGGCCAGCGGGTCGCAAATCCGCGCGGATACTCGTTATCGTCTTCCCGGCGACCGTCCTGTGACCACAGGAGCGGGAACAACGCGCCTTCAGGCTTTTCGCCTTCGAGCATTTCGTCAAAGCTTACGCCTGCAATGTTAAGGCAATCGGGCCGCGGCGCCCAGCGGATGTCATCGCCGAACACGCGCTCTGAGATCGCAACGCGCCAATCGTCAGTCGGGTTGCCAGCGGAATAATGGAGCGCCCAGGGGTGCACGATCAGGATATCGCCGGGGTCCATCTCCCATTTAAGGAAACGCAGACCCGGCTCGCCCCTGCGGCTTTCGATATCGGGATGCGGCACCCGGTCATCAGGCTTGATCATCTTGCGCGCATTCGGGCTGAACAGCCAGTAAGGCACATCGTCATGCTGGGTTCCGGCGAGCACTTCGAGGCAGTTTTCCTCGACAATCGGCGTTAGCGGGATCCAGATCGATGGCACCATATGCCCTTCGACGGGGAATGCCATCCGGTCGCAATGCCACAGCGTCGCGGCGTCTGACTGGGGCGGCTTGGCAAAAAATTCATCGAAGAAGAACCGGATCTCTTTCGATTGCATCACCTTGCCGGCTGCCTCTGCCAGCGGGCCTTCGAACATCAGCCTTCGATATTCAGGGATGCAGCGCGCCATGTAGCGCCCTGGGATCGTTGGAAGCAGGCCAACATCCTTCTTTTCAACAATCACTTCGCGCGCGATCGGCAAAAGCAGATCAATCCAATCGCGATGCAGCACATTGCGCAGGCATACCGCGCCATCGCGCTGATAGTCTTCAATGTCCTGATCGGTGATATCGCGCAGCGGGCTGGTGTTGAGCGGCATGGATCGAATTCCTCTTGCTTTAATGCTGTCAGTGGTACCACCGGTTAAGCGCTGCTTGACAACACCACCTTTGCCTATCCGCTGCTCGGATAGAATTGGTTTCGTAAGGCGCGCGCACTCCGCGTTCCCAGGGTCTGCGCTTAACAGCCTGTTCGCATAGCGAGAAACCGCGCGGCTGCGGGTGCGAAAACAAAGCTCGATTGCTCACATCACTTTCAAACGGTGCCGGTTCGCGCCGTGCGAAAAGCGGAGTTTTCTGCGATGAAAGAAATACGCACTCAGGTTGTGGTGGCAGGAGCCGGTCCGGTCGGCACCGTCGCAGCCTATTATCTCGCCAGCCAAGGCATCGACGTCGTGCTGCTCGAAGACGGAGCGGATTGTGCGCTCGATCTGCGCGCTTCGACCTTTCACCCCCCTACGCTTGAAATGTTGGAAGAATTCGACATCACCCGGCGGCTCATTGATCAAGGCCTCAAAGCCCCGGTCTACCATTTCCGGGAGCGTCGCACGGGCGAAGTGATCGATTTTGATCTCAGCGAAATTGCCGATGCGACGCGCCATCCCTATCGCATCCAGTGCGAGCAATATCACCTTTCGCGTATGCTGTCGGAAGGCGTGCGCGAACAGGCTGGCGCTGAAGTGCTGTTCAACCACCGCGTTGCTGCGATCGAACAGACAAGCGAAGACGTGACGGTCTATGCCGAAACGCCCTATGCCATCCTCAAGATCAAGGCCGATTATCTGATCGGGGCAGACGGTTCGAGCAGCACGGTGCGCAAATGGCTCGGCACTGAATTCGACGGCTTCACTTATCCTGAAAAGTTCCTGTGCTTTACCACTGAGGAACCGCTCGAGGAGCATCTCGATAATCTGTGCCACGTCAATTACGTCTCCGATCCTGAGGAATGGATGGTGCTGTTGCGGGTGCCTTCTTTGTGGCGCGTGCTTGTGCCCGCCGATATGGATACACCGGATGAAGAACTGCTCGCTGATCCGAAGAAGAACGAAGTGTTCGAACGCCTGATCGGCAAAGGCGAAGAGGTGATTACCCATCACCGCACGATTTACCGGGTGCACCAACGGGTCGCGAAAAGCTTCCTGACTGGGCGCACTGCTCTGATCGGGGATGCCGCGCATCTCAACAATCCTATCGGCGGTTTCGGGATGAACAGCGGGATTCATGACGCGTTCAATCTTGCACAGCGTCTGATCCGGGTTTTCCAGCACAGTGCCGATGCCGATGATGAGCTTAGCGCATTTGAGCGCCAGCGGCGCACCACGACGCACGATTTCATCCAGGCCCAGACAATCCGCAACATGGAATATCTCAAAGAAGGCGAAGGCCAGCTCCACGCTCGGCGCAAGGCGGAAATGGAGGCAATCCGGGCCGATCCCGTGCGGCGGCGTGAATTCCTGCTACGCCAGTCGATGATCGATTGCGTTGAGAAGGAAAGGTTAGCCGCATAATGCCTGTGAAACCTCGTCCTAATCCCGACAGCCAGGGCTATAAGCGCTTGTTCGGTGTGCTTGGCCCGTCGACCAACACCATCGTTCAGCCCGATTTTGACGATCTGCGAGTGCGCGGCGTGACCAATCATTACAGCCGGATCGTGGTGGATGATGCGCAAGCGATCTCGGATGAGACGTTTATGGCTGGGACGCTGGAAATCAGCCGCAACACAGTTGATGCTGTACGAGGCGTGCTGACCTGCAATCCAGATTACCTGGTGATGGGGATGAGCGCGGTCACCTTTTACGGCGGCGCTGAAGGCGCACAGAAGTGGCGCGAGAATATCGAGCGCGAAGCCGGACTTAAGCTTTGCACCGGCTCCCAATCGCTGATCGAAGCCTTCGGAGCCTATGGCGGGATCAAGAAGATCGCGGTGATCTCGCCTTACTATCCCAGCGCCAATGCGCATGTCGCGCATTTCATGGCTGACCACGGGGTGGAGGTGGTGCGCGACACCTGCCTTCAGTGCCCAAGCTGGACCGCGATTGCGCAAGTCCCCACCGAGACTTTGCGCGAGGAGCTGAAGAAGCTTGATGGCGACGATGTCGATGCGCTGGTGCAGGTCGGCACTAACCTCTCGATGATCAAGTTTGCAGCGGCAGCCGAAGCGTGGCTTGGCAAACCGGTCATCGCGATCAACACCGCGACCTATTGGAACGCGCTGCGCCAGAACGGCATTACTGACCAGAAAGAGGGCTTTGGCCGCTTGATGGCGGAATTCTAAAGCCCACCACCAGACCAGGAACGATCCCGCATGTTCGAATATGATTATGTGCCGCTGCCTGAGCGCGCTCCGCTGAAGTGGCCAGGCGGCGCGAAAGTGGCGTTGATGTTCACTTTCAATCTGGAAACCTGGGACTTGGTAAAGGACACCGACAAGCCTTATTATGCAGGCGGTCCGGCGCTCCTGCCTAATGCGCTGGCTGGCCGCATTCCCGACTATCCCAACTATTCCTGGCGTGAATACGGCCAGCGTGTGGGTGTCTGGCGCATGTTCGAGATGTTCGATGAAATGGGCGCAAAGGCGGGGTGTACAGTCAACGCAGTCACATTCGAACGGCGCAAGGCGATGGCTGATGCCTGTCTCACGCGCGGCTGGGAACTCATCGCGCACAATTATGAGCAAGGCGAGCTGCTCACGGACTTTCACGACGATATCGACACCGAGCGCGACATCATCCGCCGCTCGGTTGAGATGTACGAAACGCATGCCGGGCGAAAGCCGAAAGTGTGGCTGTCTTCGTCGCTGCGCGGGACCCTCAATACGCCGACGATCCTCGTTGATGAGGGGTTCAAGGCCTATTGCGATATCATGAATGACGATCAGCCTTACATGATCCGCACCGATGCCGGGCCGATTGTCGGCACGCCCTATTCGAATGTGATCAACGATTTCACCATTCTCACGCGCAATGCCCGCACGACCGATGAGTATCGCGATCTGTTGATCGAAGAGCTTAAAGTCCTGCATCACGAAGGTGCAAAGACCGGGCGGATCATGAATGTCGGGCTTCATCCGCATGTCTCCGGCCGAGCCTACACGATCCGGGCGCTGCGCGAATTTATCGAATACGCTCAAAGCCTTGATGGTATCTGGTGGGCGACCCGCGAAGAAATCGCGGACTGGTATGTCGACAATCACGAAGCGCATTTTCCAGGCCAGCTGAGCGCTTGAGCAGGGCGATCGAGAGAGCCTACGCCCGTATCGCGGAAGGCCAATTGCATCTGCGCCGCCGGGCGGGACCTGCAGGCGCCTTGCCTCTGGCCATGCTTCACGCCTCGCCTTCCTCGTCGCGCTCGCTGGAGCCATTGATGCACGCGCTGAGCGAGCGCCATCCGCTCTATGCCTTTGACAGCCCTTGCAATGGACAGTCCTGCGCGCCCCAAATTGAAGCACCAGCGATGGCGGATTTCGCCGCGATGATCGCGCACGGGGCTGACGCGCTGGGGCTGAAGCAAGTCGCGCTTTACGGAACGCATACCGGCGCGCATATCGCGGCTGAATGGGCACTGGCCCGGCCTCAGCAGGTGCGCGTGTTGATCCTCGATGGAGTGGCGCTGCTTGACGAGGCAACCCGCGCTCAATTCCTCGAACGCTATGCGCCGCCGCAAAGGCCGGATGAAACCGGCGTGCAGTTTCACTGGGCCTGGAATTTCATTCGCGACCAGATGCTGTTCTTCCCGCATTACCAGAAGGATGCCGAGCATTTGCGCGCAGGCGGGACGCTCGATCCGGCGGTTCTGCACGAATTGACGTTGGACGTGCTCAACAATCTGGAAACCTACCATTTGCCTTACGAAGCGGTGTTCCGCCACGATGTGCGCAGCGCGCTTGCAAAGCTAAGCGTGCCGACGCTGGTGCTGGGCGACAGCGAAAGCGCGCTCGATCCTGCCACCACTGAAATCGCCAACCTGATTGCAGGCTCGCGTGCCGCACCGGACTGCGCGACGCCGCAAGCCAAGGCCCGCGCAATCGAGACCTTTCTAAAGGAGCACTTGGATGGATAGACCGGTCTTCCTTGTCGCTGGAGCAAGCTCTGGCATGGGCCGCGCGACCGCGCTCAAACTCGGCGAAGGCGAAGGCCATATCATCCTCGCGGCGCGCCGGATCGAAGCCTGCGAAGCTGCCGCAGCGCGCATCGCTGAAAACGGCGGAGAGGCAAGCGCAATCCAGTTCGACGGAACCGATCCGGCCTCTTGCGCTGATCTGATCAAGCAGATCGAACAGGATTACGGGCGGCTCGATGGCGCGTTCAACAATCTGGGCGATACGCTGGGCGATGGACCGCTGCACGAAACCCCGCTGGAGCGCTGGGAAGCGACCCTTGCGGTCAACCTTTCGGCGGTGTTCCACCTGATGCGAGCGCAAATCCCGCTGATGCTGAACGCTGGAAAGGGACGAATCATCAACAACAGTTCGACCGGTGGTCTGCGCGGTGCAAAAGGCCAGGTCGACTATGCCGCTGCCAAATGGGGCGTGATCGGCCTCACCAAATCGGCAGCGCTCGATTACGCCGCGCACGGGCTTGTCATAAATGCCATCGCGCCGGGCATCATCGCGACTGAAAAGTTCCGCGATTTCGAAGCGCGCATGCCCGAAGTCTTTGACCAATTGCGCGCATCTGCTCCGGCTGAGCGGTTCGGCGAGATGCGCGAGATCGCCGACTTGGTCGATTATCTGCTGCGCGATGCGCCTTGCTATCTCAACGGCGCTGTCCTTCCCGTCGACGGCGCGCGCACTGCCTGACCAATGGCTATACAATCGCGCATACGGTTTGCAGGTTGAGGTAGTTCTCGATCGCAACCTGCCCGCTGTCGCGCCCCCAACCCGACTGCTTGATCCCGCCAATCGGCAAAGACGGATCATACATTGCGTGGCTGTTGATCCACACCGTCCCCGCTTCAAGCCGCTTAGCCGCGCGGGTCGCGGTCGAAAGGCTTTCAGTCCAGATCCCTGCGGCAAGACCGTATTCGCTGTCATTTGCTGCAGCGAGCACTTCGTCCAGTTCATCGAATGGAGTCGCGACCACGACGGGGCCGAAGATCTCCTCGCGCACAATACGCATCTCAGGCGCAACATCGGTGATGACCGTGGGCTCGATAAAGCTCTGGTTAGGCCCTGTCGTCTCTCCTCCGCAAAGCAGGCTTGCACCGGCCTTCTTTCCATCTGAGATGAAGTCAGCAACTTTGCCTGCATGGCGCTGCGAGACAAGCGGACCCATCTGCGTTGCCGGGTCCATCCCGTGGCCGAGCTGGATCGCTTTGGCTTGCTCGGTTACGCCTTCGACCACGCGGTCGAACACGCTGCGATGCGCGTAAAGGCGTGATCCGGCGATGCAGACCTGACCGCCATTGAAGAAGATCGCATTGGCCGCTCCGCCAATCGCTGCATCAAGATCGGCATCACCCATCACGATCACCGGCGATTTGCCGCCCAGTTCAAGCGTGACGCGTTTCAGATTGCCTTTGGCTGCATCGAGGATCGCGCGACCGGTTTGCGTGGAGCCGGTAAACGCGACTTTATCAACGCCCGTATGCGCGGCCAAAGCAGCGCCTGCTTCCGCCCCCAACCCTGTCACCAGATTGACGACGCCTTCTGGCAGCCCTGCTTCCATCATCAGCTCGACCAGCCGCACCGCAGTAAGCGAGGTGTCTTCAGCGGGCTTGAGCACAATTGTACAGCCTGCCGCCAGCGCCGGAGCAAGCTTCATCGCCGTCAGCACGAGCGGCGAATTCCACGGCACAATCGCGCCGACCACGCCCACCGGCAGGTGCTGCGTGTAAGCGAACACCTCTTTGCCCGGCGGTTGATAGCTGATCGAAGTCGGGATCGTTGCCCCTTCGATCTTGGTTGCGAGCCCACTGAAATAGCGAAATTGATTGACCGCACCCGGTATCTCGGCCCAGCGCCCGACATACAGCGCTTTGCCTTGATCAAGCGTTTCAAGCTCAGCCAGTTCATCGATGTTGGCTTCGATCTGATCAGCAATCGCCCACAACACTTTAGAGCGTTCAAGCGGCGTCAGACCTGACCAACGGCCATCTACAAACGCTTCGCGCGCAGCGGCAACCGCGGCATCGACATCGGCTGCATTGCCGCGCGCCATCTGCCCGATCCGTTCGCCTGTCGCTGGATCAAGCGTCTCAAACGTCGCCCCGCTCGCGCTGTCGATCCAACGCCCCCCGATGAATTGCTTATGCGCACCGCGCTCAAGGAAGGCAGCGGTGGCAGGGCTTGGTGCAGCAGCATTCGAAAAGTCCATCAGCGAAGTCTCCGGTAGCGAGCCCCAATCATGGGCCCTGCGTCATTATTAGCCCTAATCGCGCGCTTACATCGCAGGCTGTGGCACCGCTGCCTTGCTCGCATGGTGGATAGAGCAAGCGGATATTCGGGTGTTGGTGGCTGCCATCGCCAGACAACAACGCTTCATCGACAGAAATGCACGGTTGGAACACATGGAACACAGTCTTGGGGTAAAAATCCAATCGATCACAGAACGGCTCAGTGATCGATTTTCTCGATCAGAGGCAGTCTCATAAGGCAAGCAAGAAACGCGCATCGCGCGCAGTTTAACCTCGCATTACGCGGTAGGAAAACGCCCGCTCACTCCCGGCCCCTCCCATCCCGCCAAAGTGCGCGCGGTCGATCATGCAATCTCGATCATCGAAGGCCCATCGCCGATCGGATTTCATCGTTGCCATTCAGCGCTTCAGCGGCAAAGACCTCACCGCATGACAGCATGGCGCTTTGCAATCGATCGCGGCGGCACCTTTACCGATGTGGTTGCACTCACCCCTGATGGCGAGCTGGTGACCGACAAGCTGCTGTCGGAAAATCCCGCGCATTATCGCGATGCCGCAAGCGAAAGCGTCCGGCGGCTGATGGCGCGCCATGGCGCAGGGCCAATCGCCGACGTGCGGATCGGGACGACGGTTGCCACCAATGCTCTGCTGGAGCGTAAAGGTGCGCGCATGGCGCTTGCGATCACGCGCGGATTTGGTGATGCCTTGCGGATCGGCACGCAGGCCCGGCCCCATATCTTTGCGCGGCATATCGTCCTGCCTCAGCAATTGCCTGCACGCGTGGTGGAGATTGCTGAACGTGTCAGCGTTGATGGCGACGTGCTTTTGCCGCTCGATCTCACCGCAGCGCGAGCCCAATTTGAACAGCTGCGTGCTGAAGGCTTCGATGCGCTGGCTATCGTTTTGCTGCACGGCTGGAAACATCGCGCACACGAAGCACGCCTTGCGGAACTGGCGGACGAGCTGGGCTTTAGCCAGATCAGCGTCAGCCACGAAGTCGCTCCGCTCATCAAGCTGGTGCCGCGCGGCGATACCACCGTCGTCGATGCGTATCTTTCGCCAGTGCTCCAGGCCTATACGCGCAGTCTCGCCGCCGAATTGCCGGAAACCGGCCGCCTGCGCTTCATGCAATCGAATGGCGGGCTCGCCGATATCGGCGCATTCCGCGGCAAAGACGCGATCCTGTCGGGCCCAGCCGGCGGGGTGGTCGGCATGGTCGCGGCGAGTGAGCCGCTTGGCCATCGACGCCTGATCGGGTTCGATATGGGCGGGACCAGCACCGATGTCGCGCATTATCACGCCGAATACGAGCTTACCGGCGATAGCCTGGTCGCAGGCGTGCGGGTGACTGCGCCGATGATGCAAATCCACACTGTTGCTGCTGGCGGGGGCTCGATCTGCCGGTTTGACGGAGCGCGGTTTCGGGTCGGCCCGCATAGCGCGGGCGCTGATCCGGGCCCTGCGTGCTATCGCAAAGGCGGACCGCTGACGATCACGGATTGCAACCTTTATCTGGGCCGGATTGACCCGGCCTTCTTTCCTGCCGTGTTCGGGCCTAATGGCGATGCTCCGCTTGACCTGGACGCAGCCACGGCAGCGCTGGAAGAGGTCGCTGCCGCCTTGCCTGATCCGCTCAGCATGGAAGAGATTGCCGAAGGGTTCCTGAGGATTGCGGTCGACAATATGGCTAATGCAATCCGCAAGATCTCCGTTGCGCGCGGGCACGATGTAACGACCTATGCGCTGGCCTGCTTTGGCGGCGCGGGCGGGCAGCATGCCTGCCGGGTTGCTGACGAACTCGGCATGGAAACCGTGCTGGTGCACCCGCTCACAGGGATGCTGTCAGCCTATGGCATTGGCCTTGCTCCGGTGACCGTGATCCGCGAAGTGAGCGTCGGGCAAGGTCTTGGCGAGGACTTTTCGAGCGCGCTTGATGAACTGGTGAGCGAAGCGCGCGCAGCTTTGCTGGAGCAAGGGATCGATGCGGCAATGGTCGCGGTGGAACGCCGCGCACGGCTGCGGTTTATCGGGAGCGATGCGCTCATCACGGTGCCATGCGGACCGGTCGCCGAGATGGATACGCAGTTTCGCGCGCTCCATCGCCAGCGCTACGGCTATGACGACGAGGCAGGCGAGATCATCCTCGAAGCGCTGAGTGTCGAAGCCTCAGGCGATGCAGGGGGGCTCAGCGCTGCACGCGCCGAGCCGTTGCTGGCCGATGCGAAGCCCGCTGGTTCATGGACCACCTACCAACGTAGCGAGTTATCGCGCGACACCGCGATTGCCGGACCGGCGCTGATCATCGATCCGGGTTCGACCACTGTGATCGAGCCCGGTTGGCAGGCACGGCTGGCCGAGGATGCAACGCTGGTGCTTACCCGCAGCGCTGAGCGGCGCGCGCTTCATGCGGCGTCTCAGTTGGGCCGTATCGCAGCGGACCCGGTGCGGCTCGAAATCTTCAACAACCTGTTCATGGCGATCGCTGAAGAGATGGGCGTGGTGCTCCAATCGACAGCGACATCGGTCAACATCAAGGAACGGCTCGATTTTTCCTGCGCACTGTTCGATGCGCGCGGCCAGCTGATCGCTAACGCGCCGCATATCCCGGTCCATCTGGGTTCAATGGGCGAAAGCGTCGCACGGGTGATCGAAGCGCGCGGTGCTGGATCAGACGGGGTTCCCCAAGATCGCCGAGGGTTCAAGCGAGGCGATGCCTATGCGCTGAACGATCCCTATCGCGGCGGCACGCATCTGCCGGATATCACTGTCATCGCGCCGGTGTTCTACAGCGCTGACAGCACGGCTCCCGATGCGTTTGTCGCGGCGCGCGGACATCATGCCGACATTGGCGGCATCGCGCCCGGTTCGATGCCCCCTGAAAGCCGCACAATCGCAGAAGAAGGCGTGCTGATCGACAATCTGCTGCTGGTCGATCAAGGCCGCTTGCAAGAGGCCGCCGTGCGTCAAACGCTGGCCGACGCGACCTATCCGGCGCGCAATCCCGATCGCAACCTGTCTGATCTGCGCGCTCAGCTTGCCGCTTGCACACGCGGCGCAGACCTTCTTGAACAGGCCGCGCGCGAGCACGGCGAAGCTATCCTCACCGCTTACATGGACCATGTGCTGGCTAATGCTGAAGACAGCGTGCGGCGCTTGCTCGGCAGACTGGAAGACGGCGCGTTCAGCTATCCGATGGACAATGGCGCTGAAATCGCTGTCGCAATCAGGATCGATCATGCCGCGCGTTCAGCGGTGTTCGACTTTACCGGCACAAGCGCTCAGCTTGACGGCAATTTCAACGCGCCGCGCGCGATCACCCGGGCCGCTGCAATCTATGTCCTGCGCACGCTGATCGATGATGCGATCCCGATGAATGATGGCTGCCTGCGCCCTGTCAAACTGATCGTGCCGGAAGGCTCCATGCTGAACCCGCGTCCAGGAGCAGCGGTGGTCGCAGGCAATGTCGAGACCAGCCAAGCAGTCACGGACGCGCTGTTCGCCGCGACCGGGCAGCTTGCCCCGAGCCAAGGGACGATGAACAATTTCACGTTCGGCAATGCGGCGCATCAATATTACGAAACGATCTGCGGCGGCTCAGGCGCCGGGATCGATCATGACGGGACCAGCGCTGTGCAAACGCATATGACCAATAGCCGCCTGACAGATCCCGAAGTGCTGGAAACCCGCCTCCCGGTGCGGCTCGAACGCTTTTCGATACGGCGCGGCTCAGGCGGGAGCGGGCAATTCAGCGGCGGAGATGGCACTGAGCGCGCGATCACCTTTCTTGAGCCGATGCGGGCCAATATCCTTGCCAATCGCCGCGCGATCGCGCCGCGCGGACTACGTGGTGGCAGCGATGCAGCGCCCGGCCGCAACTGGATCGAACGCGCTGATGGAGGCCGCAAAGAGCTCAGCGCATGCGGGTCTGCTGCAATGGAGCCGGGCGACACTTTCGTGATCCTTACGCCGGGCGGCGCAGGCTTTGGCGCGGCTGATGAAAGCGGTTCGGCATGAATTACTGGCCGCTTCTCGGGATCGCGCTGGTCGTGATCGGTTTCGCGCTGCGGTTCAATCCGCTCCTTGTCGTGGTCGGCGCGGCTGTTGCAACCGGCCTGCTCGCTGGACTTGACTTCGCCGCTGTGATCGAAGCGCTGGGCAAGGCGTTCAACGACAATCGTTATATCTCGGTAACGTGGGTTATCCTGCCAGTGATTGGCCTGCTTGAAAGATATGGCCTGCAACAACGCGCCCGCAGCCTCATCGAAAGCGTGCGCGGGGCAACCATGGGCAAGCTTTTGGTGATCTATCTCGGCTTTCGTCAGATCACCGCAGCTTTGGGCATGAAGGATATTGGCGGGCATCCGCAAGCGGTCCGCCCGTTGGTCGCGCCGATGGCGGAAGCGGCCGCAGAGAAATCGCATGGCGCTTTACCTAAAGCTGAACGCGAACAAGTGCTGGCGATGTCAGCGGCGACAGACAATGTCGGACTGTTTTTCGGCGAAGACATCTTCTTTGCGATCGCTTCGATCCTGCTGATCCAGGGCGTGTTCGAAAGCTATGGCTATCCGTTGACCCCGCTTGAATTGTCGGTCTGGGCGATCCCCACGGCGATCTGCGCGTTCATCATTCACGGCTGGCGGATCCAAGCGCTTGACCGGCGGCTTGGCCGGGTAAAGCTCAAACCCGTCAAGGAGCCTGCGCCATGATCACGTACGAATGGCTATACTGGCTCGCGGGCACGTTCTTTGCCGTCTGGGCGCTTCTAAGCCTGCGCGAGGGCAAATGGAGCAATGCAGCGTTCTGGGGTCTCCTCGCGGCGAGCTTTTTTGCAGGCAGCCACCTGTCCGATTTTGCCAATGGCGTTCTCGTGCTGGCGCTGGTGGCGATTGCCGGGACAGGCCGGGTCACCCGCAGCGATCCGTCCACCACCACGCTTGCTGAGCGCCAGCAGCTTTCCGACAGGCTCGGCAACGCTCTGTTTGTGCCAGCGCTGATTGTCCCGTTCACAGCGGTCGCTGGCACGCTGCTCTACAACTACACCGCTCTTGCTGAAACCGGCCTGTTCGAGCCGCGCCGCGAAACGCTGATCCTGTTCGGGATCGGCGTGCTGATCGCGCTTGGGGCGGCGATGGTCTGGCTCAAACCGCCGCTGATAGCGCCTGCACAAGAAGGGCGGCGACTGATCGACTCCATTGGCTGGGCTGCAATCCTGCCGCAAATGCTGGCAGCGCTGGGCGCGGTGTTTGCGCTTGCAGGCGTGGGCGAGATCATTGGCGATGCTGCAGGAGAAGCGATCCCGGACGGCAGCATCTTTCTTACCGTCGTCGTCTTCGCGCTCGGCATGGCGCTTTTCACGATGATTATGGGCAATGCCTTTGCCGCGTTCCCGGTGATGGCCGCCGCGATCGGCATTCCGCTGCTGGTCGAGACCTATGGCGGCAACCCGGCGGTGATCGGCGCGGTCGGCATGCTAGCAGGGTTTTGCGGCACGCTGCTCACGCCGATGGCTGCCAATTTCAACATCGTGCCGGCTGCCTTACTCGAACTGACTGACCAGAATGCGGTGATCCGCCAACAGATCGGCACTGCGCTGCCGCTATGGCTATGCAATGTCGTGATCATCTATGTGGGAGCTTTCCTGCTGTGGAATTGAGCGAAGAGATCGCCTGCAAGTTTGCGTCTATCGCGCTCAGTCATGTCGCGCGCGAATACCCGAACAAGCTTGATCATGTGATGGCGAGCGATGCCGATGCTCAGGCACCGCGTGCGCTACATCCGGTGTTTTATGGCAGCTTTGACTGGCATTCCTGCGTCCATAGCTGGTGGCTGCTGCTGACCTTGCGGCGGCTCTATCCCGATATGCCCGAAGCGCGTACAATCGATGCGCTGGCACAGAACACTTTCGCAGAAGACAAGCTGGCAGCAGAACTCGCATATCTTGCACGCCCTGAAGCGCGCGGGTTCGAGCGGCCTTATGGCTGGGGCTGGCTGCTCTATCTCCAGCTTGAAGCCGCGCGCCATGACGATCGCGCTTGGGGTAAGCGGCTGGAACCGCTCGCACGCGCCTTTGCGCAGCGGCTGCGCGATTATCTCGCGATCCTGATGTATCCGATCACGGTCGGCACGCACTTCAACACCAGCTTTGCGTTGGTGCTGGCGCGTGAATGGGCCTGTGAATACGACCCGGACCTTGCCGCGCAGATCGATGATTGGGCGCATAACGCGTTTGCTGCCAAGTGCGATTATTCAGGATGGGAGCCAGGCGGCGATGAATTCCTCTCGCCCGTGCTGAGCGCAGCGCTGCTGATGAGCTATGTGATGCCTGAAGACCGGTTCAAGGCTTGGTTTGACGCGCTGGTGATTGCCAATGGCTGGCTTGAGCGCGAATGCCACCCCGTCACCGTCTCTGACCGGAGCGACGGCAAGATCGCGCATCTCGACGGGCTTAATCTCAGCCGCGCGTGGTGCCTCACGCGCATCGCTCGGCTGATGGATGATCAAGCCAGCACAGCCCTGCTGACAACGCGCGCAAGAGATCACCTCGCCGCTGCGCTCCCGCATGTCGCAGGCGATTACATGGGCGAACACTGGCTTGCGAGCTTTGCCTTGCTGGCGCTGCTAGCGGCCTAACAGACGAGCTACCCGCTTAGTGCTGGCTGCGCGACGCGGCGGCAGCGCTGGGACATAAAGCGGGATGCGCTGTCACAAGCTGAGACAAACTTTTTGTTGCGCGAGATGTCTTGCAGATTAACCGGTTGCCTTATGAGACTGATCATGCGTGCTTCAAGGGACAATCCGCTGCGACCCGCTGGCGTAAGCCGCGCGTTGAGCGTGGCTGCGCTCGCGCTGCTGGTGTCAGGCTGTATCTCGCTTGCTCCGAGCCGCGAAGAGCCCGCTTTGATCGGCGATCTTCCAGACCAATTCAGCAACGCTGATGCTTCCGGCGACTATGCGCCGCAAGCCTGGTGGGATGCGTTCGATGATCCGGTATTGACGGGCCTTGTTGATCAAGCCTTGCGCGCTAACACGGACATTGTCGAAGCGGTGGGCCGGTTAGAGCAAGCACGCGCGCAGGCTCGGATATCGCAAGCCGGACTGTTTCCAGCGACCAGCGCAAGCGCCAGTGGCACGGCCACCAGCACCCCGGTCGATGGTCTTGCGTTTGGCGATATTGCCGGCGGAGCGATCGACCGGATCGACAACGAGAATTACGCGCTCAGCCTCGGCACCTCCTATGAGCTCGACCTGTTTGGCCGAGTCCGCAACGACTATCGCGCCGCGCGTCAGGATGCTCTCGCCAGCGCCTATGACCTGCGCACAGTGCAGCTAAGCGCTGCAGCTGAGACGATTTCGACCTATTTCGAAGTGGTTGATACCAAGCGGCAGATTGAACTGGCCGAACTGACCGGCGACGTGCTGGAAGATCGCGCCGCGCGCAGCGCAGAACGCTTCGAACGCGGCCTGATCGAGAGTTTCGAGCTTTATCAGGTGCGCCAGGATCTGCGCTCAACCCAGGCTTCCTTGCCGCAGCTGGAAAGCGCGCTCACGGGGGCCGAAGCGCGACTGGCGCTGCTGTTAGGGCTCTATCCGCTGCAATTGGAGGACTATCTGAGCGACCCGCTGCAACCGCGGCTGGTGTTTGAAGAAGTGCCAGCAGGGCTCCCCAGCGCGCTCCTCAGCCAGCGCCCGGATGTCGCTGCAGCGTGGGCGCGGCTTGAAGCGGCGCGGTACCGGATCGGAGCGCGCAAAGCGGAACAGTTCCCGACCATCAGCCTGACCGCCTCGCTCGGAACGCAAGGCGGTGATCCGGCAGGCGCGCTCGATTTTGCTGACAATTGGGCGAGCAGTCTGGCCTCTTCGATCACTGCGCCGCTGTTCGATGCAGGCCGCATCAGCGCCAATATTCGCAGCGCCCGCGCGGTGTATGACCAGCAGGCCGCAGCCTATGCCCGCGCAGTGCTGACCGCTTATGGCGAAGTGGAAAGCGCAATCGCTGACTATGAGCAACAGCGCCGCCGCTATCTGCTGATCACATCGCAATTGGCTTCTGCGCGCGCTTCGCTCGATTTGCAGCGCCGCCGCTTTGCCGCAGGTGTGGGGAATTACACGACCTATCTCGATGCCCTGCGCACAGTCTATCAAGTTGAAACCAGCCTGTCCTCTGCTGCCCGCGCCACAGCGCTGGCACGGCTCGGCATCCACCGCGCATTAGGCGGCGATTGGGCCCCTGACAGCGCGCCAGAGGCTTTGCCGATGCGCAAGGCAAGCCCAGCTGACACCGCTACAGGAGAAACGCCTTGAGCAAGCAACTCATCTGGTCGCTCGGCTTGATCGGCGGCGCGATCCTTATCGCTGTGTTGATGATCGCCTTGCGCCCGGCTCCAGCCGAAGAAGAACGCAACGAACAGGCCCCGCTGGTTGAAGCGGTCGCTCTTAAAGCCGCATCAGGCCCGATCGCTGTACGCGGATCAGGCACAGTCCAGGCCCGCGATGAAGTCACCGTAGGGGTCCAGGTCTCAGGCCGGCTGACCTATGTGAACCCGGCGTTCCGCGAAGGCGGCGTGGTCGGCCAAGGCGCTACCTTGCTGCGGATCGATCAGGCTGAGTTCCGCAACGATGTCCGGATCGCGCAAGCCGATGTTGCAGCACAAGATGTCGCGGTGCTTCAAGCCGAAGAGGAAGTCGCGATTGCGAACGCGGAGCTCAGCCGCTTTGCCGCGCGCGAAGAGGCCTTAAGCAGCGGTTCGGACACAGCCGCGATCCTGCCGCCGCGCGAATTGGTGAACACGCCTTTTCCGACGGGCGATCAAGTGCCCACCAGCGAAGCCGAAGCGGCGTCTCAATCCGTGCTTGCGACGCGCGAGCCGCAGCTTCGCTCTGCTGAAGCAGCACGCGAGCGGGCCGCAGCCACCTTAGCCGATGCAAACCTCGCGCTTGACCGGACGCGCGTGCGCGCTCCGTTTCGCGGGCTGGTTCGCTCAGAAGATGCAGCGATCGGATCGCTGGTGCAGCCAGGTCAGGCGCTCGGCTCGATCGTTTCAACCGCTGCATACGAAGTGCGCATTTCGCTGACCCCTGATGAAGCTGCGTTAATCCCGGGCCTGCTCGACGGCGCGCGCGGGCGGATCCCTGCCCGCGTGTTCTATCAGTATGGCGGCAAGACCTATCTCTGGGACGCGTTCGCTGACCGGGCCAATGCAATCCTTGACGAAGCGACCCGCAATATCGAGGTTTTTCTGAGGGTTCCGGCACCGCTTTCAGCCGGGCGTCTGGTCAGCGACGAAGAGACCGCCCAGCCTGCGCCGCCGCTGCTTTTAGGCGCGTTCGTATCCGCAGAAATCACCGGGGCGAGCCTCGACAGCTATGCTGCCGTCCCTGCACTGGCGGTGCGGCCCGGCAATGAGATCTGGGTCGTGCGTGATGGCAAGCTTAGAATTCTGCCTGTGCGCGTGATCCAGCGGACTGATGAAATCGCTTACATCACGACCCCTAGTCTGAGCGCCGGTGGCCAGCTGATCGTCAGCAATGTGCGCAGTCCAATTGACGGGATGCCGGTGCGGGTCGCCGGACGCTCCAGCGAATGAACGAACCTGCAAACCCTGCGCCTAAGGGTGGTCCGCCACTGCGTGCACGCGACCGCAAAGGCGTGGTCGCCTTCATGGCGCGCAATGGTGTGGCATCGAACCTGCTGATGCTTTTCATGCTGGTCGCTGGCCTGTTTTCGTTTGGCCAGATTGTCCAGGAAGTGTTTCCCGAAAGCAGCCTTGATACAATCTCGGTATCCGTCAGCTATCCCGGCGCGACGCCAGCCGAGATCGAACAGAGCATTGTTCAGCGGGTCGAAGAAGCGGTCGAAGCGATCGAAGGGATCAGCAAAGTCACGTCTACCTCGCGCGAAGGTGTCGGCACGGTCTCGATCGAGCTTGAAACCGGAACTGACATCGCCAGCGCGCTCGATGAAGTAAAATCCGAAGTCGACCAGATCCAGACTTTCCCTGCAGAAGCCGATGAGCCTGACATTCGCGAATTGACCAATCGCCAAGTGGTGTTGCGGATCGCGCTGTTCGGCGATGTCGGTGAGCGCGCGCTTAAAGAGACCGCTTACGCACTCGAAGATGAAATCGCGACTCTGCCTGAAGTCAGCTATGTCCAGACCAGCGCAGTGCGCGATTATCAGATCTTTATTGATGTCCCGCAGGACAGCCTGCGCGCGCTCGGTCTGTCTTTGCCGGACGTCTCGCAACTGGTTGGCGCAAGCAGCCTCGATAGCTCTGCTGGCTCGCTCGACACCCCGGCTGAAGAAGTGCGCGTGCGCACAGTCGGCCAGAACTATTCGCAAGCTGATTTTGAAGACATTATCCTTGTCACCTCCGGTGAAGGCGATCTGCTGCGGCTAGGCGATGTCGCTGAGATCACTGATGGCTTTGAAGATGCCGAGCTAATCACCCGCTTTAACGGTCAGCCGGTCGCGTTTGTGGATGTCTATCGCACCAGTGATGAACGCGTGCTCGACGTCGCGGATGCTGTCAAAGCCATGCTCGCTGAAGAATACAACGCGCCCAGCGGGGTTGGCTATGCCGTCTGGCGGGACAATTCAGAGCTGCTCGATGACCGGTTTGGCCTGCTGCTGCGCAATGCGGCGATCGGGCTTATCCTGGTGCTCGTCTCGCTTACGTTGTTTCTCGATCTGCGGCTCGCTTTCTGGACTGCGATGGGGATCGGCGCGACCTTTACCGGCGCCATCTTCATTCTCGATTTTGTCGGTTCGAGCATCAACATGTTCTCATTGCTCGGGTTTATTCTGGCGCTTGGGCTGGTGGTCGACGATGCTGTGGTGGTGGGCGAGAATGTCTATGCTGAACGCGAACGCGGGCGCAGCGGATTAGGCGCGGCGATCGCGGGGACACAGCGCGTGACGATGCCGGTGATCTTCGCGGTGCTGACGACAGTCACATCGACATTGCCGCTGCTCGCGGTAGGCGGCGCGCTCGGCAAGATCGTCGTCGATGTGCCGATTGTCATGATTGCAGTGCTCGCTTTGTCACTGGTTGAAGCGCTGCTGGTGCTGCCGCATCACCTCTCCAGCCTGCCTGCTGCTGGTGCAGTCGCAGGCAACGTCGTCACCCGCTTTTTCGAACGTGTGCAGAACGCTGTCGATGCCCGGTTCCAGGCCTTTGTCGAAGGCCCGCTGGACCGGGCCTTGCGCTTCTCGGTCACGTTTCCCTTCATCATCCTGTCAGGGGCGCTGGCAGTGCTGATCTTCATGACCGCGCTGCTTCCGGCAGGGATTATCAAATACACCTTCTTTCCCGAGATCGAAGGCGATGTGGTGACCGCTTCGGTCGAATTGCCGGCTGGCACTACAATCGAAGCGACCGCTGCAGTGGCCGATAAAATCGATCAGGCAGGCATGCGCGCGATCGCTCGGTTCGCTGGCGATGAAGAGGTTTCGCCGGGCGAACCGCCAGAGTTCGTCGATGCGATCAATTATTCGGTCGGCTCGCGCCCGGTCGGGTTTGGTCCGGCTGGCGCACGCAGCGAAGACGGCGCCAATATCGCCGCTATCCAGATCGCGCTTAAGACCGGCAGTGACCGCGACTTTGGCGCAGCCGATATCGAGCAGGCCTGGCGCGAGGAAATCGGGGAATTGCCGCAAGTGCGCTCGCTGTCGATCACTTCAGATGACCTGTCGTTTGGCGCAGCGGTCAATGTCCAGTTGTTCGACAGCGATCCAGCCGTGCTTGAAGAGGCGCGCAAACGCGTGATGGCTGAGCTGGAGCGGGTCAGCGGCGTGTTCGACATCGAAAGCGATCAGGACGCTGGAATGCGCGAGATCGAATTGCGGCTGAAACCATCGGCCCGCACGCTCGGGGTCACTTTGCAGGACGTTGCAAGCCAGGTCCGCGCTGCATTCTTCGGCTCAGAAGCGGTTCGTGTGCAACGCGGACGCGAAGACATAAGGGTCTATGTCCGCCTGCCTGAGCAAGAACGCAATTCGATCGCCGATATCGAACAATTCCGGGTAAGAGTTCCCGGCGGCTTTACTTCGCTTGGCGCGGTCGCCGATGCGTCCTTTACCGAAGCTCCAGCAGAAATCCGCCGCGAAGATGGGCGGCGCGCGGTCACCGTTTCAGCCGATGTCAACGATGCGGTGATCACCGGCCAGCAGGCGACCCGGCTTACTGAAACCGAAATTCTGCCTCCCATCCTTGCCGATTTCCCAACGCTCCAATACCGGTTCGGCGGCGAGCAGGAGGAACAACAGGAAAGCTTTGGCGCGCTTGGCCCGGCTTTTGCGCTAGCGCTTGTCGCGATCTACGCGCTGCTCGCAATCCCGTTCAAATCCTATACCCAGCCAATGGTGATCATGGCCGCCATCCCGTTCGGGATGATCGGCGCGCTGTTCGGGCATCTCTTGCTGAGCATCCCGCTCGGCATCCTGTCGATCTTTGGCGTGGTCGCGCTGTCAGGCGTCATCATCAACGGATCACTGGTGATGATCGATTTCTTCAATGAGAACACCGCTAAAGGCATGTCTCCTGAAGAGGCGATCGTGGATGCTGCAAAAAACCGTTTCCGCCCGATCATGTTGACCGCGGTCACGACCTTCCTGGGGGTCGCGCCGATTACCTTCGAAACCAGCCGTCAAGCGCAGTTCCTGATCCCGATGTCAGCCAGTCTCGGATTTGGCGTGTTGATCGGAACGGGTCTGCTGATGCTGGTAATCCCTTCGCTGACAGTGCTCCATGCGCATGCCAAACGGTATGTCTCGCAAGCCTTTGCACGTTCGCGTCCAGCGCTTAGCGAGCAACCCGCCGAGTAAGATGCGCGGCTCTGATACGCCCTGTGCAGTGGGTGCGCAAAAAAGTTGCTGGCAAGCGGTCAAGGCCGCGGTAAATTCGGCCGTTCGACCGGTAGCCAGATTATCAAACCGGGATAAAAGACTTTGCAGAAGTTGACTTTATCAACAATTTTGCAAATAGGGTCCGATGCCGTGTCACCGCTGGGCCGCAGCCATGCACACAAAGTCCGACGCGCCGATGCCGCGAAGTTCCCACCTTTTCTCAATCGAAAGTAGCTTTCATGGATCGCTGGACCGAAATCAGGTCAGCCTATTATGTCGCCAAATTAGGAACCGTAAGCAGCGCTGCAGCCAAGCTTGGCCTGCACCGCGCAACACTGATGCGCCATATCGACACGCTTGAAGAGCAGCTCGCCGTCAAGCTGTTCCAGCGTCATCCCAGTGGTTACACCCCGACCGATTTTGGAGCCAGCCTGTTCGAAGCAGCCGAGCGCGCCGAATCCTCCTTCGCCGATTTCGAACGGCAGATTGAAGTCGAGATCGTCCAGCCGAGCGGCGATCTGATTGTCACGTCTACCGCGATGTTTCTCTCAACGCTGATGCCGGTGCTTGAGTGCTTTCAGGTCAAAAACCCTGAAGTGCGCATCAAATACAATGTCAGCCATTCGATCGCTCGGCTCGAAGTTGGCGAAGCGCATCTGGCAGTCCGCACAGGGCCTTACGAACTGATGGACGACAGCGTCATGCTACCGCTCGCACGGGTGCGCAGCGGCCTTTATGCACACAAGCGCTACATCGAGCGCTACGGGCAGCCTGCGGACGTCAGCGAGTTTCACGAGCACCGGTTTATCTCGCGGGTCTTGGGAGACGAGCGGTTCCAGCCCTTCCGTTGGTTGATTGACCGGATCGACCCCGACAACGTTGTGTTCATGAGCAATGATACGGCGGCGAAATTCACCGCCTTGCTTGAAGGCATCGGGATCGGGTTCATGCCGATCGAAAAGGCCAAAGTATGGCCTGATCTTATCGAAGTGCTGCCGCATAACCCGGCATGGGATGTCGATTTCTGGGTCGTAACGCATGTCGACAATCATCGCATGCCTAAAGTGCAGGCCCTGCTCGCCGCGTTCCGCGAAATGGGTTTTCTAAGTCCGGACGGCTCGTTCGCTGACATCTTGCCAGCGCACTCATTTTTCTGACCCGGATAGGCGGCTCAGCATGGCTGGCATAACTTGCGCAAAATGTGCATCGCGCGGCGCGGAGCTTAGCAAAAGCGAATAATGTGCGAAACATTGCTGCGTTCGAAAACTCAATTTCAATAAAGTAATCTATTACTGCAAAAGATAAGTGAAAATCTCAGACTCAAATAATTCTGGAACAGAAGATTCGAATTGCGGCATAAAAATGCCGATGTAATTCAATATTTCTCAAAATCTGGTAAGTCTGGATGACTTACGAAACTAATGCTTGAGCGAAAAAAATGCAAATATAGCCCTTCGACTCGTGGTATTACCGCAAGAGCTTAAGCAGCCTGTGCCGGAATGCTACATTATGAAATATAACTCGAATTCCCCTTCATGTCACGTTAACCTTTGATTTCAGCGCAAAGCCAAGACAAGTTTTTGGCTGTCGCTTCACACAAGAAGGGGGAATTATGCGTAAGGTGCATTTCATGCTGAGTGCCGCCGCGATTGGTCTTGCGAGCGGGATGGCTTCACCTGCCCTGGCTTCGGACTCCACCGACGGTGAAGAGACGATTGCGCTTGAAGCGCGCGGCACTTTCAGCGGGTTCAGACTTGAGCCGCGCTTACCTACGATCGATGCGCCTACACAGGCGGTGCTGCCAGACTTCATGACCCCGCGCAATTACGAAGCGGTGCCTGTCCCGCCAACCCCTGAAATCATTGCGCGCGATGATGTCGGCCTTGATGGATCGGTTGATGTCGACAACACGCAGCCTTCGGTCGTCCAATTGTTTGTGCAAGACAATCTGACAGGCGGTATTTTCTTCAATTGCACCGGCACTGTCATCAATCCGCGGACGATATTGACAGCTGCGCATTGCCTTAATGATGTGTCATCCGAAGCATACGGCGTGCCTGGAACTGCCGATCAAGCGGTGCTTGTGGCAACCGGGGTGGATACCTCAATCCGTTTCGGCAATTACTTGGTGGATGGATCGGGTTACAACGAAGGCGGCGTCGCGACCAGCACTGATGTCGTGATCCATCCGTCAGCAAACCTCGATGACGGTGCGCTCCCTTTCCCGTGGGCTGATATTGCGCTGGTCGCGCTGGATGCGCCGATCACGGATGTTCCCTCGATGCCGATCCTGCTTACCCCGCTTGATGAGCTTACCCATGTGGTTCAGGTCGGCTATGGAGGGTTTGGCACCGCTGAAACAGGCGATATCGGGATCGGGTTTCTGCGCCGCGTGGGCGAAAATATGCTGGGCGCGCTTGCCTCACCTGCTGACCTTATCGATACCGCGTTTCCGTTCTTCGCGCCAAGCGCGACCACAGTTGGTGAGACCTCGCAAGCGTATTACTTCACCGACTTTGACAACCCTTTCCGCACACCCGAAGAAGAAGCAGGCTGCGTCAGCACCGGGACCGGCATCAGCTGCGCGTCTTTCGATGCCGTGCGAGCAATCGATTGGTTCGATGGGGACGCTCTGCCTAACGAGGTTGCTACCGCTGGCGGTGACAGCGGCTCGCCGCTGATTGCTGATGAGTTGGGCGGACCTCCCGTAGTCACTGCAGTGCTGAGCGGCGGGTTCGACTTTTTCGAGATCGGCAACACGTACAGCGATATCAGCTTTTATAACCCGCTCTATCCGTTCTTCGAATTCATCACCGAGAACACCCCTTACAAATATGTGTCTGCTAAAGCGGGCAACGGCAATTGGTCTGATCCCAATCACTGGACGCAAGATCTTGATCCGGGCTTTCTGATCGATGATGGCACTGGCACTCTGGTTAACGGCGTTCCTGATGGTTCAGAGCCGGGGGTTTATGAAACCGGACCAAAACTCGGGACCATCCTGGGCGTCGACATATCGGGAAATGCAGGCGATCAGACCTTCTTCCTCCCGCCTGAAGGGACCCCCAATTTCGGCGGCAATTTGCCGGAATCCTCTACCTTGCTGGGCCCGGGTTCAACCGGCTTCGTCCCGAACAACACCGATGGCACACCGGGCGTCTCGTTCGATGCGCCAGCACAATACTTTGATGTGATCCTCAATCGGCCAGGGCGCACGAAAGCCAATATCGATGTAGAGATCGATCGGCTGACACTCGCTAACGCTGACGCGAGTTTCTTCCTGCCGGATCAAAACACCTTCACCACGATCATCGGGTATGAACAGTTCAACGGCGAAGCCCGGATCGAAGGGACATTCAATGCCGGTCTTGTCGCGCTGTTCGGCGGCATAACCTATGGCAATGGCACGATTAACACCGAGGCTTTCTTTAATCTTGCAGGCGGCGTTTCGCCAGGCCGGTTAGGCCGGGTCGGGCGGATGGAAATCAATGGTGACTACATCCAGGCAAGCGCTGGCGGGCTGTTGACCGACATTTCGTTTTCCACCCGCCGGATCAGAGCGGACCTCCTCGCAGTGGACGGTGATGCGAGCCTTGCCGGCGGCCTTTTCGTCACTGCGCTGGGAACCCCGCGCTTCGGCGATGAAGCCACAATCCTTACCGCCAATACGATCATCGGCGACTTCCAGGATGTGAACCTGTTTACAAGTTCGCCAGTGCTGGTTGCTGAAACCCGGGTTGAAGACAGCGAAGTCATCGTCGAGATCGGCGCTCGCAGCATTGGTGAGATGTTCTCGGGCACCGCCAATCTCGCATCGGTCGGCCAGGCGCTCGATACCCTGCGGTTCAGCGGTCGGTATGATGAGTTCACGGCCTTGTTCGACGTCATCGATGGTGCAGGGTTCGATACCTTTATCCCGACCCTGGCATCGCTTACGCCGATCAGTGCGTTCAATCAGTCAGCGATTGCGACCAATTTTTCGCAGCGGTTCACCGGGCAGTTGGGTCAGCGCACCTTAATGCTGCGCGGCGGCAGCAAAGCGGCAGCCGGGTTCTCGTCAGCTGGCAATGCCGCCTTTGCGATCGCCGGGTCCAATCCCAATGAAGCGGGCAAGCTCGGCTTCTTCAGCACTGTGAGCGGCGTGTTCCTTAATCAGGCGGACCGCAACACCGGCGCAAATGCGTTCCAGGAAGCGGCCTTTATCCAGTCAGGCGAATTGACGCTCGGCACGGATATGCAGGTGTCGGACAATCTGAGCTTCGGCTTTGCGATGACCAGCATCCGCAACAGCGGCACCAGTGTCGGAGCATTGCAGCGTCCCGATGACAGCAGCGTTGCAGGCGCAGGTTACGCAGCACTCCAATTCGGGCAAGGCTTTGCTGACATGTATGTCGGCTTTGCACGTCAGAACTATGGCGTTGAACGAGCAAGCCAAGGCGACTTCGCAAACGCATTTCGCACTGCGCAGGGGGCCGCTCAAGGAAGCCAGACCTTCTCCGGCGTGCGTATCGGCTATGCGTTTGATCTTGCCAAAGGGCTGGAAGTTGGCCCCGTCGCAAGTGTCGATTACGTCAGCAACAATATCGGCGGGTATGACGAATTCGGCGCCGGGACATTCGGCCTGTCGATCAGGGACCGGACGTTCACGTCAGTCGGAAGCAAGCTTGGCCTGATGGGCGCGCTCGATACCTCTATCGGCCGGATCGGCACGCTCAGTGCGTTTGGCTCGGTTGCCTATGCGCGCGAGCTCGCCGATACTCAGGATGTGGTAACAGCGAGCTTCTTCGGCGCAGCTGACGTGCCGTTCTCGATCGTCAATCAACTCGATCCGGAATGGGTTTCGGTCAATGCCGGCGCGGAACTGCTGTTGTCGAACCGGATCAGCGTCAGTCTCAGCGCCAACTCCGATCTGGGTCGCGGAGTGCTGACCAACAATGAAGGCCGGATGAGCATAAACTGGCGCTTCTGATTAAGCGAGTGACAGCCGCGCCGCTCCTGCGGTGCGGCTGTCGTCTCCTATCAATCGCTTCGGCACACGATGTGCGTCTGGTGATCAGAACTGGAAGCTTACCGAAGCGCTGAAATTGCGGCCCGGGCGGGTGAAAGCCTCAAATGGTTCGCCCGTAGTGCGTAGCCCACGCACATCGGCCCATAGAGCATAGGTCTCGTCAAACACATTGAAGAGGCCTGCACGCAGCTTCAGAGCATCGGTGATGTTCACGAAGGCCGTGATATCGAAGATGGTCGATTCTTCAGGACGCACACAGAACCCTGGAGGCTGTGGAGGCCCTGGACATAATGTCGCATCATCGACTTCGTCTGCTTCTTTCTGGCCGTTATGCGTGACGATGAAATCGGCTCCGAACCGGCCATCGGGATCGCGATAGCCCAGCCCTGCAACAATATTGATCGGATCGATTGTCTCGAGCGGACGGCTCGCGCCTGAAGCGATATCGATCACGTCGCCATCGGCATAGGCGAAGGCAAAATTGCCCGTAATCCCGTTTTTCAATCGGAACCCGAACCGGCCTTCGATCCCTTCAATTTCGACGCGGTCCTCATTGACGAATTGGAAGATCGCCGGGTCGGCGGTATTGCCGAATTCACCCTGAATCTGCCGCTGATTGATGAAGTTGTCATATTCCGCGCTGAACGCAACCAATTGTGCTGAGAAGATATCATCGTTGAAGCGGATGCCGCCTTCAAAGCTTTCGCTGGTCTCCGGCGAAAGATCAGGGTTGGGGATCGAGGCATAGCCTGAAGCCACATTGGTGAAAAAGTTGTTCACCTGGCCCGGTGTCGGCGCGAGGAAACCTTGCGAATAATTGCCGAACAGCTTGACCGTGTCCGTCACATCAATCGTAACACCAACTTTGGGCGAGAGGCGGCTATCGCTCTGGCCTTCGGCATCAAGCAATCCGCCAAGCAGCGGATCATCGCTTGGGTTAAGATCGTAAAAGTCAAACCGCAAGGCTGGAAACAGCGTCACTACCCCATCGAACAGCTTGATCTCATCAGCAAGGAAGATCCCGCCGAGCGTAAAGTCCGTCTTGGGAAACGCGCGGGTCGGGAAGGTCTCACCACGAGGCGGGATCGTCCCATCACGCAGACTTTCCTGCGTGGTGACCGAGACATCTCCACCAAACGCAATTCTGTGCGAGATAGGCCCTGTGCTAAAGGACTTGCGAACTTCTGCGACCAGTCCATAGACTTCAGTGTCGAGATTGTTGATCCGGGTGCGGTCCGGTGCAGAAGGAAAAGCAACGGCCGTGCGATCTTCCTCTGCCGTCTGCGAATTCTGTGTGTCCTGATAATACACCGCAAGATGCGCGAAATCGAGCGCGCCATCACCGCTTCCCGTATACGTCCAGTCGGCTGAGATCCGGCTCCGCTCGATGAAGTCCTCTGCATCAAGCCGATCCACAATCCACGCTGGCGGCAGTGGAGTACCATCTGGCAGAACTGAAGGACCAAAGAACACCGGGCGCTGACCGGAGAGGACATTGCTCTCAATTTTCTGATCCAGTGCCTCACCTGTCAGTCGTAAGCGATGCTCACCATTGTCCCAAACCAACTTGCCAAGAAGCGCGTTGGAACGACCATCCTGAGGGTTGGCAATCGTCCGATCTGGCCCGACGCCGCCGACATCGCCCTGTGTCTCGAGTTCTTGAAAATCGCGTCTTGTATAGGCCACCATACTCGACCAATTTCCGCTCTGTGCCGCGAGCGCAATCGTTTCTGCAAATTCGTTGTCTTCGCTTGAATATTGCGCGCGCACGAAGCCTCCGAAAGCGTCCGCGCCAAGCAAATCGGTTGGATCGGAGGTCGTAAAGCTGACGATCCCTGCAACGCCATCACTGCCATAAAGCGCCGAGGCAGGACCGCGCAGGATCTCGACCGATTTGACGAGGCTGACATCGGTGTAGTCGCCCCGCCCTGCGCTTTGCGCTCCGAACGCAAAACCTTGCGGCGTGCGAATGCCATCGACCTGGATCAGCACGCGGTTGCCGCCAATCCCGCGGATCACGAAATCCTCATTGCGGCCACGCCCTAAAGACGAACCCGCCGCTCCAAACCGCGCCGGAGCGCGGCGGACTGTGACGCCGGGCTCAAACCGGACAAGATCGCGCGTATCGGTGGCGAGCTGATCGGCGATGTCTTCGTCGGTGATCACTGTGACTGTGGCCGGCGCGTCCTTAGTCAACACGGGCGTGCGCGTGGCCGTGACAGTGATCTGACCATCTTCGGTGACGGCATCGTTCGTGGGTTCGGCCTCTTGCTCTTGCTGGTCTTGCGCGGAGACTGTGCTCGCGAGGCTGAATGCGACAAGTGCGATTGCGCTGCTTCGCAGCAATCGACCGGTGGAGTGAGATTTGGTCATTTGTGCTCTAAGACCTTCTAATAATGCAAATGATTCGCAATCAAGCCATATGGCTAAGTGCGACGCATTTGCAAATCAATGCCAAAATAATCCGGAAGAATGAAAGGCAATCGCGGTTTTCGCGTTGCAAAATCGCAGCAGCATGGAGCGAGGTGTTGCTCGCCCAAACAGGCGCACCCTGCCCTATGCGCGCGCCCTTCTCAGGCGGCGGGCCAAAGCCAGCCTGCCGCCTAAGGTTCAGTTTTGTCTTAAGAGAAAAACCCGGCTCAGCCGCCTTTTCGTGCAGTCCCTTGAGCGATCAACGCCACAGCCTTCGCGCTGGCATCACTCTGTGACGTCTCGCCTTTCTTGATCGCGTCAGCCATCATCAAAAGGTCCATCGCAATAGTCGTGCCGACATCGGGGTTCTGATCAATCCGGATGCCGCCATTGGCCTGCGCCACTTCGTCCCATTTCTGGCGAATAGCGGCCCAGTAATCCTTGGTCTTCGCCCAATAGCTGGTCGCTGCACCGGTGTTGTAATCATCGAAGCGATCGTAGGTGTTGAGGACATATTCCTGCACCACCGGGACCATCTCACCGTCCGCATCGGCAGACGGCATCATCTTGGTGTTGTCCTGCCAATGGATCCACCCGCTCGGCGTAAGCGAGTGACGGTTCACTCCAAAATATTGCTTGTAGATCGGATTGCGCACCGCATCGCGTCGCGCGAGCGGACGGGCCGTCGCGTTGGACACCCATTCCTTGACGCCATTACGCATTTTCCAGCGCCCGTAGCCGGCATAGCGCGGGCTGTCATCGACCTGATAGACCGTCTGTGACCAACTCCCGCTGCGCTCATCGGCCGGGACTTCCGTAAACTCCCAGGTGTCGCCGCCCGAAAAGGTGAGGATCTTGGCAGGCTCGTATTCCCAGTCCTGCCGCCAGTGCTTGACCACATAAGGCTCATCTTGCGACCCAACGACAAGCAGATGCTGCAACACGATCTTGGTGCCGGTGTCTTCAGCCACCACAACCGTTTCATAACCACCTGAAAGCTTAGGCTCGAGCGGTTCATAGCCTTCCATCCATGCAGTCGATTCGCGCATATCGAACACCACTTTGTGATGCCCCGCCATCGCCAGAATTGTCTCGCGATCCGCTTCGAAGGCGGCTTGCTCGCTCGATGCCACGGGAGCTGCCCGGTCGTCACCCTGAACCGCGATCGGCGCAGCGGCTAAGGTCATAGCAGCAAAGCCAAGTGCAAGCGCTGAAACTTGAGGGAATTTCATCGAACGATCCTTTTTCGACAAGAACGTATAGAGGTTTGAAGGGATATCATCGCCGCCGCATCGGGTGAAGACGCGAACTCAAAAGCACATGCGGACCCGCTATATGCGCGGAACAATCTTTCCCCTTCATTGAGCGTGAACATCAGACCAATTGTTAGTCGATTGATCTCTATGCGGGGTTGCGCTTGATGCGAATGAGAGTCAATAGATAGGAATGCGCTATTGCGAAAAAGTTGCAGAGCAGGATTCGCCCGGGATCGGCGATTGCCTCTCTTATGACCCACCACCAAAAATGCAGGCCGTCCGGCTCGCGGTGATGCGCACGAACAATCCGATGACGACCGCTCCGGCGTGGCTGGGCGGCGGGGGATAACATTCACATGACATTTGATCTCGACTTGCTGACTTACACGCCTGACATGCGCTATGTCGATCCGGCCCGAGCGCGGGTGGTCAGTGCGCTGCGCTACAGCCATATGGCGAAGGTGAAAAAGTGCTATTCCCCGCAAACCCTTGGCCATCATCTGGGCTGCCGCGATGCGGTCTCAAGCTTCCATGTGTTTCTCGATGAAGCGGGCCGGGCATGGCCCGATCCGATTTCGCTCAATCGTCCATGCGATCCCAGCTTCAGCTATGATGAGATGCTGATCGCTGACTTGTGCATTGCAGCCGCGCGCAATGATCGCAAACCGTTCGATGAGATGACCTGCGACATGCTGGGCCAAGGCGCGCGCAATTCGATCTGGGTGTCAGCCCGGCGCTTGATGCGACACCTCGTCGAAGTTCAAGGCTAACTCCAAGTCCGCGAACAGGCGCGATAATCAGCTTGCGCGCCGCGTGTCATGAGCGAGCATCAGCGCTTCGCGCGCAAGCGCCGTGATCAAGGCATAGTCCTTTGCAGCAATCGTCTCTTTCGGCGTTAGCCAGCTACCCCCGCAGGCCAGCACATTGGGCAATGCGAGGTAGTCCGCAAGGTTCTCTGCCGAGATACCGCCGGTCGGCATGAAACGAAGTTCGCGAAAGACCCCGCTGACAGCTTTAAGCAGGCTTGTGCCGCCAGCGAGACCGGCAGGGAAGAACTTGACCGTGCGAAGCCCAAGCGTATGCGCCCGCTGCATTTCGCTGGGCGTCATCGTGCCTGGCAAACAGGGGATGCCTTCAGCCAGACAGTAAAGCGCGATGTCATCGATCAGGCCGGGTGAGACGATGAATTGCGCACCGCTGGCGTGTACGGCGCGGGCTTGCTCAAGCGTCAGCACTGTTCCTGCCCCGACCATGACGTCGCTGGTTTGAGCAACAACCGCTTCCATCCCGGCCTGCGCGGCGGGGCTCCGCATCACCACTTCGATGACGTTAAGACCGCCAGCCGCCAAAGCCTGTGCGGTTTGCACTGCGCTGGCAGGATCCGCCGGATCGATCAACGGCACGATGGGCGCAGCTTCAAGCCGCTGAGACAATTCGCAAGTCATGTTTGCGCTTTTCCAATATGTGCCGTTCGACAAGCACCGCACATCGTAACGATGAGGCTTTCGCGCATCTCCGTAAGATTCCTGAGCCGATCCTGGGCGCTTTGCCGCCAGTATGAGTGAACGGCGATTTCAGCTGCCCACGCCGGCTCCGTGTGAGCAGGCATCCCTGAGCGGCCTTGTCTTCGCTGATCGGTCAATCCCCCTTGCGACCCGGGGGATGGTGGCTGCCGTCGTGACATGCGAGAGCATCAGCGCGGCAGCCATTTTTCGGGCAGACCTTCAAGGGCGCTTGGCCGATCTCGCTTTGTCCAATTTCCCGGCTTTTGTGATTGTCCAATTCGCTGTACATCGCCCGGATGGACCTGTTCCACATCCTTATCATCGTCCATGTCATCACGGGCACAATCGGGCTGACGGCGTTCTGGGGGCCGATCGTTACCCGCAAAGGCGCTGGCTCGCACCGATTGTGGGGCCGCATTGCCTGTTATGGTTTCATCGGTGCCGGCGCGCTCGCTGTCGCCATGGCGCTGTTATCGCTTTATGCGCCGGATGAGCGGCATCCTGAAATCGCCGACCGGGCTCTGTTCGAAGGGCTGTTTGTGTGGATGATGCTCTATCTCGGACTGCTCACGATCGGGTTCGCCGATTACGGATTGAGCGTCGTCAAACACGCCCGTAGCCGCGAAGCGCTGCGCCGTCCGCGCACGCAAATCGTGATCGCTGCGGTGGTCTTATCAGCGCTTTATTGCGGGTATTACGGATTGTGGATCGGCGACACTTTAATGGTCGCAGTCGCTGCGCTCGGGCTCGCTGCGATGGTGCTCCAACAGGTGTTTATCTGGCGCGCTGAGCCGCCATCGCGCAAAGCCTATGTCGGCGAGCATTTTCGCGCGCTGCTTGGCATGGGAATTTCGGCCTACACCGCGTTCATGTCGGTCGGGCTGATCCGCTATGTGCCTGAACATGTGTTCAATCCGCTGGTATGGGCCGGGCCCAGCGTGATCGGGGTTGGCCTGATCATCTATTTCACAGCGAAGACCAAAGCGCCAAGCGCTAAGCCATCGCGCGGTGCCGAGAAGGCGCAATCGCGCCGTGCCGAGAAGGCGCAATCGCGCGCGCAGGCCTAAGGCACGCTCCACATCCGCAGCAGATTGGCGATGGTCTTATCCAGAGTAAGCAGCTCGCCTGCCTGGGCAGGAAGCCGCTCGCGCAGCGACACGCGCAGATTTTCCAGATCAAACAGTAATTCGCGCTGAGCGGGATCGGGTATCAAGCTCTCAATCCAGCCGACACACACGATCCGCTCGCCTTTGGTGACTGGGCGCACCTCGTGAATGCTGGAGGACGGATAAAGCACCAATTGGCCCGCTTCGCCTTTGACAGCCGAATTCATGCCTGCAGCATGGATCACCAACTCGCCTCCTTCATAAGCGCTTGGCGGCGTTAGGAACAAGGTGAACGACATATCGGTGCGCAGGCGAGCGCTGCCGCTTCCCATGAGAGCGTTGTCGACATGCGCGCCGTAATGCCCGCCGCCTCCCGTCTTGCTTATAAGCAGATTGGAAAACCGCCGCGGGCGCGCAGCCGCTTTCAGCACGGCATTGTCCGTGATCAGCGGCATGAGCGTATCGCGCAGCTTGCGCCCAGCAGGTTCCGTCATGATCGCTTGCTCATTGTGCTTGACCGCGCGCGCGACTTTCCCCGCAGTCGCTTTGCCATCGCGCCAGGTGAGCGCTGCGAGCTGCTGATCAATCGCGGACAGCGTATCGGCCTGTTCGATCGCGGCAATATTGAGGATCACGCGGCACCCAAAGATGATATTGAGTTGCACATGCGCGCAGCTCCTTTAAAACAGTGGTTCA
>JBCCJD010000028.1:0-38765 GCA_039027955.1 Pseudomonadota bacterium
CGAGACCTCGGGCCATGTTCTTCGGCTCAAAGAGATGCTGACCGATTGTGATCAAGATGCGCTCGTTATCCTGGCCGATCCAGCTGGACCAACGTGTCACACGGGCAGACCGAGCTGCTTTTATCGCCGAATTGAGCAAACCGCTGATGGGTACATTGCTCTCGTGAAGGTAAACTCTTGACGCTCACGTAAAGGTAAAGTAGACGTGTGTTTATGGAAAGCACGCTCACAGCCTCGAAAACGGATAGCCTGCATCGGCAACCCGATCAGTTCAGCGAACATGAAGGTCGTCGCACTGGCGCGCACCTTGACACGCCTGACGCGCAAGCCCGTGAACAATACTCGATTTCTGATCTGACTTCGGAGTTTGGCTGCACCGCGCGTGCGTTGAGATTTTACGAAGACGAAGGCTTGATCAGCCCTGCACGAGTTGGGCTCACGCGAGTGTATTCGAAGCGTGATCGTGCGCGGCTCGCTTGGATTATGCGTGCCAAGAATGTCGGTTTCAGCCTTACTGAAATCCGCGAGATGATTGACCTTTACGATCTGGACGATGGGCGAGTGGAGCAGCGCCGCGTCACCGTCGAGAAGTGTCGTGAACATATTGCGAAACTTAAAGCACAGCGCGCTGATATTGATTCTTCGATTAAAGAATTGACTGAGTTTGTCGCTGAAATCGAGCAGCTCGATTTGGGCTAAGCCTTCAAAAGAACCTTTCGATCAACCAAGCCATAAGACGTACACACTGAATAAAGGGATCCAGTGATGCCAACTTATACCGCACCCACCCGGGATACGCGTTTCGTGATTAATGAGATGCTTGACCTTGCCAGCTACGGAAACCTGCCAGGCTTTGAGAATGCTACGCCTGACATGATCGAGGCGGTGGTATCAGAGGCAGGTAAATTCTGTTCTGAAGTGCTTGCGCCATTAAATCAGGTCGGTGATGAGCAAGGTTGCACCCGCCATGATGACGGATCTGTCACCACGCCCGATGGCTTCAAGCAAGCGTATGAGCAGTTGGTTGAAGCGGGGTGGACGACGTTGACCGGGCCGGAAGAGTTCGGCGGGCAAGGGCTGCCACATGTGCTTGGCTTTGCATTCGAAGAATATATCGGCACGGCGAACCAGGCTTTCGCCATGTATCCAGGCTTGACCGGCGGTGCTGCGGCCGCGCTCCAGGCTGCAGGGTCACAGGAACAGAAAGAGATGTATCTGCCTAAGATGATATCGGGCGAATGGTCAGGTACGATGAACCTGACCGAACCGCATTGCGGTACCGATCTCGGCATGATCCGCACTAGAGCCGAACCCCAAGGTGATGGGTCTTATGCGATCACCGGGACCAAGATCTTCATCTCAGCCGGCGAACACGACCTTACCAGCAACATTATTCACCTTGTCCTCGCCAAGACGCCGGGTGCTCCTGACAATTCGAAAGGCATTTCGCTTTTCGTAGTGCCCAAGTTCATCCTCGACGAGAACGGCGAACCGGGCGAGCGCAATGCTGTTTCATGCGGATCGATCGAGAAGAAGATGGGCATCCACGGCAACGCGACCTGCGTCCTGAACTACGACGGCGCAAGAGGCTGGATGGTCGGCGAGGAGAACAAAGGCCTTGCAGCGATGTTCGTCATGATGAACGCTGCGCGCCTGGGCGTCGGTATTCAAGGTCTTGCGCAAGCTGAAGTATCCTATCAGAACGCCGTCACCTATGCGTTGGATCGCCGCCAAGGCCGGGCGTTAACCGGGCCTGCGGACACGGACGCAAAGGCTGACCCGATCTTCGTTCACCCCGATGTCCGCCGCATGCTGATGGATGCCAAAGTGTTTAACGAAGGCATGCGGGCACTGTGCCTGTGGGGCGCGCTGCAAGTCGATCTAACCCACAAAGCTCAGACCGAAGCTGAGCGCCAGCTCGCAGACGACCTTATCGGTCTGATGACACCGGTCATCAAGGGCTACGGGACCGACAAGGGTTATGACATCGCCAACAACATGCAGCAGGTCTATGGCGGTCATGGCTACGTCAAGGAATGGGGCATGGAGCAATTCGTGCGCGATAGCCGGATTGCCATGATCTACGAAGGCACCAATGGCGTGCAGGCGATGGATCTTTGCGGCCGGAAGCTGGCGGCGAATGGTGGTCGAGCCGTGCAGGCCTTCTTTGCCGCAGTCGAAGAGGAAATCGCTTCAGCCAAGCAAGTAGATGGTCTCGCTGACATCGCTGAGAAAGTTGAGAAGGCACTTGGCGAACAGAAAGCCGCGACCATGTGGTTCATGCAAAATGCCATGGCCAACCCGAACCATCTCGGAGCGGGCGCGCATCACTACATGCACATTATGGGTGTCGTAACTCTGGGCTTGATGTGGCTCAAGATGGCCCGAGTTGCCAAGTCTGCTCTTGCAACCGGCACGCAAGATGCCGCGTTTTACGAAGCCAAGCTTACCTCGGCTGCCTATTTTGCAGAGCGTTTCCTGCCGGATGCCGGCGCTTTGCGTCGTAAGCTTGAAGCGGGTTCGGACAATATGATGAAGCTGCCCGAAGAAGCCTTCGCTACTGCGGCTTGATCGAATACGAAATCGTCACGTGGAATGGGCTGAGCGGCGCGAGCTTCTCAGCCCTTCTTCTATATGACTAGCGATCGCTCCGTTCAGCCTTAGCGTAGGCCTGTTCCCAATCGTCGAGATTGTCGTGCGCTTCGCGCACAAATTGGCTCCGCTTCACATATCGCATCAGCGCGGATGCGAGCCACTTTCCGGGATATCGCAACGGTCGCTCGACCTGACAAAGCAGCACGATGCGGGTTTTGTCCGTGTCGTTGCGCACTTCGTGTTCGTAGGTATCATCAAAAATCAACCAATCGCCTTCCTGCCAATGAACGTGCTGATCATGAATGCGCATCCACAGCGCGTCCTGATCATCCGGGACAACAAGACCGAGATGCGCGGTGATAAAGGCCTTCGTAACCCCGCGATGCGGAACGATCATCGACCCAGGCGCAAGGATCGAGAAGAAGGCGGAGTTCAGACCGGGAATCTGGCTTACAAGTTCAGCGGTGCGCGGGGCGCGAGCAATGTTCTGCGCTATTCGATTTCCGTAGCCGACTAGGAAAAAGCTCTGCCAACGATTGTCCCTTATTATGCGGCGATGATCGGGCGATATATCACGCAGCGGTGGGATCGCCTCACAATGCTCACAGACCGCGAGCGCCTCATCTCTGATCGCCTCCCAACTGTTTTGTATTCTTCCAGCCCATTCGAAGTCTTTTTGATCAAGCACCGGGTCGTTTGAGATTTTCGAACTCTTGGCAATTGCATCATTAACCGCGTGGCGCTGCTTCTTGAGAAAACGGTAATGCAGCGGTCGCCCTACGTCACTCGACAACAAGCCGAATGCATTTGACCATTTCATTGCCCACTCCAAGCTCGTTTTATCAATACGATGACCCGGAGGCGTGCCGTTATCAGCCAAATATGTCAGTTGTCTTGTATGTTTTGGTCTATCGGACGAGGTGCAAATCTGATCGACAAACGGCGAAGCGCGCTCATTCAATCGGTAGGAATTCTGGAACGGACAGGTAGCGCTCGCCGGTATCGTAATTGAAGCCCATGATCCTGGTCCCGGGGTCCAACTCCGGCAGCTTCTTGGCAATTGCAGCGAGCGTCGCCCCCGATGAGATACCAATCAGCATGCCCTCTTCACGCGCAGCGCGGCGAGCCATTTCCTTAGCGTCATCTGCGGCCACGGTGATCGCCCCATCGATGGCATTGGTGTGCAGGTTGCCCGGGATGAAGCCAGCGCCAATACCCTGGATCGGGTGCGGGCCAGGTTCGCCGCCATTGATTACCGGTGAGGCTTCAGGCTCGACACCATAGGCTTTAAACCCGCTCCAATGCTTTTTGAGCTCTTCCGCACAACCTGTGAGGTGTCCTCCGGTGCCTACTCCTGTCACCATGACGTCGATCGGTGCATCAGCGAAATCGTCGAGAATCTCACGCGCTGTGGTCTGAACGTGCACCGCGACGTTCGCGGGGTTCTCAAACTGGCTGGGCATCCATGCACCTGGCGTGCTTTCGACCAACTCAATTGCGCGTTCGATCGCGCCTTTTACCCCCTTCTCCTTGGGCGTCAGGTCGAACGCAGCACCATAAGCAAGCATCAATCGGCGGCGCTCGATGGACATGCTTTCCGGCATGACCAGAATGACTTTATAGCCTTTGACAGCGCCTACCATCGCAAGACCGATACCCGTGTTTCCGCTTGTTGGCTCAACAATCGTGCCGCCGGGCTTTAACGCGCCTGATTGTTCAGCATCTTCGATCATGGCCAAAGCGATCCGGTCTTTGATCGAGCCGCCGGGATTGGCCCGTTCGGATTTAAGCCAGACCTCATGTTCGGGGAACATTCGAGAAAGCCGAATATGCGGGGTGTTGCCAATGGTCTCGAGAATGTCGTTTGCTTTCATCTCAACTCTCCTGCGCGGTCTTAGTCTATGTGCTGGATTTCGGATTTAGCAGGTCTGCGGGCGGATCGAAGGTTTTCGTTGTTCTAAGCACAGGGAAAATCCGGCTCCACAAAAGAACGACACCGATCGCGCCTGCGCCGCCTAAGGCGACGGCGGCAACTGGTCCGATCAAAAACGCAAGACTCCCTGAGAAAAAATCGCCACCCTCGTTAGAGGCACTGATAGTCAGCAGATTGACAGAAGAGACCCGCCCGCGCTTATCATCGGGAGTGTGCAGCTGGACCAGCGACTGGCGGACATAAACGCTGAACATGTCCGACGCACCCACTACGAACAGCATGGCGAGACTGAGAGCCATCGACGTGGACAGCGCGAAGACTATCGTCGCAGCTCCGAAGACAATTACCGCCCAAAGCATCTTTGGACCCACATTGTTGGCGAGCGGACGAAACGAAAAGTATGCCGCGATGGTCGCAGCACCGGCTGCCGGTGCTGCGGCGAGAAAGCCCAAACCGACTTCGCCAACGCCAAGGATGTCGCGCGCATATACCGGAAACAGCGCAGTCGCACCCGCCAAAAAAACCGCCGCCAGATCAAGGGTGATCGCGCCTAACACCATCTGGTTCTTAGCGACGTAACGCAATCCATCGACAATCTGGCCTAGCGGGCGTTGATCCTTGCGCACCGGTGGTTGAGGCACTTTCTTAATCAGGCCTAGCGAGATAAAGGACACGGCAAACAGCCCTGCTGCAACAGCATAGGGCACCGCAGGTCCAATCCGATAGGCAAATCCGCCTAAGGCTGGGCCCGCAATCATACCAACCTGCCATGCAATTGATGAGAGCGCGATCGCAGTCGGCAAGAGCGGTTTGGGAACAAGATTAGGGGCAAGTGCTGATAGCGCAGGCCCGGCAAATCCGCGCGCAACCCCAAAGACTACTGCGACAAGAAAAAGGATCGGGATAGAGATGGCATCGCTATAGTTAACCCAAGCCAAGACCAAGGCACATAAGAGCTGCACCACAACCGTAAGCTGTGCAATCATCCGCCGGTCAAAGCGATCTGCCACAAGCCCTGTAAAGGGAGACAGGATGAACAACGGCGCGAACTGAAGCAGGCCAATCAGAGCGAGCTGTCCAGAAGCTTCAGCAACGCTCATCCCCGCATCGCGAGCGAGATTATAAACCTGCCAACCGATGATCAGCAGCATCGCATACTGCGCGAGGGTTCGGGCTAGCCGATTAAACCAGTAGATCCGAAAGTCTCGAACCTGAATAGGGTGGGAAGGGGCCTGCGCAGTCTCGCTCACACAATTGCCATGGCAGGCGCTAACTGCCTTGCCAAGCGAGTAGCATGGTTGCCTTTGTTATGCCGTTGGCGGCGCCTGACCGGTTACTTGCTTTGCGCGTTTAGCGCTTGCGGCGCAGACGCGGATTAGGCTGCAGTGTATCAATTATGGCCATAAAGTCGTCGAGCCTGATAATACGCTCGAACTGAAATCCAGCGCGCTCATCCCGCGTCCAGATTACGTAAGCTTCGATCCTGCCCACGACTGGCAGACGAATGATGACGCGATCACCGCGCTCAAGCTGATCGGCGTCATCGACCATAAACCCATGCGCCGAAATATTGCAGACATGCAAATTGAGATCACCCTTTGCATGGTGCTCGACAATCACAGGAAAGTCGACCGGATGGCGCGTCGAACGGCGCAGATCAGTCACACTAAGATTTGCTCCGGCAGACACAGACGCGAACCCTCCTTTAACGCATACTGCGTTTGCTAATGGAGGATAAAGGCTGATATTTGGTAAAGCGCGTGGAAGGGCGCGAAACCAATGCTTTAAGCCAAAACGCTTTTCCGGGATCTAACGCACTGCAAGGCCATGCTTTTTCTTACCTAAGCTTAGCTTGATTGCGGCTCCGTCGCCTGGCGCGATAATGAAGCCAGGATCTGTCACGACTTTGTCACTCACTTTAACCGCGCCTTCAGCAAGCTTGCGTTTTGCTTCACCTTTAGACGCGGTAAAGCCGAGTTCGGTCAGCACTTCAGAGATGCGTCGCCCGTCTTCCCCGACGGATAGGGTTGGAAGGTCCTCACCCATGCCCGTTCCCGCGAAAGTGTCACGAGCTGTGGCCGCGGCAAGTTTTGCAGCATCTTCACCACGCACGAGGCGGGTTATCTCGCTTGCAAGAATGGCCTTGGCATCATTGATTTCAGCGCCTTCTAGCGCCTCTAATCGAGCAATCTCAGGCAAAGGCAAATCGGTGAATAGCTTTAAGAACCGGCCAACGTCGCGGTCGTCTACGTTGCGCCAATACTGCCAAAAATCATAAGCGGGCAGAGCATCTTCGTTGAGCCAAACAGCGCCCGCGGCGGTCTTGCCCATCTTCGCGCCATCGGCTGTCGTTAAAAGCGGAGTTGTGAGGCCAAACAGCTCGCGCGCTTCCTTACGCCGGGAAAGCTCCATGCCGTTTACGATATTACCCCACTGATCGCTCCCGCCCATTTGCAGGCGGCAGTCATAACGCCTTGCGAGCTCAAGAAAATCGTAGGCTTGCAGGATCATGTAGTTGAATTCGAGGAAGCTCAAAGGCTGTTCACGGTCGAGCCGCAAGCGCACTGAATCGAATGTCAGCATGCGATTGATGGTAAAATGCGGGCCGACATCGCGCAGCAATTCGACATAGCCTAACTGCGAAAGCCATTCGTCATTGTTGACCATAACTGCATCGCTCGGTCCATCACCAAAGGTGAGCAAACGCTCAAACACAGTGCGAATTGAAGCGATATTGGAATCGATATCTTGTGAGCTGAGAAGCTGGCGGCTTTGATCCTTGCCGGATGGGTCGCCAATCTTTGTGGTCCCACCACCCATCACGACGATCGGCTTGTGTCCGGTTTGCTGAAGTCGGCGCAGCATCATGATCTGGACAAGGCTGCCGATATGCAGCGAGGATGCAGTCGCATCGAATCCGATATAGCCGGGCACGACGGCAGTTCCAGCTAGTGCATCCAGCGCTCCAGGATCGGTGACCTGATGGATATAGCCGCGCTCGTCTAGGAGGCGCATCAACTCGGATTCGTAACTTTGCGTCATCGCACTGGCGCTTAACAGCGCGGACACACAGCGGCTAGTGGCTTGCCCGAAAGGGATCGCTAAGCGATAGCCCAAGCCATGCATGCCTTAATGCTTCATCAGTCTTGCGATCTCGGACCGATCCGCGCAGTCACCGCCAAAATCTCTGCCACAGAGACAGGATGCGATGCAGAGTTTCGGCTTGACGGGCGCATCGAAGGCATTCGTTTGCCTGACACAGCGCCGTCCATTCGAACCGATGAACTCTGGAAAACGAGCTGTTTCGAAGTGTTCTGGCAGCCCATCGGAGGCGCATCTTACCGCGAACTTAATCTCTCGCCTTCAACGCGTTGGGCAGCGTATGATTTTGATGCCTTCCGCGAGGGGATGCGCGAAGCACCGGTCGACGCTATCGCACTTGCGGTGTCATCCACCGACACCGAGTTGGTTCTGAGTGCGAACATCGCAGCGGACCTCCCAAGCCCAGCGCAGGTTGCTCTCACGGCTATTGTCGAACATCGCAATCAAACGATACAGTACTGGTCGCTCGCCTTCGGTCCGGGCAGACCAGACTTTCACAGCGAGGCCTGTCGTCAATTGATAGTCGATCGTTAGACCGCATCTTTAGCGGTAGGACCGAACGGGCCATTGAGTTTGAGGACGCCGTAATTGATCGCTTGCGCAAAGCTCGTCCAAGCCAAATACGGCACAATGAGCCAAGCTGCGAATGTTGAAATCGGTGCCAGAACGACAATCAGCGAAGCGCAAGAGGCGATCAGCGCGAAATTCTCTATGAACGACCAATCGGGCCGCTTGAAGGTGAAAAACAACGGCGACCAAAGGAAATGAAGCAGCGCATTAATTGCGAATGCTATTGCTACAGCGTTGAACTGCGCCGGTCCCGATGCCTGCGTCCAACCGATGTAAAGAGCCCATCCAGCAAGTGCCAAGATGAGCGTCCAAGCCGGTGCGAAAGCCCAGCCCGGAGGCTGAAACCATGGCTTTTCAAGCTTTTGATACCATTCGCCAACATCCGTCAGCAATCCACCGGCAATGTTTAAGCCGATGCCGTACACAAGCGCAGCGGTGAGAGCGGTGTAATCCATATCGCCTTAACGCCTGCGCGGTTTGACTGGTTCCGCGACAAGCCTTGCCTTTGACCCTGGCGTGTTCCAACCGATGCGCATGACAGGTCAAGTAAAATTCGGAATCGATTGTCTGCTCGCCAATCCGGCACTCCTTAGCGAGTTGAACGGCCAGCGCGTCGCTCTAGTTGCGCATCCAGCCAGCGTCACAGAGAACCTTACGCATAGTCTTGATGCACTTATTGCTGCTGGCGTGGACGTCACAAGCGCGTTTGGTCCACAGCACGGGCTGAAGGGCGATAAGCAAGACAATATGGTCGAAACGCAGACCGAGATGGACGCGCAATACGGCATTCCAGTCTTCTCGCTCTATGGCGAAGTCCGCCGCCCAACCGGCCAGATGATGTCGAGCGCCGATGTCTTCCTATTCGACCTTCAGGACCTTGGTTGCCGCATCTACACCTTTGTTACCACGCTACTCTATCTGCTTGAGGAAGCGACTAAAGCCGGCAAATCGGTATGGGTGCTGGACCGCTCTAATCCGGCAGGACGCCCAGTCGAAGGGACAATGCTTGTTCCTGGGCAAGAGAGCTTTGTAGGCGCCGCCCCAATGCCGATGCGTCACGGGCTTACACTCGGAGAAATGGGCCACTGGTTTGTCGAGCATTTCAAACTCGACGTGGATTATCGCGTCGTGGCGATGGAGGGTTGGCAGCCCGATGGACCGGGATTTGGCTGGCCAGAAAGCCGCATCTGGATAAACCCATCGCCCAATGCGGCCTCGCTCAACATGGCGCGCTGTTACGCAGGCACGGTAATGATCGAAGGCGCGACGCTAAGTGAGGGGAGGGGGACGACGCGCCCTTTAGAAGTTCTCTTCGGCGCGCCCGACGTTGAGGCTGCCGCAGTATGGGCCGAAATGCAGCGTATCGCGCCGGAATGGTGCGGCGGCGCAGCGGTGCGCGAGTGCTGGTTTGAGCCGACCTTTCACAAGCATGTCGGCAAACTCTGCAATGCATTGATGGTTCATGCTGAGGGACCACATTACACGCACGACGCGTTCAAACCGTGGAGGATGCAAGCGCTCGCATTCAAGGCGATCCGACGGCTCTATCCAGACTATCAGATCTGGCGCGGTACCGAATTCAAATACGAATACACCAATGATGTTTTGGCGATTGACGTTATCAATGGCGGACCAAGTTTGCGCGAATGGGTCGACGATGACGCAGCAACGCCAAGCGATCTTGACGTCATGGCGTCACACGACGAAGCCGCCTGGGTGCAAATGGTGCGAGAACACTTGTTGTACTGATCAATTCTCCGGTTCGTCCGCTGGCATCAGACGATGATCTTCGGCTTCTAGTGCAGGCAACGGGCGGACATCGTCCGGATTGCCCATAACCACCATTACACTGCAACCATCTTCGCGCCGGTCCACCGCATAGATTGCGAGCGGCCTTTCCGGTGCAGCAGGCCCGCGCCGCAGCAGTGGGTGATTGGGAGCGACTATCGTGAAGCCTTCAACTCGTTGTACGTCCTGAACACGCTCAAACCGGTTGCGGCATCCCGGCGTCTGGGCTCGGCGCCGCTCGTTAAGCAAGTCAGCAAACACTCCCGTGTGCGGAAGCCCAAGCTCTTCTTCGAGCTTGCGCTGTTTGGACACCTCCCCGATCTTTTTTCTCAGCTCTTGAATTTGCGCTTCGCGCTCGCCTGCTTCAGCCGGAGGTATTTCGAGGTTGCCGGTGGCCGCCATGCACAAAAGACCGATTATAGGAGCAAGCAGAGTGCGCATCAAAAAACCTTCCCTGATCTAAGCTAATGGTAGCAGATCGAGAGGTTTAGCGCGAGAGCGCAATCAATGCCCCTGTTTGCGACTCAATTCCCGCATCGCTTCATCGAGCCCATCAAGCGTTAGGGGATACATCCGATCATCCACCAGTTGCTTCATCATCTTGGTCGACTGCGAGTAGCCCCATTGCTTTTCGGGCACCGGGTTGAGCCATACGGTAGCCGGATAGGTGTTTGTAACACGCTGCATCCAGGTGACGCCTGCTTCCTCATTCATGTGCTCGACTGAGCCCCCCGCATGAGTGATTTCATAGGGGCTCATCGCCGCATCGCCGACGAAGATCACTTTGTAATCATGGCCGTACTTGTGGAGCACGTCCCAGGTCTTGGTACGCTCCTGCCAACGACGGCGATTGTCTTTCCACACACCTTCGTAAAGGCAGTTGTGAAAATAAAAGAACTCAAGGTTTTTGAACTCCGCTGTGGCCGCGCTAAAGAGCTCCTCAACCAGCTTGATGAAGGGGTCCATGGATCCGCCCACATCGAGAAACAGCAGCAGTTTGACCGCATTGTGCCGCTCAGGCCGCATGTGGATGTCGAGCCAGCCCTGCTTGGCAGTTCCTTCAATCGTCGCGTCGATATCGAGCTCGTCCGCTGCGCCTTCGCGCGCAAACCGGCGTAAGCGGCGCAGCGCCATCTTGATGTTGCGCGTGCCCAGTTCCTTGGTGTTGTCGAGGTTTTTAAACTCGCGCTTTTCCCAGACTTTGATTGCGCGCTTATGCTTGCTTTCGCCGCCGATCCTCACGCCTTCGGGATTGTACCCTGAGTTACCAAAGGGCGAGGTTCCGCCGGTCCCGATCCACTTATTGCCACCTTGGTGACGCTTTTCCTGTTCCTGGAGCCGCTTTTTAAGCGTCTCCATGATCTCGTCCCAGTCGCCAAGCTTCTCAATCTCGGCCATTTCCTCTTCAGTGAGAAATTTCTCCGCAACCGCTTTCAACCAGTCCTCCGGGATATCGACCGGGCTCTGTCCATAATCTGACATTATCCCTCGAAAGACCTTGTGAAAAACCTGATCGAAACGGTCGAGCATGCCTTCGTCTTTCACGAAAGTCGTCCGCGAGAGGTAGTAAAACGCTTCAGGGGTCTGTTCGATCACGTCCTTGTCGAGCGCTTCGAGCAAGGTGAGGTGTTCCTTAAAGCTTGCGCCTATCCCGGCTGCGCGCAATTCATCAGTGAAATTGAAAAACATGCTCACTGTTTAGCGCTGACTACATCAAGAGACCAGCCCCGCGCGAGCGGCATGAGACCTTAGCGCTTTGATAACCATGCGTGGTTAACTGGTTCTTCCAACAGGGGTTCGCAAAAGAATGAAACCAGTCGAAATCGATCCTTCGAACGCATCAGCACTGGAGTCGATACCGGCGAGTTGCGGCGCAGTGACTGTCGAGTGCACCGATGTGGCAGGTATCGTCGCAGGGGTAATCAGTTCTTCTGAGTCGCTACGCTCAGAACACGATATGCTGCTCGGGACAGTCGCTGCTCTTGAAGCCGATCAGGAAAAGGTTTCGCAGGCAAGCGATGAAGCGCGGCTCTTATCAGAGCGAGCGCTTATGCGTCTGAGCGAGGGAAGTGCGCTGATCCAATCATCGCTCGCGCAGATCAATTCCGTCCTTGAGCTGGTCGATACGCTGGGACAGCATGTCACGAGCTTCTCAGCAGCTATGGAACAGGTCCGGCGCAGCGCGCAGGACATTGATGATATTGCTGAAACCACCAATATCCTTGCGCTCAATGCGACGATCGAAGCGATGCGCGCTGGCGATGCCGGCCGGACTTTCGCTGTCGTCGCGAGCGAAGTGAAAAGTCTCGCTAATGAGACCCGCCGAGCAACTGAAGAGATCGCCATCACGGTTGACACGCTTGGGAGCGAAGCAAGCGAAGTCATCGGCCGGATCGAAGCGGGCTCACAAGCGAGCGGCGCTGCAAAAGCCTCGGTATCCCAAATCGAGGCAACCATGGGCACTGTCGGCGAGTTGGTCGGCGAGGTCGACAAGCAAAACGAAGTCATCGCGCGTTCGACCGGGACGATCAGCGGACATGTGAATGCGGTACAAGAGGTCTTGGCCAGCTTTGACAAGGCAGCACTAGCCAATGAAGCCAGGCTACAAGACGCACACCATCGGATGGCGAACCTTGAACTGACCGCCAGCGAGATGTTTGACAGCATTGTGAAGGCTGGCCTGAGTCCGGAAGACAGCATGATGGTCGAACGAGCACAGCGCATTACGGCGCAGCTGGCCCAAGTCACGGAAACAGCACTGAGCGATGGAACCATCTCTGAACCAGCTGTCTTTGATGACAGCTATAAACAGGTTGCGAACACCAACCCACCGCTCTTCCGTACCAAACTATCGGACTGGGCAGACGTTCACTGGCGTCCGATCTTTGAGGCAACTGGCGCAGGCGATGACCGAGTGATTGCCTCGGCATGCACCGACATGCAGGGCTTTATCCCTACGCAGATCAGTGCGTATTCGCGCGAGCCAACCGGGGACCTTGCCCATGACACCAAATATTGCCGCAATGGACGGATAATTCTCGAAGCGATCGACAAACGCGCAAAAGAGAGCAGAGCGCCTTACATGATGGCGGTCTACCGTCAGGAAGGCGATGGGGAAAGCTATGTTGTGGTACGCAACATTTATGTTCCGCTTATCATCCAAGGGCGCCGCTGGGGCGATTTCGAACTGGCCTACAGCTTCGATTGATGAAGCCCCGCTCAGCTTGGGTTTCGCCGCGCCATAAACGCAAGCCGTTCGAACAGCATTACGTCCTGCTCATTCTTGAGCAGTGCGCCATGGAGCGGCGGGATTGCATTATTGGGATTTGAATCCTGCAGCACTTCTAGCGGCATATCCTCATTAAGCAGCAGCTTAAGCCAATCGAGCAGCTCGCTGGTCGAAGGCTTTTTCTTAAGGCCCGGCACTTCGCGCAACTCGTAAAAGATATCCATCGCTTTTTTGACAAGCGTCTTTTGAATATCGGGAAAGTGGACATCGATGATCGATTGCATCGTCTCGCGATCAGGAAACTTGATATAGTGAAAAAAACAGCGTCTGAGGAATGCATCAGGCAGCTCTTTTTCATTGTTCGATGTGATGACCACGATCGGTCGCTCTTTGGCTTCGATCCGTTCCTGCGTTTCATATACATCAAAGCTCATCCGATCGAGTTCCTGAAGAAGATCGTTCGGAAATTCGATGTCGGCTTTGTCGATCTCGTCGATCAGCAAAACAGGGAGTTGGTCAGAGGTGAAGGCTTCCCACAGTTTGCCTCTCTTGATGTAATTGCGGATGTCGTGGACGCGCTCTTCGCCAAGCTGCCCGTCGCGAAGCCGTGCAACCGCATCATATTCGTATAGCCCCTGCTGAGCTTTGGTGGTCGACTTGACATTCCATTCGATAAGCGGGGCATTGATGGCTCGTGAAATCTCATGCGCAAGCACAGTCTTGCCCGTACCAGGTTCGCCTTTCACCAAGAGCGGGCGGCGCAGCGTCACCGCAGCATTCACCGCCACTTTCAAGTCTTCAGTCGCGATGTAGTTGCTAGTGCCTTCGAAACGTTGCTGCTCAGTCATGAGTTTTCCTATGAGACTTACATTCGGCGCACGCGATAAGGCGCGACATCCAGCGGTGCAAGAGGTCCATTTAATGAGGTGCCGGCGACGGCCTGCCTCACGATCAGCAGCTATAGCCGATCCCCTGTGCCAATCACGATCAAGCCGAGCTGCATCATCATGACTAGGATTGTCGCGATCTGCCAAGGTCGCCCTGACTGTCTGATGCCGCGCTCCCATGACCATTGAAAGACAAGCAGTGTCGCGAGTGTCGCAAGCCCGATAGTCACCCAACCATTGCGAGCGATGAAAACAAAGAACACCGCAGAGACCAGAACAGACTGAAGCAGGATTGCTGCTGCAAACCACGCAATGGGGATCGGACGATAGCTTGCATCTGCAATGTACCAATCAGGCAGTGAGCTATCGGGCCGCGAGATGCGCCGATCGCCAGCCATAATATCTTCCTCTCTCGGATCAGGATAATCTCGCCTTTCGTCAGGCATCGATCATGTCCCGGTCGATATCGCTGGCATGGTTCTGGATGAAATTGAAGCGATGCTCTGGGTTTCGCCCCATCAGCTGATCAACCAGCACTTTGACACTGGCACGCTGTTCGAACTCAGCAGGCAAAGTTATCCGAATAAGGGAGCGGGTTTCTGGATCCATGGTCGTTTCGCGAAGCTGCTTCGGGTTCATTTCGCCAAGCCCTTTGAAACGTCCGACTTCGACTTTTTTGCCTTTGAAGACCGTTGCTTCGAGCTCGGCTCGGTGCGCGTCATCATTGGCGTAGCGGCTCTCTTTACCGGCGGTAAGCCGGTAAAGCGGAGGCTTGGCAAGGAACACGTGCCCCTTTCTCACGATCTCCGGCATTTCCTGAAAGAAGTAAGTCATCAGCAACGTCGCAATATGAGCGCCGTCGACGTCTGCGTCTGTCATGATGATAATGCGATCGTAGCGCAGACTTTCAGCATCGCAATCCTTCCGAATTCCGCAGCCCAGCGCCAGTGCAAGATCAGCAATTTCCGAATTGGCTCTGATTTTGTCTGCAGTGGCGGACGCGACATTGAGGATTTTGCCTCGGATCGGCAGGATCGCTTGCGTTTTGCGATCACGGGCCTGTTTTGCGCTCCCACCAGCGCTGTCGCCCTCGACAATGAACAGCTCTGTTTCGGCATCGGTTTCACCCGAACAATCCGTCAGCTTGCCCGGCAAGCGCAGCTTTTTCGCATTGGTTGCAGTCTTACGCTTGATCTCCCGCTCTTGCTTGCGGCGCAAACGTTCTTCCATCCGCTCCATAACTTCGCCAAGAAGCGCTTTGCCGCGCTCCATGTTGTCAGTGAGGAAGTGGTCGAAATGGTCGCGGACTGCATTTTCAACAAGCCGTGCTGCTTCAGGTGACGTCAACCGATCCTTGGTCTGCGACTGGAACTGAGGGTCGCGGATGAACACGCTGAGCATCACTTCAGCGCCGGTCATAACATCATCGGCGTTGATGTCCTTGGCCTTCTTTGCGGCCGTGAGTTCACCAAATGCGCGCAGGCTTTTGGTGAGAGCCGCACGCAAACCCTGCTCATGCGTGCCGCCATCTGGGGTCGGAACCGTGTTGCAATACCAGCTGGTCGAGCCGTCGGAATAAAGCGGCCAAGCAATCGCCCATTCAACCCGACCTTTGGACTGCCCTGCTTCATCCGCAGGAAACTCCTGACTGCCTGTCGCTGGCTCAGCTGTCACGCACTCGCGGGTGCCGACCTGCTCGGCCAGATGATCTGCAAGACCTCCGGGAAACCTGAACACCGCTTCAGCAGGGACGTCCTCAAACGCAAGTGTCTCGGCACATTTCCAGCGTATTTCGACGCCTGCAAACAGATAAGCTTTGGAACGCGCCAGTTTGAATAAGCGCGCCGGTTTGAACGCGCGTTCTCCGAAAATCTCCCTATCAGGCGTAAACGCGACCGTGGTTCCACGCCGATTGGGCGCTGCCCCCAGAGCCTCAAGCGGTCCAAGCGTTTGCCCCTTTGCAAACTCCTGAGCATAAAGCTGACGATCGCGCGCGACCTCTACCCTTGTGTGCAACGACAGCGCATTGACCACGCTCACCCCGACACCATGCAGGCCGCCGCTGGTGGCATACGCTTTGCCAGAGAACTTCCCGCCGGAATGCAGCGTTGAAAGGATCACCTCGAGCGTGGATTTGCCCGGAAACTTGGGATGCTCATCGACCGGAATGCCGCGCCCGTTATCAGCGATGCTCAGCCTGTTGCCTTCGTCCAGCCGCACTTCGATCCGAGTGGCATGGCCAGCGACGGCCTCATCCATAGCGTTGTCGAGAACCTCTGCGGCGAGGTGATGCAGCGCTCGGTCGTCGGTCCCGCCGATATACATGCCCGGGCGGCGGCGGACGGGTTCGAGCCCTTCCAAGACCTCGATTGCCGAGGCGTTGTAATCCCCACTGGACGTAGGCGCGTTCTCAAACAGATCTTCTGACATCGCCTTGATATAGGGAGCAGGCTTCGTAGCCCACAAGCACAGGCAATATCCTTATTCGCAGTTTGCGCAATCAAGCGCTGTTAACGGTAAAGCCTGCTAACTGCCAAAGTTTGCCGGTGCTGGATCGACTTCGCGCACTTGTCCATCGCGCACTTCTCGCACTTCCAGCGCTCGCTCAGCGATACCACGGCGATTGAACCGGAATGGACCATCGACACCGAGAAAACCGCCGCGATCAAACATCTGCTCGCGCGGAAAGCGATCACCAACACGCCAGTCGCGTGCCACTCTCAGCGTGAGGAGCACTGCATCATAGCCAAGTGTCGCTATGCGATATGGCTTGCCGCCGAACCGCTGTTCGTAACTGTCAGCAAAACGCTTAAACCGATCGTCCGAAACCGCCGAGAAAAGCGCACCATCAATCGCCTCATCGCGTGTCAGGGCGGCTTCGCCGCTCCATAACTCGGTGCCTAGCAGGCGAGTGCCCTGCGCTCCATCTGCTTTCAGCTCGCTGGCAGCCTGAACAGCAAGGCGCGCACCATCCGCGATCAGCACGGTGTCATAGCGTCCGGAAGTCCGAAGCCTTTGAGCGGCACTGACAATCGACGTGTTGCCACGGTCATAACGCTCAGTCGAAATGAGCGTCCCCCCAAAGTCGCGTAGTGAATTCTGCAGCGCGCTGAATGAACGGTCGCCATAATCGCCTTGTGGGAGCAAGGCTGAAAACGCATTCGAGCCGCGCGCGCGTGCATAGCGAACCGTGCGACGGATAGATTGCTCAGGGATGTGTCCCATCAGGAATACATCAGCGCTCGCAATGGTCGCATCGTTGGAAAAGGCAATCGCGGGCACGCGGGCTGGGCGCGCAGCGGCCTGCACTGCCGGAACGTTGCTGGCGAGCAGCGGTCCCAGGATAAGCTGATTTCCGTCGCTAACCGCTTTTTGCGCCGCAGCACTCGCACCGGTGGCCGTGTCATATGTCGTGATCCGCAAGTTGCTGGCATTTGTATCGAGCAGTGCCATTGTGGTCGCATTTGCCAGCGATTTACCAACTTCGGCGGTATTGCCTGACATCGGCACCAGCAACGCGATCCGATGGCGCGAAGCATCAGATGGCAGCGCCGTCGCGCTCGGGCCCGGTGTCGGTGTGGTCGGAGGAGCTGAAACAGTCTCGGTCTTAGGGATAACGGTACACGCCCCAAGCAATGCTGCCGAACCGGCGATCATCAAACCGCGGCGAAACGACCTAGCCGCAGCAAATCCAAATGTCGCACGATCCGAAAAGTGCGAGTACCAACGCTTCATTCTTGCCGACCTCTGATTGCTGCTTCAAAAAGGCATATGTGAACACGCCGCTTTCTGAATCAGCCGTGAAAGAATCTCTTGCTCCGGGCCTCTATATTGTGGCGACGCCGATTGGCAATCTCGGCGACATCACGCTCCGCGCAATTGAGACACTACGCCAGGCAAGTGTTATAGCGTGCGAAGATACCCGCGTTACTGGTAAGCTGCTTAGGCATCTTGGCATCTCGGCAAGGATGATTCGCTATGACGACCACGCCGGCGATGCCGCACGCGCAAAGCTCGTAGATCAGGCATTGCTAGAGCCGGTTGCGCTTGTAAGCGATGCTGGCACTCCGCTCGTTTCAGATCCCGGCTATCGGCTGGTTGCAGAGGCCAACACAAAAGACGCGAACGTAACGACAATTCCCGGGCCATGCGCTGCAATCGCCGGGCTGACTTTGGCTGGACTGCCAAATGACCGCTTCGTGTTCGCTGGCTTTCTGCCTGTCAAAGCCAAAGCGCGCATTGACGTTCTCGAGAGCCTTGGCGTGATCGACGCGACGCTGATATTCTATGAAGCGGGTCCGCGGCTGGTGCGTAGCCTTGAGGCGATTGCTGCGATCTGGCCAAGGCGCACAATTGCGGTCGCTCGTGAGCTCACAAAACTGCACGAAGAATGCCGCCGGGGTAATGCCAAAGAGTTGGCCGACCACTTTCTCGCACACCCACCCAAAGGCGAGATTGTCTTACTTGTCGGTCCTCCCGTAGGATCAGACCCAATTGGCGATCCCGATACGCTGCTGCGCGATGCTCTTGCGACGCTGAGCCCCAGCAAAGCTGCTGCGCAAGTGGCGAAGGCGACAGGTGCAGATCGTCAAACGCTCTACAACCGTGCAGTCGAATTGAAATCTCAATGACAGCCAAACGTGAGATCGCAGAACGCAAAGGCCGGGAAGCCGAAGCGCAGGCCGCGCAATGGTTGATGCAAAAGGGCTGGCAAGTGGTCGCTGAAAGGGTCAAGACCAAACTCGGCGAAATCGATCTTGTTGCACGTCGCCCGGGCATGGTTGCATTTATTGAAGTCAAATGGCGCAAACGCGCTGCGGACTTAGCAGACGCAATCGACCAGCATCGCTTATCACGGGTTGCAGCGGCAGTGGAAGCAGTCGCGCATGAATACGCAAATGACGGTGAGGACATCACCATTGATGTCATCTTACTTGCGCCCGGTCATCGCCCGCGCCACATCGAAAACGCTTGGATGCCGTAAGGCGCTTGGAGAATGGCGATGGGTTTGCGCATCGCGGTCCAGATGGACCCAATCGAAGACATTAACATCGCTGGTGATAGCTCCTTTGCCCTGATGCTTACAGCGCAGCAACGCGGGCATAGCGTGTTCGAATATCACGTCGAAAGCCTCACGCTTGATGCAAATGACCGGCTTTACGCTCAAGGCTACCCCATCACGGTCAAGCCCGTCAAAGGCGATCACTTCGAGAAGAGCGAAGCCGTCCGGCTCGATCTGGGAAAGGACATTGACGTCGTTCTGATGCGGCAGGACCCTCCCTTTCACATGGGCTACATCACAGCAACGCATCTGCTGGAGCGGATCGAGCGCGAGACACTCGTCGTGAACAATCCGGCGAATGTGCGCAATGCGCCAGAAAAGGTGATGGTGCTTGACTATCGCCGGTTCATGCCTCCCACTTTGGTAACACGCTCAGTGGATGAAGTGCGAAGCTTCATGGCCGAATACGGGGCCGTCGTAGTCAAGCCAATCCATGGCAACGGAGGCAAGGCGATCTTCCGCATACCCGCTGACGGTGACAATCTGACTGCCTTGTTCGAAGTCTTCAATCAGACCTGGCCCGAACCGCATATGGTGCAACCGTTTCTGCCCGAAGTAGCAGAAGGCGATAAGCGGATTGTGCTGGTCGATGGCGAAATCGCAGGCGCGATCAATCGGATACCGGGGCAAGGGGAGTTCCGTTCTAACCTGGCTATGGGTGGCAGCGCGGAAGCGACGAGTTTGACGGAGCGCGAGGTCGAGATTTGCGAGGCGATGGGGCCTGAGCTGAGACGGCTCGGCCTGACTTTCGTCGGTATTGATGTGATTGGCGGCAAATGGCTCACCGAGATCAACGTCACTTCTCCGACCGGCATTGTGGCGATCGATCGGTTCAACGGTACGGACACTGCTGGCATGATCTGGGATGCGATCGAAAGCAGAGTTTTTGCGCTCACGGCTTAGCGTTTTTTCGCCCTTGGATGCGCGCTGCGATAGTTTTCGAGCATCGTGGCGGCATCGACCTTAGTGTAAATCTGGGTTGAGCCCAGCGACGCGTGACCGAGCAATTCCTGTAGCGACCGCAGATCCGCACCAGCTCCAAGCAAATGCGTCGCGAAAGAGTGCCGCAATGCGTGTGGTGTTGCCGTGTCCGGAAGACCCAGCGCAGCTCGTGCTTTAGCCATCGCCTGTTGCACCATGCCGGGTGCTAGCGGACCGCCTTTAGCTCCACGAAACAGCGCTTCGTCGTCGGGCAAAGCCCAGGGACATTTCGCGGTATAATCCGACACAGCCGCACGCGTGATCGGAAGGATTGGCACAATCCGCTGCTTTCCTCCCTTGCCGGTTACATAAAGGGTATCGTTAAGCGGGACATCACGACCCTTTAACGAAAGCGCTTCGGCGATCCGCAGGCCCGAGCCATACATCAGCAAAAGCACCGCACGATCGCGTGCACCGATCCAAGTCTCTTGAGCGGTACCGCTGACGAGTTCAGTCAAGTTTACCGCATCGTCTGGCGTAACGGGGCGGGGCAGCCCCTTCTTAAGCCTTGGTCCGCGCATCCGCGGTGCCTCGGCGTCAGCGTCACCCGCTTGCGCCCGGGCAAAAGCGATAAACGCCTTAAGCGCTGACAATTCGCGCGCGGCGCTTGAATTTGCCAACCCTTCAGCGCGGCGAACCGCGAGATGAGCGCGCAATGCGGACCCTTCGACAACAGCGAGGGCCTCCCAGCTATTCAGCTTCTGCGTTGTGATCAGGCGCTTCGCTGCGGCTACGTAAGCGCGTACAGTGTGCGGTGACAGTCTGCGTGCATCGCTCAAGTGCGACTGCCATGCGACGATCAGGTCTTCGACGCTCACGTCGCGACCAATTCATCAGCAACCAGCTCACCGAGCAGCGCATTTAGGAGCGGACGTCCGGCTTCAGTCAACCCGATGCGATACTGGTGGCGCCACACAAACCCATGTTCTTGGTACTGGCCGAACTTATCCCAATCCAGAAGATATTGTGGGGTCAGACCAAATCTCGAAGCCACCCTAGAAAGGTCTGTCCCTTCGACCAACCGCAATCCCATAAGGATCGCTTCAGTGGCTTGCTCGTGCGCGCTCAAGGTGCGCTGTTCTGAAATGCCATGGCCTCGGGTCTGTACTGCCTTTAGATAATTCTCAGGCTTTTTATGGCGGATTGTCGCCATGCCAGCGCGCCGACCATGGGCTCCCGGGCCGATCCCACAATAATCCTCATATCGCCAATAGGTAAGGTTGTGCTTACTGGCATGCCCGGCACTCGAATGATTGCTCGTCTCATAGGCTGGCAAGCCGTGAGCCGCAGTCAATTCCTGCGTCAAAGCAAACAAATCCGCTGCAGCATCATCTTCAAGCGGTTCGAACACGCCGCGCCTGACATCGCTTGCAAACCGCGTACCCGGCTCAATCGTCAGCTGGTAAAGGGATAAATGAGATGTGCCATATGAGAGCGCTTGCAAAAGCTGTTTCTCCCATTGTTCGGGGCGCTGCCCTGGCAAGGCATAGATCAAGTCAAAGCTGACCCGCTCGAAACAGTTTTGCGCAATCTCCAACGCGTGCAGCGCGTCTTTGCTACTGTGCAACCGGCCAAGCCAGCGCAACGTCCCATCGTCAAGCGCTTGCAATCCCAAGGAAACCCGGTTGATCCCGCTCGCCGCAAGTGCGGAAAAGTTCGCCGCTTCAACGGACGAAGGATTGGCCTCGAGCGTGATTTCGATGTCGTCGGCAAACCCCCAGAGGCGCTCTGCGTCGTGCAGCAGATCTGCGACTAAAACAGGGTCCATAAGGGAAGGTGTGCCGCCACCAAAGAAGATCGAGCTGAGCGCTTGCTCGCCTGCCGCCGCTTGTTCGGCCCGCATATCCGCAATTAGAGCCGTTCGCCAAGCCGCCACATCGACCGTGGCGCGCACGTGCGAATTGAAATCGCAATACGGGCACTTCTTCTCGCAAAAAGGCCAATGGATGTAGAGCGCCCGCGCCATGCTCCATTTCAGCCTTAGTTAAGACCTTGAAGTCAAGTTATGTTTATGCCGCTTCGACTAAAGCCTCTATGTATCACGACGTTAATCCTGGTGTGTTCAGCAATGCCGCTATCAGCGCAATCTGTGCGCTCTTCCTCGGCGCAGATTTGGCTTACCGAACACAATCGAGCACGGGCCGATTTCGGAAGCGCGCCTTTGGTATGGAGCGAGGACCTCGCCCGCGAAGCGAAGGGATGGGCGAGGCGTCTAGCGGGCGAAGGCAGGTTAAGGCACTCGTCTAATAGCCAACGGGGCGGACGAGGGGAGAACCTGTGGATGGGATCGCGCGGATATTACCGACCGCAGCAAATGATCGCGAGTTTCACTAACGAGAAACGCCATTTCAAAGCGGGTCAATTCCCCAGAGTTTCGCGCACCGGCAATTGGGCCGATGTAGGGCATTACACGCAGATCGTCTGGCCAGAGACCCGCGAAGTCGGCTGCGCGCTCGCGGCGGGTCGGCGGTATGATGTCTTGGTTTGCCGTTACTGGCCGAGCGGGAACGTCTACGGCGCTCCGCTTGCGCCAAAGCGTGTTGCACAGCGGCGTTAATCAGTCGTCAAACTGATCCGCCACTAATTTAGCGAAAGCATCAGCGCGATGGCTGATCCCCATGGTGTGCTTAAGATCGGTTTCGGCGAAGGTGGTCTTATAGCCGTTGGGTACAAAGATCGGATCATATCCAAAACCCAGATCGCCACGCGGTGGCCAGACCAGCGATCCCGGGCATCGGCCTTCATAGACAGCGTATTCGCCATCAGGCCATGCGATCGCTAACACACAGTGGAAGGCCGCGCTGCGATCGGTCTCAGGACCCAATTGCTGCAGCATTCCTTCGACTTTCCCCATAGCCATATACCAATCGCGCCCGGGATCACCTTCGAACCATTGCCGCTCGGCCCAATCCGCAGTGTAAACACCCGGACGCCCACCCAGTGCATCGACGCTCAACCCGCTGTCGTCGGCGAGGGCGACGATACCCGATGCTTCAGCGGCAGAATGGGCCTTGATAAGCGCGTTTTGGACAAATGTAGTGCCGGTCTCGGGCGGTTCTGGCAGACCTAACGATCCGGCGGACAGGCAGTCCAAGCCATAAGGTTCAAGCAGCGCTGATATCTCTTTGAGCTTGCCTGCATTGTGGGTGGCGATGACCAATGAGCCGGCGCCCAACTTGCGTGTCATTTGGTAGCATCCAGTTGCGCTGCGAAAATTTTGTCACAGCCGATCCGAGCAAGGCGCAAGAGACGCAGCAGACCCTCTTCATCATAGGTCTCGCCTTCGGCCGTAGCCTGCACTTCAGCGATCTGGCCGCCTTCGATCAGCACAAAGTTGGCATCGGCATCGGCGCTTGAATCCTCCGCATAATCAAGATCGAGCACAGGAATGCCTTCGAAGATACCGCAGGATATCGCCCCAACTTGCCCGGTGATCGGATCTTGCTTCACATCTCCTGAAGCGATGAGACCATTCACCGCCAGCCTCAAGGCGACCCATGCACCGGAGATGGCGGCCGTCCGGGTCCCGCCATCGGCCTGGATCACATCGCAATCGAGCGTGATCTGCCGCTCGCCCAGCTTTTCAAGATCGACCACTGCGCGCAGCGAGCGTCCGATCAAGCGCTGAATTTCCTGCGTCCTGCCCGACTGCTTACCCCGCGCCGCTTCGCGATTTCCACGTGTGTGGGTGGCGCGTGGGAGCATTGAATATTCTCCGGTGACCCAACCTTCGCCTTTGCCGCGCATCCACGGCGGGACATTCTTTTCAACGCTAGCCGTACACAAGACCCGCGTGTCTCCGAAGCTGATCAGGCAGGAGCCTTCAGCGTGTTTGGTAAATCCTGTTTCGATTGCAATGGCGCGCATCTCGTCGGGCGCGCGTCCTGACGGGCGCATAGCGTACTCCTGATATTCGAATCGGTGCTGGGCGCGCTGTGGCTGGGAACATCTCATACCGCAAGGCTTGGCGCTGGGCTGCCGAGCGCTAGATTGGGCGTATGGCTCCAACATCGAACTCACCTCCGATCACCGAAATGACCGAACGCGCACGCGAAATATTTAGGCGGGTGGTCGAGGGGTATCTCGATAACGGACAACCAGTTGGATCAAAGACACTAGCGGCAGACGGCCAACTGAATCTATCGCCTGCATCGATCCGATCAGTGCTCGCGGACCTTGAAGATCTCGGCCTCTTGGCCGCACCGCATACGAGCGCAGGGCGCATGCCAACAGATGCAGGCCTGCGCATATTCGTCGATGGGATGATGCGCATCGCCGAACCGACTGAGGCCATGCGAGAGCAGATTGAAGCGCGACTATCGGAAGCCGGCCCGGTTGAGCAGGCGTTCGAACAAGCAAGCGCCGTGCTCTCGGACTTATCGGGAGCTGCCGGAATGGTTCTGGTACCGACCCGCGAGCAACGGCTGTCACAATTCAGTCTGGTCGATTTGGGCCAGGGCCGGGCGCTCGCGATCGTAGTGGGCGAAGACGGGGGAATCGAAAACCGATTGATCGAACTTGAGGCACCGCTGTCGCCCAATTCGCTCGAACAGGTCAGCAACTATATTACCGCTCGATTGGCCGGTCGCACACTTGCCGAAGCGCTTGTTGCAATCGAAGCTGAAATCAGAGCGGGGCAATCGCAGCTTGATCAGGCTAGCCAAGATTTGCTGGCAAGGGGCCTGGCGGTTTGGAGCGAAGATGCAAATGCGCGGCCAGTTCTGATCGTCCGAGGCGCCGCCAATCTGCTTGATGACGCAGCGCTGAGCGATATCGATCGAGTGCGCCGTCTGCTGGATGACTTGGAAGACAAACAGTCCGTCGCAAGCTTGCTTGAAAGCGCACGCGATGCCGAGGCAACACAAATTTACATCGGTAGCGAAAATCGGCTGTTTGGACTTTCCGGCTCCGCAATTATCGCATCTCCGTACCGTGACCAGGAAGACAGAGTTGTGGGAGTTCTGGGTGTTATTGGCCCCACGCGGTTGAATTACGCAAGAGTTGTGCCCATGGTTGATTTAACGGCCCGTTCACTGAGCAGGCTTATATTGTAGCCCTGAACCAAGCGGATCGCGCAAATACTATGACTACCGTCGAAAACCAACAAAGCGACGCTTTGCCAGACGATCTCAACGATGTGGCCGACGAATTTGTCGAAGAAGCGAAGGATGGAGCACGCTCGTCTGATGGAGAATTGGACGACTTGCGTGAAGAGCTCGAAGCAGCCAAGCAGGACGTGCTTTACGCACGCGCTGAAACGCAGAACGTACGGCGCCGGATGGAAAAAGACGTCACGGATGCTCGCAACTACGCTGCGACCAGTTTTGCGCGTGACATCTTGAGCGTGGTCGACAATCTGTCGCGGGCGATTGATGCGATCCCTGACAGTTTGCGCGAAGATGACAAAATGAAAGGTCTCGTGACCGGGATCGAAGCCACCCAGCGCGAGCTGGAAAAGGTGTTTAAGGGACATGGCATCGAGCGCGTCGCGTCTGTTGGTCTACCGCTTGATCCCAACCAGCACCAAGCCATGCTCGAAATCCCAACCGATGAGCATGAACCGGGCACTGTGATCCAGGAAATGCAGTCCGGCTGGGTCATCAAGGATCGATTGCTGCGCCCTGCCATGGTTGGCGTAGCCAAAAAGCCTGAGTAGCCCGCGGCTTAGGTCGGCGCAGTTGCTCCGGGGAACCTGACCAAAACATCGTATGCCGCTTTGTCGGCGACCCCTGCGACCTTTATTCCATGCCGCAGCCAGAAAGCGTGTTTGACGATCTCTGCCTGTTGTTCGATCCCGTAGGCCTTAAACGGTTGGCCGGGTTTGAGCACGTAATCGTAGCGGCAAAAGGGATGGCGGTTCAGCACTAGATACCAGCGCCCGCGGGTCTGGGTCTGCCAAACATGGGTAAGCTCGTGAATAAGCAAGCCCTGTCGCAGCAGGTTCTCTTGGGAAAAGTCGTCGCAATAGGCATCGCCTCGAGGATGGAAGTGCAAGTCGCCCTGCGGCGCCATTGTCACTTTGCGAGGTTGGAACGGAAACCACTTGCGTCGCTTTATGCGCACGGCGCCGTAGTCAATCGCATCTCCAAACACGCTTTTTGCAGCAAGCACTTCTCCGGGCCTTAGTGTTCGTTCGCCGCCGACGGGGCAAGCGGGCAGGATCGGTGGTAAGGACTTCAGCGAAGAATTAGCGTTCAGCGCTCATCTCCAGCTGAGCGCACTTCGGCATCGAACTTGTGAGTCTTGCCACCTGAGATCTTCAGCGTAACTTCGGCCGTTGTGCCGGGCGCGATGCTTTCATCAAGGCCGAATGCCATGACGTGCTTGCCGCCAGGCTCAAACGCGACCTTCGTCCCTTTTGTCATGGGCACTGGCGATGCTTCAGACATGGTCATTTCGAAATTGTATTCCATCATATCGTGGACGGTGGCGCTTTCGGCTCCTTCGACTTCCGCGCCGCTAATGGAAAGTCCGCGCTCACCATTATATTCGACATCGAAGTAGACCGCTGCCGGGTTGCCGGAAACCGGCGCAAGCAGCATTCGCGCATTCGATATTTCTAGCCCAGGGATTATCCCTTCAACCGGCTCTGCTTGAGGCTCCGTGTTTCCTCCGCAAGCGACCAAAATGCTGCAAACTGCTGTAAGCGAGACGAATTTCAAACCGGCTCCATTGCGTACCGGGCTAAGTGTGCTGCTAATCAATGTGCCCCTCCTGAACATCCCATGAAACTAGGGTGCCTGGTCTCTTGTGCCAAGCAAAACCGCTCCTATATCGCGCCTATATTCGAGCCGCCGAGTTGCTTTGCCGAGAGCTGGAGTCATCCGGAGGGAAGCAGCGAAGCGCGGTGTCCAACGACCTGCAATGGATGGGGAAATAATGGCAAAAGTTATCGGTATCGACCTTGGCACTACCAATTCGTGCGTCGCGGTGATGGATGGGGGCAAACCGAAAGTCATCGAGAATTCGGAAGGTGCGCGGACTACACCTTCGATTGTTGCTTTCACCAAAGATGATGAGCGGCTGATCGGACAGCCTGCGAAGCGGCAAGCGGTCACCAATCCTGACAACACCTTGTTTGCCATTAAGCGCTTGATCGGGCGCCGGTTTGACGATCCACTGACAAAGAAGGATATGGAACTTGTCCCTTATGATATCGTCAAAGGCAAGAACGGTGATGCTTGGGTCGAAGCTGGCGGCGAGGAATATTCGCCATCGCAGATCAGCGCTTTCATCCTGCAGAAGATGAAAGAGACTGCCGAGAGCTATCTTGGCGAAGACGTGACGCAGGCCGTCATTACTGTTCCCGCCTATTTCAACGATGCTCAGCGTCAGGCCACTAAGGATGCAGGGCAGATCGCCGGCCTAGAAGTGCTTCGGATCATCAACGAGCCGACGGCTGCCGCACTTGCTTATGGGCTCGACAAAGACGACGGTAAGACCATCGCGGTGTATGACCTTGGCGGCGGGACTTTCGACATCTCCATCCTCGAAATCGGCGATGGCGTGTTCGAAGTTAAGTCAACCAACGGCGACACGTTCCTAGGCGGTGAAGACTTCGACAGCGCGATTGTCGAGTGGCTTGCGGGCGAATTCCAGAAAAAGGAAAGCATGGACCTGAAGGCCGATAAGCTTGCGCTTCAGCGGCTTAAAGAGGCAGCAGAAAAGGCCAAGATCGAGCTTTCAAGCTCTGCTACGACCGAAGTGAACTTGCCGTTTATCACCGCACGCATGGAAGGCGGCAGTTCTACCCCGCTGCACCTTGTTGAAACGATCACTCGAGCTGACCTTGAAAAACTGGTTGGCGATCTGATCCAGCGGACCCTTGATCCGTGCAAGAGAGCTCTCGCGGATGCAGGGATTTCGAAAGACCAGGTAGACGAAGTGATTTTGGTTGGCGGCATGACCCGGATGCCGAAAGTGCGCGACGTGGTCGAGCAATTCTTTGGCGCGAAGCCGCATACCGGAGTTAACCCCGACGAAGTGGTCGCGATGGGTGCAGCGATCCAGGCAGGCGTCCTGCAAGGCGATGTCAAAGATGTGCTTCTGCTTGATGTGACCCCGCTTTCGCTGGGGATTGAAACACTTGGCGGTGTTTTCACTCGGATGATCGATCGCAACACCACGATCCCGACCAAGAAGACGCAAACCTACTCGACTGCAGAAGACAATCAAAACGCGGTGACAATCAAAGTCTTCCAAGGCGAGCGGGAAATGGCGTCCGATAACAAGCTGCTCGGCAATTTCGACCTTCTTGGAATTCCGCCGGCTCCACGCGGAGTTCCCCAGATCGAAGTTACATTCGATATCGACGCCAATGGCATCGTCAGCGTGTCAGCGAAGGATAAGGGCACAGGCAAAGAGCAGACGATCAAGATCCAAGCCTCCGGCGGCCTGTCGGACGCTGACATTGATCAGATGGTTCAAGATGCTGAGAAATTTGCCGAAGAGGACAAGAAGCGTCGGGCAGCAGCGGAAGCTCGCAATCAGGCTGATAGCCTTGTGCATGCGACCGAAAAGCAATTGTCGGAGCATGGCGACAAAATCGACGAAGCGACAAAGAGCGCCGTTGAAGCTGCGCTTGCTGAAACGAAGACTGCTCTCGAAGGCGATGATCCCGACGAAATCAACGCAAAGGCGCAAGCTCTCACCGAAACTGCGATGCAAATGGGTCAGCAGATCTATGAGCAGGAACAGGCCAACGCGAGCGCTGAAGCGGCTGATGCAGCCGATGACGCGGCACCAGAGCCGGCTGATGATGACGACGTCGTCGATGCCGAATTTTCTGAGGTTGACGACGACAAGAAGAGCTAAGGCTCATATGACCAGCGCCATCTCGCCCGCACGCCGGACCGTCCAGGTAAGTGTTGCGGGCTTGCTGGTGCTTTCGGATTAGATTGGCATGGCTCAGACTCAGATCGACTACTATCAGACTTTAGAAGTCACCCGCGATGCTGATGGCGGGGCGATCAAGAGCGCCTATCGTAAGCTCGCGATGCGCTATCACCCGGACAAAAACCCGGGCGATGCGGAAAGTGAAGCCAAATTCAAAGCGATCAATGAAGCCTATGATTGCCTGAAGGATCCGCAAAAGCGCGCAGCCTATGATCGCTTTGGGCATGAGGCTTTCCAACAAGGCATGAACGGCGGCGGAGGAGGCGGCTTTGGCGGTAGGCCAGGCGCCGGTGACTTTGCCGATATCGGCGATATCTTCGAGACCATTTTCGGCGGCGCTTTTGGCGGAGCTGGCGGAACCGGCGGGCGTCAGCAAAATCGGCGCGGGGCTGATCTACGCTACGACATGCAGATCTCGCTTGAAGAGGCGTTTCACGGCAAGTCGACCCAGATAGAGATCGAAGTCTCTCAGCCATGCGACTCGTGCGGAGGCACCGGCGCGACCCCTGGTACAGGGGAGAGGCAATGCAATTTGTGTCACGGTCATGGCACAGTCCGCGCCAAACAAGGGCTCTTTGTGGTTGAGCGGACATGTCCGACGTGCGGAGGTCGCGGAGTGGTTCTTGAAGATCCATGCGTTGTATGCCGCGGAGAAGGCCGCGTAGACCGACCCCAAGCGCTTGAAGTTGAGATACCTCCAGGCGTTGATACCGGAACCCGCATTCGTCTTGCTGGTAAAGGGGAAGCAGGCGCACGCGGAGCGCCTCCTGGCGACCTTTATATTTTCATTCACGTCTCCGCCCACACCCTGTTTGAACGGGAAGGCACAACTCTGGCTGCTCGAGTGCCGGTGAGCTTTACCACGGCTGCTTTGGGCGGCTCGGTCAGCATTCCTGATCTCGACGGCTCCACCAACTCGCTTGATATTCCGGCCGGGATTCAGTCAGGTAAACAATTGCGCGTGCGCGGGGCGGGCATGCCTGTTCTGCAAGGGCGTGGGCGAGGGGATCTTGTGGTTGAGATTGCGGTCGAAACCCCCACCAAGCTCAACCGCAAACAGCGCGAGATTCTTGAGCAATTCCGTGAAACGGAAACCGGCGACGAGTGCCCGGAAAGCGGCAGCTTTTTCAGCAAGCTAAAAGACGCTTTTGGAAGTTGATCGCGCTCAATCGTGCTTCTTTACGCTAAAGTTCAGTCGAACCGGGCGATCACTTCTCGACGAATTTGATCCAGCAAAGATTCGCCGCAGCGTCCCGCTTCGATCTCTTCATCAAGGATAGCAAGGAAGGCGGCCTTTTTGGCGGCGCGGATCGTCGTAAGTGGCATTGCGCCTTCGACAGTTGAGCTCACCAGGTCCACCATTCGTTCAGCGCCATGCAAACGGCCCCACAAATAGTCGTTTTCCCGGTAAGCGCGGCTGAAAAACGCTCCGAAATTGTAGAATTCAATCCCGCGCAGTGTTGCAAGAGTCCCACCTTCACGGATTGAGCGCGCATCTTCAGGGGAAATGCGGTCGATTTTAACAGGATTGTACTCTTCAAGCCGTTCGCTTTGCAGAAGCGGTAGTGTCGCCACATCATAAAAGGGAAAACCAAGATAAGTGAGCAGCATACGCCGCTTTAGATTGCGGGGCATTTCATCAAGCGCGGCGGCCAGTAGCTCTTCAGCGGCAAGATCAGTCTGGGGAAGCAGTCTGCGCTCAGCTAGAAAATCGAGGAGTTGCCCAGGCTCATCGAGCGCCTTTCGCGCTAGCTCGGTAAACGTGTCGCCGAGGATCGCGCTGTCATCGGCGCTGGCGTATAGCGCCATCACATCGTAAATTCGCTCGCGCGCAAGGTCGAGCGCAGCATCAGGGATTTCTGGGTCTGTCTCCCAGTCCCGCGCCAGACGCCGAGCCAAAAGCTGCAGACGGCGAATGCGAAAGCCAACATCGTGCGCGCGAAAGAACGCCACTGCAACTGGCGTTGCGCCGCTACCATTGGTCTCCGTCAGATCGGACAGCCCACGTGCCACCAACTCGCGACGAAGAACCTGCTCGAGGAGGTCAGTGTCCGGCAGGTTCAGTTCTGGAGCAGCCTTTAACGTAAGCTTGGCCAGACGCTCAATGATCCCGCCGAATTTGGTCTGTGCATAAGCGCCGAATGCATAGCCTGCGCGCTCGGCTGCGGCTTGCTGGGCTTTCGCCCGCCAGTTGCCAAGCCGACGCGGGGTCGGACGATCGAGGAAAAACGTCATGCCGAATAGCTTTTCGACAGCGCGATCTATTTCTGGCCTCAACTCCATGACGATCCGTCGCAAGCGCTGCGCATCGCGTGATTGCTGCTCGATCCGCTCAAGATCATCGCGAATTGGTTGTTCGCGCGGGATCGTCGACAGTGAGCCGAAAATCGCTCCGAAAAAGCCAATCTCCGGGTTAGGACCATCAGCGTTCGAGCTGCTGCGGTTGGGACGAGGATCAATATAGACAAATCGCCGATCAACCTCACGCTGTGAAGGGCGCCCCTCGAGCGCCGCGAGCGCTCCACCAAACGGTGCGTTGACCAGCACAGAGCCGTCTATCAGCGCAACCTGGTCGAGCGTGCCATCGCGCAGATGCACCGGCATGATCCGTCCGAGAAAGTCCGCGCGACTGCTCCAGTCATGCCCCTGCGCGGCTGCGAGTCGGTCAATTTCCTCTAATGTTAAAGGCGGGAATGCCCCCGGGAAACTGGCTGTGGCCCGAGCAGCGAACACCAGTTCACTGGGGTCAGCCAACTGCACTCCACGCAAAGCAGGCACTTGTTGGCGGAAACTGATCGGCATTCGGTGCTCGGTTTCCTGCACTAACGGCGGGGAGTTGAGGCGCAGCAGCTCGACATGACCGCGAAAATCGGTCGCTGTGACGAACAGGTCGATCAGGTGATCAGGCGGCAACAGAGGTGCGCCGCACTTTGCCTCGGCCATGCTGGCTAACGCTTCAGAGAGCATCGCTGAAAAACGCTCGCCCGAGAATGGCGGGCTGAACCAGCGCCCACGCACCAATCGCGACACCTTATGGCGGACTTCTTCGCGGGTCTCCGGCGAGACGCTTTCGCTAACAGCATTGCCCGGTCGGTTGAGAAACCACTCTGCGATCGGCTGAGCCCAGATCTTGGCAAAGCGCCACATCGGCTCAGCATCGGGATCGGTTAGCTCGCTTACATCGGCGTTTTTGAGCCATAGGTCAGTCAGCGGCTCAAGCGATTGGCCGGAATGAATGGCCTGAGCCAGGAACACAGCGTTGATGCCTCCTGCGCTCGCTCCTGTAAGGATATCGGGTAAGACCCTTAATCTGAGCGCATGGTCGCGTTCTATCTGGCCCAATAGGTCGCGGTATACAGACGCGACACCGGTCGGCCGGACATCTTCATCGCCATTGCCGCCGTGATACGCGCAACTGGCACGCGCAAGATGCCAAATTTCCTTTGTAATGCCATGCATATAGACGGCTAAGCTGACCCCGCCATAGCATACCAAAGCCAGTCTCAATTCCTTTTGCCGCATGCCATATTCTCTAGTGTGTAAGTCCTATGCAATGCAATTGCGTTCGACTTCTGTTCTGGTTACATCTTCGGCCCATGGCGAAATTAAAAAAGCGATATATGTGCCAAGAATGCGGCGCCGTTTCATCCCGCTGGCAGGGGCAATGCGGCGATTGCGGGGCATGGAACAGCCTGGTTGAAGATGCGCCAGCCACGGTGTTCTCGCAGAAGCATGATCTTTCGCGCGGTGGGCGCGGGATCGAGTTTGTTCCGCTTAACCGGCCGACCGAATTGCCGGTTAGAAAGTCGACCGGATTGGCGGAATTCGACCGCGCACTTGGCGGCGGGCTGGTCCCGGGATCTGCAGTGCTCATGGGCGGCGATCCGGGCATCGGTAAATCCACGTTATTACTGCAGACTGCGGCGACGATCGCGAAAAACGGCAATGATGTCGTCTATGTCAGCGGCGAAGAGGCCGCTGGACAAGTGCGGCTACGAGCAACTCGGCTGGGGATTGCGGATGCTCCAATCAGGCTCGCCTCCGAAACCTCGGTTCGCGATATCCTGACAACTCTAGGGCAGGGACCACCGCCAGCCTTGCTTGTTATCGATTCAATCCAAACCATGCATTCCGACACGATCGAAGGCGCTCCTGGGACCGTCAGCCAGGTACGTGGCTGCGCTTTAGAGCTCATTCGCTATGCGAAAGAAAACGGCACCGCGTTAGTGCTTGTCGGGCATGTCACTAAGGACGGTAACATCGCTGGACCACGTGTGCTTGAGCACATGGTTGATGTTGTGATGAGCTTTGAAGGCGAACGCAGCCATCAATATCGGATCCTGCGTGCGCTTAAGAACCGGTTTGGCGCGGTGGATGAGATCGGCGTGTTTGCGATGGCCAGCGAAGGACTGGAAGAGGTCGCAAATCCTTCGATGCTGTTCCTGTCCGGGCGCGATGAACCACTTGCCGGAAGCTCTGTTTTCCCCGCGCTTGAAGGCACTCGGCCGGTGCTAGTCGAGATTCAGGCGTTGATCGTGCGACTGCAGTCAGGCGCTACCCCGCGCCGAGCTGTGGTGGGCTGGGATAACGGACGGCTTGCAATGCTGCTTGCAGTGCTCGAATCGCGTTGCGGGCTCAACTTTTCATCAGCCGAAGTCTACCTCAATATCGCCGGCGGTTATCGGCTGTCAGACCCTGCGGCTGATCTGGCTGTGGCAGCCGCGTTGATCTCGGCCTTGGCTGACAAGCCGCTTCCTGAGAAAACTGCATGGTTTGGGGAAGTCTCCTTATCAGGCGAGATTCGTCCGGTCGCGCATGCGGATTTGCGACTTCGCGAGGCGGCAAAACTGGGCTTTAACAAAGGCTACGGCCCATCAGATGCGAAGGGAAGTGAAACAAGGATGGACTATTTTGAGCTTCGCCAGCTTGCAAACCTCGTTGACCAGGTGATGGGCAGCGCATAATCGCACGCCTATGACGGGGTTCGACATTATTGTGCTGATTATCGTCGGGATCGCGGCGATTGGGGGATTCTTGCGCGGGCTGGTGCAGGAGGTTCTATCGCTGGCCGCTTGGGGCCTGGCTGCGTTCTCGATTTACTACCTGCACACGCCGCTAACAGTTCAGCTGCGCGAATTTTATAGCGCCGAGCCAGCCACTTCGATCCTCGCCTTTGCACTGCTTTTGTTGATCCCTTACGCAGCAATGAAAGTGATCGCGAACAATGTCGGAGCCGCATCGCGCAACTCGATTCTGGGCCCGATTGACCGCGTGCTTGGCTTTGGGTTCGGCGCAGTCAAAGGCACTTTGATCGTGGTGTTTGCATTTTCGGTTCTGGTGCTCGGGTTTGATACCGTGTGGGGATATCAAGGTCGCCCGACCTGGATAACCGAAGCCAAGACATACCGCGCTGCCGATGTGTTTTCTCGGCAATTGGTCGAGCTTATCGATCAGCGCCGCTCGCAATTGCGTGGTCAGGCCGAAGCTGACGACACGAGCGTATAATGAACGTAACCAAGAATGTGCCGCGAGCTCAGCTTTACACAACAGAGATGCTCGCTTGGTCAGCGACGCTCGCGCATTTCCCGCTTGATAACGCACTGCCTTATCGCGGCGAAGCCCACTCGCGCACATGCGGGAGCTCGCTGAAGCTGGGGTTAGATTGCGATGGCGATGGCCGGATTTCCAAGATCGGCTTTCAGGTTACGGCATGCGCGGTGGGACAGAGTTCAGCTGCGCTGCTTGCGGCCGCGGCTGACGGCAAAACGAAGCTCGATATCACCCGAACGTTTGCTGAAATCCAAGACTGGCTGAAACATGACGGATCGCTGCCAGGCTGGCCGGGATTTGAGATCCTTGCTCCGGTCGTATCGCATCCAGGACGACATGGTGCGCTGCTGCTTGCATGGCAGGCCGCCGGTACGGCGCTTTCAAACACGGGCGCGAGCAGCTAGCCTCAAAGATTAGCCAGTTGAGATTGGCTTCAGCTGGGCTAGGCGAGCGATGAAAATGAAGGTTTCAGGGGTATAGAACACATGTCACAAACAGCCGCGCCGAGCGAAGCAGGCCTGGCAAATGCGAGCAACAACGAAGCAAGTGCGCTCGCTGCACGCGAACCAAGCGACAAGGAAGTTCGTCTCGTCATCGGTGCAAGCAGTGCCGGCACTGTGTTCGAATGGTACGATTTCTTTATCTACGGGACGCTCGCCTACATCCTCAAAGATGCCTTCTACAACGTGGATGATCCGACGCTTGGCTTACTGCTTGTATGGTCAACGTTCGCGGTAGGTTTCGCTTTTCGCCCAATCGGCGCGATCCTGTTCGGGTTTTTAGGCGACCGTTTAGGGCGTAAATATACGTTTCTGGTCACGGTAACTTTGATGGGCGTTGCGACTGCCGGGGTCGGGTTCATCCCTACGGTCGACCAAATCGGAGTTGCTGCGCCGATCATTGTGATTGTGCTGCGGGTGATTCAAGGGCTCGCGTTAGGGGGCGAGTATGGCGGCGCAGCCATCTATGTCGCTGAACATGCCCCACCAGAAAAGCGCGGATTTTATACAAGCTTCATCCAGGCGAGCGTTGCAGGCGGGTTCGTCTTGTCGATCATCGTTGTTCTGGCCTGCCGGTTCCTCATTCCCGAAGCTGCGTTTGAAGCATGGGGGTGGCGCGTTCCATTCTTGCTTTCGATTGCGTTGCTTGGGATTTCGCTGTGGATGCGGCTTATGTTGTCGGAGAGCCCGGTCTTCCAAGCGATGAAAGAGGCGGGGGAGACGTCAGGCAACCCATTCGTCGAGAGCTTCACTTACCCCGGTAACCCAAAACGGATTTTCGTCGCTTTGTTCGGCGTCACCGGCATTCTGACCACCATCTGGTATACTGCATTCTTTTCCGGGCTGAGTTTTCTGCGCGGACCAATGCACCTCGACCCGCAGACGGTCGAGATCATCCTGCTCGTGTCTGGTCTGATCGCGATGAGCTTTTATCTGATGGTGGGTAAATGGTCTGATCGCGTAGGCCGAAAACTGCCAATTATCGTGGGCGCGGTTGGAACGTTGCTGCTTCTGTTCCCGGCCTTTTGGGGGCTTGGAAGTCTTGCTAACCCCGGACTTGCTGAAGCGGCTGAACGCACGCCGATTGCCGTGAGTGGTCCGGAATGCGTGACTGATCCCTTTGCTGAGCTGGCTGACCGCGAACAGACAGATTGCGGCAAAATACTGGAGACGCTTACGGCCTCGGGCGTGCCATACACTTTGGCGGACGGGGCCGAACTCAGACTATCTGCTGGCGGTAATCCGATCCCGATTGCGCCTGACTGGCTGACCAGCGGGACCACGCGTCGAAGCGGCATCCATGCGGCGCTTGAGCAATACGGATTTGACTTTTCCAAACAGCGCCCGCCCTTGCCAAACCTGCTGGGTATTATTGCGATCTTGCTTGGGCTGGGGCTGCTCTCAGCGCTGACGTATGGTTCGGTCGCCGCTCTTTTGTCAGAGATGTTTCCGCCCAAAATCCGCTATTCCTCTATGTCGATCCCCTATCATATCGGAGCGGGATATCTTGGTGGGTTCCTTCCGCTTATCGCAGGGGTGATCGTCGCCAGCACCGGCGATATTTACTCGGGATTGTGGTACACTTGGGTCGTCGTCGCGTTCGGTCTGCTAGTGGCTTGGTGGGGCCTTCCGGGAGGACCGCCGCGCGATTTTGCTGATGAGTAAAGCGTTCGCTCCGCCGCCTCCAACGCTGCGTCTCAAAGTTGACCGATCTAGCCTAGCGGCCAATTGGCGCGCACTGGACCGGATGTCGGGGCGTGCCAATGCGGGCGCGGCGGTGAAAGCGGACTGTTATGGTTTAGGGGTCGATGCCTGCGTTCCTGCTCTGCGCGATGCGGGATGCACACATTTCTTCGTTGCGCATTGGAGCGAAGTCGCTGCAGTCGCAGCGCATGTTCCTCCTGAGCAGATCGCCGTTCTGCATGGCCCGATAAGTGATCACGAGGTGTCCTACGCCATCGCGTCAGGAGCGGTTCCCGTAATCAACTCCCTTGATCAAGCACAGCGCTGGACTGCCAAAGGCGGAGGCATGTGCCATCTGATGGTGGATACGGGCATCAATCGGCTCGGATTGGCCACGCAGGACCTTGGCGAGCCTGTCATTAAAGCGCTTGAGATCAATATCTTGATGTCACACCTCGCCTGCGCGGACGAAGACAGTCCTATGAACGAGCGCCAGCTTGACGCATTCCGCGGCGTATTGGGCGCTATCGATCATCGCGCCGCGAGCCTTGCAAACAGCGCAGGCATCGCGCTCGGCCTCGACTATGCGTTCGATGTCACGCGGCCGGGCCTCGCACTTTATGGCGGGATCGCTCGGCCAGAATTGGCTGAGACTATTCAGCCTGTCGCACAGGTGGAGGCTGCGATCATTCAAGCGCGTAGCCTCACGCCGGGAGACAGTGTGGGTTACAATGCCGAATATACAGCAAGCGAGCCGATGCGCGTTGGCACCGTTTCACTGGGCTATGCTGATGGCTTCATGCGCGCCATGGGGCGGGGTGCGACACTGCTGCATGGCGGGACCCGATTGCCTGTGCTGGGCAAGGTTTCGATGGATATGATCATCGTTGATCTGTCGCGTGCGTCCGATCTTGATGAAGGTGATTGGGTGACGTTGCGACTGGATTTGCCTGAGTGCGCGGAGCGCAGCGGCTTTTCGCAATACGAATTGCTAACCACCCTGGGCAATCGCATAAGGCCCTAATCAGATTTTATTGCGCTGCGCATTGTGCAGGTGCTAAGCCTCCTGCGGAGAGTTTAGGAACCCCAATGCCCAAAAAATCCGAGCGCACACCGGACTCCGCTTCTGGTGAAACCATCACGATCAAGAAATACGCCAACAGAAGGCTCTATAACACCAGTTCATCGAGCTACATCACGCTTGAAGACCTGGCTGCGATGGTGCGCGATAACGTCGATTTTCAGGTGCTCGATGCAAAGTCAGGCGACGATATTACGCATTCGATCCTCACACAGATCATCATGGATGAGGAAGCCAATGGCGGACAGATGCTACCTGTCAGCTTTCTGCGTCAATTGATCAGCATGTATGGTAATTCGATGCAGGCGATGATGCCGTCGTACCTCGAAGCAAGCATGGACAACTTCAGAGCCAACCAGTCAAAGATCCGCGAGGCCTTTGAGAAGGGTCTTACGACCGGGCCGCTTGCCGCCATTCATGAGACCAATATGGCGATGATGCGCGCCGCCGCTGACACTTTCTTGCCCGGCACAGGTGCTTCTTCGAGCGCAGAAAAGCGTGCCGGACGGGCTCACACGGAACATGACGCTTCGAGTGACGAAATCGCCGCACTGCGTGAACAGATGGCGGCGATGCAGAAGAAGCTGGACGAGCTCAGCAAATAATCTCACCAAGCTTCATCGTAACAATCTGACGTTCGAGCAGGATAAAACTCGTGTCTCAAATCCGCCATGCTCTTACCGTGAAGCGCGCTGACGATTTCGCAAAATGGTATCAGGAGGTTATCTCCGCAGCTGACCTTGCGGAGGAATCCGGCGTGCGCGGCTGTATGGTTATCAAGCCATGGGGCTATGGCATCTGGGAGCGTATTCAGCGGCTGCTCGATGAACGGATCAAAGCCGCCGGGGTTCAGAACACCTATTTCCCGATTTTCATTCCGCTCGCCAATTTCGAACGCGAAGCAAGCCA
>JBCCJD010000029.1:0-37830 GCA_039027955.1 Pseudomonadota bacterium
AGGCGGTAATGAAGATTCAGGCCCGGACTTACCGGAATTCGTCAAAAAGGGAGACAGCGATCCTTATGCGCTTCCCAGCAGCGGGAAAGGCAAGGATGACATTGCTGTCGTGTACGGCGAAGGCGGAAGCGAATATCGCACCGCCTATTACAGCTTTGAAGACAGCTTCACTTCTAACCTCGCCGGTTCGCCCGGGCTGATCCAGACCGAGTTGGCGGTTTCCACAAGGCGCGATGGCCGGGTGCTGTTGTGGGTGAAGACCCATGAATTGGCGATCAGATCAGCAATCCTGGCGCAATTGGCGGCGACCACCGAAGAGGAAGTCTACGATATTGAAGGAAAGAAGAAGCTGTCTGAGCGCCTGACGGCTGCAATCAACGACGTGCTTGAGGAGAACGAAGGCTTTGGAGGCGTCGAAGCGGTTCATTTCAGAGGGCTGTTGGTCCAGTGAATCTCTCCCCCGATATGGCCCGCGCGTTCGCGCAGGCGCGCCCTCAAGCGCAGCATTGCAGCGAATTGACAGTGCGTGGGCCGCGTCCTGAGGAACGCGCTGAGCATCTGGCTACATGGCGCCGCGAGGTCGCTCGCGAACTCGCACAGGATTTTGCAGAACTGCTGCCAGGCGCTCGTCTCTTGGTGCAACTGTCAGACCTCGAAACGCTGACTGGTGCCGAGGTGTTTGAGCGGATTGGACCGATTGCGGCTAACAGCCTGCTGCGCTGCGGTACTGATGATCAGACGCTTTTGCTGTCGTTTGATCTTGCGACCGCGATTGCGCTTACGGACCGTTCGTTTGGAGGAGATGGCAAGCTGCCTGAAGGTGAGCCGCCGACCGAACTGCCGCGATCTGCTGCATTGCTCAGTGATCAGGCGGCAAAGCTTGTAGCCCAAGCAATCTCGCGCGCCGCCTTCGCCGGCGAAGGCTCGGTTGGCAACCGCTCTAAATCAGTCCTTCCGAAAGCTGATGTTATCATTCGCAGCGAAAGCGCGGTCCGTTTAAAGCCGTTCGCACGCGACGCGAAATGCGTCCTCTTTACAATCGATTTGATAGAGGACGACGCGACAAGTGACGGGCCAAGATGGCGTGCCCTGCTTAGCGTCACTGAGGACCGACTGGAACGCTTACTGCCGGGCACCGGGGCAGGCGTGCAAGACCAAGAGAATGGATTGAGCCCGCCGCGCTCAGTCGAGGATCAGCCATTTGCCGCGATACCCCTTTCGCTTGAAGCGGTGCTAGCGGAATTCGATCTGTCGCTGGCTCAGCTGGAGCGGCTTTCTCCCGGTGAAAGCATCCCGCTCGCGGTCCCGCGCGAGATACCTCTGCGCGTTGACGACGACGTGTTCGCGCTAGGCAGTCTGGGAACCTTCGAAGACCGCATGGCGCTGCAACTGACCCGCTTTGCGCAAAGTGGAGCCGCAGCATGAGCGCGCTTAGCCCTGCCCTTCACAGATTTGGCGACGTCACCGTTCGCTTAGCGGTTGAGCTCGGTCGAACCGAAATGCCTTTGCGCGAAGTACTTGCCCTTGGTGAAGGCAGTGTGGTCCCGCTCAATAGGCTGACAGATGAACTGCTTGATGTGACGGCTAATGGCAAGGTGATCGCTCATGGCGAAGTGGTTGCGCAAGACGGTCGGTTCGCTTTGCGGATTGTGAGCCTGGCCGGGCAGGAGCAAACCGCCGGACCAGATCTCGCACGGCAATCGGCATCAGCCGATGCGCCGTCTGACATGCCATCTGCGGGGTCTCCGGACGGGTCGACACCAGGTTTAGCAGAATGATGGCGGAGTATTTCGCGCGTCTAGCGCTGTTGTTGCCGCTGCTAGGCCTCTTCATCTGGGGCAGCCTGCGCCTCACACGCTATCTACAAACTCGCATGATTGGACTTGAGGGCTCATCGCGCGCTGTCCAACTGGTCGAAACCAGTCTCGTTGCTCCGGGGCTTAAGCTGGCCGTGGTGCGGTTTCATGATCGCGAGATTTTGCTCGGATGCTCGCGTCAGGGTCTTGTCCGGCTTGCCGAATGCGAAAGCGTTTTAGAACACAAGGATCCGGGCGCTGAAGCCAACGCTCAGGCGACAAAGAGCGCGTGATGATCGGATCTGCCAGGTTCCTTGCGTTCCTTGTGCTGCTTGCAGGGTTAACCATATTCGCGGCGATAACGCCGCTGTTCGCGGCGGTGCCGCAAGTTCCTCTGCCGGACGTTCCTGGCTCAAGCGAGGATGCGCCTGGACTGGGTAGCGCGATTGAGCGCGCGCTTGGCAGCGAGGATGACGCTGACGAGGCACCCCTGAGCTTCTCGCTGCAAGTGCTCATTATCATGAGCCTGCTCACCATCCTGCCCGCGGTGGTGCTCATGATGACAAGCTTTTTGCGGATCCTCATCGTGCTTTCAATCCTGCGTCAGGCGCTTGGGCTGCAAGGCTCTCCGCCGACGCAGGTCTTAGTTGGCTTGTCGCTGTTTCTCTCGCTGTTTGTGATGGCGCCAACGCTTGACCAAGTGAATGCGGCTGCGATCGAGCCTTATGCCGCTGGAAGTCTTGATGCAGACGCTGCGATCGCCAGTGCGGGCGAAGCGTTTCATGCGTTCATGCTGCGCCAGACCCGTGAAGCCAATCTGCTTATGTTTACCGATCTTGCAGGTGGTGGGTTGTTCGACGATCCCGCCGATATCCCCTTTACGATCCTGCTCCCGGCGTTCGTTACCAGTGAGCTCGAAACCGCCTTCCAGATCGGCTTCATGCTGTTTCTGCCCTTCCTGGTGATCGATCTGGTGGTGGCGAGTGTGCTCATGAGCCTTGGGATGATGATGCTCTCTCCGACGATTGTGTCGCTGCCGTTCAAGCTTCTGCTGTTCGTGCTGGTCGATGGCTGGGCGTTGCTGATGGGCAGTCTTGCGATGAGTTTTGCTTAGGCGAAGGAGGTGAAGCGATGCAGGAAGATGCACAATTGCTGGCATTGGCTGACCAGACCTTATGGGTGAGCGCTTTGATTGCTGGCCCGGTGCTGATTGCGGCGCTGACAGTTGGCCTGATCGTCGGGATCATTCAGGCCGCGACCTCAGTCAATGAGCAGACCCTGACCTTCGTTCCTAAGCTGGTGATTGTGGCGATGGTGTTTGTCGTGCTCGGCGGCACGATGATGGCGCTGTTGGGCGATTTCCTGCAAGAGATCTTCGCGCAAATCGCACAGGTCTCAACCTGACTTAGCGTCGGCGGGCGACTTGCAGCAATGAACATTCTCGATTTCGGATTTGGTGCGCTTGATCAGCAATTGTGGCAGATCTTGCTGCTGTCGATCCGATGCGGCGCGGCGCTCTTGGCGGCGCCGATGATTGGCGGGATGACTGTTCCGTTTCAGCTGCGCGCGATGCTGGGCGTTGCATTTTCCGTGTTTGTCGCGATCTGGCTGCCGCTCCCCGCGCTGCCTGAAATGATGAGCTTCGCGGCCATCCTGGCGGTCATACAGGAAGTCATTATCGGGATGGCTATGGGGTTTGTCCTCCAAATCGCTTTTGCGGTTCCATTGATTGCGGCTGAGCAGATCGCAGGCACAATGGGGCTCGCCATTGCTACGTCAATCGATCCGACCAGCGGTGCGCAATCTGGCGCCTTGGGAACCTATTTCGGATTGATCCTGACGCTTTTGTTTTATGCGATCGGCGGCCATTTGCTGTGGTTTGAGCTCCTTATTGAAAGCTATCGCATTCTTCCCGTAGGCGCGTTTGTGTTTGGCGAGCTGCGCGCTGGCGCCATCGTGCAATTCATGGGCTACGGGTTTGCCACGGCTGCAGCGATTGGTTTGCCGGTGGTGCTTGTGCTTTTGGTAGTGCAATTGGTCACCGGAGTGATTTCGCGCTCGGCACCTGCGCTTAACCTGTTCGCGCTTGGCTTACCCGCTGGCGTCTTCGCTGGACTGGCCGCTCTGATCGTCGCGATGCCTATCTTAATCGAGCAGTTCATTGCGTTGCTGGAGATCACGCTCGATCAGTCTGCTGCTTTGCTTGAGCCTGCCGGACAAGCGGTATGAGCCAGGAATCCGATAACGAAAAAACCCTCGAACCAACCGAGAAAAAGAAGCGTGATGCCGCGCGCAAAGGTAATGTCCTGCGCTCACGCGAAGTCGGCAGCGCGGCCGCTGTCGCAACCGGCACACTTTTGCTGATGCAACTCGGCCCATGGCTGTTCGAGGGGCTGGAACAGGTCGCGCAGGCAAGCTTTCAGTTCGATCGCGCTTCGCTTGAAACGGTCGAACCAGGACGCCTTTTCAGCCATGCCGCCGCTGTTCTGTTCCCCCCGATTGTCAGCATCGGGCTCTGCGTGATGGTTGTGACATTGACGTCGCAATTACTGCTGGGCGGTGAAGGTCGGTTCGTCCTCGCTAATCTCAAAGTCAAGGGCATGCGGATAAATCCGGCGACCGGGCTTAAACGCATCTTCGGCATCCAGGGTCTGATCGAACTCGGCAAGAGCGTCTTGAAACTGATCCTGATGGCCGCGCTCGCAGGGTGGTGGGCGTTGCGCAACCTGCCCGAGCTGCTTGGACTTGGACGGGGCACGCTCGAAGCGCAACTTGCCTATGCGTGGCAAGCCGCGATCTCGCTTGTCGGACTGCTTGTGCTGGGCCTCATCATCATCGCTGTGGTCGATTACCCGCTTCAGCAATTCCAGCGCAACAAACAGCTTAAAATGAGCCATCAGGATATGCGCGATGAAACCAAGCAGTCCGAAGGGTCACCTGAAGTCAAATCTGCGCGTCGCCAGCGTCAGCGCGATCTTGCCCGGGGCGGCGTCGCCGGTGCGATGAAAGATGCCCAGTTCGTGATCGTAAACCCGCTGCATTTTGCGGTGGCGTTAACCTACGATCCAGCGCTAGCGCCTGCACCCCTAGTCCTGGCGAAGGGCCGCGGCGAAACCGCGCAAGCGATGCGAGAAATCGCGGCTGAGGAGCAATTGCCTATCCTCCAATACCCAGCACTTGCGCGGGCCGTCTATTTCACGACCCAGACCAATCAGATGGTGCGTGAGGAGCTTTACCTGGCGATCGCATCGCTGGTTGCTTTTGTGATGGCGCTGAAGCGCGGCGACCGGGCGCGCCAACCTGTAATTGAGGTCCCAGATGCTCTGCGGTTCGATGCGGACGGGCGGCCGGAGGATGCTTTCAACAGGCAAAGTCCATCCGCTTAAGTTTGCACAGGAAAGGTCGTTCTTGGAATTATGGAAAATCCTGGCTCATCTATCATTTCAGCGCTTGGTGCGGGCAGCGGCATCAACTTCATCCAGCTTGCCGATGACATTTCAGAAGCGACTTATGCGGCGCAGCGCCAGAACATAACGACGCGTAACGAAACGCTTGAGGCCCGTATCTCCGCTGCGTCTAACTTGCGCAATGCGCTGACTGGGTTAGCTTCTGCTTTGGGAGATCGCATCCGTACGGGCGATCTGTCTCCCCAAGGTTCGGTGAGCAATCCCAGCATTGCGAGCGTGTCCACCCCAGCAGGAACCATTCCTGACGGAACCTACTCGCTCGAGGTCAGCCAACTGGCGCAAAGTCAAACGCTTGTTTCGCGAAGCTACGGGACAGGCAGCGATCTGGTTGGCGAAGGCACTTTGACCATTCGCTTTGGCACCGTAAGCGGAGCCAGTTTTACCGAAGACACGACGCAAACCGCGCTCGATATTGCGGTCGATGCGAGCGATACGCTCGACAGTCTTGCCGGGAAAATCAACAGCGCTAGCGGTGGATCGCTCGAAGCTTATGTGGCGCAAGGGACTAGCGGCGCGCAACTGGTCGTCAAAGGCGCTGAAGGCGACGTCAATGGATTTGTGCTGGAAGGCAATAGCAGTGCGTTGCTGGCGACCGCGACGCCGGGCGATCTCAGCTATCTTTCCTGGAACCCGGCGAGCGATGCTGGTGAATTGCGCCAGACCGCTCAAGACGCCGTGTTTGAGCTCGACACGGTCGAGATTCGCAGCGCCAGCAACACGGTGACTGGGCTGCCTGAAGGGATGACCCTTGAACTGACGGGCACAAATGTCGGCGCTCCTGCCACGATCAGTTTCGCAAACGATCCAAGTGCGATCACGAGCGTAATGACGGATTTCGTCGCGGCGCTGAACGACCTTGCTCAGTTGATCAATGTCGATGCTAATGCGCAAGGCGGCACACTCGGCAACGATCCGGGCGCGCGCGAACTCAAGCGCGATCTGGGTCGTCTCACCAGCGACATTGTTATGCCGAACGCCGCGCCTGACGAGCCCAACACACTTGGCGATCTGGGTCTGTCGATCAATGCGGATGGCACGTTTCGGCTTAATACAGAGCGGCTTAATGAGACCTTGTCTGACAGCCCGGAAGGCACCGCTGCGATGTTCACAACCGGGATTTTCGGTGTGTTCGCAACCATCGACAATCTTGCGCGCGATAACACCAGCATCTCTGATCCTGGCTCGCTTGGGGGATCAGTTGCGCGCTATGAAGATCAGATCGAAAGCAATGAAGAGCGCCTTGCTGATATTGCCGCGCAGCAGGACCGCCTGCGCGAGCGCTTAGTGCGCGATCTGGTTGCTGCGGAAACCCGGATTTCGAGTTCTCAATCGACCTTGAGCTTCCTGCGACAGCAATTTGATAACTCAGACAACTGACCGCCCATTAGCCGATGATGCAATCGCTCCAACGCAATCCGGCTGAAGCCTATCGCAGAGTTGATCTGGACGCTCGGATCGATGCGTCGAACCCAGGCCAACTCACTAGAATATGCCTGGAGGAAGCGGTTGTCGCTTTAGGCCAAGCGCGTAGCGCACTTGAACGCGAACCAGAACGGGTGCCGCGCGACGCCTTATCTCGTGCGCACGGGATTGCGCTTTGGCTGGTCAGCAACATCGCTCCAGACAATCCTCTGCGCGACCAGCTGGCACAGTTTTATGGCGGGCTCGAAGTGGTGATCCGGCGCAATCTGATTAACGCTCGGGTGGCCGAAATCGCTCAAGTTCAAACGGACTTTAATGATTTGCTCGAAGCGGCCAAGCAATCGCAGTGACGGCTAAGCTGCAAGCACGTCGTTGATGATCCGGGCGGCATCGGCAGGATCTTCGAACGGATGAAAGTGAGTTCGATCTGGCCGATAGAGATCAGTCCCTTGCGGTATCTGATCAGCCAGTGCGGGCCATGTCGGGGAACTCTTGAAATCCATCAGATCGGTCTGTTTCGCACGCACCACGAGAGTAGGGATGGCAAGCGATTTAACCGCTTCATGGATAGCTGCGTTGGTGCGGCTGCTTGCATAGATACTCGCTTCCATCTCAGGCGAGCAAGCCAGCTTATAGCCGGTGCCGTCGGGTTTTTCAGTCAATCCGTAGCGGCAATAGTCTTCGAAGACCTGAGGCGCGAACAATTTATAGGGATCGCGCGCTCGAAAGCGCTCCATCATCGCTTCAGGCGAAGCGAAATCGCGCTTGCGCCGGATTGCCGGGTGCGGCGTGTCAGTCGTGTAAAGAGGCTCTGCTGCTTCATAGAAGCTCGGCGCAAGAATGACAGGATCGAACAGGACCAATTGCTGAAAGGCTGAAGGCATCTCACTTGCGGTATGCGCAAGGACATGCGCGCCCATCGAATGACCCACACCGATCGCCCTTTGCAAACCTAAGTGGTCTGCGATCCCTCGCATATCAGCGATCAGCGTGCCCCAGTGCTCTATCGGTTCGCCTTCGCTGCGACCATGGCCCCGCTGATCCAAAGCGATTATGGGGTGCTCGGGAAAGCGGGCGATGACGGCGTCCCATACGCGCGCGTGAAAGCCAGTGGCATGCGCGAAGATCAAAGTGGGCAGGTTTAGTCCGGGCGTTCCAGACCATTGCCAGTAGCAAAGCTTGATCCCATTGATGCCGACAATGCGCGCAGCTGGCGACATGGAAGAGCCCCCCTCATGACCATCTCTGATCAATTGCTTCATTCGGCGTAGGCTTGAGGCCTCTCGGGCGTGTCTGCAACGTTGTCTTCAGCATCGGCCATCTCGTCGGGAAGTGCTGATTTCAAGAGGAAAAACCCTGCCAAAGCGGCAACTAGCGAGCCAGCGAGTACGCCGAGTTTGACTGCATCGACCTGCGCCGGGTCGGCAAAAGCGAGATTTCCGATGAACAAGCTCATGGTGAAGCCAATTGCGGCTAATAGCGATAGCCCATGAATCTTGCGCCAACCCACGTTTTCCGGAAGCTTTGCAATGCCCGCTTTGACTGCCACGAAGGCAAAGCCGACGATCCCGATCTGCTTCCCTATAAGGAGACCTAGCGCAATGCCGAGCGGTAGCGGCTGAAACAGATCAGCAGGTGAAAGACCCAGCAGTGTGACCCCAGCATTCGCGAACCCAAAAATGGGGATGATGACAAAGGCGACGAATTTATGGAGGCCATGCTCCATGTGTTCGAGCAGGTGGGTTCCGTCGCGCGCCACCATCGGGACCATCATCGCTGCGGTCACTCCAGCAAGCGTAGCATGAACTCCTGATTTGAGCACGAACACCCACATTACGACCGTCAACAGGATGTAAGGCACAGCTGCGCCTATCCGCAAACGTCCGATGACAAATAGGATTGCGAGCATAAGTCCGCCGCCGAGCAACATATCGAGCTTGATTTCGCCGGAATAGAACAGCGCGATAACTGTAATCGCTCCGATATCGTCGATTACCGCGATAGCCAGCAAGAGGGACTTCAAGGCTACCGGCACGCGCGGGCCCAACAGCGATAGAATGCCGAGAGCGAACGCAATATCGGTTGCTGCCGGGATGGCCCAGCCGCTGATGCTTTCCGGTGAGTTGAAATTAAACGCAACAAAGACCAGCGCAGGGATCGCCATCCCGCCAATCGCTGCGGCAAGCGGCAGCGAAGCCTGATCCCAGCTCGATAATTGGCCGTTGATAATCTCCCGCTTAACCTCAAGCCCGATAAGGAAAAAGAACACAGCCATCAGACCGTCATTGATCCAAAGCAGGAGCGACTTATTGATCTCGAAACTGCCGTAAGAAACGTTCAGCTTCGCTTCCAGCGTGCCAAAATAGGCTGGCGCGAGCGGGCTGTTAGCGATCAACAGCGCAAGTGCTGCTGAAGCGATCAGGACGATCCCACCCGCGCTTTCCTGTTTAAGGAAATCCCTTAGCGCTGCCCCCACTCGATCAATCATCTGTCCTGTTCCTGCTTCGCTTTTCTGGACTCTTCAGCAACCTAACGTGCAAATGGTGCATGTGTGCCCATTACATGCACACATCCCTGCGCGAATATGCATCTCGGGTATTCAAGCCAGTATAAATATCGTAACGATTCGGATGTGTTGCGGTTATCGCAGTCGTATTCTTTGCAACAGGGAACGCCTTCGTGACACGTTTGACCCAGCGCTATTCCAGAAGAGTTGCACTCGTTAGCGGCGCAATTGTGGCTTTGATGGGGTGCAGCGCCGAACCGCTTGACCAAGGCTCAGAGCCCGCTCGTCCAGCCAAACTGATGACGGTGTCAAAAGCCTCTTCGCAGGAATCGAGCAGTCTTCCGGCAGTGGTGCGCTCGACCCGTAGTACTGAACTCGCCTTTCAGGTCGGTGGGCAAATTGTTGAATGGAAAGCGTTTGATGGCGCTGAATTTAGCCGCGGTGATGTCATCGCAAGGCTCGATGCACGCAGCTTTATTGCTGATGTTGAACAAGCGGAAGCCCAGTACAAAAATGCGGACAGTGAATATAGACGCGCAGCGCGGCTGATTGACGAAGATGCAATTTCGCAAAGCGTTCTCGAAAGCCGCGATGCTGATCGGCAGATTGCTAAGGCTGCGCTTGATACGGCCCGCAAGAACCTCTCCGACACCGTGCTTCGCGCGCCTTTCAGCGGGTTTGTGGGCCGCACAAGCGTCGAACAATTCCAGAATGTCTCTCCGCAACAGACTGTCCTCGTCCTCCAAAGCCGCGCGGTCGAAGCGATTGTGAACGTGCCGGGAAGCTTCGTTGTCAATGCCAATCGCATTCGTGTCCTCAACACCTTCGTCGAACTTGATGCGGCTCCCGAACGGCGTCTTGCGGCAACGTTCAGCGAAGCAACAGGCGTAGCAGACAGCTCAACCCAGACGTTCGAGGCGCACTTTGCATTCGTTCCTCCAAGTGATTTGTTGGTGCTGACAGGAATGACTGCGACTTTGTTTTTCGAAACAGAAGCACCTTTCGAAGAAGCCAAAGTGCCAGGCGTGTCAGTGCCATTGACGGCGATCATGGGTGAAGGAGACAAGCGGTTCGTGTGGCTAGTTACTGGCCGCGACCGCACGATTGAACGCCGCGATGTTACCGTCGCCTCAGGGGTCGGTGAAGAATTGCGTGTGACTAAGGGGCTGAAAGCTGGCGATATTATCGTGGCTGCGGGCGGTGCATATCTCGAAGCGGGCGATAGAGTCCGCCTTTGGGAAGGCTGAACGGTTGAGGCAGGCTGCATGAACATCGCTGCCTTTTCGATCCGCAATCGCCTGATTATGTGGATCGTGATCCTAATTTCGGTCTTGGCCGGATACCAGGCCTATGTCGAAATGCCTCGGTTCGAGGATCCTGAATTCACCATCCGCGTCGCTCAGGTCCTCACGCCTTATCCCGGTGCCAGCCCGGAAGAAGTCGCGCGTGAAGTTACGACACCTCTCGAAACAGCTCTACAGGAAATGTCGGAGATCGATGAGATAACATCGACGTCCTCTGACGGCTTTTCCGAGATCGAAGTTGAAATAAAGTTCTCAGTCTCCCCCGACAAAAGTGCGCTTCAGGAGATTTGGACCAAGCTTCGTAACAAAGTGAGCGATGCTCAGGACGATCTGCCGTCCGGTGCTGTGGAATCAATCGTCTACGATGAGTACGGCGACGTTTTTGGCATCATGTATATGCTGTCAGGCGATGGCTATGACTATGCTGAGTTGTCCAATTACGCGTCGCAATTGCGGCTTGACCTCCTAGCGGTCGACGGGGTCGGCAAAATAAATATCACTGGCGATCTCGATGAAGTCATCTATGTCGAGATACCGAGCGAACGAGTAGCCTCACTTGGTCCCTCAATCGATTCGATCTTCAGCCAACTCGCCAACCAAAACGCAATTGTTCCAACCGGCAGCGTTAAGCTCGACGAGAGACGATTGGTGGTCACGGCAACTGGTGACGTGGATTCGGTCGAAGCGATCGAAAGTCTCCTCATTACCTCGAGCGATGGAAGCATAACGCGGCTCGGAGCGATCGCTGACGTGTCGCGCGCCTACGAAGATCCGCCAAGCTTGCTCACTTACTATGACGGCAAACCTGCTCTTGTCATTGGAATTGCCGCAGTCGCAGGTTCGAATGTGGTTGCGATCGGCGACGCAATTGACCAGCGGCTCGCTGAGCTTGAGGGAGAGCGGCCGCTTGGGATGGATCTGCAGGAATTCTATCATCAAGGTAAGGTGGTTGATGCATCGATCACGGATTTTGTTGTAAATCTGGCGACTGCGCTCGCGATCGTGATCGTTACATTGCTTGTCTTTATGGGCGTGCGTTCAGGAATAATCATCGGGATTGTCTTGCTGATAACGGTCGCAGCGACGCTTGCGACAATGTATATCTCTGATGTGCCAATGCACCGTATTTCGCTGGGTGCTCTGATTATCGCGCTTGGGATGCTGGTCGATAACGCGATTGTCGTGACTGATGGAATTCTGGTGGGCTTGCGACGCGGTGAAAGCGTGCTCGAAGCTGCGCAATCGGTAGTCGGCAAGACGATCTGGACTCTGTTTGGGGGTACGCTTGTCGGCATCCTGGCGTTTTCGGTCGTAGGATTTGCCCCTGGGTCTACGGCCGAATTCACCGGCGACCTTTTCTGGGTGATCCTAATATCGCTTTCATACAGCTGGCTTTTTGCGATCACGCTGACGCCGTTCCTGTGCGATCTGCTGCTTAAGGAGCCGTCGAACGACGAGAGCGAAGAGGTCAAAGAAGGACGGTTCATGAAAGCGTTCAAGGTCGCTGTCGCGGCTTTGGTTCGCATTCGGTATATAACCGTGGCCGTGGCGATTGGCCTGTTCGCTCTCTCTGTGTTTGGCTTTAACTATGTCAAACCTGGCTTCTTTCCGGCTACAACTTCGCCGCAGGTCGTAGTCGATTATTGGGGCCTGGAAGGCACCGATATCACCGTTACCGAAGAGCGTGTGCGTGGTCTTGCCGAATTTGTGTCGGCAATCGATGGGGTCAATCATGTCAAAACCGTGATCGGCGGCGGGACCCAGCGCTACATGCTTATCTATGCGTTTGAGAGCCAAAACAGCGCTTACGCACAATTGTTGATCAAGGTGGAAGACTATCGCGAACTCGATCGCATCATCCTTGAGATTCAAGACCATATCGATGCAGATGTCACGAATGCGCTAGCGCGGGCTTGGCGGTTCTCGATGGGTCCGGGCGGAGGATCAAAGATCGAGGCGACGTTTAAAGGGCCAGACCCTGCTGTCCTGCGCGGGCTTGCTAATGATGCGAAAGAGATCCTGCGACAAGATCCCACCGCGATGATGGTCAAAGACGATTGGCGCGAACCCACCCCCTTTATTGAAATCGAATATGCCGAAGGTCGCGGAAGCAGAGCGGGAGTAAGCCGCACCGATCTCGGGACAGCCCTGGCTCGGGCGTATAGCGGCTATGAAGTCGGCACCTACCGGGAAGATGATGACCTCATTTCCATTCAGTATCGCGCTCCAGCTGATGAACGCCGCAATGTGGATGGTCTTGAGAATGTGCAGATCAACAACAGCGCTGGCGACACCGTTCCGCTGGCTCAGGTTGCTGACGACGTCAAAACCGCCTTTCGCGACAACCGGTTGAAAAAAATCGACAAGGTGTACGCTATCAGCGCGCAGGCGGACCCGATCCCGGGAGTGATTGCAGGAGATCTTCAAGCTGCGGTGCAGACGGACATTGAAGCGCTGCCTTTGCCGCCGGGTTACTCGTTCGAATGGAATGGCGAACTTGGCGATAGCGCGGAAGCGAACGAGAATCTCGCGACCATCATTCCCTACAGCTTTGGCGCGATGATCCTGGTCGTGATTTTCCTGTTCAACGCGCTCCGTCAGCCGCTCGTAATCTGGCTTATCGTTCCGTTCGCGCTGATCGGCGTAACGGTCGGCCTGCTGCTTATGGACGTGCCTTTTGAATTCATGGCCATTCTTGGTTTCCTCTCGCTGGCAGGGCTGCTGATCAAAAACGCAATCGTTCTGGTCGACGAGATTGACTTGCAGATAGAAGAGGGCAAGCCGCGCTTCGATGCCTTGATCGACAGTTCAGCCAGCCGCTTCAGTCCGGTCCTGTTGAGCTCTGGCACTACCATCCTTGGCCTGATACCGCTTTTCTCTGACGCTTTCTTTCAATCGATGGCGATCACGCTTGTCTTCGGCCTTAGTTTCGCGACCGTCCTCACCTTAGCGGTGGCGCCGGTCATCTATGCGATCGTTTTCGGCATTGGGAACGATGAGACCGCTGCTGCACAAGAAACGGGCAGCACCCCAATCCCATCGCCGGAGGCCGGATGACCTGCTGGTATCTTCGCTTGGTGCTCATCTTTTGGGCAGCGCTTGGCGCGGGCTGCGCGACGCTTAGCAACGATGCAGAGGTTGCTGAAGCGAATGCACAAAGTTTGCCCGCTCTGCCGGACGCATGGTCAGTGGCCGGCGCTCGGCCGGGCGATGTGCGGATTGGCTGGATCGAAGCGATCGGTGATCCGGTGCTCACAGAGCTTGTCCTTGAGGCGCAAAAAAACAATCCCGATATCCGCGTTGCTGCCGCTAATGTCGACGTGGCCCGGGCCTTGGTCAAGCAGGCTCGTTCCGCTTTGTTTCCCCGCATTGATGCGAATTTCAACGCGGACCGCACGGATTCACCGATCTCGTTTTTCCCTGATGATGTTCTTTACACTGCCACTGCCCAAGCGTCGTGGGAGCTCGATCTGTGGGGGCGTGTGCGGGCGCAACGCAACGCTGCCTATGCCAGTGCACAAGCAGTCGAAGCCGATTTTTTGTTTGCACAATATTCGCTCGCGCAGGCAGTTGCTGCTGCCTATTTTTCGAGCATCGAGACTAAGGAACAGGTCGGGGTGGCCCAGCGAAGGGTTGATTCTCTGGCGGAAATCGATCGGATCGTACGGGTGCGATACCGTGAAGGCTTCGCCTCGCGCCAAGATACCGCCAATGCCGGCGCGGATCTCGAAAGCGCGCGCGACAGTCTGCTCGAGTCTCAGGTTGGAGCTCGCTCTGCGCGCCGTGCGCTGGAGGTTCTGCTTGGCAGATATCCGGCTGAAGAGCTGGCATTGCGTGAGGAATTGCCTGAGACCCCGCCACCACCGCCTGCTGGCTTGCCTGCCCAATTGCTCGAGCGCCGCCCCGATGTGATTGGCGCTGAGCGCGCCGTAGCTGCCGCGTTTTCCAATCTCGATGCTGCAAAAGCGGCCCAGCTTCCCACTATTACCCTTACCGCCAGCGGCGGCGGAACTTCGACTGATCTCGGCGATATTCTCGATGGGCCAAGCCTGCTCTGGTCCTTTGTAGGTGATATCTTGCAGCCGATCTTCGATGGTGGTTTGCTAGGAGCGCAAGAAGAGGAGGCGGACGCCGATCGCCGCGCCGCCATTGCAAGCTATGCAAGTGTGGCTTTGGATGCCTTGCGCGAAGTCGAGGATAATCTCGACGAAGTGCAGGTTTTCGCGGAGCGGGAGCTGATCCTTGAACGAGCAGCAGAACAATCAAGCACAGCCTACGAACTCGCGCGTCTGCAATACAGTGAAGGGGAGATTGACCTGATCGATGTACTCAATCTCCAACAAAGCCTGTTTACGGCAGAGCAGAACCTTGTTTCGGTTCGTCGGGCGCGGATCGAGCAATGGGTCTCGCTTAACCTTGCGCTCGGCGGATCGTGGGATACCCAAGAATAGCTTGCGTCAGGCGTAAATCGGGGCACTCGCGGACACTTTACCCGTTGGATTGATTGTAATCGCGGCGTAAGGGCCCGCGACACGGCGATCCTGCCTCACAACCGAGTTTCCGGAGATTCTATTTGTCCGATGTTCAATCCGCGGGTCACTTCGACCAAGCCGAATATCGGTCCGTGGCGGGGTCCTTCGCGACTGGCGTGTGCGTTGTCTCAGTATGTGAGCCAAACGGTCAGGTTTCGGGGATTACGATTAATTCGTTCCTTTCGGTTTCGCTCGAACCTGTCCTGGTGAGCTGGAGCCTCCAAAACACGTCGAGCCAGTTCGATCTTTGGACGAAAGCTCAGAATTTCTCGATCAGCGTTCTTGCCGCGGATCAGCGCCATCTGGCAGAGCGCTATGCGGCAAAGCCGTCCGATCCAAGTTGGGTCGGTGATTTCGTATTGAGCGATCGCGGAGTACCTCGGGTAAGAGGAGCGCTGGCGTATCTCGAATGTCGCCATTGGTCGCTTTATCGAGCGGGTGACCACACTCTGATTTTTGGCGAAGTCGTTGCTTTGGGTGGATCGGAACGCCCTCTTGCCCAAGGTAAGCCTTTGATTTACTTTGGTAGCGAGTTTGGAGAGATTAAGAGGTAACGGTTTTGGAAGCGCATGTGGCGATGGCGGATGTAACTGCACCCGACGCGACGCGCGCGCGCCTGCTCGCTGCTGCGCGGCGTCAATTTGCAGAGCGCGGGTTTTATGGTGCAAGCATCGCTCAGATTGCCGGAGAAGTGGGGTTGACTAAGCAAGCCTTGCTGTATCACTTCAAACGCAAGGAAGATTTATACGCTGAGGTTTTGAAAGGCATCGCTGGGCGCCTCGTAAGCGTTCTCGACGCCGCTGCAGACCAGGGCTTGCCAGCCGAACAGGAGCTTTCCGAGATGCTCTTAGGGGTTCACGCAGCGTCGCAGGCTGATCCGCGCGACACCCGGATTTTGATGCGCGAGCTGCTAGACAACCAGGTTCGCGCGCCGATGGCGAATGATTGGTTCCTCAAGACCTTTCTAGACCGGATTTGTGCCACGTTTAGGCGGATTGAGGGCCTGACAAATCTCTCGTTTGCCCAGGCGTTCATCCATATCTATCAGGTGCTTGGCAGTATCGAGTACTTTGCTATCTCGCGTCCCACACTAGAGCAGATGTATGGCACCGATGGCTATGCCCGCTTCCAGAACGGCTTTCCCAGAGTATTGCGAGGTCAAATCGCCCGCATGATCGCAAGCGCACGCGCCGCCTGACAGACATTCAGTACAGAATCATCTGCGTACAGCGAAACAAGGCGAGTGTTCGCTCGCTATCTGCATGCGTGACCGTCGACCTCCACACCTGAGTGGTGCGTCCCAAGTGTTCTGCTTCCGCCCGGCCAAGCAGCACGCCCTGTGAGGCAGTGGCGAGAAAATTCGATTTAAGCTCAATCGTCGTGTATCCGCGTGCAGCTTGGGGTAAGGCGTTCCCCGCAGCAAAGCCGCACACACTATCGGCCAGCGCGATCATACTCGCGGCGTGAAGCGCGTTTGCGCCGGAGCGTAGGTGGTGCGGGCCAATTTCCATCCGCGCTTCGAGCCAGCCTTCACCTTCCTCAACGAGTGTGATGCCCATATGTGGCACCAGTCCGCCGGCAGCCGGATGAAAGCGGGGATCAGGGTTTGGTTTAGTCACGTGGCGTTCCGTTACCCTCTTTGAACATTCAGGTCATCGCTCCTTTTGTTCGCTTAGAAGAAGCTCTGAACGAGCGGAAGTGCAATGCGCTAGCGCACTTCAGGCGACTAAATCTGTTGCATTGGGGCTCGGAGCCGGGTCTAGGTGCAGTATGATCAGAGCGGCGCTGCATCATTTGACCCGCTATCGCTATTCGCGGCCGATCCAGCTTGGCCCGCAAGTGATCCGTCTGCGTCCGGCGCCGCATACCCGGACTGATGTACCCAACTATTCTTTGAAGATTGAGCCTGCCGGCCATTTCATCAACTGGCAGCAAGACCCGCATGGCAATTGGATCGCTCGCATTGTGTTCCCTGAGCGAGTCAGCGAATTCAGCATCGAAGTTGATCTGATCGCGGATATGGCAGTGATCAATCCGTTCGATTTCTTCGTCGAAGAGGACGCGGAAGAGTTTCCCTTCAAATATGACGAGGCTTTGGCATCAGATCTCGCGGCGTATTTCGAAGTCGAGGCGCAAGGGCCGCTGTTTGAACAACTGGTCGCGCAGCACGCCGCCTATCGCGGGCGAACGATTGACTACCTCGTTGAAATCAATCGCGATATCGAACGACGCATCGACTATGTGATCCGCATGGAAAGCGGGGTTCAAAGCCCTGAACAAACGCTTCAACTTGGCCGCGGCTCGTGTCGCGACAGCGCGTGGCTGCTGGTTCAGGCGCTGCGCCGTCTGGGTTTCGCGGCGCGGTTTGTTTCCGGCTATTCGATCCAGCTTGTGGCTGATGTTGAGCCGGTTGAAGGGCCCAAAGGCGTCACACAGGATGTCGTCGATCTGCATGCCTGGGCCGAGGCCTATGTGCCCGGTGCGGGATGGGTCGCGCTTGATGCGACGTCGGGCATGTTTGCCGGAGAAGGCCATATTCCGCTGTGTGCTGCGCCGCATTATCGATCAGCCGCCCCGATTGAGGGTATGGCTGAACCTGCGGAAGTCGATTTTCAATTCGAGATGCGGGTCGACCGAGTAAAGGAAGCGGTTCGCATCACGAAACCCTTTACCGACGATCGTTGGCAGGCGCTGCTCGATCTTGGCGCGCGGGTTGACGGTGATCTCACGGCGCAGGATGTGCGCCTCACGATGGGCGGTGAGCCGACCTTTGTCGCTGAGAATGCGGGCGATGCGCCGGAATGGAACAGCGAAGCGGTCGGTCCGACCAAGACACGTTATGCCGACCAACTGATCCGCAGACTGGGCGAGGCTTTCGCTCCGGGCGCGTTGCTGCATCACGGTCAAGGCAAATGGTATCCGGGCGAAAGCCTGCCGCGCTGGGGCTATTCGCTGTATTGGCGCAAAGACGGCGTGCCCTTGTGGTCCAACCCGGATTTGCTCGCCCGCGAGCATCAGGGCGAGGCGCAAGACGATTCCGCGCAAGAGCGAAGCTCCGCGGCAGGAATTGGCGCCGAGGACGCGCAGGATTTCCTGCGTGCTGCAGCGACCAATCTCGGGGTTGAGCCTGAGTTTGTCCAACCGGTTTATGAAGACGCTGAAAACTGGCTTGAGCGCGAAGGCGAGCTGCCGATCAATGTTACAGCGCTTGATCCCAAGCTCGATGATCCTGAAGAGCGCCAGCGGATCGTGACGACCTTCAGCCGCGGACTGACAAAACCGATTGGCTATGTGCTGCCGGTCCAGCGTTGGCAGACCGCGCAGGTTAAAGACAAGCAGCGCTGGCAAAGCGAGCAGTGGCGTTTGCGTCGTGGTGCCCTCTTCGCTGTGCCGGGAGATAGCTCGCTCGGTTATCGCTTGCCGCTCGGCTCGCTCCCGCACGTGCCGGAAAACAGCTATCCTTATATCCACCCGCGCGTTCAGACTGATCCGCAAGCCCCGCTGTCCGACTACCGGCGCCAAACAGCTGAACGCGGCGAAGGCGATCGCGAAGAAGCGACGCCTCCTGCCGAACAACTCCATCGCCGGGTCGAAGCGCCCGATGCTAACCGTCAGGACATCGTCGAGCAGGAGATTATCGACGGCGCAGTGCGCACCGCGCTGACTGTGGAACCTAGAGGCGATTATCTGTCGGTGTTCATCCCGCCGGTCGAAGCGATTGAGGACTTCTTGGACCTGGTCGCGGAGATCGAAGCGACCGCTGAAGCCATGCAGTTGCCTGTCCGGATAGAGGGGTATTCGCCGCCCCCCGATCCGCGGATCAATGTCCTCAAAGTGACGCCTGATCCTGGTGTGATCGAAGTCAACATTCACCCGGCCGCAAGCTTTAGCGAGCTCGTCGAAGTCACCACCAGTCTCTATGATATTGCTCGCGAATGCGGCCTGACAGCCGATAAGTTCATGGTCGATGGCCGATCCGTCGGCACGGGCGGCGGCAATCACCTTGTCCTTGGCGGTGCCAGTTTCGCAGATAGCGCCTTTGTTCGCCGACCTGATCTTCTGAAGAGCTTTGTGCTCTACTGGCAGCGCCATCCTTCGCTGAGTTACCTGTTTTCGGGGCTCTTCATCGGTCCCACCAGTCAGGCGCCGCGGATCGACGAAGCGCGTCATGACAGTCTGTACGAGTTGGAAGTCGCGCTGGCGCAAGTGCCTCCGCCGGGCGAGCCACCAAAGTTTCCATGGGTCGTCGATCTGCTGTTTCGCAACATGCTGGTCGATGTCACGGGCAATACGCACCGCACCGAAATCTGTATCGATAAACTCTACTCACCCGATGGTCCGACCGGGCGGCTTGGTCTGGTCGAGTTTCGCGGGTTTGAAATGCCCCCCGATGCTAAGATGAGCGTTGCTGCGCAATTGCTGCTGCGCGCCTTGATGGCATGGTTTTGGCGCGAACCGCAGGATGGCGCATTGGTGCGATGGGGCACCGCGCTGCATGATCGGTTCTTGCTGCCTCATTTCTGTTGGAACGACTTCCTCGAAGTGCTCAATGACCTTCGGCGGGCGGGCTACGATTTCGATCCTCAATGGTTCGCTGCGCAATTGCAGTTCCGCTTTCCTGTGCATGGAACCGTCCAGGCTGACACCGTAGAGCTCGAGATCAGGCACGCGCTTGAACCGTGGAACGTGCTGGGTGAGACCGGCGCGATTGGCGGTACAGTACGGTATGTCGACAGCTCGACCGAACGACTTCAAGTGCGCGCGCGGGGCCTGACGCCGGGGCGTCATGTGATCGCCTGCAACGGACGCCGTGTGCCGATGCATTCGACCGGAGAGCCAGGCGAAGCCGTCGGGGGAGTCCGCTATAAGGCATGGGCACCGCCCAGTTGCCTGCATCCGCTGCTCGAAGCTGACGCACCGCTAACATTCGACGTGTATGACAGCTGGAACGGACGCTCGCTCGGTGGCTGTGTGTATCATGTGGCGCATCCTGGCGGGCGTTCATATGACGATGTCCCGATCAATAACTTCGAAGCTGAAGCCCGGCGTAAAGCGAGGTTCCAGGGTCATGGCCACACGCCCGGTCACGTGCCGATGCCGCAGCCTGAACAAAACGGCGAGTTCCCAATGACTCTCGATCTCAGGCGTCCTCAAAGGCTTGGCTGATGAGCGAACCGCTGATCTCCGCTAACATGTCTGCGGACGCTGACCTGTTCGGCCCCGATCCAGCCAGTGATCCGCTTGCCTATTATGCGCTGCAGGGTGGAGGGGCTGATGTTTTTGCCGCGTCCGATCCTGCTATTGGCAAAGCGTGGCGCCGGTTCGCCGCTGGCCTTGCTGCACAATCCCACGGCGATCTTGCTGCTTTGCAGCCAATGCTTGATAGCCAAGTCGATGATCTGGGCCTCGCTTTCCGGCTGACCGGCGACGAGCAGGAACGTCCTTGGCCGCTTAATCCCATGCCGATCTTTATCGGGGCGGCTGAATGGCAGACCCTGACTGACGGATTGGTCCAGCGGGCCAATCTCTTGGAGCGAGTGATCGCCGACATTTATGGCAATCAGACGCTGATCCGCGGAGGGCATCTGCCTGCTGCGGTCGTGTCGGGCAGTGGGAATTTCGCTCGGCGGATGGTCGGGCAGATGCCGACCGGAGGCAACTTTCTGCAGGTCTATGCAGTTGATCTGGTGCGCGGCCCGAGCGGCGAATGGCGAGTGCTGTCCGACCGCGTCCGGCTGCCAGTCGGGATCGGCTACGCGCTTCAAAACCGGCTTGCGTTGGCACAGGTTACAGGCGGTCTCCTCGCGTCCGTCGGCGTTCGACAGCAGACGGGTTTCTTTGATGCGCTGAGGCAAGGTATCGCGTCGCATTGTCGCCGCAGTGATCCGCAAATCGCTCTTCTCACCCCGGGGCGTTTCAACCAATCCTACCCTGAGCAAGCTCACCTCGCGCGCAAGCTTGGTTTTGCGCTGGTTGAAGGCCGCGATCTTACCGTGCGCGAAGGCCGCCTGTTCGTGCGTACGATTGCAGGGCTTAAGCGCATTCATGCGGTGTGGCGCTGGATAAATACGAGCGACATTGACCCGATGAGCTTTGATGCACGCTCTCAGATCGGTGTCCCCAATCTGATTGCGGCGGCAAGCGAAGGCCTGGTTCTGGCCAATTGGCCTGGCGGGGCAGTGGTCGAAAGCCGAGCAATGCCGGCTTTTCTTCCGCGGCTTGCGCGGGTGCTTTTGAATGAAGAGCTCGCTTTGCCTAACGCTGCAACCTGGTGGTGCGGCGGTGAGCAAGAGCGTGCGCATGTGCTGGCCAATCTCGATCAATTGGTGATCAGTTCGGCATTCCGCCGCGCAGTTGTTGGCCTGGCTGATGGTCGCACTCGGGCCGGGGCGAGCTTGAGTGCTTTGGAGCGATCCGAGTTGGTTGCAGCGATCGCACGCCGTCCGATCGACTACACAGCGCAGGAAATCGTCAATCTTTCGACCACGCCGACCCTTGCTCAAGGCCAATTCGAAGCGCGCGGGTTTACAGTGCGGGCCTTCCTCGCGCGGGACGAAAACGGTCAGTGGACGGCGCTCCAAGGCGGCTTTGCCCGGGTTTCGCAGCAAGGCGATCTGCGGACTTCGCTGATGGGGATGGGCGATATCTCGGCTGATCTGTGCATCGTCGATCCAACCGCGCCGGAGCCGCAAGAGGCTATCCCGACCCCGGAATTTGTTTCGATCAGGCGTGAGCAAGGCCTGCTTTCGAGCCAGTCGGCCGACAATCTGTTTTGGCTTGGCCGCTATGGTGAGCGCGCGCATCAGGTCGCGCGAATTGTACGTGCACTGCTCAGCGAATTTTCGACCGCTGAGCAAAGCCCCGCCGCGCAAACCACTACGCAAAAGCTCTCGCAATTGCTCCGTCAACTTGGTGCAGCGCCTAAGCCAAGCGCGAATTGGTCTTTCGCGCGCATTGCGGAAACCGCGCTTGCAAGCGCTGAACAGATTGGCTCGGTCCGCAGTTTGCTTAAGCGCGAGTTGCAAACCGCACAATTGCTGCGTGATCGCCTCACGCGTGACAGCTGGCGGAGTTTGCAGCGCACTATGCCGAGCTATCTGCCTGGCGATATCGAAAGCATCCGGGCTGCGTGTGATCGGCTGATCGAGCGGCGCGCGACGCTTGCGTGGCTGTTCGCTGACGGAATGAGCCGCGGGCCAGCGTGGCGGTTTCTCGACCTCGGATTGAAGCTGGAACGCGGCTCGATCATTCTGCAGGCGGTGCAGCAGATTGTCCCGGGTAGCGCTAGCGCCGCCGATCTTTCGGCGTTGCTTGATCTGGTCGATGGCGAAGCGTCTTATCGCGGGCGATACTTGACCATGCCGTTCATCGCGCCGGTATTCGATATGGTTCTGCTTGACCCAGCGCATCCCCGCGGGCTCGCCTATCAGCTGGTCGAGATCGAGCAGCATCTCGCTGCGATCCCGCCATTGGTCGATGATGGCATGCCTGAACAGCCATTGCGTCTTGCCCGGCAATTGCGCGCTAAAGTCGAGACGATCGATGCCAACAAGCTCGGGCCCGGTACGCTTGGTGAGCTTCGCACACTGCTTCATGATCTGTCAGAAGCGATCAGCGCGCGATACTTTCTGCAAGGCGCCGAGGCGCGGGGCCGCGAACCCACGCGGCTGCTGGCGTGAGGTATTCGGTTCGCCATGTGACTGAGCTGGTTTATGCCGCGCCCGTTCAGCAGGCGCATTTCAATGTGCGATTGCTGCCTTGGGAATGGGACGGACATCGCTTGCTCGAAACCCGACTTGGTGTTCTGCCATCGCCTGATGATCGCGCCGATTACCTTGGGCCTTATTGTGTTCGGACCACGCAATTGGCTTTTGCAGAGCCGCTTGAGCGCCTCAAAATCGTAAGTGAGTTTGCAGTTGAGGTTGAAGCATCGCAGCCATCGAGCTTGGGGCCTGCGCTCGATAAGGTTCGCGCCGAAAGCCTTGCTCAGCGTGATCTGTCGGAGTTTTCGCCTGCGCCTTACCTGTTTCCTTCCAGACTTGCCGACGATGACCCAGCGATTGCAACGTGGGCCCAGCCATTCTTGCTGGATCAAGCCGATATCGTAACAGCCGCGCAAGCGTTGACCTCGGCGATCCATTCCGAATTCAGCTACACCCCCGGAGCCACCACTAGCACGACGCCGCCCGCTCAAGCCTTTGTGCTTCGAGCAGGGGTGTGCCAGGATTTTGCGCATGTGATGATCATCGCATTGCGCAGCCAGGAGATCCCGGCAGCCTATGTCAGTGGGTATCTCAGAACCGAGCCTCCGCCTGGCAAATCGCGTCTGGTGGGAGCGGATGCGATGCATGCCTGGGTCAATGTGTGGTGCGGCCAGGAACTGGGCTGGGTCGGGTTTGATCCGACCAACAACTGCCGGGTCGAGGACGATCATATCTTCATCGGGATGGGCCGAGACTATGCTGATGTTGCGCCGATCGATGGGACATTTATTGGCAGCGCGCCGCAGACGATGACCACCTCGGTCGATGTGCTGCCGCAGACCGACCGCGCGAGAATAAGCACGTAAGCCAAGCGCAAAAGCGTCGCGATCGGCTCTGAAGCGGAGCAATCATCCGCACGGCGCCCCGCTCCCGCTTTGCCGGCTCAATTGCTCGCTTCGCGCGCGGCGACAGGTGGACCGTCTTCGAAGGCTTCATAAGCTTCGCGCCGAAAGCGCATTTGCGGACGCTGCGCGCGCACTTCGATAATGATCGTCTCGCTGGTGGTCCGTCCATGCCGGTCCGTCGCTTCGACCCGCACGCTGTGCGTTCCGAGCGGCAAGTCAGCCGGCAGTTTTGCGCGCCACAGATGCATATTGCGATCTGCAACAGAGCCCTGCGGCTGCGGTGCAGCGGGGCCAAAGCCGCTTCCACGGAACGATTCCCACCCCTGATTGCGCATCATCCCAGAGCGGCTTTGATAGGCATAACGGGCGACCGAGAGCTGGCGCTGCGTTGTAAACGGATCAGACCATTCCGCCCCGATCTTTGCCATTTCGCCAGTGGCGCTTTGCGTGCGCTCCATCGCCAGCTCAAGCTCGGCAATACGCGTGACGATTTGCGCTTCGCTGGAGCCATCCCACAGATTGGCGGTGATGTAGCTTCCTTGCGTCAGATCTTCAGGGGTAAGGATTTTGACATCCGGCAAATCCTGGATCGACAGCGGCGGCACGGGATCGCGCATATCCTGCTCGCTTTCGCGCCAAGCCATGATGTCATCATACCACGCGCGATAAGCTGGAGTGCTGACAGAAACCCACATGCGTTGGTCACGCGCAAGATTGGAGCCGTAATAGGTCTCAACATAGTCGCTGCCGGTAAATGCGAGATCGAGCCAGCCACGCGGCGCGCCCATCCGCTGCAAGGCCATGGGTACGCCGAATGTGTCGTAATCGCCTTGGAACCAGGCCCCTGACCCGGCGCCTGCAATGATGTGACGAAACGGCAGTTCGGTGATCCCGACGCGCTCCTGCCATCCGGCAAAGCTGTCTCCCGGGCTGAGATTCTCAGTCGAGTGCGTGTGCCCTGAAAGCGAGAGCGCTTTGCGGCCTTCAAGCAACGCATAAAGCTCAGCCACATTATCGGTCTGGTGAGCGAATGCCATATGATCGACGAAGCTCACAAACGGGATATGATGGCCGATAACGACTGTCTTGTCCGGGTCCGTCAGCGCGAGCAGATTGCGCACGAAAGTCATCTGCGTTTCAGTGATGCGCCCATTGTAACGTTTGCGCTCGTCTTCGATGCAGAATTCACGGCCCGGTCGCGCAGCATCCTCGCGGGTGCAGGGATAGACGACGTTATCGAGCGCGATGAACAGCACTTCGCCGATTTCGAACGCGTAGTAATTGGGTCCGTACAGCCGCCGCCAGGTATCGGCTGAATCTTCATCATAATCGGCATCGAAATCGAAATCGTGATTGCCATGGACCCACCATTGCTGCGCGCGCGCGGTCCCAAGTATCTCAGCCATCCGCGGTATCAGGTCGAGATCATCGCCAACCACATCGCCAACGGCAAACAGGCAAGCGGGTTTCTCGTCCTGCGGCAGGTCGAGCAGATCATCGGCCAACGAATCCCTGAGATACGTCAAATCCTGGTTCGAATAGGTCTGCGTATCGCCTAGCACGGCGCAGCGAAACTCCGCCGCGCTCGCAGTCCTGATCAGCGGGAAATTGATCGCTTGCGGCAATGCACCGGTTGCAGGCAGCCCGCCATAGCGCAGCGGTTTAGGCGAGCCTGCAGGCTTGTGCTGATAGGCGAATTGCGGAACCCAATTGGCGTTGTGCGGCACTTGAAAACCGCTGGGCTGGATGACGAACACCGCCATGTCTTCGCGCACCGGCAGCGCGTAAGCGCCAGCTTCATCGGTCGCGACGACATCGCGGCCATTCGAGACCAGCACGCCTGAAAGCCCGCTTTCGCCGGTATCCTGCGTGCCATCGCGGTCAACATCTTCGAACACGGTACCGCGCGCAGTGTCGCTGCCATCGCCTTGCCCGCGAACGATCTCTGGCCCGCCGCGATAGTCTGCAAAGACAGATGTTGCAGCGGTGGCAGGCTGCGCGAGGAGAGCAAGGCCCGCTGCTGCAAGAAGGGTGTTCACACGAAGATCGGCAAGCGAGACAAGCGGCATTGGCTATCCTTTCATCACATCCACACCGGCTAGGCGCACTGTATGACGAGTACGAGACGCAAGCCGCGTCTAAGTGTTGCATCGGCTCGCCTTCGGTTCATCGCACGTCATGCACGCTTGGAACACATGGAACACAGTCCTAGGGTAAAAATCAAATCGATTACAAAAGCGGTTTTTGATCGAGTGGGTCGATCAAAGCAGATGCGACGTTCGCGCGGGACAACACAACAGTCCATACCGCGAGCCTATCCCATGGAAAGCCCGGTAGGAAAGCAGCCGATGTCGATCACCTGATGTCGATCACCCGATGTCGATCACTACGTCTGCCGGGTTATAAAGGCTCACCTCAGGCGTTGCCCCAAGTCGCAGATTAAGGCGCTCTCCATCGCCTGCACGCTATCCGCATGGTGCATACGTGGCTCGCGCGAGCTGCCACTTACCAAGCGTCCAGCAGAATTTGGGGCAATACGATGATCGCACTTAAACATATCGGGCTGACAAGGATGGTATGGCTCGTCGCCGGGATCGGCATTACGCTGGCGATGCTGTTTGCTATCGCTGATGTGCGCGACAATCTGCAACGCGCCTCAGCGATGGAAAAGAATGCTGAACTAGTCGATCTGTCAGCCAAGCTCAGCAGTCTGGTGCACGAGCTGCAAAAGGAGCGCGGTACGTCTGCTGTGTTTCTCACCAGCAGAGGCCAGACCTTCGGTGCGGAGATGCGCAGCCAGCGCGAAGACACCGAGGCCAAGCGCGAAGTGGTCAATGAAGCGCTGGTCGCGGCAGGCGAACTGGGCCTTAGCGAGCGGCTGTCGCAGCAGTTAAGCGCGCTTGAGCAGCGGTTTGGCGAGATTGCCACGATGCGCGGCCAGATCGATCAGCTTACGATCACGCCTGATCAACAGGTGCAATTCTACACCGAGACCAATCGCCAAGTGATTGGCCTGGTTGGCGAAATTGCTGCTGATGTGACTGATCCTGCGATTGCTAAGGATCTGCTGGTTTATAGCGCGTTTCTGAACGGCAAAGATTATGCCGGGCTTGACCGGTCTAACGGCGCTTCAGGATTTGCGGTTGGCGGGTTTGATCTTGCGACGCGTCAGAAATTGGTCGCGCTGCCCGCTGCCCAGCAGAGCTATTTCGATTATGTCCTGGGACTTGCAGCACCTGAGCAGCGTGAGCAGCTCAAAGCCGTGCTGTCATCGAAGCTATCGCAAGACATCGCCTCGATGCGCGAAGTGGCTTTTTCTGGAAATCCTGAGCGTATCGCGCAGATTTCTGCGAAGCGCTGGTTCGACACCCACACTGCTCGGCTCGCCGAATTCAAGCAGCTGGAAGACCGCATGGCGAGCGCGATCGTCGAGGCTATCAGCGAAGGCGTTTCGGCGGCAAATTGGGACGTGATGATTGCGGCGATTGGGTTGCTTGCCGGCTTAGCAATCGCCGCCGTGATTTCCTTTGTGTTCGTCCGTTCGATCAAGCAACGTATTGAAAGCGTTGTAAAACCGCTTGATCAGCTGGCGCAGGGCGAGCTCGACATCAAAATTCCTGATCTCTCCAAAACGGAGCTTGGCGTGATCTGCACTGCGATGGAAGTGTTCAAACAAAATGCGCTTGAGCGCGCGCAGAATGCGGAAAAACGTCAGCGTGTGATCGTGGTCTTGCGCGATAAGCTCAAAGCGATGGCGTCGGGCGATCTCGAACGGCCGATCGATGAATTCTTTGCCAAGGAATTCGCGCCGATCAGAATGGACTTCAACGAAGCGCAAGGCGCGCTGCGCGATGTCATCCATTCCGTGGTCGACAGCGCGACTCAGATCAATCACAGCGCCAATGAAGTCGATCAGGCCGCGCGCGATCTGTCTGAGCGGACCATGTTGCAGGCAGCGACGCTGGAAGAGACTGCGGCTGCGCTCACCAAAACGTCTAAAGGGATCAAAGCCAGTGCTGAAAAAGCGCAGGAGACCAATGCCGAAGTCGCCAAGACGCGTCAGGTTGCGCTCGACAATGGCAAGATCGTCGATTCAGCGGTGAACGCGATGGAGCAGATCCAGGCCTCGTTTGCTGAAGTCGAACAGATCACGCATATGATCCAGTCGATCGCGTTCCAGACCAATATCCTTGCGCTGAATGCCGGCGTCGAAGCGACCCGCGCAGGCGAAGCGGGCAAGGGTTTCGGAGTTGTCGCAACCGAAGTGAGAGCGCTGGCGCAGCGCTCGTCGGAATCGGTCACAAGCATTCAGGAATTGATGGCAAAGAGCGCTCAGAACATTGAGCGCGGGGCGAACGAAGTCGGCGCAACCGGCGCAGCTTTGCGCGACATGATCGGGATGATCGACACAGTCAGTCGCGGCGTTGCTGAGCTGGCTGAAGCTTCTTCCGCTCAGGCTGACGGGCTCAACGAAGTAAACCAGGCGGTCGCTGACCTTGACCTGTCTACTCAGCAAAACGCGGCGATGGCTGAACAATCGAGCGCGGCCAGCAATCAGCTCAACGGCGAAGTGCAGAACCTCAACCAGAAGGCGGCGATCTTCATCAAGCACAAGGAAATGAGCGAAGCGTCCGCCCACAGCGACACAGGCGGGCACCCGCCAGAACTGCGCATGGCGAGTTAACGCTGCCCGGACCCGGTCCCTGCCGGGCGGCGCTCTAAGCGGTTACGAAATTAGCGAGCGCGACGTCGTTATCTCGCGCGATCATCTCAGCGGCCTTTTCCCCGATCATGATCGACGCCGCGTTAGTGTTCGCGCTGATGATATCGGGCATGACGCTTGCGTCAGCGACGCGCAGATTGTCGACGCCATAGACCTTAAGCCGCGGGTCAACGACATCGCCGATCCGGCACGTGCAGCACTGGTGATAGAGCGTGTTGGAAAAGTGCAGCGCGACGTTCTCAAGAAACGCATCGCTTGGTTCATCGCCTGGGCGATAGCCATGTTTGCGCGCCAGTTCAGGCGGCACGATCCATTCGCCCGCGCGCCCGCCCGGCCAATTGTCAGCGACTTTGAGGCACAGCCGCATCGCCACGACCATCTGTTTAAGATCGCGCGGGTCGCTGAAATAGTTGAGCTTTATCTCAGGGTGCTCAAACGGGTCAGCTGAAGTTAGCACAACTTCGCCTTCGCTTTTCTGAAGCACCGGGTTAGGCACTAGCGCCATGCGCGGCTTGCTCGGGTCAAGCGCGGTTTGTGCATCGCCCACGAACTGTTCAAGATCCGCATTTACCAGCGTGCCGTAGAAATTCGCATCATAGGCAACCGGGGTAAAGCTGATCTGCATGTCGTGGCTGTGGTCATCATCGCCCAGCCCTGAGGAACACCAGAAGCTCGCATCATAGAGCGATGATGCGGCAAACCCGCGCCCGGTCTCCAGATATTCCTCAAGCTGCCGGTCAGCTTCGGCTTTCAGCGCTTGCAATTCCTCTGGCAGAAAGGCGTCTTGCGCCGGGTCTTCAGGCAGCGGGCCATCGGGTCCGCGCAGCGCATCTGCACCCAGGCCAAGCGCTGCTTCGCCAAGCGGTGTGCCGGCTTGAGGCGAATCGAAGATCATCCCCATTGCTAAGTGATCTTTTAAATGCTGTCCCACATCCGGCAGATCGACGCGGCATTCAACGTCTGCGTTTTCGAGGGTTCGGCGCGGGCCGATGCCAGACAGCATCAGCACATGCGGCGAGCCGATCGCACCCGCGCTTAAGATCACTTCTTTCGCCGCGCTCAAGGCATGACGCGTGCCCGATGCATCCTCATATTCGATACCCGTTGCGCTGGGCTGTTCCGCGTCATCAGACAACACGATACGCGTCACATGGGCATGCGTGATGATCGTGAGGTTGGCGCGCTGTTCGGCTTCGCCTTCGAGAAAGGCGTGATAGGTGCTTGAGCGGCGTCCGTTCTGCGTGGTCGTCTGAAACAGCGATGCGACCCCGTTTTCGTTAAAGCGGTCCTTGCCGTTGTAGTCGCCTTCAGGAATGCCGAGCGCGCCTGCCGCCGCGATAAACTCGCGCGATGCAGGCAGCACGGGTGAGCGGACTGAAACGCCAAGCGGGCCATCGCTGCCATGCGAAGAGGGATCGACGCTGATTTCGTTGCTGGGATTAAGCCGCTCGCTTTTCACGAAATAGGGCAGCACACCATCATACGACCAGCCTAGAGCGCCGAGCTCTTCCCATTTGTCGAAATCGCCGGGATGGCCTCGCACATAGGCCATGTAGTTGATCCCGGAAGACCCGCCCAGCATCTTGCCGCGCGGCACATTGATCGTGCGGTCCTTGGTTCCGCGGCCACCGGCACCGGGATCGCCTTTATACATCCAGTCGGTTTCGGGATTGAGCTGCAGCCCGGCAGTGGCCATCGGAATCTGCTCAAGCTCCGGCGGGTGTCCGCCCGCTTCGACCAGAGCGACCCGGCATTGAGGATCTTCGCTTAACCGTGATGCGATTACCGCTCCGGCTGAACCGCCGCCCACAACAATGAAATCAAATTCGCCCATGGTCTGATCCTCTCCGGTTATGCTTTTGCATCAGATGCTATGAGAGCTCAGCGATGTTGTCACTCGGGAAATCGCCCCATCAAATCGCCCCACCAAATCGCCTCAGCAAATCGCGCCAGCAGATCGCTGTGTGCGGGTGGAGGCAGAGCGGGCCCGCGGCATCGCGATTGCGCATTTATTGCGCTGACTTGCACGAAAATCAGGCGCTTCTTGCGGACCTTTCGTGCGTCCAGACCATTTAGTGAGCAATGCCTCCATCCCATCATTTCGAGCGGCTCAGTGCGTTAGTGCTGGCAGCGCTTCGCCCACCGCCCGGCGTAGCGCGGATCGCGTTGGCGCTGGTGTTCGGCGCAGCGGTGCATTTGGTCTTTGCTGCAGGCGTCGGAGCGATGGTGCTGGCGATGTATTTCGGGCTCAGCGAAAGTTTCGGAGCCGTCCCATGGCCTTATGCCGCGATCGCTAACGCGCTTCTTATCCTGCAATTCCCGCTGGTCCATTCCTGGCTTCTGACCGGGCGCGGCGCCCGCGTCTTGAGCCGGCTGGTGCCGGGCGAGCATGGCGCAACGCTGAGCACCAGCACCTATGCGCTGGTCGCAGGCGCGCAATTGCTGGTGCTGTTTTCCTGCTGGACGCCGAGCGGGATCATCTGGTGGCGCGCGGAAGGCGCGGTGCTGTATGGCCTGACCGGCATCTATGCCTGCACGTGGGTGTTGGTCGGTAAAGCGACCTGGGATGCAGGCTTCGAAGTGCAGTCCGGCGCGCTCGGCTGGCTGTCTTTGCTCGGCAAACGCAAACCGGTGTTTCCCGACATGCCGACGACCGGGCTGTTTCGGTTGATCCGCCAGCCGATCTATGTCGCGTTCGCGCTCACCTTGTGGACAGTGCCGGTGTGGACCCCTGACCAGCTCGTCCTGGCGCTCTTCTGGACTGCTTATTGCCTGCTTGCGCCGCGACTGAAGGAACGCCGCTACAAGGCGCGCTATGGTACGCGGTTCGAGCGCTATCGCGAGGAGGTCCCTTATGCGGTGCCGCGCCTTACGCAAGACAAGCCCGCCAAGCCATCATCGCCGCCGGTTTGGCCTGAAAGCGAGCGCAATCCATGACGACGCAAAGCACCATCGAACTCACCGGTCTTAAATTGGCGTGCGAAATCGGCACGTATGGCCCTCAAGATGTCGTGCCGGATGCCCATCTGCTTGATCTCACTTTGTCGATTGATCCGGCGCTGGTCCTGATCGAAAGCGATGCGATGGATGTCGTGTTCGATTACGATCCGCTGATCGCCGAGATTGATCGACTGGCGCGCGATGGCCACTACGAAACGCAAGAACGCCTGATGACAAGAATTGTCGATGCGTGCTGTACATATCACGCCATCATGGCGGCCGAGATCATGCTCTATAAACAGCCAGTGCTGGCAGGAAGCGGACAATTGGGAGTGCGGCTGAGGCTTAGCCCGGAAGACTTTGCGGCGCGCCGCGCAGCGGTTTGTTGATCAGCGTTACGGCTCGCTAAACGCGCTCGGCACAGTGCGGCGATAAAGATGCCAGGTCGCATGGCCCAGCACAGGCAGCACAATCAGCAGACCGAGGAACATTGGCAGCATCGCAAGGCACAAAGCAGCAGCGATCAGCGCTGCCCAGACAAGCAGCACGCGAAAGTTCCTGACCACCGCTTGGATGCTCGAAAAGATTGCCGTTAAAAAATCGACTTTGCGATGAACCAGCATCGGCAGGCTGATGACCGTGGCGATATAGAAGACGAACGCGATCAGCGCGCCGACAATCCCTCCGACAACCAGCATCGCGACGCCCGTTGGCGTAAGCAGAAATGCCAGCGATTCAGAGCCTGCGCCTGCTTCGACCAGAAAGATCGAGAAGATTGCATGCGCGACAATGATCCAGAAACCAAAGGCGACAAACAGCAGCACACCCATGCTCAAGATCTGCTCATCGCCGCGCCCTCTCACGGCGCCGAGAATGGCGAGCCAGTTGAGCGGCAGGCCCATCTCGCGCCTGCGGCTGACTTCGTACAGGCCAACGGCCGTAAACGGGGCAAGCAGCGGAAAGCCCGCCGCTGCCGGGATCAGCCAGACGACTTCGCCGCGCGCGAACAGAAGGTAGGACAAGACGAGCCCGGCGACGACAAACACAGCGCCGAAAAACAGCCCGAAGGCAGGTGCACTGCGGAAGTCTAACCAGCCCGCCTGCAACGCCGCGCCAAGATCACTAAGATCAAGGTCGCGCCTGATGGCAAGCGCCAAGCGGGCTGGTTCGGTTACATCCAATCGCGGTATCCCTTCATCGAACCCCAGCGATCCTTTCTGGCTCGACTAGAAGCGATATAACACGCCGGCACTAAGCACCCAAGGATCAAGCTCGTGCTCGGTTTCGATGACCAGTTCATCGCCGGCAAACCACTGTGCGGTGGTGCCGATGAAGTACCTTTTTGCATCGAGCGTGACGCCGAACCCATCATCACCGATCGGCACGTCAACACCGGCCTGCAAAGCAAACCCGAACTCGTCTGACAGGTTGGTTTCGGTGACCCCGAGCGGGATTGTTGCTGCGCCCGGATCATCCGCCACCCACAGGAAGTAGGACGGTCCGGCTCCGACATAGGGTTTCACGCCGCCAAGATCGAAATGCACTTTGGCGGTGATCGTCGCTGGGATCAGCTGAGCATCGGACACCAGCTCGGTTCCCGCAGGAAAGCCTGAGACAGCGTCCACATCATGCTGAGTGATCCCGGCAATCGTCTCAATCGAGAAATTGTCAGTGATGAAGTACTCAACGGCAATCGTGGGGACATAATTGTCGTTCGCTTCGGTGTCTGTGCCAGCGGGAAGCCCCACTAGATCGACATTCACTTCATCAATCTCGCCATCAGGCAGAACGCCTGTTGCAAGCAATTTGAATTGAAGATTGCCTTGGCGCTCCTGCGCCATGGCGGGTGCGCTGACTGTCATGGCTGTGATCGCCAACACACTCATTACGGTTTTCATTTTTCCTATCCCTAAGAGGCGCAGTGGCTGCCCGTTGCAGCCCAGGGTTTTTGCGACCTCGTGAAGCAGATTGGCCCGGACCTTGGCTGTTGCGCATTGATCTAGGTCAATGAAGCGTGCCGCATTTGCAGGCAGAAATGCTTGCGCCAAAGCAATCGAAAGGCCGCCCACCATGACTGCGCCAGATCTGTTCGACCGGTTCGCAAAAAGCTCTTTATCGCCTGATATCTCGGATGCCACGCGGCTGCGTTTACAGGCGATGGCGCGCTATGCCCGCGTCCAGGCAGGCGACGTTCCGATAATCGAGGAAGGCTCAGAACTGCTGGTGTTCGTCATTAGCGGAAGCGTGAAGCTTGTCGCGCAAGCTTCGCAAGGGCGCGAGCAAGTGGTGGCGTTCCACTTTGCCGGCGATCTTCTCACGCTGCCGGTTCACCTGGCGCATGCTTACACGCTTTATGCCTTGGAAGATTGCGAGTTGGTCTACTTCCCCGCGAGCCAGTTCTTCAAACTGGCCGTGACAGAGCAAGGCATGGCAAACGACATTCTCGATCGGGCGATGGGCGCGCTTGCGCGGTGTCATGAAAAGACCATTTCGCTTGGACGCAAGAATGCGCAGGAGAAGCTGGCAAGCTTCCTCGTGACCATTGCGGCTCGGCTTGGTTCGTCTGAAGATGGCGCGAGCGTGTTCGAGCTTCCGATGTCGCGCCGCGATATCGGCGACAGTCTAGGCCTCACGATTGAGACCGTCAGCCGTCAGTTCAGCGAATTGCGCGAATTGGGATTGCTGGAGACGTCAGGCCGATCAGGCGTGCGTTTGCTTGATCCTGCAGGCTTGGAAGCGCGTGCCGGGCACCTCGCTCCAGCCGACTGATAAATTTGCGAAATTTGATCCAAATCAATGAAGCTTCCGAAGGGGCTGTGTAGGGTGTCAACATAACTGGACAGAGTGTCAGGGATCGTGTCAGCGTTGCATTACTGAGCCATTGGACGCGCTCGCGCATGTTGGTCTCGGTCTCTTGAAGAATTCAATAATGCCGCCGGGCGGGTTGGGCCCTGATCCGGAGGTTAACAGCTGAATTTTTGCTGCACTCCAAAAGGGTGGGGCAAGGCAAAGGGATCGACATCATGGAAGCTGTACTCGGACGGTTGGGTATCTGGGCGCTTGTCTTGCTGGCCTGCATCGCCGCGATTGCCGGAGCGCAGGATACCGGCTTTGCCATTCACATGGGAATTGTCGCGATCGCAGCCGTGCTGGTGATGCTGGCAACGCTTAATCGATTTGATCCCATGGCAAAGGCGCAGAGCATTTTCAAAATGCCGCCCGGGCCTGAACGCTATGACGATGATGTGGTGCGCTGGGGCGTTATCGCGACCATGTTCTGGGGCATTGCGGGCCTCTTGGCAGGCGTCTTCATCGCGCTGCAAATGGCGTTCCCGGTGCTCAATATCGAGCCCTATCTCAATTTCGGGCGGGTCCGCCCGCTCCATACCTCAGCCGTGATCTTTGCGTTTGGCGGCAACGCTTTGCTGGCGACGAGTTTTTACGTGGTCCAGCGCACCTGCCGCACGACACTGGCTTTCCCGTCGATGGCCCGTTTCGTGTTCTGGGGCTATCAGCTGTTCATCGTGCTCGCGGCGACCGGGTATCTGCTGGGGATCACGCAGTCGAAGGAATATGCTGAACCGGAATGGTATGTCGATCTGTGGCTGACCATTGTGTGGCTTGCCTACCTTGCTGTTTTTGTAAGCACTTTATTGCGCCGGAACGAACCGCATATCTACGTCGCCAACTGGTTCTTCCTCGCTTTCATCATCACTGTGGCGATGCTGCATGTCGTCAACAATCTGGCGATGCCGGTGAGCCTGCTTGGTTCGCGAAGCTATTCCGCGTTTGCCGGAGTGCAGGATGCGCTGACGCAGTGGTGGTACGGCCATAATGCGGTGGGCTTCTTCCTGACTGCAGGCTTTCTTGCCATGATGTATTATTTCGTGCCGAAGCAAGCGAACCGTCCCGTCTATTCCTATCGGCTTTCAATCATCCACTTCTGGTCGCTGATCTTCCTCTACATCTGGGCGGGTCCGCACCACTTGCACTACACCGCGCTGCCTGATTGGGCGCAGACGCTCGGCATGGTTTTCTCAGTGATGCTGTGGATGCCGAGCTGGGGTGGGATGATCAACGGGCTGATGACGCTGAACGGTGCGTGGGACAAAGTGCGCACCGATCCGATCATCCGAATGATGGTGCTCGCGCTCGCGTTCTACGGGATGAGCACATTCGAAGGACCGGTGCTTTCGATCAAGGCGGTCAACAGCCTGTCGCACTACACCGACTGGACGATTGGCCATGTCCATTCCGGCGCGCTGGGCTGGAACGGCATGATCACCTTTGCTTGCGTCTATTTCCTAGTCCCGCGGCTCTGGAAGCGCGAGCGGCTCTATTCGCTCAGGATGATCAATTGGCACTTCTGGCTCGCGACGCTTGGCATCGTTTTTTACGCCGCCAGCATGTGGGTCGCGGGCATTACCCAAGGGCTGATGTGGCGCGAATACGGTTCAGACGGGTATCTCGTTAACAGCTTCATCGACACGGTTTCAGCGCTCCATCCGATGTATCTGATGCGCGCATTTGGCGGCGCGCTGTATCTCACCGGCGCGCTCATTATGACTTACAATATCTGGATGACGATTGCCGGGTATCAGCGGGTCGAAGCACCGCTCGATGACACGCCGATTGACGTCGCGAACGATCGCCCAGTCGCTCCGCAACCGACCCGGCCTAAGCCGGCTGCACCCCAAACTGGCGGCCCGCGGGCCGAGCCGGCTGAATAGGAGACCTGCATAATGAGCACCTCCTCACCTGATCAAGGCGCATTCGAAGGCCATAAAAAGCTTGAACGCAGCGTCACTCTGCTTGGTCTGGCAACCTTAGTTACCGTCGCCATCGGCGGCATCGTCGAGATCGCTCCGCTGTTCTGGATCGATAACACGATCGAGAAAGTCGAAGGCATGCGCCCTTACACTCCGCTCGAACAGGCCGGGCGCGACATCTACATTCGCGAAGGCTGTTATACCTGCCACAGCCAGATGATCCGGCCGTTCCGTGATGAAGTCGAACGCTATGGCCATTATTCGCTCGCGGCCGAAAGCATGTACGATCATCCGTTCCAATGGGGTTCGAAGCGGACCGGACCTGATCTGGCGCGGGTCGGCGGGCGCTATTCCGATGACTGGCACGTCCAGCACATGAAAGACCCGCAAAGCGTCGTTCCTGAAAGTATCATGCCGTCCTACAGCTTTCTGGCTGAGACGGAGCTGAGCGTTGCGGATCCGGCGGCTAATCTCACAGCATTGCGCCGGGTCGGAGTGCCTTACAGCGATATCGACATCGAAAACGCGGCAAGCGATCTGATGGCGCAGGCCAATCCCGAACTTGACGCAGGCGATTTGGAAGAACGCTATCCCAAAGCGCAAATTCGCGATTACGACGGCGATCCGACCCGCGTTACCGAAATGGATGCGCTGATCGCCTATCTCCAGATGCTCGGCACGCTGGTCGATGTGAACAGCGCCGCCGCCCAGCAGGAGCTTGCAACGGAGAAGGGTCGATGAGCTTTTACGAGACCTTCCGCCACTTCGCCGACAGCTACTGGCTGGTCCTTATCTTCGGTCTCTATCTCGTGCTGTGCTCATGGCATTTCCTGCCGCGGGCAAAGCAGAGCGTGGAGGATGCCAAACACTCGATTTTCAAGGAAGACGACGATGTCGAAGCGTGACAGCAATCGCCTTGATGAGCGGATCGACGAGCCCACCGGGACCGAGTTCGTTGGCCATGAATGGGACGGGATAAAAGAGCTGAACACGCCGCTGCCGCGCTGGTGGTTGTGGACTTTTTACGCAACCGTCGCTTGGAGCGCGGTCTATGTCGTGCTGTATCCGGCATGGCCGATGGTCGAAAAAGCAACCGACGGTGTGCTTGGCTGGTCGAGCCGCGGCGAGCTTGCAAAAGACGTGCGCCAAGCCGAGCTTGATCGACAAGGCACGTTCGAGCTGATCGCGCAAACCGATCTGAGCGATATCTCAAGCGACCCTGAATTGCTGGCTAAAGCGATTGCGGGCGGCTCTTCGGCGTTCAAGCAGCATTGTGTGCAATGCCATGGCGCAGGCGCTGCCGGGTATGAGCAATACGGCTATCCCAATCTCAACGATGACGATTGGATCTGGGGCGGGACGCTGTCGGAGATCGAATACACTTTGATCCACGGAGTGCGCTGGGAAGGATCGAACCAGACCCGGGTCGCCTATATGCCGGGCTTTGCCGAAGTGTTCGAAAAGGACCAGATCGATGCGCTGGCTGACCATGTTCTCTCGCTAAGCGGCAAGTCTCAGTCGAACGCGGCGGGCGCTGAGCTTTATGCGCAGAACTGCGCGTCATGCCATCAGGCCGCCGGCCAAGGGGACAGGTTGCAGGGCGCACCGGCGCTTAACGATGCGATCTGGCTTTATGGCGGGACGAAAGACGATGTACGCAACCAGATCGCTGCACCGCGCCACGGCGTGATGCCGGGCTGGTCAGACAAGCTTGATCCGGTGACGATCAAGATGCTGGCGGCCTATGTCCATTCGCGCGGCGG
>JBCCJD010000030.1:0-36749 GCA_039027955.1 Pseudomonadota bacterium
CCCGCAAAAGCCCTATCTGCCAATTGCTTCCTTGAGGGAGGTTCTGACCTATCCAAACAAAAGCCAAACCCTGATTGATGATCAGGAGATCGCGGAGATTATGCGCTTGTGCAGGCTGGAGAAGTTTACCGCATTACTCGACGAGACGCGCGACTGGGCGCGCACGTTATCTGGCGGTGAACAACAGCGCGTTTCGTTAGCCCGCGCATTTTTGTCAAAGCCTGACTGGCTGTTTCTCGACGAAGCGACTTCCGCAATGGATCCGGTGTTGGAGAGCGAATTATATATAGCTCTAAAGACAAAGCTGCCGGATACGACTATTGTATCTATCGCTCACCGAGAAAGCTTGCGTGAGCATCACGACGTAGAGCTCAAGATTGAACCTGAATACCGTTCCTTGTCCAGTGCACCTATATCTGTCTCGTGACATAGGCTTATCGGCTGTGAAGGAATTCAATTGTCGAATCCTGATGTGCGAGATTCAAGGTGAAGCCGCGTTTTCACTTGAGTGTTATCGAGTTAAAGCTCTCTATTTCTTGTATCAATTGAAGGCAGAGTTAGGCGAGCTAAGTGCTCAGATGACTTGGTCTCAGAGCTCCCGAGGCTATCAGCCTGCATCACAATCGTCCGGTATAGCAGTCTTAATCTGCGAGATATCTGCGGGACCTACCGCAGATATCTTTAATCCAGCACGGGCTAAGGTGCTCGGCTCATAAGCAATTCCAAGAGATGGGCCGACATGAGAACCGCGTCCGCTTTACACCCCCAATTGCAGTCAAAACAGGGCGGTTCGAACTGGGCCGATTGCGGAATGTCCGGGTTTGTGAACGCTTGCGGGAGAAGCGGACGTTCAGCTTGCGACTCAGATTCCAGTCATGAACGCCATTCACGTTGGTTCCCAAAAGCAGACGCAGTTTGAGCAGGCCTCTTCGGCCGTAAACTGGGGGTGAAAGCGGACTCTCATTGTCCGCCCCTTAGCGAAACCCTCCCAGGAATTGCTCTTGCACCTCGGCTCGCTCTTCCGGCGTCAGATACGCGCCGCCTGATCGACGTTCGGGTTTGGCCTTCGCAGCTTTCGCCGCAAGCGGATTTCGACATTCGCCACAGCATTTTTCGGTTTCGCGCTGAAAAGCGACTTGAAGAAGTTCATGCCTTCGCCTCGGGCTCGAAATGGTTGAAGGTTACGGAAGCTGCGCGAGGATCACGGGGTCCGTGATCTTATCATCCGCTGCGAGCAGCATGGCTTTGGAAAGGATGATCGAAAGCGTGCGATCCCCTTCAAACGGTAGCCAAACCTTACCCGCTCTCGCTTCGCTTTTAGGCACGATGCACATATGCCGCTTGCCTGCAAAAGCGCCGCCAGCGCCTAAGTGAATTTTGTATTGCCCGCGCGTCCCTTGGACATGCAGGAAACGATCATCGAGGCTTAGCTTATCCGCGATCTTCAAGCGCGGGATTGTGCGTTCAAGAATCGCGCGGCGGCGTTCGGCGGCCACTTCAAGCTCTCCGGTATTGACGCTGTGCCAATACGCTTCGGCGTGGCGGCGCCAATCATTGGGGTGCTGGGCGTCGCAGCCATCATCAAGCCATGTCGGATCATTGCCGATGGATGCGATGGAAGTGAACAAGTCGCCGTGCCGCATGATCTCTGAAAAGACGATTGCTGGCACATCTGTCAGCGCAACTGCATCCCCGCGCTCTGGCCCGCGAGCGCTGTCTTTTGCGTCTCTTTCAACGGTATGAAATTGCAAGCGGTCAGTAGAGATGTAGGTGTACGCGCCGCCTTGCGAATATTCTGCGTGCTCTCCGCCGCAACCTGACACCCAGTAATCGGCGATAAGGCCATAATCCGCGATCACACGATGCCAGGGCTCGTCATTGGGTGTGTCAAAGCCGAGCCGATGCGTGACGCGCCAGCCATTGGCGCGGCCCAGTTCCATCGTTTGGTGCTGGCGCAAAATGTGCGCGGCCCAGCGATTACTGTAGGTTTGTGTGGCGCGTTCTGCGTCGGTGAGCAGATAGACTTCGCGCCAGGCTTGGGGAAAGGGCTGCGCGACTTGTTCGGCTTCAAGCCGGTCACGCCAGGCTTCGACTTCGTCGGCGGCTGCGTCGATGGGATGCCACAGCCGCATGCGATCCGTCTCGCAAAGAGCATAGGGTTCGCCTGCGGCAGTATGCAGGGTTTCGCTATTCTCGCTGGGCAAAGCGGCTAGAGTGCCGCCATCGACTTTGTCGATTGACCAGATCAACCGCCGCGCGAGTGTGCCGATCAGAGGATGATCGAGGTAGCGTGCGCGCCAGTCCTCAACCGACCAATCGCGCAGTTGCAGATACAGGCGTTGCAAGCGCTGTGTCTGGATTGTGAGATCGCCTTTGATCTCTTTTACACAGTCTCGGATCTCCTTGATTGCGGCTTTATCCGCTTTCATCGTCTGCGAAGGCGATTTGAGCGACTTGTCGTTATCGCCGACCCATTCGAGCACCACTGCACCCGATTCGATGCGCACATGCGCTTCTCCTCCTGTGATGGCCCGCGTCAGTGTGCCGTCATTGCTAAGACCATGGGTGGCAACCGTGACTTCGTCCAGATCCGCGCGGCTCATGCCAGCTTGCTTGGCGACGGCATCAAGCCGCTTGCCGATGAAGGCTTTGACTTTTGGATATTTCACGCGCGCTTGAATGCGCACCATGTCCGCAATCCCCGCCCCATCCGGCATTTCGCTGAGCGCAACGACGCAGGCGTTGCCCAGCTTCTGGTTTTTCATGCCCGGCGCAACGCCGTGGCCAGATTGCTTGGAATAGCAATTGCGACTGGCAAACTGCGCTAGCTTTGGCCCCATCACAGCCGGGTCAAGCTCGCTCGACAGAAAGATCATAGCGCGCAGAGCGGTGTCATCACGCTTGTAACTCACGCCATTGACCGGGTGCGCCATCAAAGCGTCGATCATGCTCATAACAGCGCTGGGTTCAACGCCTTCTAACGCCGCTTTGCCATCTTGCATCCATTTGCGCGGCGGCGACGCTTTCTCACCGAGCGATGCGACCAGAGCGCTCAGCTTGCGCGCAGGTTCCGGATATTGATTGACCAAAGGCGCAAAAGCTTCAATGCGAGCGTGCAACTCCGCCCCGACGCGCGCGGTTTCGTGCATGAAATCAGGTACAAATTCATAACACGCAAACCCCGCTTCGCTAACAACTCGCCGCAGCGCGGAAGTGGATTGATCGCCGCCTGTATCGTGATGCTGCGATAAAGCCTCATACAGTGCGGCCAGCTTTGCCAAATAGGTGCGATGCGCTTCGTCATATAGCCGCGCGTCAAGGAAGTTGTCGAAATGATCCTGAAGCGTGCTCCAACAGGCATAGCTGACGAAATCCACTTCAGGCGCTGGCAAAGGCGGTAAGCCATGCAGCGGCGAAGATGATGCGGCCTCAACGCCACGTTTTCCGAAACCTTGCGGTGTTTGCGACGCGGCTTGGCTGGGCAGATGGCGCAGCACCTCTTCGACTTCGATACGGTGGTCTCTGAGCGGGTGATATTGCCCCGGATCGGCCACCCATTCCCGCAACACATTCGCAAGTTTGCCTGTCGGATGCTTCTGCGCTGTATCCAGGCACAAAGTCAGAAACTTGTGATTGGCTACAGCAGGCATATGCTCCAGCCACCCAAACGTGCGCGCCAAATCCGCATCAGGATCAAGCAGCTCAATCTTGCGCTTGAAGAGCTGCGCAAGCACCAACCCCAGCTCTCTGGGATATTGATTATAATTTATGCCAAAGCGATATTTGCCGCCCTCACGAGCCAGCTGGCCCCAACGGGTGACGCCATCGTAAGGAAGGCTTTCCAGCACATCCAGATACCGCAACAGAGCCTGCCCGCGTTCCTGTGGCGAAAGCGTGCGCACGGCGTCCAGTTCGTCTACTTCTTTGGTGTTCATGTAAAAGCACATGTCCAGCACTCTTAAGAGAGCGGCCCCCATTGGCTCACCCAATTGAGCAGCGAAATGTGAGCGGACCCGGTCGAGTTTGGCCGCGGCGTCAACCGCTGCTGCCATTTCGGGGATATCGGCGGCGCTCAGTTCCGTCATATCCAACAAGCGTTCGATCAGCGCGACCACGTCTTTGTGGTAGTGCGTGCGCCCTTCAAAAGCTGCTGAGAAGGCTTCTTTCAGCGGCTCTCTCCATTTTGGCCATTCATCCGCTGCTGCGGCGCGGGTGATGTGCCAATATTTGTAATTGGACATATCAGATGAGCGGTTGCAGCCGCTTGCTATCAGTTCACCGATCAGGCCAATAGCTTTGCGCATCTGCGTATCGCTGCAAGCTAAGTCATCGCCGCACAAGTTCCACGCCCCCTTATGGATCTGATCAAAAGTGTGGGTGAGCCGCCGCAACTCATCGCTCGGATTCGGTAAACCTCGCCGCGCGGGCACGCGCTTTTGCAAATCGAGCGCTACGTCCAACGGATCACCGGTCAGGATCGCCGCTTCCATATCGGCATTGCGCTTTGCCCTGCGTTCGGCGGACCAATCGGGATTATCGTCCATCGAATACGCGATCAGGAAGGCGCGCACCGCTTTGTTTTCGATCCCCAGCACAATGGGAAGCAGGCGCTTTACACTCTTGGCGGGGTCTTCATGCTTGTACTGGGTCAGGCCCATAGCCATCGGGTCTGTCGCAGCACCGCCACTTTTGCGCGGTTTCGATTTGACGCCTTCGCTCGATACGTAACGCTTTAGCGCTTCGATCCGGCTTTGGTTGAGCCCTGCACCCCGCATTTGCTCTTCGCGCGCGTCTGGGGAGCCAAGGAAAGAACGAAGGAGTTTCTGAAACATGCGGGATTAGCCCCCTTGCAGCGGCGTTAAGAGAAGAAAGGTGACTTCGCCGGTGCGTTCGATGTCAATAAGCTCATCCAAGTATGTCGCTTGCCTATCATCCAGCAAAACAAAGTATTGGTTCGCTTCAAAAGCTTGTTCGGCATTCGCGATCTGGCGTGCATACGGCCCGTCTGCACAAAGAAGGCGGATCGCTGCTTGAGGCCGCTTTTGCTGATTCAGCCGCTTTTCGTGCTCGGTGAGTTGTACCGTAACCGGCGCTGACATTTGCAGCGCATCGCGGCGTTCCAATTCCAGTTTCACACGTTCATGGATGAGCCGGCGGACCGAGATTTTGGGACGTTCAAAATCAAGTCGCCCCCAGTTTGAAACACTTCCCGAAAACTCGTCTTTAACGTCGAGAAACACTGGCAACCCCCCCTCTGTACGCTCCGCGTGATGTCACGGGAATAGCGGGTGCGAATTTCGAAACTCTAAATGAGAGATAGAAGATTAGCTGTACGGTGAGAGAAAAAGCGCAAACGTAATCTCGTGTAAAAGTAGACGCTATATTGGTGGAATGCGCCAATATTACTCTTGGCTTTGTAGATGATTGAAGGCTTGGTGCGACGAAGTGAATGCGTGCCGTGTTCCTCTGGCCGTAAGCCAATAGCGGCGACCCGCTCATCAACCAGCCGAGCGTATTGTCGCGTGCTGAGATGCCGTGAGTGGTCCACGCGGCTTGGAAACACCAAGCCTTTTACGTCACCGCCTATGAGCTCCAGCCAGGCGAACAGGCTTGCACGCGTGTCAGCTGCAACCTCGAATTGACCGGGCCCACCTGTCTTGCGCTGCGTGACTGCTGCTCGCGTTCTGATTTCTGGGCCACTGACCAAATCGCCGATCTTAATCTCGACGAGATCACAACCGCGAAGCTTGCTGTCGATCGCCAAGTCGAGCAGCACCCGGTTTTGGGCGCATCGATCGGCATATACTCCCGCTGCTCGGCAATCGCCGCGTGAAAGATTTGACAACGGCCGACATCAATCGAGCGATGAAGGACATCATGGCGGGCAAGACCATAGTTTCGGTAAAGACTGAAAAGCTCCGCGGACGGTCGATCGTCCGCTTTCAGACAAAACTCACCAAGAAGCAATCATTCCGCAAACGACCCAATTGTTGACGCTAAGCGACCACTCTGACGAGATGCGCTTTCCCCTCGGTGACGCAAACCTGAAATGAGGTCCCAGTGAAGCGCTGGATCAGATCAATCGCTGTGCGAGTATGCTGGCTGATCTTGACGCTGGTGAAAGCGCCGTTTCGGGCAAGCGCCATCGGCAGCAGCAGCTGATCCTGCAGATATGGTCCTGCAAAGGCGCCGCTTGCGATATAGCCTGCCATGCGTTTGGCGGTGTTTTTCCCGATCCGTTCAGCGGGTACACCGAGCTTTCCGAAGCCAGACATAACCTCGGTCACATGCTCAAATTCGCTGGCGATCAGAACGACATTGCCTGGCCCCTCATCTGCCGAAATCTGGCGAGGTGCAAAGGCTTCTTCGGGCCAGTCGGACAAGACTTTATGCATTGCCGTGAGCTCCCGCTCAGCAATATCGAATGGGATTCCGGTGATTAAGGCCTCGGCCGAGTTCGCAATAGGCTTGCCACGATCGATCAGTTCAACGGGACGCAGGCGGGCGGGCGCAAACTCGATCACGATCCGGCCTCCACCGCGAGGATAGAAACCGTGCCGTTCAAGCCTGGCTGTCACCTGAGGTCCTATCTTGGCGATGATCGGCAACAGCGTCTTTGCAATGAACTCAAAAGGAGGCGCAGCCATGGCATGCGTTCCGCCTTCGATGACCACTCGGCTTGGCCCATCGGCGAGCATCAGCGGCACAAGGATCGTCTGAAGGACAAGGCCAGTGGCACCCGCAGTGCCGACAGCAAAGTGGTACTCGCCCGGCGTCACTGAACCGGGGCGGAAAGTGATCTCGCTAGAGCCAACCGCAAGGCCGCTCACTTCAGCGCCGCCGATCGCCGCCGCCGCCTCGATTGAGGTGACGTGCTGGCGCATCATGCCGGGCTTTTCACGCCCGCCGCGAATGTTGGTGATGGTGAAGGGCTCGCCGGTGATCAGCGAGAGGGCCGCTGAATAGCGCAGCACCTGCCCTCCGCCTTCTCCTTCTGAACCGTCGATGGTGATCATGTTGTGTCTACCGCTTTCTGTGCCGGTCGCCCGTCGAGCAACAGCTTTGCGACCTCGCCCCAACTATCGCAGCGCGTGTAGGGTGGCTTGGCTGCGGCGTTTTTCCTTCGCGCTCGTTCACTGCCGCAAAAGTGGATCCGCGTTTCCACCGCGTTCATATGCCCTAGGACATCAAGTCTGTCGTCGATAAAGATCGAGATCCGAAGCTTCTCACAAATCGGGGCCTTGTCCTTTCGCTCGCGGCAAAAGTGGATGTTTTCGCGCAGCAAACCTGTTCGCGCGTAGAAGTCATGATGCTCAAGCCAGTCGAGCGACTTTTGCTGCACTCGTGGCCCGCATTTCGAGACGATGTAGATACCTTCGCCAAAGCGTTCTTCGCGCAGACGAGCAATTGTCTCAAAAGCATCTTCGAACATCGGGGTCTGGAGGTAATCATTCGTGAAAAAGGATGTGTCTCCTTCGGTTTCGGCGAGCTTTATGATGACCCCGCCAATGTCAATTCCAATTGCATCTTTCATTGTATTCTAGTTCTTGAATTTCTTTAAGTTTTGATCGCGAGGCAGGTGATGCCCGCGAAAGGCGTTAGCCCTTCACGCACACCACCTGCTTCAGCGTATGGACGATCTCAACAAGGTCGGCCTGCGCAGCCATGACCTTTTCGATCGGCTTGTAGGCCTTGGGCGTTTCATCAATCACGCCTTCGTCCTTCCGGCATTCGACCCCGGCCGTGTCCGCGATGTGCTCATCGAGCGTCACCAGCTTCTTGGCCTGAGTCCGGCTCATCACCCGGCCTGCGCCATGCGAGCAGCTTTCAAAGCTTTCTGCATTGCCCAGTCCCCGCACGATGAAGCTTTTCGCTCCCATTGACCCGGGAATTATGCCGAGCGTGCCTTTTGCTGCCCGCACTGCGCCCTTCCGGGTCACGAGCACGTTCTCGCCGAAGTGGTGTTCGCGCGTCACATAGTTGTGATGGCAGTTCACCGCTTCGCATTCGGCGTCGAACGGCTTGGCGATTTGCGAGCGCAGCGCGTCGAGCGCGTGGGTCATCATCACCCGCCGGTTTAGGAAGGCAAAATCCTGCGCCCATTCGACCGCTTCGACATAGTCGTCAAAGTGCTCCGTCCCTTCCGGGAAGTAAGCCAGGTTTTCGTCAGGCAGATTGATATGCCAAGTCCGCATGTCCTTCTTGGCAAGTTCGATAAAGAATCGGCCAATCGCATTGCCAACGCCCCGCGAGCCGGAGTGAAGCATCACCCATACCCGCTGCTCGGTGTCGAGGCAGACTTCCACAAAGTGGTTGCCCGTCCCCAAAGTCCCGAGATGCATGACGTTGTTGGTCTTCGCCAGCCGCGGATATTTAGCGCACAGCGCCTCGAACCGCGTCTTGAGCTTAGCCCAGGCTTCGACCACGGATGCAGGAGGATCACCCCAAGCGCCCTTATCCCGCTTGCCCCGGCCGCTAGACCGGCCATGCGGCACAGCAGCCTCAATCGCCGACCGGATGCCGGCCAGATTGTCCGGCAGATCGCTCGCCGTAAGCGAGGTCCGCGCGGCCATCATGCCGCAGCCAATGTCAACGCCGACAGCAGCCGGGATCACAGCGCCCTTGGTCGGGATAACCGAGCCAACGGTCGCGCCGATGCCAACATGGACGTCAGGCATGGCGGCCACATGCTTGAAGATGAAAGGCATCTTCGCAGCCTTGGCCATCTGATCCTTGGCCTTTTCGTCAACGGGAACGCCGCGCGTCCAGGATTTGATCGGAGCGCCGCCTTCCACATGGGTGTATTCGTATTTTGTCTCGGTCATGGCGACCTCCTTGATTTTTTGTTTTGGTGCCGGCGGCAGGGGTTTGGTGAGACAACCCTGAACTCTTAGCTCAGGCGCGGATTCGAACCCGCTCGGCTCAAGGCCTTTACCAATGTAGTCCCACCGGCATCCGCCAGCGTTGTTTGTTACGTTTGCCAGAGCGGGCCGCCCCGGTTTCTCAAAAGTTCGTTCCCATGGCGACGAGTTTGGTGCGAAAGACGTTACCTGCTCTACCTACTGAGCTACGGACCCGCATTTGGTGGATCCGGCGGGACTCGAACCCGCGACCTGGGGTGTTGAAGACCATGTAGTCCTAAGCGGCATTCGCCACGGGATTGGAAAAGGCTGGGGCGACCAATCGTGATGAGACGGCGGCCCTTAAGCTACGTATCGGCGGCGGGATTCGAACCCGCATCTCCACTGACGCACGCCCATTTCTGAGCTTCGCTTGTGGCGCTTTTTCTCGTCGGGCCTCATGGTGTGATGATGTAGTCCCACCGGCATTCGCCCCAGCCGTTTCCAAATTTTGCTGGAGGCCGGAACCGAATACCCCGGCCTCCCATTTCAGTTCATTCATATCTCCATTTCATCAACAATCTGCGTCCAATCTTTCGTTTCCCCATTGGCGAAGCGAGCCATTGCAGCGAAGACCGCATCGGTGAACCCGCCGACATTCATGATGTCCTTGCGAGCTTTAGCCTGCGTCGTGCCGTAAGGCTGTATGTCGATGCAGATAAGCTTGGCGTCCGGGTTGCGGCGCTTCAGCTTCTCCCATTGATCCATCACGGCGGTCGGCCCGTAATAGTTGCTATCGATCCAGGACTGGTTGTCCGAAACGATCACAACCGTGTCGACGCTCGCACGCTCTTTGTTGAGCTTGGCCAGAGGCGCGGAGACCTTCGTCCCGCCTCCCCAAATCGATGCCATCTTCTGCGCGTTCACAGCGAGACGGGCATATGGCTTCAGCTCCACATCCACGACGCGTTCTGCAAAGGGCAGGACGCGGGCTTTGTTGTTGGTACGCAGCACAGCTGCTGCCACCAGAGCGGCGATATCGATGCAACGAACGACCGAAGTCGCACCCTTGCGGTAGCCGGTAGCCGGCGACTGCATCGAACCCGACACGTCGGGGCAGACCACGACATTGCCTTTGAGCTTGGGCACTTTGGAAACTGAGGATTCCAACGCCTTTTCAAGAGCACCCTGAACCTCCAGCGGAACGCCCTCTCCGACCTGGGTCAGAGCGGTCATTAGCTGGTATGGAGCAGGCTTAACCCACGCCATAGCCTTGGGGTCAGCCAGACGACCAGCGACCGTCTCGCTCACCCCCTTCACACCGAACGCGCCGTGACGCGCCAGAGTGTTGAGGTTCATCCGCAGCGCCTGCCAGCCCATACGGTCAGCCAGTTTCGCCCACTGCTTCTTGGTCAGTTCGAACGACGTCAGCCATTCGAAAGGCACTTCGGGCAGAGGACGCGACTTGTCGGCCTTCCACGCTTCGAACGCAGCAAATTCGGGAGGCAAAGCGTCCACGTCATATGGCTTGCCGATCAGCCAGCCATAGAACGCACGGCGTTCTGGATCGGCGGGCTTGGGGTGCACCATCTTGACGATGTCCGCGAGGCTCGGATCCTTGCCGGTCGATGCATGCATCAGCTGCTTGTACGACGCATGCTCAAGCCATTCGCGCACAAGGCGCTTAGGACGCGAGCCGAGCGAGGTACGCCCAACTTGGCCTGAACGCATGATCTGCACGAAATTGCGCAGCATACGCCCGTTATCGATCACGCGATTGAAGACCGGGACCGCGAGGTCCGGATCAGCCACCGTCAGGTAAGCCGCCAGCAAAGCCGGCATATCCTTCATTGCGCCCGACTTTCGAGCATAGATGGCGCATTTGGCAACCCATTCCGGATCAACCTTGGCCGCGGTTTCCAGCACGTCAGAGAGCTGCGCCTCAGCGCCCGAATAAAAACCATCCGACAAAGTGCCGGTGGCCGCCAGCTGTGCCAGCTTGGCCTTGGGCTCATAGGCGTAGGCGACAGCGCCTTCGTAATTCGTGGCCGTAGCGCGCGGTGAAAACACCGCCAGCGCCGAGGAAAACAGGTTCTTGTTGGCCATAGTCCAACTCCAATTCGTATCTCTTGGCGGTTTTTGGGCGGTCGGCCCGTTCCGACCGCCCATTTCACCGCTGCTTGTCTGTCGGGAGTTCGACGTGCCCGACGCCAAATACAGTGCAGAGGGTGTGCCAAAAGCGGTTTGGAGGGCTATATTAAGCTTTAACTATTTGATTTTCTGTAATTATCTCAGAATTGTTCTGACGAGCAGGAACTTTCTCGAATTGCAATATACAATCCTCTTGTATCGTAATTTATCCAAATTTATATATTTGGGCATGAAACCACTCATCGTCATAGGCTTCCTCGGCTCTACCCTCGACGCCTCCAAATTTGGGCCTACGCGCTGGAACAAGTGGCGACCCACGGTCAGCATCTGCATGCAGGAAGATCTGCGGGTGGACCGCTTTGTCCTGCTCCACGGCAAGCAACACCAGCGCCTCGCCGACTTCGTGATGGACGATATCCGCGATGTCTCGCCAGAGACTGAGGTCAGCCCACAACTGCTCAATTTCGACGATCCATGGGACTTTGAAGAGGTCTATACGAAGCTGCTTGATTTCGCGCAGGACTTCCCCTTCGACCCCGACGCAAACGACTATCTCATCCACATAACCACCGGCACACACGTCGCACAGATCTGCTTGTTTCTGCTGACCGAGGCGCGCTTTCTCCCGGGCAAGCTGCTCCAGACCCAGCCGCGCGGGGGAGCGCCCCAGCCGATCGGGCACTGGAACTCGATCGACCTCGACCTTTCACGTTACGATAGCATCGCCACCCGCTTTGCCGAGACCAGCGCTGAAAGCGCGAGCTTCCTTAAGAGCGGGATTGAAACCCGCAACGCGGCCTTTAACCGCATGATTGAAGAGATCGAGCAAGTGGCCATCCGCAGCCGTGCGCCGATCCTTCTGATGGGACCGACAGGTGCAGGTAAAAGCCAGCTCGCGCGCAAGATCTATGACCTTAAGAGACTGCGTCATCAGGTCGAAGGTCCTTTCATCGAGGTCAATTGCGCGACACTTAAGGGCGACAGTGCGATGTCGGCTCTGTTTGGACACAAGAAGGGGGCGTTTACTGGCGCGGCGAGCGAGCGCGCTGGACTGCTCAAGAGCGCTGACAATGGCGTTCTTTTCCTCGACGAAATCGGTGAGCTCGGTTTGGACGAACAGGCGATGATCCTGCGGGCCATTGAAGAAGGCCGTTTTTTGCCCTTCGGTGCCGACAAGGAAGCGCAAAGCGAGTTTCAACTCATTGCAGGAACCAACCGCAATCTGATAGTCGAGGTACGAGATGGCTCGTTCCGCGAAGATCTCTTCGCCCGCCTCAATCTATGGACCTTCGAATTGCCAGGCCTTGCCGACCGGCGCGAGGATATTGCCCCCAATCTAGAATATGAACTCGAACGCTTTGCCGAGCGTGAAGGCGACCGTGTGACCTTTAACAAAGAAGCGCGCGAGGCCTATCTCTCCTTTGCGGAAAGTATCGACGCACCATGGCATGGCAATTTTCGCGACCTTGCCGCCAGCGTGACGCGCATGGCGACCTTGTGCAGCAATGGCCGGATCGATCGTTCAGCAGTGACGCTTGAAGTGGAGCGACTAAAGGCACTTTGGTCAGGTGAGACAGGTGAATCGACAGGCTCTGCCAGCGATCTGCTCGCGCCCGAACAAGTCGCGGCCATCGATCCATTCGATCTCGTCCAACTCGACTATGTCGTAGCTGCCTGCCGCAATTGCCGTAGCCTTTCTGAAGCTGGCCGGATGCTCTTTGCGCGCTCACGCGAGCTTCGTAAGTCGACCAATGATGCCGACCGGCTGCGAAAGTACTTGGCTCGGTTTGGCCTCAATTGGGAGCACATCTCGAGCGGTCAATGATGTCCTCTTCCCACCCCCAATGCCAGTCACTGGCGGGGGCTTAAATTGGGCCGATTGCTGACCGTCTGCTTTTAGGCGATCGGAGCGCGAAAGCTGACCAAACTGCTCACGCCTCGACTACCACTGGAAGCTGATTGTGCTCAATCGAGCGATGAATGGAGGTAGCTGGTAAGTTGGCAATAGCAGGAGCGCAGTCGCACTTTCTTCTTTCGCATTTCGATTTTTCATCGAGGCTGCCAGATCCATTTTGGAGTTGCTTGCGGCAAACATTAAACCGCTGAGTTGACTATTTTCGGATTTCAGGTACATTCAACTCGATGGTTGAATCATCAGAAAGCCGGCAGCACGTCTTCAAGGCCTTATCCGACCCGGTACGCAGGCGATTGCTTGATGAACTCCGCGTTGAACCGCGGACTATCGGCGAGCTTGCTGAGCCGCTCGATATGACATTTGCGGGTGCCGCGAAGCACATCGCCGTACTCGAACACGCCAAACTGGTACGCAAAGAGAAACGCGGGCGGGAACAGCTCTGTCATCTTGACCCATCACCGCTTGGGGAAGTCCAGCTTTGGCTTGATCAGTATCAAGCGTTCTGGACGGCCCGCTTGGATGCGCTTGCCCATGCGATCGAGGAGGATGAGAATTGAGCAACGACGTCAAGTTCGTAGGCGGTGATGCCATAGTCATCACGCGGGTTTTGCGCGGACCAGTCGAGCGCGTCTGGGACTATCTGGTCAAAGATGAGCTGCGACGCAAATGGTTCTGCGCTGGTGACGTTTCAGAGGAAGTCGGAGGCAGGATCGAGTTCGATTTTGATCATTCCCGGTTCTGTCCATCCCCGCCACCGCCCGAATATGAAGGGAGCGAACCTGTCTCTTTTCAGGGCGAAGTGCTGAGCTACCGACCGCCAGAAGAACTCAGCTTTACCTGGCCCGAAGCCGAAGCAGGGCCGGGAACGAAGGTGACCATAACACTGTTTGCAAAAGGCGATGATGTTGAGCTCTCCCTCAAACATGAACGGCTTGACAACGTGGACTACAAGATCGGCGCGGCTGCTGGTTGGCACGCACATCTCGATGTTCTCGACGACATATTGGACACCCGTGATGTGCGAGACTTTTGGGAGAACGAGCAAGCCCTCGAAGCGCACTATCGCGAGGTTTTCCGAGCGCCGAAGGTCACCTGACATTGCGAACTGTGATTGGTTTTAAAACTGTCAAGCAAGCCTTCGACTTTCGCGCCATAGCTTGGGCACTGACGATTTTCATCCACTAAGGTTGACTAGATGCCGCGATTGGCGCCTCTCGAAATTGTTGAGCTCGCTCGGCAGACAGTGCGGTCGGATGCCGCCGAGAAGGTGACACTCGAGATGGTAGCCCGAGGCACGGGCGTCTCGGCTCAGCGCCTGCATCAGATATTCGCCGAGACGCAGGGTGAAAACTTCGGCGCCTTTGTTCGGCGCGCGAGATTGGAACATGCTGTCGGCCTTATGCGGGCATTCCCAAGCTGGTCTTGCACGCGCATTGCTCACGAGGCTGGCTACTCAGAAAGCTCCGATTTCACACGGACATTCTCGCGCAGCTTCGGCATGCCTCCGAGCAAATGGGATCGGGTTAAACCGCTCAATCGCTTGGCGAAGAATGCACCAGGGGGATGCGACGCGAATGAAGACGACTGCCCGGTCGGGTTTCCGGATCAATACTCAGGACCGTTTGCCCTTCCGAAGCTCTCTGAGCGGCAGCAACAGACCTGTGCGGTGCTCTCCGTTCAAGAGCCGACCGCTCCCGGCAATCTCGCCGATGCGTTCGCCCGACTGGAAAGCTGGCTCGGCGACGCTGGGCAATTGCGAGATGACAGGCAGTTCATGGGTCTCTCCTACGATAGCACGCTCGATACGCCAGTCGACGTCATGCAGTTCGAGCTTGCATACCCAATCGACCGGGACTGTGACGGATGCGAAGACATAAGCATCCGGACACTACCGCCTTGCCAATGCGCCGTCCTGCCCTGTCGCGGTGGTGTCGGTGATTTCGTAGCTGCCTGGGACTTTCTTTTGCGCGGTTTTTTGCCCGCGAGCGAATGGCGGCAGGGACCGGGGCCACAAATCGAAGTTTATTACAACGATCCACGCAAGCACGACATGCAATATTGGGACATGGATTGTGTCTTGCCAATCGAACATGCCTAGGAGGAAGAATGCCAATGTCTAATATCAATCACTTCGTTGAGAAGATCGCTGGCGACTGGATCGGTAGCGAGAAGATGATCGTCGACCCTGCCTCGGGACAAGAAATGACGACCGAGGCAACACTGAGCAACGTCTCGATGTTCGGCGGGTCGGGCTTCGCCAGCGATTATGCTCAGTCATCTGAAGGCGTCGAGACCTTCCGGTGTGTTACGCAGTTTCGATTTGGTGCAGACGATCAGCTTTCCGCAATATGGATACCCAGCGAAGGTGACCATCAAGTGTTTCGCGGCAAGCGAGAAGGCATGGTGATCGAAATGGCGAGCGAAAGCGAAGACGGATCGATCCAGACCATCAAGACCGACTATTCGGGCAAAGACGAATTCTCGACCACAACTACCGTCACGGTCCCAGGAGGCCCTACGATGACTGTCTTCGAAAGCACCTACAGACGCGCTTAGCTCCGCCTTGTGCGCCGCTGCGAGAGGAGATTGATATGACAAAGGGTCTGAGAATACTCGCCTTACTAAGCCTCGGCTTGGGGCTGACAGTTCCAGCCCAGGCTGAGACCGAACCTGAGAACCCGAAACTTCCGACAGGCAGCTGGACAGCTCCGTGCGACATGGCAGGGCGAGCTGCGCAATGCCAATCGACCTGGACTCTTGGCGAGGTCTCTCCTTCGGTTGTGGTTCAGATGTACTACATCCGCGACCGAGAAACCGGCGATATCCTGTTCACTGGGAAAGGCGTCTACCATGTCACGAGCGAAAGCGTGGACGGCTACTGGGAGGATACCTCGGGAGGGCTCATGCCGATCACGGGAACATGGCAAGAAGGAACTTTGGATGTCTATTGGGGACTTCTAGGGGCAAACGCCGGGCGATCGCGCTATGTGTTCGAAAATGGAAGGCTCGGCGTAACGAATTGGTCTCTGCAAGAATCTGGTTGGGTAGAATTCATGCCGGTCGCATATCCTGCATCTGCGGATCGATAGCCAGAATCAAGTCGAACACTGCCGTCTTGCCGTGCTTTCACTTCATGGCGTCGGCAAGCTCTAGCTTTGGTTGCCTCATCGAATACCAAACGTCCAAACGCAGGCTCAGTCAATGGACAGCGGGTTTGGCGATGCCTCGCTTCCTCCTAAGTCTGGTATAGGTTTGGAACAGGAAGTACCCATTGTGAAACACGCACATGGATATTCGGGAAAGCCGCTTGCAGCCAAGCTCGGCATAAAGATAGGTGACCGGGTGTGGGTGCTCTCCGCCCCTCCAGATTACTTGACCTGGGTCGGCGATTGCGGCGCATTGGTAGAGCTCAATGTTGACCGGCCGAGCGGTTCGCCCGACCTGATCCACATGTTTTGCGCGGACTCTGATAAACTTAATGTTCAAATTGAGAGGGTTTCGCCTTTTCTCGTGCGAGGTGTTGTACTCTGGGTGTCCTGGTTGAAGGGCGCTCACAAAGGTGAAGCGCGACCAAATCGAGAGGCAGTTCGCCGCGCTGTTTTAGAGGTAACGGATTTCGTCGATGTCAAAGTTGCCGCTATCAGCAAAGAGTGGAGCGGACTGAAGTTCTTGATGCGTCGCTCGACAGCCTAGCGCAATACAGCACATGGCTGTTTTTGGGCCGATTGCGGACAGTCTGCTTTTGGCGAGAATTAGGCGAAAGTCGACCTGTCGATTTCACGGGCCCCACTCTCTGCAATGCCTGGAAGCTAGAAGGGCCAATAACGGCTATCGTTTATGCACAATTTGAAGTGGAGTATAGAAGACGAAGCACAGGGCAGCTATGATGCCCTCAAATAATCGTCGAAATATAGGTTCAAGAGATGAAACTACTGCGTTTCCGCGTTACCAATTTCCGTTCTGTCAACGATAGCGGATGGCTGGACGTTTCTGACGTGACAGCGCTAATCGGTGAAAACGAAGCCGGTAAGACCAATCTCTTGCTCCCCTTGTGGAAACTAAATCCGACAGCTGGGGGCGAGATCAGCCTTCTTGATGACATGCCACGTAGCCGATATGCGGAAATGCGTTCGGCGCCAGAGAAGTACGACTTCATTGAGTGTATCTTTGAATTGAATGCTGATGAACAGCAAGTCGCGGTTCGGTACGGTGCCGATGCTGACAAGGTATCTAAGGTCAGAGTTTGGCGGGATTTCGAGGGTCGAACCGGTTTTTCGTTTGTTGATCTGCCAGACTTCTCTTTCACAGATTCCTATGAGCCGGTCGCTCCAAGCGATGATGAGGAAGACGAGCCAGAGAAAGGACCCAGCCTTTGGCAGGTAATGAAGAGGCACCTTCCGAAGTTCGTATATTACTCGAACTACGGAAATTTGGACGCACAGATTTATCTCCCACACGTGGTCGAAAATCTTGAGAGAGATGATCTCGGCCAGAAGGAAGAAGCGAAAGCTCGAACACTCCAAGTTCTGTTCGATCTAGTCGGACTTAGCGCAGAGGAGGTGCTCGAGCTTGCACGCGCAACAGGGGTAACCGAAAGAGTAAACCAGCAGGGCCAGAGAATCGGATCCGTTACAACGAAGACGGATGATGAAATCCAAAGGGATGACGAACAACTTCGCGAGCGACAGGCATTGCTCCAGTCGGCCTCAAGCAAACTCACGCGATCATTTGGCGATTGGTGGAAGCAGGGCGACTATCGGTTCCGGCTTGTAGCTGACGGCAACTATTTTCGCATCTTTGTAGCTGATGCGCGAAGACCTGAGGAGGTCGAATTAGAGAACCGTAGTGCGGGCCTCCAGTGGTTCTTGAGCTTTTTCCTAGTGTTCACATACGAAAGTGAGGACACGCATGAGAATGCGATCGTACTTCTGGACGAGCCGGGTCATTCGCTGCATCCGCTCGCGCAACGCGATCTATCGGACTTCTTCGATAGTCTAGCGAAAACGAACCAACTTCTCTTTACGACACATTCCCCGTTCATGATTGATGCCGACAGGCTGGATCGAGTCCGTAAGGTCTATGTCGACAATGACGGGGGAACGATTGCTTCTAGCGATCTGGGCCAGTCGCGAGGGCCAGGCGGCGGCCGTGATCGAGGTGCAACTTATGCTGTGCACTCGGCTTTGAACCTCACAGTTGCGGAAAGCCTTCTGCTAGGTTGTAAGCTCGTAATCGTGGAAGGGCCATCTGACCAACACTACCTTACCGCAATCAAGAGCGTGGTGATTGGGAAAAGGAAGATCGCCCCGAAATCAGAACTGGTATTTCCACCGTCTGGCGGGGCAAAGACGGCGAAAATCATCGCTTCAATTCTCTCTGGCCGAGATGAGGAACTCCCCTTTGTACTTTTTGATTCAGATGCGCCGGGCAAGCAAGCAGCAAAGGCTCTCCGCGAGTCTCTATATTCAGGATCAGATAGCCGCGTGATTATGACCGACGAGGCGTTCGAGAATCTTACAGGCACGGAGATTGAAGATCTAATTCCTTCCTCACTGGTTTGTCAGGTTCTTGATCGAATGGAGCGTCGCGCCGATCGTCCATTTGAAGACGCACATGACTCCAAGAAGCCGATTGTCCCTCAGATAAAGGCATGGGCTGCCAATGAGGGATTTGAACTCGAAGATGGTTGGAAGGTTCAACTTGCATTAGGAGTGAAGGAGAGGCTGCTCAACAATCCGGCAAAGCACACTGACGATGCTTTACTAGATCAGTGGAAGGCACTCTTCACCCGGTTCTTGTGAATTGCGTTCCTGCTGCAACAGGAACTACCAAAATGTCGATTTGGAAGCATTCTGCATTCTCACCGTCCCGACGATTGGCTGCTTTTGTAGATTGGTCAATGCAACTCGAACGTCCGAATTTGGAGCGCAAAGCTGACTTAGGCGTTGCACAGCACTTGAAGTAGCGCTTCATCGAATAGCTTTAAGGTCCGAAAGTCATCAAACAACAACGCAATGCTTACGCGCAATCAAGGCGCAAAGTGATCGGCCTACAGCAGAAGCTCTAATGTTACTGATCAATAACATGAAATGGCGCACCCGAGAGGATTCGAACCTCTGGCCTCTGCCTTCGGAGGGCAGCGCTCTATCCAGCTGAGCTACGGGTGCTGATCGGCATGACGCAGCGTCATGTCCTGTGTGAGCGCGCGCAATAGTCCGTGCAGCGTGCGCTTGGCAAGGCTGATCAAGACCGCTGTGGCATTTAACGCAGCCTTTGCGAGTCATCGCACGAATTGCACGCTCGATCTTAACGCTTCGGCAAGCGGCTCGGCTTAAACCCGTCACCATCATGTCTGCGCTTCCTCCTGAACAAATGCGCGCCATGCGCATCACCGCTGCTCCTGCCTCACCCAGCGAAGTGCCGCGCGGGTCACTCGCCGAGCGCTGGCAAGAGCTTCATGAACAGGCCGATCAACTCGCCAAGCTGGCGCGATTAAGCCAGGAACCCCTCACAACTGAACTGGCGGCCTTGCCGGCGCAGATGAGCGAGGCGAGCGAATGGCAACGCGAACTTGCCTGGCAGGCGCTGGAAGATATCGAAGCGATGATGCGGCCCGGCCTCGCGGCGCTGCGCACGCTGACCGCGCGCGATCAGAATGCGCAAGCGCCAGCGCTCGCTCTATGGCGCGAATTTCACAATGCGCGCGGCGCCGTCTTGTCGCTGGTCAACCCGGCCGCTGTCGCAGCACAGCCGCTGACTTAAGTCCAGCAGCAGCGCATCTGGTCAAGCTATAGAGCTTGACCATGTTCGCATAATGTTCCAAACGGTGGCTATGCCCACCGCCGCCCCTCCCGTTCGCTCTGAGCCTTCCGCGCAAATCATCGAACCTGACGCAGCGAGCCGTCAAAACGCAGCCGAAACGGCGCGCGGGATCGCCCGGCTATTTGCGCGCAATGGCATCTGGTGCCTTTCTGAAATGCCGCTGAAAAACGGGCGGCGGGCTGATCTGATGGGGATCGATGCGAAAGGGCTGATCATCATTGTCGAGATCAAGGTGAGCCGAAACGATCTGCTTGGCGATCAGAAATGGCCTGAATATCTTGAGTTTTGCGATCGGTTTTTCTGGGGCGTCCCGCCAAGCCTTGAGCGTGGCCCGTTGCTAAGCGAGGCCTATCAGCCCGAACGCTGCGGGATCATCGTGGCTGATGCCTATGATGGCGAGATCATCCGGCAGGCAGCTCTTGCGCAGCTCGCTCCGGCCCGGCGCAAAGCGCAGGTTGAACGGCTTGCTCGCGCAGCGCTGCGGCGACACACAATGCTATGCGATCCGGATTGCGCAGTGCCCGAATTGCATGAATGACTGAGCGCGCGCAAAGGCTCGCTTAAGTTCGCGTTGCCCGGCCTAAAACAGGGCGAAGCAAAGGCCTCAAGGCATTTGGCGAGGCCATATTGGTAGGCCGCAAGCGCACCTGAACACAGCTGCGATATTGTGCTGTCATTGTGCGATCGACTGCGCCATACACCGCAGCAATGCTAAGTCCTGATCTGCCGATCCCGCTAGCCCTGTTTCTGGTCAGCCTCGCGGTCTCGGCGATCGTGGCCGCGCGGTACTTCGCGGCAAGCGGGTTCTTCGCCTGGCTTACGCTCGTTGCGCGTCCGGGATTGTACAGTGGCAAGTCGCGGCAAATCGGTCGCGAGATCCGCTGGTCGCTGATTTCAGCGGTTATTTATGGAGCGCCTGCCGGGATCGTGTTCTGGGGCTGGAACCACCATGGCTGGTCGCTGATTTACACCGATTTCAAGGCCTATCCGCTATGGTATCTGCCGCTATCGGTGCTGATCTATCTGATTGTGCAGGACAGCTGGTTTTACTGGACACACCGCGCAATGCACACGCACAGATTGTTTCGCCTGGCGCATGCAGTGCACCACAGCAGCCGCCCGCCAACCGCGTGGACAGCGATGAGCTTTCACCCGATTGAAGCGCTTTCAGGCGCCATCGTGGTCCCGCTGCTGGTGTTCGCGGTGCCGATCCATCTCAGCATGATCGGCGTGGTGCTTTCGATTGCGACCATCATGGGTGTGACCAATCACATGGGCTGGGAAGTGTTTCCGCGCTGGCTGGTTCATTCGCGGTTGGGAGACTGGCTGATAACAGCGAGCCATCACGAACGTCATCACGAGGAATATCAATGCAATTTCGGGCTCTATTTCCGCGTATGGGACCGGGTGTGCGGAACCGATCACGGGCTGTCGCAGCGGATCACGAACGACAGCCGCGCAAAAGTCCCGGTGGAGCGCGTGTGACGAAGCGTGCTTATGCCATGGCCATGGCGGCGGCTGCCCTGATCACCGGCCTAAGCGCTCCGGCGGCGGCCAATGAAGTGATCATCACCATCACCGATCTGCGCTCAAGCGAAGGTGTGGTGCGAGCCTGCATGACCACGCAGAAGAAGGTCTTCCCGAAATGCCGCAAGGATCCGGCATCGCATCGCACAGTCGTACCCGCCGGCGAGACGGTTGAAATCCGGTTCACCGGGGTCGAACCGGGCGATTATGCAATCGCTTTGCTGCATGATGAAAACGACAATGGCAAAGCTGACCGCGCGCTGGGGATGATGCCGAAAGAGGGCTATGGTTTCTCGCGCGATGCCAAAGTGCGCATGGGCCCGCCTAAGTTCGAAGATGCCGTGTTCAAGCTCGGCGATGCGCCGCAGGAACTGACGATCAAGATGCGCTATTTCCTGTGAACAGAGCCACTTGAGCGCGTTCACATCTGCTCATGCGGGCGGTATTCAGCGATAAATTCCCCTGCGCGTTGAGGACGCCAGAAAATCCGCGGCGCTTAAGCCGACTTTTCGGCACAACTTAACGCTATGTTTACCACGCAGCGCGCAAAACCGGCCAGGTAGCGTTAAACAAGGGGCAGATACGGGCCATGGACGATGTGCGCGGCACTTTCGGGACCAATGATGAAGCTGGTCGTACCAGCGATTGGGACGCCCGCGAAAACCCGGCCTCAGAGGACACCGGCATGAATGAGCAGCCCGCCCGCCAGACGCCCCCAGGGCAGATCGGCCAGGACGAGCGGCGCATGCAGGTGCGCGCTTACAATCACTGGGCCAGCCTGCTGGGCGAGCGCACATTCCCTTCGATTGAAGAGCTCGATCCCGCTGATATCACTGATTTCGGACCGAACAGCGTGCTGCTCGACTTTTCTTCGGGGATTGAAGATCCGGTGGTGCAGTATCTCGGCGACAAGCTCGCCGATGAATGCGGCGCTCTGGGCGAGATCACCCGCTTATCGGATGTTCCGCCACGCTCGCTCTTGAGCCGGATCACCGATCATTACATGCAAATACTCGCCAACCAGGCGCCAATCGGGTTCGAAGCCGAATTCGTGAATGCTGATGGCGTGGCAATCCTCTACCGCGGTATCTTGCTGCCTTATTCGAGCGATGATGAAACCATCGATTTCATCTATGGCGTGATCAACTGGAAGGAAATGGCCGACCAGCAGACCGCGGATGAGTTGCTGCTCGAGATTGATCAGGCGCTCGACGGCGAACCGATCGATGAAGACGAAGCGCATAAGCACCCGGTCGATCCGGTGACGGATTGGGCCGATGCACCCACCAATGACGAAGCGGGTGAATTTGGTGAGTTTGGCGCAGCCGAACCCGTCGAGCCGACAGACGCGGGATTGGATGCACTCGATGACAATGTGTTCGAACTCGGCCTTGAGCAGATCGATCACGGCGCTTCCGAGCCGCAGGAATACTCAGCCGACAACGATCAATTGTCTGAAAGTGTAGCTTCCCTCCTCGACATGCCAGGCCCTGATAAAGCGTATTTGCACGCTCAAGATAGTGATCCATCGCTGCCCGATTTCGATCAATACGCGCTCGATGATCCCGAAGACGAAGACTTCGAAAGTGGTGAAGACGAAGCCGCTTATCATTTTGCCTCGCTCGCAGACTATATCGAAGCGCCTGCCAAGAAAGCGCTCGACCTCGATGCTGAGCCGCTTGCTTCTGAGCACGACGAAGAAGAGCCGGAAGTCGCCGACACTATCGCCGATCACGATCAAGCGATGCTGCCGCAAGCGATCGAAGCGGAGCCTAAAGCGCAGGCAGCTGAGGATGCTGCCCCCGAGCCTAAGCAGCCCGCTTTGGTCGCCGCGCTGCCAGCCGACGGATCACCGGACGCACCAGATGGCGCCGAAGCCGATGCGCAATTCGCATACGATTTCGCTGATCCTGCCGCGGAAGAGCCGGTGGCTGAAAGCGAGCTACCCGACGATGCCGGGATCTACGATTACCTCGCCGCCGCCCGCGAGCTCGCACAGAGCGCACGCGCGTCAGAAGACCGCAGTCGCCATGCGCTTTATGCGGCAGTCGGGCGCGCTTATGATTTCTCGCTTGCTGCGCAGGATGCCCCCGAAGACTATGCCGAACTGATCGAGGAAAGCGGGCTGGCGGTGCAAGATCGCGCTCCGATGACGCCTGTGGTCAAGCTCGTCTTCGGCAGCGACTATGACAAGACCCGGCTGACCGAATATGCTGCGGTGCTGTCGCATGCGCATCGTTTGGAGCTAGAGCGCGGCGGTCTTACCAAATTCTTAAGCGATGCTGATGGCGGTCTCAAAGGCGTGGTCCAGGCAGAGCGCCGCTTGCGCCGCCAGGAAAACGGCAAGAGCGTCGAACCGCTCGATGCGCCGCGCGCGTCGCTGGCGCGTAAACTGCGCAAACTGGATGGACAGCCGCTTGATACGCTCTCCGCCGAAGGTGCGGAATTCGCGCTGGTCATGATCCGCCGCGATGGCGATGGTGGGATCGAGCTGATCGGCGAGATTGGCGATGATGTGCCGCTGATCGAACGCGCGGCGAAGAAGCTGGTCAAGTAAGGTTCAGGCCTGCCAGGCCACGTTACCCCGCTATAACAAGCACTTCGCTTCGGCCTATCCTGCGCCCGTATCAGCGCAGCTTGCAAGCGTGATACAAAACGTGACCCTCAGATGAACGAGGTTTCAGTTTCGGTTCAGGTCGAAACCCGTTACCATGGCGTGAATGGTCCCCGGTTTTCAAACACTGCGTAAATGCGGCGCGCTCCGTCTGCTGGCCTATGCCTTGGCCATGGTCGCGAGCGCGATGTCGGTTATCGTTCCGGCTGCGGCACAATCGGTTCTGCGCGATGCCGAAACCGAACAATTGTTGCTCGATATGTCTGCCCCGCTGATCGAAGCGTCAGAACTTGAACCGGGCAATGTCGACATCGTCTTGATCAACGATTCGTCAATCAATGCCTTCGTTGCAGGCGGACAAGTGGTCTACATCCATTCCGGCCTCATCAACGCGGCTGAGACAGCCAACGAAGTGCAAGGCGTGATCGCGCACGAGCTGGGCCATATCACCGCTGGTCACGTGGTGCGCTTCGGCGAGCGCACGAGGCAGGCTAATGGTATCACCATTCTCTCGCTCCTGCTTGGGGTCGGCGCAGCCTTGGCCGGAGCGGGCGATACTGCGCTAGGCGCGATCATGGCCGGGCAGCAAGCCGCGATGGGCAGCTTCCTCGCATTCAATCGCAACCAGGAAGCAGCGACCGATCAGGCCGGTGCACGCTATCTGTCAGGCGCAGGCATTTCCGGACGCGGGATGATCGCCTTTTTCGAGCGGTTGCGGAATATGGAAATCCGGCGCGGCTACAGCCAGTCCGATGAAGCAGCCTACGGCCGCACTCACCCGCTTGCCGGTGACCGGGTCGCGACTTTGCGCGGTATGCTGGAAGCCGACCCGGCCTGGGACGCGCCTGATGATCCCGACTTGCAAGAACGTTTTTTGCGGGTGCGCGCGAAGCTGTTCGGTTATCTCGCGCCGCCGCAACGAACGATGAGCCAGTACCCGCCGAGCGACACCAGCGTTCCGGCACGCTACGCCAGAGCCTATGCCTACCACAAGGATGCGCAAGTCGAGAAAGCGCTGAGCGAAAGCGATACACTGCTCGCACAAGAGCCTGACAACCCCTATTTCCTTGAGCTTCGCGGGCAGGTCCTGCTCGAATCCGGGCAGCCGGAAAAAGCGCTCGCACCGCTCCGCCGAGCGACCGAGCTAACCCTTAACCAGCCGCTCATTGCTTCGATGTTTGGCCATGCCCTGATCGCGACCGAAGACCAGAGCAATTTCCCTGAAGCAGAACGCGTGCTGCGCGCAGCGGTCGCACGCGACCGGTTCAATCCTTTCGCGTGGTATCAATTAGGCGTCGTCTATGCCGAACGCGGCGACATGCCTCGCGCACGCCTCGCCAGCGCCGAACAGCAAGTCATGGCGCGGCAATATCCGCAAGCCTTGCGCAGCGCTCAAGCCGCTGAAGCAGGTCTGCCGCGCGGCACGCCTGACTGGATCCGCGCACAGGACATCGCGCTTCAGGCGCGCGCCGAGCTCGAACGCCTGCGCGACCGGCGGCGCTGACTCACCTCTTTCCCTTTTTGTCTCCCAGCAGGTCTCCGATATGCCCGCAAGCCTCCGCAACACGTTGTTGACCGCGCTGATGTCGCTGGTGTTCGGCTTCCTTGGCGCAGCCTTATGGTCCTATGCTGGCTTAGCGGATAACCGCACGCGCACATTCCTGCTCGACAACCCGGAGATGCTCCCGCTGATGGCGGAAGCGTATCAGACGCAAGAGGCAAGCAAGCGGCTGGCTGAGCTGGGCGATGAAGTCTTCACACCCTTTCAAGGGACCGTGCGCGGCAACCCTGATGGCAGCAAAGTGCTGGTGAAATTCACCGATTACAATTGCGGCTATTGCGAAGCGAGCCTGGCTGACATCGCGCGATTGGTGAGTGAGGATCCCGAGCTTAAAGTGGTGATCCGCGAATTGCCTTTGTTCGATGGCAGCGAAGCCGCTGCGCGAATGGCGCTTGCCGCAGGCATGCAAGGCAAGTTCGAAGACTTTCACTTAGCGATGTTCCGGCTCGGCCCGGTTAGCCCTGAAGCGATCGAGCAAGCCGCTATAGCCGCCGGGCTTGATCTTGAACGGGCGCGCGACGATGCAGGATCAGACGCAGTCACGCTCGAACTTGCTAAAAACTATTCCTTTGCTGAGACGCTCGGATTTACCGGCACTCCGTCCTGGATCGCAGGGGGCGAAGCGGTGACCGGCGCAGTAGGCTATGAAACGCTCAAAGCTGCGCTCGACAAGCCAGCGGCCGCTTCGGAAAGCTGATGCGCGCGCGCTGCATCTGCCTGCGCGTTCTCCTCATCGCTGTGTTCGGCCTTGCAACCGCCGGCCTTGAGGCAGGACCCGCGCTCGCTAAGCCGCGTGACTTAGCCAAGGTTGACCTTGCAGCCGAGCGCGCTGCAATCGAGCAGTTTCAGCGAACGGACCAGCTGCTGCAGGATGTCGGCTGGCAATTGATCCGCGGCAATGCGCCGTTCTGTCCTAAGGTGATCGCGTCTGTTGGTCTCCAATTGCAGGATTTAGCGAGCTATGGCGGGCCAGAGATCGCGCGCGCCGCGCTTGGCCTTACTGGCGATTTCGCAGTGCAGACCGCTGCGCGCGGATCACCCGCAGCCTTGTCAGGCGCGTTTGCCCGCAACCGCGAAATCGCGCTGCTGGGCAAGACCGATCCCAACAGATGGGATGCAGGCGACCGGCTCGATTGGCGGCGTTTGACGCGCGTGCATGACTTTATCGATGTCGCGCTCAGCAAGGAACGTGCGCTTGAATTCGGCTTTCGCGATGGCACCGCCGTCAGCCTTGCGCCGGTACAGGTCTGCGCCACCCGGTTTGAGCTGATGGGCAAAGGCAAGCGCGCCGTCGCTGACGGCTCGCGGGTTGTCATCGGCGTCAAGTTTCCAGGCTTTGCCTATGAAGAACCGGTCTTTGCAGGCGTGGTTGCGCACGAGCTGGCGCATAACCTGCTCGAACATCGCATCTGGCTTGATCGCAATGGTCGCAAACGTCGCCACGTCCGTTTGACTGAGCGTGAAGCGGATCGGCTCATGCCATGGCTGCTCGCTAATGCCGGCTATGACCCGCAAGCGGCCGTCACGTTCATGGAGACCTGGGGACCCAAACATGGGGGCGGCTTGCTGCGCGCGCGCACGCATGATGGATGGGACGAGCGCGCGGAGTTCATTGCCGCCGAACTACCGCTCATCAGACAGCTGATGGAACGCGAAGGCAAAGCCGATTGGTCGGTGCATTTTCGCCGCGAGATCGACCCTGACAAAGGGCTCCAAGTGGCCCGCAGTCCGTAAGCTTCCAAAGCTAATCGGCCAACTGAATGCGACCTGATTGCGGCCGGGATACGCGTTCAATTGTTGCATGTTCGCGCTCGCCTTACGTAAAACCCCCTCCTAACGGTGCCCATTTGCGGTATATGGAGCTGTTATGGCAGTGCTCCCGATCCAGCCAGCGCCGTTTTTCGCAAGCAAGAACCGGGCTTTCTGGAACCTTCAGTTTGCCGGCTGGGGCGGGGCGTTCCTGCTGCGCTCAGCGGCTGCGATGGCGAACGGGCTGCCATGGGACTTGCTGGCGGTTATCCTGGTTAACACAATTACCGGATTTTCGATCAGCCTCGTTCTTTCCGTGGTCTATCGCCAGCTGATCAATCGCCAGCCTTTCGTAACCTGGGGCGGCACGATGCTGGTGCTGCTCGGCGCAGTGATTGTCCACGCGTCAATCGATGCCTGGGTGCAAGGGATCTATTACGGCGGCAGCCGCGAAAGCACCTTTGCACAGCGCTTCATCGGAATCACTTACATTCCGCTCACGCTGCTCGGCGCATGGAGCGCGCTTTATTTTGCGATCAATTACTTTTTGACAGTGGAGCGCCAGGCTGATCGGCTTGAGCGGTTGGAAGCGCAGGCAACCGCCGCGCAGCTCACCATGCTGCGCTATCAGCTCAATCCGCATTTCCTGTTCAACACGCTGAATTCGATCAGCACGCTGGTGCTTTTGAAACAGACCGAGCCGGCCAACGCAATGCTGACCCGGCTGTCGAGCTTCCTCAGGCACACACTGGTGTCCGAACCGGGCAGTCAGGTTACGCTCGAACAGGAAATCGAAACGCTCCAACTTTATCTCGATATTGAGCGGATGCGGTTCGAAGAGCGCTTGCGCACGCATTTCGAGATCGAAGAGCACGCCTTTAAAGCGCGCTTGCCATCAATGCTGCTGCAACCCCTGATCGAGAACGCGATCAAATATGCAGTCAGTCCACAAGAGGAAGGCGCACGAATTTCGCTCGTCGCACGGGTCGTCGGTGGCAGGCTGCGGATGAGCGTGTCGGATACCGGCCCGGGCGCTGATGGGCCGCTGCAGCACAGCCTGCTTGCCTTTGCCGATGAAGCGGGCCCCACCACGGTTTCAACCGGCGTGGGTCTTGCCAATATCCGCAATCGCTTGATGCAGGCCTATGGTGACCACCACGTCTTCGAAACCAGTTCTGAACCCGGCGGCGGATTTACCGTCGTTATCGAAATCCCCTATCAACCAGCCGCCGAAGCAGAAGCAGCCTTTGACGGCGAGGTAGACCCTGTACCGCAATCCACTCCGGCAATTGAGCCCGCGTCAGGCCAAGCGGCTGAACTCGGACAATTCGTCAATCTCAATCCCCAACGCGCGATCGGAAGCACACCATGAGCATTCGCACTATCCTCGTCGATGATGAAAAACTTGCCATTCAAGGCCTCGAAGTCCGGCTTCAGCCGTTCGAGGATGTCGAAATCATCGACACCTGCTCAAACGGACGCGAAGCGATCCGCAAGATCAAGACCGAAAAGCCTGATCTGGTCTTTCTTGATATCCAGATGCCTGGGTTTGACGGGTTCTCGGTTGTCAAAGGCGTGATGGAAATTGAACCGCCGCTATTCGTGTTCGTCACCGCCTATGAAGAGCATGCGATCCGCGCATTCGAAGCCAATGCGGTCAATTACCTCATGAAGCCGGTCGATGAAGACAAGCTTGCCGATACGGTGGAGCGTGTGCGTCAGCGACTTGCCGAGAAGAAATCAACTGAGGATGCCGAGCAATTGCTTGAAGTGCTCGCCGAAGTCGCGCCTGATCGGGCGGTCGATTTCGGCGGCGACACCAGTGAGAGCGCTGACCGCTTCGAAAAGCTTATCAATGTGAAGGACCGTGGGCAGATTTTCCGGGTCGAAGTGGATTCGATCGAGCGGATCGAAGCCGCAGGCGATTATATGTGCATCTACACTGCGGAAAATTCGCTGATCCTGCGGGAGACGATGAAGGACCTTGAACGCCGGCTTGACCCGCGGGTGTTCCAGCGCGTGCACAGAAGCTGGATCGTCAATCTCGATCAGGTGCGCCAGGTCAAACCGCACACCAATGGGGAATGCTTCCTTGTGCTCGATAGCGGCGCTGAAGTGAAAGTCTCGCGCTCTTACCGCGATGTGGTCGCGCGGTTCGTGCATTGATTTGTGCGCAGCTCCGCGCTGGGCTGCGTCCTCGCTAGAGCTCTAGCAACGCTGTATAAGCTGCCGGGTCGCCGGGTAGCCTTGCGGACGGCGTGGGCGCGTTTATGGAAGAGCGCATGGCTTTCTCGCTCCACGGCTTCGATCTTGACGCGTTCGTGCGCGCCACGCTGGCGGAGGATCTGGGTGAAGGCCAGACAGGCGGCGGGCGCGATGTCACATCGGACAGCGTGATCCCGGCTGACGCGCGCTTTTCTGGCGTTATGGACAGCCGCGATCCGGTGGTTGTGGCAGGTCTTCCAGTGGCTGAAGCGTTCTTCCGCGAGCTCGACCCGGAGGTTGCGATCGAGACGCTGGTCAAAGATGGCGAGGCGGTCGAGGCAGGCGCGGACCTCATGCGGCTGAAAGGGAATGCGCGGGCGCTGCTCACTGCTGAGCGCAGCGCGCTTAACATCGTCCAGCACCTGTGCGGCATCGCCACTATGGCGCGCGCATATGTCACCGCGATGCGAGCGGGCAGCGCGACGTGCACTTTGCTTGACACGCGCAAGACGCTGCCAGGCCTGCGCGTGCTTGAGAAATACGCGACCCGGATGGGCGGCGCGCAAAACCACCGCATGGGTCTTTGGGATGCGGCGATGATCAAGGATAACCATGTCGCGGTTGCCGGGAGTGTTAGCGAGGCGGTGCGCCGCGCGCGCGCTGCCGGGGTCAGGCCGATCATTTGCGAAGTCGACCGATTAAACCAGATCGAACCCGCGATTGAGGCAGGCGCGCATCACTTGCTGCTCGACAACATGTCGCCGGAAACGCTGCGCGAGGCAGTCAGCATGGTGGATGGCCGGGCCGCCACTGAAGCGAGCGGAGGGATCGATCTTGAAACGATCGCTGCCAAAGCCGCCAGCGGGGTCGATTACTGCTCAGTCGGGCGCCTTACACAAAGCGCGCCGGCGGCAGATATCGGGCTGGATTTTGCTGTTGTTTGATGCGTTTCGTCGACGCTGGCGCAAGGGCTCACGGCCCTGGCCGGTGTGGCTATTTGCGAGCGTCTGGAGCGTCATCGCGCTAGACAATCTTGTCGCGACACTCCCCCCTTACGCAGAATGGGAAGCAAAGGAGTGGCGAGTGATCTTCGGTTTTTCGATCTTCACCGCAAGCCTCATCCCGGCGATGCTTATCTTTGGGTTCGGCAGCCGCACGGCGAGGTTGTTCGTGACTATCATGCTCGCCCCCACAATTCTGGCGCTCCCTATTCAAATTTGGGCCTTGTTCAGCCCCGATCCGTTTGATCTGAGACTGTTTTTGTTCGGCCTTGTTATGCCTCTCGTGGTGGCGCTCCTTTATCGACCGTCGGTGTCCCGTTGGATGGAAAATCGGAAGGAGTGGCCCGATCCGAAGCTCGAATTTTAGAATGAGCTGGGGCCTGATCGGGTTCGCTCTCTCGGCCCTACCTGCAGCCGCAAACGCCCAGGCCTATCAATGCCGCGCGCCGCAAATCTCCAGTGTCCCTGTCATAACGGCGGATTCCAAGCCGCGCAGCGTCCCCACCACCGGCTACACGCTCGCGCTCAGCTGGTCGCCTGAATTCTGCAAGCCGCGCCGTAACAGCGCGTCCCACCGGATGCAGTGCTCAGGCGATTATGGACGCTTTGGGCTGGTGGTGCACGGGCTGTGGCCGCAAGGCGCGCGGACCTGGCCGCAATGGTGCGCCGCGCGCGAAAAGCTGACCCCCAAGGATGTCCGGCAGGCCTTGTGTATGCTGCCAAGTGCACGTCTGGTGGCGCGCCAATGGGCCAAGCATGGCAGCTGCATGACCAGGAAGCCGGAGACCTATTTCGGTATCACCCGCGTGCTGTGGGAAAGCTTGCGGATCCCCGATTATGATCGGATCAGCCGCGAAGACGCTCTCACCGCCGGGCGCATTCGCCAGGCCTTTGCCGATGCCAATCCGGGCTGGAGCGCAGGGCAGGTGGGCGTCAAGCTTAATGAGCGCGGGTGGCTGCAGGAACTCAGGCTGTGCTATTCCAAGCGCTTTCGTCCAACCCGCTGCGACAGCCAGCGCTACGGTGCGCGCGATGGCGCCACAGCGAAAATCTGGCGGGGGCTCTGAGGCAGCAAAACAACAGGGAGATTATCAATGAATGCCACCAACAGTGTCTGGAGCTTAAGCCTCGGAATTCTGTTTCTATTGCTGGTCGTCGTGGGCGGCGGGCTAGGCTCGTGCGCGGCTTACAATTCGGTCCGGGTCTGGAACGCGGAAACCGCAGGCGAAGCAGAGCTGGCTCAAGCGCGGCAAAACCGCCAGATCGCAACGCTGGAAGCCGAAGCCAAACTGGAAAGCGCAAAGCTGCTTGCCAAGGCCGAGATTGAGCGCGCGAAGGGGGTGGCTGAAGCCAACCGAATTGTCGCTGATGGACTGGGCGGTCCCGAAGGCTATTTGCGGTATCTCTACATCGAGAACCTTTCGCAGTCGCAAGGCCAGATCATTTATGTGCCGACCGAAGGAGGACTGCCGGTGCTTGAAGCTGGGAAGCGGCCCTGACAAAGATCTGGCAAGTGTTGTCGTAACGACGCGGACGCTGGCGGTTCGATCAGCCGGTCTTAGCGCCCGGCCCATCAATCATCGTCATCATCACCGCCGCCCATCCCCATGCGCATGCCAGCGCGCGTCATGAGGCCCATGCCATCATTGCGCATCCCACCGCTTCCTCCGGTAAGATTGCGGACCGAGCCAAAGGCTTGCAATGTAGGTGACTGATAAGGGCGACGATCTGGCGTGCGCATGGCGAAGGCCTCCTGTGTTGGCCCCCGGTAGGATTGCCTCATGAATACACGAGACTGAGCGACCGCGCTGCGCCAGCGGGCCGAGCCGGTCGCGGGCGTCGACAGATTGGGGGTCGTAGGTGGCAACGCTCACACAAGCGGCTCGGAATTCTTAGGACGCCTCCGGTTCACGCCTGAGGGCATGTTCGATAGCAGAAAGGGATCTGCCCCCCATCGCGCGGAGCGATAGCGTCGCTTGAACGCTTAGCGCTCTTGCCCCGACAGATGCGGAACGCTACTTGCTTATGAGATGTTATAACATGTTGGTGTTCGGCGACGAGAATGATGGCTGCAATCCTTGAAAGCATCGCACGGCAAGCGACGTCCCCCGATGTGCTCGACAACATCCTATACGCAGATACCAATCTTGCGATCTGGGAGCGCGGCCCAATCCCTCAAGTCGACGCGCTGCTCGAAGGTACGTGCGCGGATGTTCGGTTTTCAGGATCGCTGATACAGATCGATGATCGCCTGCGGCTTGAATTGAGCCATGCCGGCTTTCCCGATCACCCCGCCAAATATGCGCTGATTGAAGACGTTGCAGATTTGGCCAAGCGGTTCGGCGCGATCCTCGGGCTTGAGCAGGTTGAGCTGAGGCTGGAGCGGGTAACAACCAATTCCTGCCGGAAATTCCATGCCGATTATGTCAGCGCGCGGCTCATCACGACATATGTTGGGAGAGGGACGAACTGGCTCGATGCACGGGATGCACAGCGGGTGGCGCGCGGCGAAGAGCCCGCCTGCATCCGCTCACTGAACACGGGCGATGTCGGTATATTCAAAGGCAAGCTGAGCACGGACTTTCCCGTCATTCACCGCTCACCGCCGATCGGCGGGACAGGCGAGACACGCTTGTTGCTGGTGCTCAATCCGCCTTCGGGCGGGCGCTCCACCAGACTGTAAAGGCCCAGCCAACAACCAAGCCGCAACGCCGACCGGCAGCCGGATCATAGCCCGATGCGTTTGTGCCTACGCTGTCATTGCAGGCTCGGCGCGGCCGGGGCTCTTCGATGATATTGCGGGACGGATCGGAGGATTGTGTGCGCCGTAAAACTCGTCGACAATATCGCTCAGCAAGCCGAATGATTGCAATGTCGGACGACTGTAAGGACGGCGGAGTGTATTCGTCACAGCTGCGACCTCGAACAATAACCCCTGTCAAACACCGGAGTAAATCAAGCTTGCCGAAGACGCAAATTTTCCTGTGAAATATCTTGAAAAGTAAGTGCTTTGCGAGGAATTGTACTTACCGTTCGGAAAAGATGTAATCCATGATTACGATCTTGCTTCATACAAATTCATTGCCGCTATTTTTGATATAAAGCAAAAGGGGTAGAATTCGCACTTAGAGGCAGATCGTCAGCGCCGCTCTTTGAAAAACTCGCGCAGCAGTGCTGCGGCTTGCGTTTCGCCCATGCCGCAATAGACTTCAGGACGATGCAGGCATTGCGCCTGCTCGAACACCCGTGCGCCATGTTCGACCCCGCCGCCTTTGGGATCGCTTGCCGCGTAATAGAGCCGCGCAATCCGCGCATGGCTGATCGCGCCTGCACACATCGCGCAAGGCTCGAGCGTGACATAGAGATCGCATCCCGTCAGCCGGTCCTGGTCTAGCTCTTGTGCGGCCATACGAAGCGCGCGAATTTCGGCATGTCCTGTCGGGTCTGGCGGAAAGCGCGTGGCATTCCCGGCGACCGCGATCAACTGCCCGTCCTTGACCAGCGCTGCTCCGATCGGCACTTCGCCTGCCGTGCCCGCCTCGCGTGCGGCTGAGAGCGCTGCTTGCATCGGCTGAGAGAGAGGCCATGTGGACATCGCCGCAGCGCTAACCGGCGTGATCCGACGAATCAATTGACGATTCGATGACGCCGAGCTATGCGGCGCGCTTTCCGGGACACCCGACGCGTTGCGGCGCACCGGGTCCGCTAAGCCAATGCGGCGCGCCCGTCCATTCGAACGTAACGAGAGATATCATGTCGCGGATTTGCGAACTGACCGGCAAGGGCCGCCAGGTCGGCCACAATGTGAGCCACGCCAACAACAAGACCAAGCGCGTGTTTCTGCCAAACCTGCAGAATGTGACGCTGCTGAGCGAGAAGCTGGAACGCAGCTTCAAGTTCCGCGTCTCGACCCATGGCCTGCGTTCGGTTGAGCACAATGGCGGGCTCGACAATTGGCTGCTCAAGACCAAGGATGAAAAGCTCAGCCCGCGCGCGCTCAAAGTGAAGCGCGAACTGAAAAAGGCGGTCAGCGCAGCCTCGTAAGGCGCTGACGGCTGGCAGTGTCTGATCGAAACCGGGCGGCCACGGCTAGGTTTCGCTTAGCAAGCGCTTGCGGCTAGGACGCGTCGCCGCGCCAGCGAAGCTGCAGCACCAAAGTGCGCTGAAACACCGAAAAATTATCATCCGAAATGAGATAGAGCGCGCCGCTCTCCAATGTCTCATCAGGCCCCGGGACATAGGCGATCCCTTCATAGTTTTCGCTCAGCTCAGGCCCTGCGATCTCGGCGATGATCGAGCCGGTCCAGAACGCGCCGGGCTTAATCAGCGCAGGATCCGCCAGCATCAGCGCGCTGCCGAACTTCACCGGCGTGCCGAGCTCGACCCGCCGCAGCAGAATTAGCACTTTGCCATCAGGCAGCATGGTCGCATCGGCGGGCGCGTAATCCTTGTAGGATGTGAAATTGAAGAGGTCCGCTTCAGCGCCTTCGACGGGATCGCCTGCAAACAGCAGGCCTTCGCGATATTTCGCCACCTCAGCCCGCGCGCCTTCGGCGATTACGACATGGCGGCCATCGGGCATTCGAAACATGGTCTCTGCGCCGCTGTTGATCCACCACCTGCGCATCGCCGATGGGCGCACGAGCGTGCGTGTACCATCAGGGTCAAGCCGCTCAAGATAGTTGCCGTTCTCATACGCCACCCAGAGCTGGCCGGTAGCGGGGTCCTGGCTGAAGGCTTCAAGATCTATCAGATCGAACCGATTGCGCTGCTCTCGCGCGAAGAATGCAAATTCCGCTTCAGCGGCGTGCGGCGCGCCTTGGACAAGCGGAACATCGAGCGCCCAGCCGCGATCGCTCCCGGCTAAAAGCTGCTCAGGCCCAGTCAACGCTAACGCGGAAAAACCCCCGAAATACTGATTGCGCGGCGCTCTTAGATGCCACGCGCCGGTTACCTTGAGCGCGCCGGTTACGCCTTCGCGAGCAGCGAGGTCTGTAATTGTGATCGCGCTGTCGATTGTGCCGGGACCAGTCGGCGAGCGCACGAAAGTCCCCGGCGCAAGTCCGACCACGAGCAGCAGGATGAGGATCAGACGGCGCATGAGCGAAAGCGTCCCTTGCCGCTGTGGTGACTTGCGTCAATCGGCGTGCGCCGGACGGCTTCTTGATCGCGGGATTTATCCGCAGCGACGCGCGATTGCGCGCGCTCAAGTTTATGGCATTGGCCCTGTGAATAGCAGCGGATCAAGCCGCGCATCTTTCCACTTAAGGCTCCAGTGAAGGTGCGGCCCCGTGGCGCGCCCGCTCGCGCCGACATTGCCGATATACTGGCCTTGCTTGACAGCATCGCCCGGCTTCACCGCGATTTTCGATGCGTGCAGAAACGCGCTGTTAAGGCCAAGGCCATGATCGATGATGATCAGCCCGCCTTCGAGACTGAAACCTTGGCGCGCAAGCACCACCACGCCATCAGCCGGCGCGACAAACGGCTTACCTGCGCCAGGGGCAATATCGATCCCTGAATGATAGCTGCCAGGTTCACCGCGATAGATCCGCTGGCGTCCGAACTTGCCTGAAATGCGGCCCTTTACCGGCCAGATAAAGTCCTGCCGCCACCCTTCAGCGCCGGTTCGCTCCGCCCGCGCAGCGTTGATCTCATCAAGCTCAGGCTTGCGCCGCGCCCAATAGGCGGCACTCGGACCGCCTGCCCGCCGCGCAATGTTAACCCGCTGGATCGACCATTCGCGCGCAGAGATCTTGAGTTCGCGGCGGGCAAACCCGCCTGTCGCGCGGGTCGCAAGCAAGCTCATGCTATCAGGACTGTCGCGGTCAAACGCAGCGAAGAACGAGCCGTCTTCGGCAAATTTGAGCGGCGCATTGCCTAGAGTTGCGCGGATCGTGTCGCTTGGGACAAACCCGCGGATGAAGCCGCCTTGCGTCAGTTCGCCTGAATATTCGAAATCGGTGCGCGCTGTGGCGGCGGGCTTGGTTTCGGCTTCGGCGTCAGTAGCAATGTTCGTCGCTGCATCGGTTGATGCAAGGGTAAGCTCAAGCGGCGCAGCTGATCGAGCGAATTCGGCATTGCGCGCGCTGTCAAGCGGATCTGGCGCAGCCTCGCTTGCGGCGCTGCAACCGGCCACAGCCGCGCTGGCGAAAGTGCTTAGAAGAAGGTGCCTTATGCGTCTGCCCGTCAGCCGCATTCGCGCCTGCATCCAGGATCTAGGCTCCGCCAAGCAAACGCTTGGTTGCAATCTCGGCGCTGGCATAGGCTTCTTGGTGCTCAGCGCTCCAGTAACGCAATTCTTCCAGCGGGATGACCTCTCCGCTGATCGCGCACAGCACGTGCTGTCCCGGGCGCAGGACGC
>JBCCJD010000031.1:0-34869 GCA_039027955.1 Pseudomonadota bacterium
ACCACATTGCCCTTGGACTTCGACATCTTGGCGCCATCGGCGGCGCGCACGAGGCCGTGGAGGTAGAGCTTGTCCCAGGGCTTCTGGCCCATATTGTAATAGCCCCACATCAGCATCCGCGCGTCCCAGAAGAACAGAATGTCGAACCCGCTGATGAGCAGCGAGTTGGGGTAGTGCTTTTCGAGCAGATCAGTCTTGTCAGGCCAACCGAGCGTAGCGAAGGGCCAGAGAGCAGATGAGAACCACGTGTCGAGGACGTCGTAATCTCTGCGGAGGCCTACGCGATTAGTCGTTTTTCCGTCTTCTAATGTGCCAGCGTGGGCTTCAACCTGAGAAGGTGCCTCAAATATCTCGTTGATATCGCGTCCATACCGAGCCGCGGCTTGCTTGCTGACAGCTTCCCATGTCTCACCGACAAATACCTCATCGAACGAAGTCCGGCCGTCATTGTAGTAACGGACCTTGCCATCAACTCCGACGCTAGGCCCAAACCACGCCGGAATCCGGTGCCCCCACCACAACTGGCGGCTCACGCACCACGGCTGGATGTTCTCCATCCAGTTGAAAAAGGTCTTCTCCCAGCTCTTGGGCACGATCTCGACTTCGCCTGAGCGCACCGCTTCGATAGGCTTTTGCGCGAGCGTTTCCGCATCCACATACCATTGATCGGTCAGCCACGGTTCGATCACCACGCCGCCGCGATCGCCAAAGGGCGTTGCGATCTGGCGCGGTTCGGCGTCGGAAATGATGTCCTCGCCTTTCTTGTTTTTCGAGACGTGCGGGATGAGGTAGCCATCGGATTTCAACCGTTCGACCACCGCCTCGCGCGCTCCGGGCACGCCATCCTTCTTGAAACGGTGCAGGCCGATAAACTCCTCGGGCACCAAGCCATCGGCGGTCTGGCAAACATTCGCTTCGCTTGTCAGCATGTTGAGCATGTCGCCCGCTTCGATCCCGGCGCGCTTGCCCACTTCGAAATCGTTGAAGTCGTGCCCCGGCGTGATCTTCACCGCGCCTGAGCCCAGCTCGGGGTCAGCGTGTTCATCGGCGATGATGGGAATGCGGCGGCCGGTGATCGGCAGTACCACATGCTTGCCGACAACGCTGGCGTAGCGCTCGTCGCTCGGGTGCACCGCGACTGCCATATCGGCGAGCATGGTTTCGGGGCGCGTAGTCGCGACTTCGATGTAATCGCGGCCATCATCCAGAGTGACCCCGTCTGCAAGCGGATACTTGAAGTGCCAGAAGCTCCCCGGAATGGTCTGCTGTTCCACTTCAAGATCGCTGATCGCGGTCTTCAGCTTCGGGTCCCAGTTCACCAGACGTTTGTCGCGGTAGATGAGGCCATCATTGTAGAGGTCCACAAACACCTTGAGCACGGCCTTGGTGAAATGCGGATCCATCGTGAATTGTTCACGCGACCAGTCCATCGAGCAACCAAGCCGCCGTAGCTGCTTAGTGATCTGACCGCCGCTTTCCGCTTTCCATTCCCAGACCTTGTCGATGAATTCTTCGCGCGAATAGTTGGTGCGCTTGTCTTGGGCAGCTTCCAACTGCCGCTCGACCACCATTTGCGTGGCAATGCCGGCATGGTCCATGCCGACCACCCACAAAGCGTCTTTGCCGCGCAGCCGCTCATAGCGGATCACGATATCCTGCAGCGTGTTGTCGAGCGCGTGGCCAATATGCAGCGAGCCCGTCACATTAGGCGGCGGATTGACGATGGTGAAGCCTTCCGCGTCCGGTCGCTCCGGGCGGAAGCCGCCTGTCTCTTCCCAATGCCGGTACCAGCGCGCTTCGATTTCAGCCGGGTTGAAGGTGGTCGGTAATGCCATTCTTTTACTTTTTTCAAGCGCCTTGCGAGGCCTGGGTCTGAACCAAAACGCCATGCCAGTGGCCCTTGTGCAACGCAACACGGCAAAGCGCGCGCGCAGCTAACCCTTGAGCTTGTGTGACATAATCCGCATACCCGGCGGCGTGATGGACGGGACAGCGCGCTTCGCATTGGCTGACGATGGCACAGGCGGGACCCGGCTGGCGCTGTCAGGCCCGCTATTGGTTTCCACTATCGGCCCGCTGGAGCATCAATTGCACGGCGCAGCGGACGCGCTAAGCACGATCGATCTGACAGAAGTTGAGGAAATCGACACGGTCGGGGCATGGGTCACGTGCCGCTTGGCTGCGCAACACCAGGCTGAGATTGTCGGTGCAAGCGGGCAAGCCAAGCGCTTGCTCGATGCGGTCGAAGGTGCCGCTAACGATGCCGATATGATCCCGGCGCGTGTTCCCGTGTGGGAGCGGGTCCCGGCGGCGCTCGGCAATCAGGTTTATGCAGCTGCAAGCGGCATTCGCGGCGTGGTCGGCTTTTTCGGGCAGATCTTTCTTGGGCTTTGCAATCTCGCGCTTAATCCCTCGCGCTTTCCGCTGCGCGCGCTGGTGCGTCAGATGGAGCTGGTGGGCGTATCAGCGCTGCCGATCATTGGCCTCATGAGCTTTTTGATCGGCGTTGTGATCGCGCAGCAAGGCGCCGTGCAATTGCAGCAATTCGGGGCTGAAGCGCTGACGATCAATCTGGTCGGCCGGATCACTTTGCGAGAGCTCGGCGTCCTGATGACTGCGATCATGGTAGCCGGGCGATCGGGCAGCGCGTTTGCCGCTCAGATCGGGACAATGAAGCTGACCGAAGAAGTCGATGCGATGCGCACGATCGGGATTTCGCCAATCGAGATCCTCGTCATCCCGCGCATCCTTGCGTGCACGTTCATGATGGTGCTGCTGGGCTTTTACGCCTCTGTCGTAGCGATCATCGGGGGCGCTGTGATCGGCCAGCTTGGGCTTGGCATTCCCTTCGCCACGTTCATTTCGCGCATTCAGGAAGTGGTGCCGACGCATGACTTATGGGTTGGTCTCATCAAGGCGCCGGTGTTCGGCCTTATCGTGGGACTGGCGGGCTGCTATCACGGGATGCAAGTCAAAGGAAATTCAGAAGAGGTGGGCAAGCGCACCACAATGGCAGTGGTTTCAGCGATTTTTGCAGTGATTGTGCTCGATGCGTTCTTCGCGGTTTTCTTTACTGAAATCGGTTGGGGGTAAGCCAATCATGATGCAGGACCACACCCGTTTCAGCGATGAACCGCCGATCGTGATCGAAGGGCTGGAAAACCGGTTTGGCGATTTCGTGGTGCACGACAATCTCGATCTCACAGTGAACCGCGGCGAAATCCTCGGCGTGGTCGGCGGCTCGGGCACCGGCAAATCGGTGCTGATGCGCTCGATTATCGGTCTGCAAATCCCCAGCAAAGGCCGCATCCAGGTGCTTGGCCGCGAGATCACCGGGATCGACCCGGATCAGAATATCGGCGTGCGCTGCCGCTGGGGCGTCCTGTTTCAAGGCGGCGCGCTGTTTTCAACGCTGACCGTCGGCGAGAATGTCGAAGTGCCGCTGAAGCAATTCTACCCGGAGATCGACGATGATCTGCGCGGCGAGATTGCGCGGTATAAAGTGCTGCTGTCAGGGCTCCCCGAAGAGGCCATCGCTAAATACCCATCGGAACTTTCTGGCGGGATGAAAAAGCGTGCTGGCCTTGCGCGCGCGCTGGCACTTGACCCCGAATTGCTGTTTCTTGATGAGCCGACCGCTGGGCTTGATCCGATCGGTGCTGCCAAATTCGATGCGCAAACGCTTGAGCTGAAGGCGACGCTGGGTCTGACCGTGTTTCTGATCACGCATGATCTCGATACGCTATACGAGATTTGCGACCGGGTCGCGGTGCTGGCTGACAAGCGCGTGATCGCTGTCGGGACGATCCCGGAACTGATGCAAACCGGCCATCCGTGGATCGAGGATTACTTTAATGGACCGCGTGGGCGCGCGGCTCTCGCAACCCATCGGCAAGGGGAAGGGCTGGGCGCAGCAGTGCCCGCGACGTAAGTTTTTGCCCGATAATGAATTGCATAAGGTAATGGACAGGCGCGCCGCTTGGCGTCCATAGGGACTGAGATGGGAGCGGCGTTGTAAATGGAAACCAGAGCCAACCACCTGTGGGTCGGAGCGGTTACGTTGCTTTTGATGGTCGCGCTGGTGGCCTTCATCGTATGGATCGCGCGGCTCGGCCAAGGTCAGCAGAACGAATACGATATCCTTTATGCGCAGTCTGTCTCAGGCCTTGCCAACGGTTCGCAAGTCTCGTTTGCCGGGGTTCCGGTTGGCCAAGTGGCTGATATCGCTTTGTCGCAGGACAATCCCGAATTTGTGCGCGTGCGCGTGAGAGTGCGCGAAGATGTGCCGATCCTGGTTGGTACCACTGCGACCATTCAGGCGAGTTTTACCGGTGTCTCGACAATCCTGCTGGATGGCGCCCGCAAAGATGCACCTGCAATCACATGCGAGACCACCAGCTGTCCTGAAGGGCGTCCGCTGATCCCCGCTGGGCGGGGTGGATTTGGAGAGATCGTCGCAAACGCGCCGCTCTTGCTTGAGCGGCTCGCGACATTGACGGAGAATCTCAATCTGCTGCTAGGCCCGGAAAACCAGACCGAGATTACCCGCATTCTCTACAACACGGATCGCTTTACCTCAGGGCTGGCTGATGCAACGCCTGCATTGCAAGCAAACCTTGAGAAATTCGAGACCACAATCACCGAATTCAACGAAGCTTTGGTGGCAATCGAACAGCTCACCCAATCAACCGACAAGCTTGTAAGCGGAGAAGGCGAAGCGCTGGCGCGTGATCTTAAATCGACTCTCAAATCCGCCAGCATCGCGGCAGATTCGCTTGCTGCAACGCTGGAAGACACCCGGCCTGCCGCGCGCCAATTGCGCGAAGGAACGCTGCCTGCAGCCGAAGCAACCTTGCAGGATCTGCGCGCGACCAGTCGCAGCCTGCGCACGATCACTGAGAAACTAGAAAGCGAAGGGGTCGGTGCGTTCGTGCAGGGGCAGACGTTGCCCGATTACAAGCCGTGAAGGAAGAATGGTCAATGGAAGGGGCGATGACGGGGGGAACATGGCCATCAGGTGGCCGAGGCGGTAGAGCGCGCCGGTTGAAGCGAGCAGGCTTAACCGTGGCGGTCGCAGCGATGCTGCCGCTGGCAGGCTGTATCAGCCTTGGCGGAGAGCCGCCTGCAAGCCTGCTGACGCTCAAGTCGAGCGCCACCGCGCCAGCAGGATCAAGCGCGCAGGTCGGCGGTGAAGCGGCGCAAGGCGCAATCGCAGTGCTCGCTCCGGAAACGCCTGCCAAGCTTGATGTCTTGCGGGTCCCGGTCAACATCTCGGACACCGAAATTGCCTATCTTCCCGAAGCGTTCTGGGTTGAAAAGCCAGCGCGACTGTTCCGCCGGCTGCTTGGCGAAACCTTGCGCGCGCAGGTCTCGACGCTAGTGCTCGATAGCGATGATACGCCGACGCTGGCTGAACGGCGCGTGCGTGGGAGCCTGCTTGAGCTGGGCTATGACGCGGCAACTTCAGCCGTGATGATCCGCTATGATGCGATTGTCACCGAAGCCGATGGCACAGTAAGCTCGCGCCGGTTCGAAGCGCGCGAAGAAGGCGTGCTGGCTGAAGCGAGCGCGGTTGGGCCTGCGCTTAACCGGATCGCTAACGAGGTTGCAGGCGAAGTTGCTGAATGGGTCGCTGGTCCAAACGCAGCGACCGCCGCAGTCACCCCTGCGCCAGCCGGGTGAAGTCGCAGGCGCGCAAAAATTCCTGACGCCGTCGCTGGCGGCGCTCTTCGGCTTCCCAATCGCGGCCCCAAAGATCGGCTTGCCATTCTTCTTCAAGGCAGGCTGCTTGCCATAATTCCGCCGCGTCGCGCTCGGCCCGGGCGGCACTGAGCGCAATGATCAGCGAAGCCGCAAGGCTCGTCATCACCTCGATCCCGACAAGCGCAAAGATGTTATGGCTAAGCAGCTGGCCGGTCAGCACTTCAAGCGCCGCCTTGTCCTGAGGCTGATGGATAATCCCGCTGATCCGTTTAAGCGTGATCGCGTGATGCGCTTCGAATGCGCTGACCAGCGGCTCCCATTGCGCAAGCTGGCGAAGATGGAGCGGCTCATCGGGCTCCGCGCGGTAGAGTAGCGTGTCGGTATCGCCATAGGCGCTCAGCTTTTGTGCGAGCGCGGCGGGGTCTTTAGCGGCTTGATCGATCGCATAGTCAGCAAGATCGCGCTGCGGAAAGGTCTTCGGGTCAAGCTGTTCGGTTTGCTCGGCCCATTCAGCAGCGAGCGCTTCGGCGAGCGGGCGGGTCGGTACGATCTGCGCGGCGCCAGCGATCGTCTTTATTCCGCGTCCGTCGAGCGCGACTTGCCACCCGCCATCCGCTTCGGCGACGCTCACATCATCGTAAAACCGCTTCACCGACGCTCCTCATCGCTGGCAGCGGCATCGTGTGCTTTGAACCGGCGGGCGAGCAGCGGCGGGGCGAAGAAGAACCCGATCACCCCGCCAATCGCAAGCGCCACAGTCAGCGGGTAAGGCAGCGCGATGACGCCGCGCGCGCCTGCTATGCCTGCAATCACGGCGAGCAGCGAGCCCCAGCGGGCCACATTAAGCGCGATATAGCGGCGCTGAGCGCGCGCTTCGGCGGCTTGGGACGTGAGCTGATCGCTCATGCCGCGCGCTCCAACAGGTCAGCAAGGTCAGCTCGATCATGTGCGATTGCATGAGCCCCGCATGCCGTCAGCTCCGCCGGATCGTGATAGCCCCATGCAACGCCGATTGCAGGCACTCCGGCGGCGCGCGCCATTTCGATATCGAAACTTGTATCGCCGATCATGAACGCATCGCCCGGCAGCGCAGCGGCTTCGAACAGAGCGGCTTCGAGCATCGCGGGATGAGGCTTGGAAGGGTGCCTGTCAGCGGTCTGAAGCGATACGAACAGGTCAGTCAGATCGTGCGCGGCAAGGCACGCGGTAAGCCCGCGATCCGATTTGCCGGTGGCAATCGCGAGCTGCCAGCCGCTTTCATGGAGCCGATGCAGCAGATCAGCGATGCCTTCATAAAGCGGCTCTTCGATCAAGCCTTCCTCGCGCCTGGCGCGGTAGCTTGATTTGTAGAATTCGGTGACGTGGCGGACCTCATCATCATCGAGGTGAGGTGCCAATTCGCGCACTGCAACTGCCAGGCTGAGGCCGACCATGCGGCGCACCCGATTGCTGTCAGGCGCTTCCAGACCCGCGCGGCTGAAGGCCCGGTCCATCGCCCAGCAGACATCGGCTTGGCCATCGACCAGCGTTCCGTCGCAATCGAACACCGCCAGCCGCACTGTCATTTCTTGCGCCCTTTAGCGCCTGGCCGCGGTTTGCGCCGCGCTGCGCCAGCTGAGTTCGTGCGGCTGCGCCGTTCGCCGCGGCGGTCCTTGCGGTATTGCTTGGCGTGCTGGCGCGCAGCCTGCTTTTTCTGGGCTGGCGAGCGCTCAGGCGCTTCATCGCGCATCGGGCTGGCATCGCTCGCCGCCGGATCAAACCCAAGCGCTTCCATACTCGCAGCAAAGTGCTCAGGCAGCTCAGCTGTCACATCAAGCTTGCCGCCGCTCGTGCCTTTGCTTTCCGGTGTGCCGATGATCAGCCGGCGGGCGTGCAAGTGCATCTTGCGGCTGATCGCGCCGGTCAGGAAAGCCTCGCGCCCGCCATATTTGCCATCGCCGACAATCGGGTGGCCGATCGCTGCCAGATGGACCCGCAATTGATGGGTGCGCCCGGTCAACGGCTCAAGCTCGACCCAGGCCGCGCGGTGCCCGGCTCGATCCAGCACGCGGTAGCGGGTTTTCGCTGGCGCTCCTGCGTTGTCATCGACATGCATTTTCTCGCCGCCTGTGCCTGGTTGCTTAGCGAGCGGTGCATCAATCGTGCCTTCCGCGACTTCAGGCACACCCACCACCAGCGCCCAATAAACCTTGCGCGCGCTGCGTCCTGAAAAGCGCTTGGAATACGCCGCTGCACTGCCTGGAGTGCGCGCGATCAGCAAGACGCCGGAGGTGTCTTTGTCGAGCCGGTGTACAAGCCGCGGGCGCGGCGCTTCGTCCCCGCTCACAAACGCATCGAGCAGACCATCGACATGGCGCGATTGCTTGCTGCCGCCTTGAGTGGCGAGGCCTGGCGGCTTGTTAAGCACAATTGCAGAAGGCGTCTCGCGGATCACCATCGCCTGCGCTGTCGCGATATCTTCAGGCGTCAACTCGCGGCGCGCTTTTGCGCCTTTGCGCGGGGTCGCGCCGCCCGGCGGGACTCGCAACACTTGGCCTGCTTCGAGCCGGTCTTCAGGCCGCGTGCGCTTGCCATCGACCCGCACTTGCCCGGTCCTTGCCCAACGCGAAATAGTCGCAAAGCCGATCTGCGGAAGATTGCGCTTAAACCAGCGGTCAAGCCTGATGCCATCGTCATCCGGCGCGACGGTGAATTGCCGCACGGGATCTTTGCCAGTTCCTCTTGCCGTGTCGTTCATAGCGCTGCTCGCGCTATCAACAGGCCGCAATAAAGCGCGGCGACCCCTGCGAGAACCGACAGCGCTGCATAGCCGAACGCTGCGCCTAGCGCGCCGCGCTCAGCTAGCAAGAGCAATTCAAGGCTGAACGCGCTGAATGTGGTAAAGCCGCCGAGCAAGCCGACCCCGATAAGCAGCCGCACAGCCTCGCTGCCTGCGCCAAACCGTCCTAAAGCTGCAAACACAAGGCCCATCACAAGACAGCCCAGAACATTGACCGTCAGCGTCGCCCAGGGGAATGCCTCGCTGTTGACTGGACCGAGCCAATGCGTGATCGCGCGGCCGAGCTGATAGCGAGCGACAGCGCCGAGCGCGCCGCCGCATCCAACATAGATCGAAGCCAATAGGGGAGACAGGGCCGCACTCGTCATCGCCTGCCTGTAGCGAGGGGGCTGCTCGCTGCCTAGCCGCCAAAACAGTGCGCAGCGTGCTCGATAAATCACGCTATCTTGCCATTTTCGCTGATTTGCGCTATTCACACTCAATCGAGAGCGCGTTCCATGCGGGAATCGCGCTTTTTTCTGCGTCAGTTTTACGCGTAATCCCGCGCTTTATGCGGGCTCTATGCGTTTTTGAAAGGATAGTGTCGGTTTATGCAAATCATGGTTCGCGATAACAATGTCGATCAGGCCCTGCGCGCGCTTAAGAAGAAGCTCCAGCGTGAAGGTGTGTATCGCGAGATGAAACTGCGCCGTCACTACGAAAAGCCCAGCGAAAAGCGCGCTCGTGAAAAAGCTGCGGCTGTGCGCCGTGCCCGCAAGCTTGAGCGTAAGCGCATGGAGCGCGACGGGATCAAGTAAACCGGTCCGCCGGCGTCAGTCGGTGTCAGGTTTATAGAATGCGGCGTTATCGGGGCGGTTGTGCCACAGGCACTGGGCTCGATACCTTCGCAAGTGCACAAGCGCTTGAAACCGATAATCGGATAAGCCATCAGGGCGCGGAACGAACCCCGCGCCCTTTTTGCAGCGCGGAAGAGATTGGGTTTCGCGTAGGACTATTATGACTGAAATTACCCGTGTTCCGATCCAGCCGGTGGCCAAGGGATCGCTCACTAAGCTTTGGCTTGGCGTGATCCTTGCGATTGTAGTCGGCGCTGGGATTGCCTGGCTAGCGATCCCTAAAGGCTTGGCAATTGAGACCCTTGCCGCAGGTGAAGGCGACAATCCCGGCCCGGAAGACATCGTGTTCCTGTCTTACATTGGCACCAGCGCTGAGACGGGCGAAGAATTCGACCGCTCGCCTGATGGCGCTGCGCCGATCCCCGGCATTTTTCCCGATGGCTATCCGATGCCGCTGGCGCAAATGTTGCCGGGCTTTCGCGACGGTGTCACGCAGATGCAGGTTGGCGGCAAGTACAAGCTGTTTATCCCGGCGGATCAGGCTTACGGCGAGACCCCGAGCCAACCGGGCGCTCCGGCAGGCGATCTGAACTTTGAGATCGAAGTGTTCGGCTTCATGGATCAGGCCGAGTTTGAGCGCAAACTCGCGATCATGCGAAACGCGATGGGCCCGCCAGGTGGGCTCGGAGGACCAGGTAGTGCGCCCGGCGCAGGCGGCCCTGATGTGGTGCCTGTGCCTTCGCCCGGACCCTAAACGAAAGGAGCTGTCTGACGATGTCGGTCGACAAGCAGACTGTCGCCAAAATCGCTTCGCTTGCGCGGCTTAATCTTGGCGAAGAAGAGCTCGAGCGGATGGTGCCTGAGCTCAATAATATTCTGGAATGGGTCGAGCAATTGGGCGAAGTTGACGTCGAAGGCGTCGAGCCAATGGCGGCAGTGATCGCAAACACTTTGCGCTTGCGTAGCGATGTGGTCGATGCTGATCCTGCGACCGCTGGAGGCAAGCGCGAGGCGGTGCTCGCTAACGCACCGGTCGCTGAACACGGCTTTTTCGGTGTGCCGAAGGTAATCGAATAATATGACCGATTTCACTCAGCTCGGCGTCAAAGCGATCCGCGATGGCGTCGCCGCCGGAGACTTTACCGCCCGCGAAGTGGCCGAGGCTTTTAACGAAGCGGTCGCAGCGGCGAGCCAGCTCAACGCGTTTATCGTCACGACGCCTGAACACGCTTTAAGCGCGGCAGATGCGGTCGATGCCAAGCGTGCCGCAGGCGAAACGCTGCCCGCGATGGCGGGTGTGCCGATCGGGATGAAGGATCTGTTTGCAACGCACGGCGTGCAGACCACTGCGGCAAGCTACATCCTAGAAGGCTTTACGCCTCAATACGAAAGCACCGTGTCGCAAAATCTGTGGGATGCAGGCGCAGGGATGTTGGGCAAGCTCAACCTTGATCAGTTCGCGATGGGCAGCTCGAACGAGACTTCGTATTTTGGCAATGTGTCTTCGCCCTGGCGCAAGGAAGGCACCAATGCGGCGATGTCGCCGGGTGGCTCTTCGGGCGGTTCCTCCTCCGCGGTGGCCGCGCGCATTGCTCCTGCTGCGACCGGCACGGACACCGGCGGTTCGATCCGCCAGCCCGCGGCCTTCACCGGCATTTGCGGGATCAAGCCGACCTATGGCCGCTGTTCGCGCTGGGGCGTGGTGGCGTTTGCCTCTTCGCTCGATCAGGCGGGGCCGATGGCGCGCAGCGTTGAGGATTGCGCGATCATGCTCGGCGCGATGGCGGGCTTTGATCCGAAGGATGCGACCAGCCTCGATCTGGCGGTGCCCAACTGGGAAGCGGCTTTGTCGGCCGACCTCAAAGGCAAGCGCGTCGGCATCCCGAAGGAATACCGGATGGATGGGACCTCGAAGGCTATCCTCGATAGCTGGGAACAGGGCAAAGCCTGGCTCAAGGATGCGGGCGCTGAGATCGTCGATATCTCGCTGCCGCACACCAAATATGCGCTGCCCGCCTATTACATCATCGCGCCTGCCGAAGCGTCTTCGAACCTCGCGCGCTATGACGGGGTGCGCTACGGATTGCGCGAATTGCCCGAAGGCGCTGGCCTTCAGGATATGTACGCAGAAACGCGCGAAGCGGGCTTTGGCGATGAAGTCAAACGCCGGATCCTGATCGGCACTTATGTGCTGTCAGCAGGCTTTTACGATGCGTATTACAATCAGGCGCAAAAAGTGCGCGCGCTGGTCGCGCGGGACTTTGAACAGGCGTGGGAAAGCTGCGATCTTATCCTCGCGCCAACGACGCCGACGGCTTCGTTCCCTTTGGGTAGTCTCAACGAAGATCCGCTGACGATGTATCTCAATGATGTGTTCGCGGTGCCTGCAAGCCTTGCCGGGCTGCCCGCGATGAGCGTTCCTGCCGGGCTTAATCCCGATGGTCTGCCGCTCGGCCTGCAATTGGTGGGCAAGGCGTTCGATGAGCAAAGCGTGCTCAACGCGGGCCTCGCGATCCAACAGCGCGCCGGGTTTGACCACGCGCCGGAGAAGTGGTGGTGAAACGCAAGCATTGGCTCTGGATTGGATGGGCGCTTTACATGATCGCCACGCTGATCAAATATCCGCCGTGGGAGCACGGATGGACCAATCCTATCATTGGCTTAGGCTTCGGCTTTGCAATCATCCTGTTCAGCGGCTTCTTCCAAAGGTTGGAGGAGCGCCTTGATGTGGGCGAGGCGCGCTTCGATAGTGAAACGGGCAAGCAATTGCCTCCTTACAAGAACGGCAAGTGACCGGAGAGATCATCTACGCGACCATCTTCATGGTCTGCTTCGTTCTTTTGGGCGGCGTCGTGATGTATCTCTCCAAGACGATCGACGCGGGCGAAGCGCGCTTTGACAGCGAGACAGGCAAGCCGTTGGCGAAGGATGAAGACAAGGAATGACGGCCCCAAGTCGTCATCCCGGCGCAGGCCGGGATCCAGAGTGGCAAAGAGCGACCGTCGGAACTGGATTCCGGCCTTCGCCGGAATGACGGACTGAAGAAGATGAGTGATTACCGCATAGAGGGCACCACCGGCGAATGGGAGGTCGTGATCGGCCTTGAGGTTCACGCGCAGGTGACGAGCGCGTCCAAGCTGTTCTCAGGCGCGGCCACCGCTTTTGGCGCGGAGCCCAATAGCCAAGTCTCCCTCGTCGATGCCGCGATGCCCGGTATGCTGCCTGTACCCAACCGTGAGTGCATCCGGCAGGCGGTGCGCACCGGTATGGCGATCGAGGCTCAGATCAATGCGTGGAGCCGCTTTGACCGCAAGAACTACTTCTACGCCGATCTGCCGCAGGGCTACCAGATCAGCCAGCTTTACCACCCGCTGGTGGGCGAAGGCACGCTGCTGATTGAGCAAGACGAGAAGACCGGTATCGCGCAAGACAAGATCATCGGCATCGAGCGCATTCATGTCGAACAGGACGCAGGCAAGCTGATGCATGATCAGCACCCGACCATGTCCTATGTCGACCTCAATCGCTCAGGCGTTGCGCTGATGGAGATTGTCTCGCGGCCCGATATGCGCAGCCCCGCTGAAGCGGGAGCCTATGTGCGCAAGCTGCGCTCGATCCTGCGCTATGTCGGAAGCTGCGATGGCAACATGGAAGAAGGCTCGATGCGCGCGGACGTGAATGTCTCGGTGCGCAAGCCAGGTGAGCCTTTCGGCACGCGGACCGAGACCAAGAACGTGAACTCAGTGCGGTTCGTGATGCAGGTGATCGAATACGAAGCGAGCCGCCAGGTCGATGTGCTGGAATCGGGCGGCACTGTGACACAGGAAACCCGCCTGTTCGATGTCGCGACCGGGACGACACGCACGATGCGGAGTAAGGAAGACGCGCACGATTACCGCTACTTCCCTGATCCCGATCTGCTGCCGCTGGTGCTCGAAGACAGCTTTCTGGAAGAGTGCCGCGCGAGCCTACCCGAACTGCCTGACGCCAAGCGCACGCGATATGAAAAGGAGCTGGGCCTGACGCCTTACAACGCGCGCGAACTGACCGCTGAAGTCGAAACCTTTGGCCGCTTTGAAACGCTGCTCGCTGCCGCTGCAAGCGCGATGCGCAAACCCGAGACCGAAGTCGCGACGCAAGTTGCCAACTGGGCGCTGTCCGTGGCTCCGGGCGTGATCAACGCAGCTGGCGATGAGGCTGATCCAAGCAACGCCACCGCCGAGCGACAGGCCGCGATCCTCGCAATGCAAGGCAAGTCAGAGATCAGCGGCGGGCAGGCCAAGGAAATCTTCGAAATCGTGCTCAAGACGGGGCGCGAGCCTGACGAAATCGCTGACACCGAAGGCTTGAAGCAGGTCAGCGACACTGGCGCGATCGAAGCCGCGATCGACGAAATTCTCGCGAGCAACGAAGACAAGGTCGAGCAGTACAAAGGCGGCAAGGACAAACTTTTCGGCTTTTTCGTCGGCCAGACGATGAAAGCGATGAAGGGCAAAGCGAACCCGCAGGTCGTCAACCAGATCCTGAAGGCAAAGCTCGGCTAACTTACTCTGGCAATTGCTGATTGTCGTGATAGTGTCACGCTCGTGATCGGTGCGGGGGCGCCGGTCGAGGGAGCCAAGAGGGTGCATCATGCCAGTATTGAAACGCGCGCTGGTCGGCGCGCTCGGCGTCGCGTCGGTATGCGCGGCGCCAGTCCACGCGCAAGCGATCAAGAATGAACCGCCGATGCGCGAGTTCACCCAAGAGGAAGTCGGCGCGCTCGACATGCCGGAACTCGCATTCGAATACGCTTCGGTTCGGCCAAAGGACTTTGAGAAGTATTTCTATTTCCACCGGCCTGAAACGAGCTTCGATCAAGCCTATGCCGATGTGACCGAATGCGATGCGCTGGGCAGCGGCATCAATTTCTATATGGGCGCAGACAGCGGAAGCGTTGCTGCGGCGGCCGCGCAATATGGCCTTTTGGCAGGTGCAATCGGCGGCGCGATTGGCGGGCTGATGGCCGATGCGATTTTCGGTAGCGCTGAACGACGCAAATTGAAGCGGCTCAACATCCGCACCTGCATGTATTACAAGGGTTATGACCGCTACGGCCTTGAAAAGGATTTGTGGCAGGAGTTTCATTTCGAAGAGGGGCTAAGCCGCGAAAACGCTGACAAGCGTGAAGCCGCATTGCTGCGTCAGGCACTGGTCGCCTCAGGCCCGCAACCGACTACGGAGGTGCTGGTCCCATGATCATCACGACCCGCCGCGCGCTGGCCGCGTTCGCCGCTTCTAGCGCTGCATTGCTGGCTTTTGCCGCGACCGCTCCGGCAGCTGCACAAACCGCCGAACACAAAGCCGTCGAGCTTAAAAATCTCGAAAACGGGAAACACCAGCTGAGCGATGACAAAGGCTATATCTATATCCGCTCGAACAGATACCGCTCGCAAGGGGTGTTCATCAAAACGCCGGATGCCGACGAAGTCGCTGAATTCGAAGCCGAATGGCGCGAGGAATTTGACGAAGCGGTCGAGAAATATCCCAAGCGGCTTGAACGGTGGCGCTCAGGTCAGACGTCGCGTGGATCATCGAAGCCGCGCCCGCAAGAGCCGACTGAAGAAACCTTTTCGATCGGATCGATCGAAACCCGGATGCTGGTCAGCTTTGGCCCGCAATTTGTCTTTGCCAAAGGGAAGGATGCGAGCGGGGAGAAGTATTTCGAGTATCTGATCGAAGTCGAACCCGGCGAATACACCTATTACGGTCCGCTGTTCATGGGGCCCAACGGTCCGGTGGGTTCGTGCTATTGCATGGGCACTATCAAGTTCGCGGTGGAGGCTGGCAATATCGCATCGTTGGGCGATTTCCTTCAAGGCGATTGGGTAACACCTGAAGCGATGAGCCAAGCGTCCATTTTTGCGTCTTCTGTACCTGAGCGCAGCGGCAGACCGGCGGACTACACCGTCCCGCAAAGCCTTTCTGCGTTACCCTCAGCGCCGGCTGACCTGTATGCGGCAGGCAAGATCAACAATTTCTACCGTGCCGGGGTCGGGCGGATGCCGCCGGTTGAAGGCGTGCTTGCCTATGAGCGCGACATTGTGATCGATGTGAAAGCCGAGATTGCGGCAGCCAAAGCCAAAGCCAAAGCCAAAGCAGAAGCCGAGCGCCTCGCGCGTGAAGCCGCCGAAGCCAAGGCTCGCGAAGAAGCGGCAGCTGCCGCGGCTGCAGTCGCCCAAGCTGCTGATGCTGCGGCGCAAGCGACCAGCGACGCCGAGGCTGTGCCAGGAGATGCGGCGACCAGCGACACTGCGTCGCAGAATTAACCTCGCCGCGGGCAGCTATTCTGCGATCTTCGGGGCCTCGACCCAGCGAGGCCCCGGGCTAACACCATTTTACTTTACCCCGTAACTTTGCGGTGCAACCCTCATCGAGGTCGAGGGGAGGCCGTATGAAGGGGTTGGTCAAGTTTATCATCGGCGCGATTGTCGCTTCGCTGCTTGCATGGGGCGCGCATTCCTTGAGCGGCGCGAGCTATGTCGACCGGATGGAAGCCGAAGGTCGCCAGGTCCTCAAGACGCGAGGGTTTGACGGCGTCACACTGGAGATGATCCGTGATCCGCTCTCGCGTGTGGCTGTGCTGTCTGGTGTAAGCGATCTGGCTAAGCGAGCCGAAATCGAAGCGGCGCTGCTCGCCAGCGGGCGGATCCGCGCAGTGCGTTGGGCTGATCCGGCGGCGCTTGCCAGCAGCTCACAAGAAGCCAGCGGCTCAGAAGAAGCGAGCGGCAATGCGGCAATGCCTGACCCTGCTGCGCTCGCCACCGGGATCGAAGATGCTGAAGCCACCACAGGCGCAAGCGAGGAACAGGTGCTTGCCTGCCAAAGCGGGATCGACACCGTGATGGAAGGCAAAACCATCACTTTTGCTTCGGGCAGCGCTGTCATTGGCCAGACCTCGCTGGGGCTGATCGGTAATCTGGCTGACTTGCTGAATGCCTGCACCGGAATGACTGTCGCGGTTAGCGGGCACACCGATGCAACCGGCTCTGCACAGACCAACCTTGAGCTTAGCCAGGCGCGGGCCGATGCCGTGGTCGCTGCCTTGACTGAGCGCGGCGTGGGCAGCGCCAGGATCAGCGCGACAGGGTATGGCTCAAGCCAACCGATCGTTGCCGGTGACGGCGCAAACGAAGCCAACCGCCGGATCGAGTTCGATCTCAGCACAGGCCCAGACACAGGCGCAGACAGAGGCGCAGAGGAGGGAGAATAGGATGTCGCTGTTTCTTGAAAGCTGGGCGCTCATCATCTTGTTCTTCGCGATCGGAGTGGCAATCGGTTGGTCGATCTGGGGTCGCAATTCAGCGCCGATGGGGGGTTGATACGATGCTGCAACTGATATTGGACAATCCTATGCGATTCATTCTTGCTTTGATTATCGGCATCGCCACCGCGTGGTGGATCTGGGGCAGAGTAGCGGCACAAAGCGCGTCAAAGCCCGCGCAGACGAAACCTGCGCCAGCGCCCGCTCCGGTGGTGACACCGACACCCGAGCCGGAACCCGAGCCCGAGCCTCGACCCGCACCTGCTCCTGAGCCGGAACCCGAACCGGCGCCAGCACCTGCACCGATGGTGGCACCTCAACCCGCACCTGTTCCTGAGCCTGTCGATACAGAGCCAAAGCCTAAGATTGCCGCTGCCGTCGGCGACGCGGACGATCTCACCCGGATCAAAGGGATTGGCCCGAAACTCAATGAACTGTGCTATTCGTTAGGGGTGAAGCGGTTCGATCAGATCGCGCTGTGGACGGCGGACGACGTGGCTGAGGTCGACCAATATCTCAAGATCAAAGGCCGGATCGACCGTGACCGTTGGGTTGACCAGGCAAAGCTGCTCGCTGCCGGTGATGATGCCGGGCACAAGGCCGAGTTCGGATAACGCTGAAACGCGTTCACCGGCCTGCCTCAGTCTGTATGGCCCGCTTGGCACTATAAAAAAGGCCGCCAGGATCGCTCCCGACGGCCTTTTCTAAGATCGAAACGGAAAAAGGCGGGATCAGCCTTCGCGCTCACCTGTAAGCGGCATTGCGCCAAATGCGCCGGCATTGACGTTGCCTGTCATCTGATCACCATCAACCGTCGCTTCGCATTCGAGCGTCATCGGCATCGGGACAGTCATGTTCATTTTCCAAGTGAGCTTGTTGCCGTCCACTTTGCCTTCTTCGACGTCCATCTGACCCATGCCACCAGCCATGGTACCGGTGAAAGTGTCGCCATCGGGAACAACTGTGAACGTGCCTGACTGATCGCCCATCGGGCTTTTCACGACAGTTTTGTACGTACCTGCAACAGACATGCGTTTTCTCCTGTGATGCCGCTCAGCCTTAGACACATCCCGAGCGGTATTTGAATGAGCGTTCGAAGCCCTCCCGGCCGCGGAACTCAGGGTCGGTGTTTACACGTGTGTCAGCACGCTTCAACCTCAATCGCGCGCCTCCAAAAGGTCCTCATAAAGCCGTTCTCCCAGCGCTTTAGAAAGCCGTAACGTCAAGCGGTCTGATCATCCTGCATCCGGCAATTCGCGTTGTTCGATCGGCAGGCCGAGCGCTTCCAATTGCGGCCTGACTTGCGCTGCATCGCCCACCACGACCCAGATGAAGCGGTCAGGATCGAGCGCGGCGCGAGCCGCTTGATCAAGGCTTTCACGGGTCTGGCTGCGATATGTCCCGACAAGCTTTTCATAGTAATCATCAGGCCGCTGGTAGAGCGCGTTCGATTGCATCGCGCTCAGCACTGCAGGCGAGGTTTCAAACCGGCCTGGCAGCTCGCCGATTTCCGCTGCGATAATGCGCTCGATCTCCTCTTGCTTGACCCCGGTTGTGGTCAGAAACTCGCTCGTCTCGCGCAGCATTTCAGCGACCGAAGGCCCGGTCTGGTCGGCCTGTACGCCGCCGCGCACGGAATAGGCGACAGCATCCTCATAAGGCTGCGCTGAGCCTCGGACACCATAGCTCCAGCCTTTGGTCTCGCGCAGATTGAAGTTGAGGCGCGACAGGAATGTCCCGCCCAGCGCATCATTAGCGGTGGTGAAGTCGACATAGGTCGGATCGCTTGCATCAAGCGGGGTGATCTGGCTGGCGAGAATATAGCTTTGCGGCGAATTGGGACGATTGACGAGGATGATCCGACCGGTCGGGCTCGCGGCCTGCGCATAGTCGCTTACACGCTTTTCGCCTTTTGGCGTCGCTGGCGTTTCCCAATCGCCAAAGGCTGTGTTGAGCGCTGTGATGATTTCACTGAGCGGGCGATCGGAGATGACGAACACTTCGCCATTGTCAGGCCTGATCCAGCTATCCTTGAACGCGATCAGATCATCGCGGGTGATGACGCTGACGCTTTCCACTGTCGCCACCCCGCCATAGGCGCTTTCGGCTCCGAACAGTTCCGGCCGGATCGTGCGCTGCGCAATGCCCGAAGGCGAGCGCAATTGCTGTTTGATGCCAGTAATCGTCTGAGTGCGCACGCGCTCAAGCTCATCGGCATCGAACGCCGGGTCGCGCAGGATATCGGACAGCAGCGTAAGCGAAGGAGCGAGCTTGGCTGAGAGCGCTGACAGCGTGAAGCTCGATCGGTCCGCGCCGCCGCCGAGCGAAATGCTAATCCCCAAACGCTCACGCGCTTCTGCGATCTCTTGCGAAGTCATCGTGCTGGTGCCTTCATCAAACAGGCCCAGCGTCAGCCCTTCGAGCCCTTCCTTTCCTGCCGGATCAGCTGCGCTTCCTGCATCAAACGAAATCGTCACATAGGTTGCCGGAACAGCCGCGCGCTGCGCGTAAGTCAGCTGCATTCCGTTCGCGAGCGTTGCGCGTTCGACATCGGGAAAGTCGAGCGCTGCCACAGTGTCGATCGGCGGGGCGGGACGTTCGAGCGAAACCGTCAGAGTGTTGTCCGCTGAAGCGTCTTCGCCATCTGCACCTGCGCCAGCGACGGACGCGGCTTCTTCATATTCGTCTTCGCGCTCTCCGGGTTCGAGCACGAGGGTAAAGGCTGGCTGCGTCATCCATTTGCTCAGCGCTGTCTTTACTTCAGCTGAAGTCAGCGTTGCATACGCATCAAATTGTCTGGCGTAATAAGCCGGATCGCTGGCGAGTACTTCGCCGCGCGCTAAGGTGACGGCTTTGCCGCCAAACCCGCCGACCTGTTCAAGCCCGCGAATGGTGCGTGACAAGCGGCTGGTCGCGGCCCGGCGCAATTCGTCTTCGGTGGGACCTTCGGCAAGGTATTCAGTGATCACTTCATCAAGCCGCGCTTCGAGCACAGCAGGATCGACCCCCGGCTTCACCACGGCGCCGACGGAAATCCACCCGACCCGCTGGAAATCGGCATGACCGGCAAAGACGTTCACCGCGAGTTCTTCCTCGCGCACCAGAATCTGATCAAGCCGGCTTGAGACCAGCCCGCCGAGCACTGCTGAACCGATGTCGAGCGCAAACACATCAGGATCGTTAAGCCCGGGCGCAGGCCAGTATTTGGTGATCCGCGTGGCGGCGACCTGATCTTTCATGATGGTGCGCGCCGGTTCAGCAAGCGGGACCGCTTGCGCTTCCGCAGGAGAATTGACAGGCCCGCGCGGGATCGGGCCAAACCACTTTTCAACCAGCGCGCGAGCTTCGTTCGCTGAAACATCGCCCGCAAGCACGAGCGTCGCGTTGTTAGGGCCGTATTTGTCGCGGAACCAATTGCGCACATCCTCCATTGAGGCCGCGTCGAGATCGGCCATCGATCCGATCACCGAATGGCCATAGGGATGTCCGGTGCCGTAAAGCTTGTCGATGATCTCATAGAGCACCAGCCCGCCGGGACGATTATCGCCTTGACGCTTTTCGTTCTGGACGACGCCGCGCTGGTTATCGAGTTTCTCCTGCGTGACAGCGCCGAGGAGATAGCCCATCCGGTCGCTTTCGAGCCACAAGGCCCGCTCCAGCGCGGGACGCGGCACGGTCTGGAAATAATTGGTGCGGTCGAAATTGGTGGTGCCGTTGTAATCGGTCGCGCCCATTTCCTGGAGGTATTGGAAATAGTCATTGGGTGCGTTTTCCGAGCCATTGAACATCAAGTGTTCGAACAGGTGAGCAAATCCGGTCTGACCTTCGGGCTCATCCTTGGCTCCGACATTGTACCACACCGCGACGCCAACGATCGGCGCTTTGCGGTCTTCATGCACGATCACGGTCAATCCGTTTTCAAGCTCGAACCTTTCGTAGGGAATGGAGACTTGCGCCACGAGCTCAGTCAGATCGCCGGTCGCAGGCGTTAGTGCTGTGGTCATTTCAGCTGTGCTTGCTGGCGCGCGATCTTCAGCAGCGGCAGCAGGCGCAACCGGTACGAACACGGCAAGGCCCAGCGCTGAAGCCATGGCGAGCGGGCTTGTTAGGGTGCGGCTGGCGAAACGGCGGGCTTGGATCATGGCAGAACTCTATGCGATGGATTGAGAAGCGTGAGGGTGTCGGGCCTTTAGACAGCGATCAAGCCGTAGCGAAAGACCGCGGCGAGTGCATCGACGAGCAGCGTTATAGGACCGATCAGCGACTTGGCTCACAGGCGCATGGGCCGCAACGGGGCCTCGCACAAAGGGGGGCGCCAAAGGATGAGCCGGGGTCACCGATCGTTGCGCACCGTCTTGCGCGATTTGGCATGGGCTTCCACATCTTCGCGCCAGAAATAGACCGGCTTCAATTTGTGGTCGATGAACATCTGCATCTGGTCGGTGTAGTGCGGGCTATCGGGCCTTGTAATCGCGGCGCCGAACGGCTGGATTGAACGCGAGGCGACCTTGCCGCCATCGGCTGGCCATTCGACCCATTGGATAAAGCTGTCGCCATGGACGAGGCTTGCGCGTCCATCCTCGGCGAATTCCCAGGTGGTCGCCGCTCGCAAAGTGTCCGAGCCGCCATCAAGCGGTAGATCCATCTCGCCCTGACGCAGCCGGATAAGCTCTCCCATGGGGGGATCGAGCCGGCCGAAACGTTCATCAAGGTGTTGAGCCGCTTCACGCACTTTCTCACGCACATCGGGCCACTCATTGTTGAGATATTCAGCCGACATGAAATCGCGGATCAAAAGGTAAGCCAGCGCGTCTGCTGGTCCTTTGCCATCAGCGTCAAAATCCCATTCCAGCAGCAGCGAGCGTGCTTGTTTCAGCAGCGGATCATCGCTTGAGCCCGCTGGGATCAATTCGATCTCGCGCCACAGCCTAGCGATGTAGCCTTTGCGCTCGTAAGCGGTGTCGTATTTGATCCGCTCCAGCGTCGCGCGATCCAACGTTTCGGCTTCGCTCATCAGTTTGTAAGCGCGCCGCGAACGGTTGGTCTGCTTGCGTTCAATGCCGAGCACGGGCGAGAAATCGGCTGGGTCGAGGTCGCTGCCTTGGCCCGCCGCGGTGAAGGGTTCGTTGTTCGAATTGTAGATCCAGCCGGAAGCCGGATTGATGAGCTTGGGGATCTCGTCATACCCGACTGCACCCTGCCAGATCAGCTCTGAACGGGTGCCGTCGAGGATCCCGCGCCAGTTCGCGTTGACGTCCTGCGGACGGTCAGGGATCGCCGCGTTGTAGACATAGGCGATGTTGCCTTTTTCATCGGCGTAGATGAAGTTGGTGGAAGGGATTGCTTGGCGCGCCAGCTGCGCCTGCCATTGCGCAAGCGTGGTTGCCTTGTTCAGGCGGTAATAGGCGTCAAGCTGATCGACTTTGCCGATCCCGCCGTAACGAATGGCGAAGAAACCCTCCTCGTTCTTGATCACCGGGCCGTGGATGCTGCGATAGATGGTGCGCTGGATCGGGAGAGTGACCGGTCCGAATTTGACCGGCAGCGTAACGGTCTTTTCCTCCAGTTCGAGCCATTCATCATCGACCCGATATTTCGTGGCGCTCGAATTCAGCACCGCCGTATGCGCGACTTCGAGCTTGTAAACATCCGTCATATCCGGGCGATTGACGGTGTTGGTCCAGCCCAGGTGCTGGTTGTGGCCCAGAAAAGGGAATGGCGAACCGGGGAAATTCGCGCCGGTGAAATGCCAGCCTTCCCCGCTTTCGACGCTGAATTCATACCACGCAACGCCGCCGCGCAAAGGCTGATGCGAATTCGATATCAGCGTGGTGGGCCCGCCGGATTTTTCTGGCGTGACAGCCCAGGCATTGGACCCAAGCAAAGCAGCATCGCGGCCAAAGGGGAGCGGGTGCAGCAGATTGACCTGAGCGCTGACCTGAGCGGGGGATACTGGCTCACGGGGGAAGCCCGGAATGTCCGGGCCGAATTCACGCGGCAAGGGCTCGCCAGCGACGAGCGGCCCGATCACATTGTCGAGGCCATGGAAGAACGGTTGGCGCAGCACGAAGCCGGCTGCGACATCTTCGCCGTTTACCGGAAACAGATTGCCAAGCTTGATTTCGTCAGGGTGCTCATCGGCATAGTGATTGATGCCTGCCGCGTAGGCTTCGAACAGCGCGCGCGTGTCGTCCGGCAGTTTCGGATATTCGCGCTCAGCGGTGCCGCGCGCATCGAGCAGATGGTAGACATAGTCGAAGGTCGCGCCGTCTTGACCGGCAATCGCGCCATAGCGCCCGCGCGACATGGCGATCACGTCTTGCAGAGTGAAAAAGTCGTCTTCCGCTTGGGCGATCGCCACTCCGAAAGCGACATCGGCATCGCGCTTGCCATAGATGTGCGGGACGCCATACTGATCGCGGATGATCTCGGCTTCATAGGTGTCCCAGCTTTCCGGCGAATAGGATGCTTGCTTAGCGAAAAACGGCTCCCACGTGGCCAGTCCGACAAACCCCGCGATCAGCAACACCACCAGCGCGAACGCGCCGCGACCGAGCCATTTAAGCATGCATCTCTCCCATTCTCGGCCCATGCTATTGCCGCTGATATGCCCCTTGGCAAGCGGCCTTGCCGGACCCACCTAGCTGGCTAATACACCTGCGTGAGAAAACCGGCCAAAAGGGCTTGTGTTGCAAATTAGCAACACTATATCGAGCGCGTATTTCTGGTGAGGGGTTGTCTAAATGAATCTCGAAAAGTTCACTGATCGCGCGAAAGGCTTTTTGCAAAGCGCACAGACAGTTGCGATCCGTATGAACCATCAGCGGATCACCCCGCTGCATCTGCTGAAAGCGCTGCTCGAAGACCCAGAAGGCATGGCCGCCGGGCTGATCCAGCGCGCGGGCGGCGAAGCCGCGCTGGCGGTGAGCGCAGTCGATGCAGGGCTAGCGAAGATCGCGGCGGTAACCGGAGGCGGCGCGCAGCAGACCCCGGGGCTCGATAACGACGCGGTGCGGGTGCTCGACAGCGCAGAGCAACTGGCGGACAAAGCGGGCGACAGCTTCGTGGCGGTGGAGCGGCTCTTGACCGCGCTCGCGCTTGCCCCGGGCGCAGCGGGTGAAGCAATGAAAGCCGCTAGCGTCACGCCGCAAAGCCTTAACGCAGCAATTGAAGACCTGCGCGGCGGACGCACAGCGGACAGCGCCAATGCGGAAAGCTCGTATGACGCGATGGAGAAGTTTGCCCGCGATCTGACGCAAGCGGCGCGCGATGGTAAGCTTGACCCGGTGATCGGGCGCGATGAAGAAATCCGCCGCGCGATCCAGATCCTTGCCCGGCGGACCAAGAACAATCCTGCGATGATTGGCGAGCCTGGCACCGGTAAAACGGCGATTGCCGAAGGGCTCGCGCTGCGGATCGCCAATGGCGATGTGCCTGACAGCCTTAAAGGCCGCACGCTGATGAGCCTCGATATGGGCGCATTGATCGCTGGCGCAAAATATCGCGGCGAGTTTGAAGAGCGGCTGAAATCGGTGCTTGACGAAGTGAAGAATGCCGATGGGCAGATCATCTTGTTCATCGATGAGATGCACACGCTGATCGGAGCAGGCGCCAGCGAAGGCTCGATGGATGCCTCCAACCTCCTCAAGCCTGCTCTGTCGCGCGGCGAGCTGCATTGCATCGGCGCAACCACGCTTGATGAATACCAGAAATATGTCGAGAAGGACCCAGCGCTCCAGCGGCGCTTCCAGCCGGTCTATATCGAAGAGCCGAGCGTGGAAGACACGATCAGCATTCTGCGCGGGATCAAGGACAAGTACGAGCTGCATCACGGGGTGCGGATCACCGACAGCTCGATTGTCGCAGCCGCGCGGCTGTCTGATCGGTACATCCAGAACCGCTTCCTGCCGGACAAGGCGATCGACCTGATGGACGAAGCGGCTTCGCGCATCCGCATGGAGGTGGAAAGCAAGCCAGAAGAAATCGAAGCGCTTGATCGGCGGATTATCCAGCTTAAGATCGAAGAGTCTGCGCTTGCAAAAGAAGACGATGCAGCAAGCCGCGAGCGGCTGTCTACCTTGCGCGAGGAGCTCGCCAATCTCGAACAGGAATCCTCCGAGCTCACCACGCGCTGGCAGAATGAGCGCGACAAGATCGATGCGGAAGGCAAGATCAAGGAAGAGCTTGAAGCCGCGCGGCTGGAGCTTGAGCAGGCGCAGCGCGAAGGCGACCTCGCAAAAGCCGGGGAGCTTTCCTATGGCCGCATCCCGGAGCTCGAAAAGCGCCTCGAAGCAGCTGAAGACCTAACCGAAGACGCGCTGCTGCGTGAGGAAGTCACTGAAGAAGACATCGCCAGCGTGGTGAGCCGCTGGACCGGCATTCCGATCGACAAGATGATGGAAGGCGAGCGCGAGAAGCTGCTCGAAATGGAGAGCATTCTGGGTAAGCGCGTGATCGGCCAGGCCGACGCGATCGAGGCGGTTTCCAAAGCGGTGCGGCGCGCGCGGGCCGGTTTGCAGGATCCCGGACGCCCGCTCGGCTCATTCCTGTTTCTCGGGCCCACCGGCGTCGGCAAGACCGAATTGACCAAGGCGCTCGCGGAGTTCCTGTTCGACGACGATCAGGCGATGGTCCGGATCGACATGAGCGAATTCATGGAGAAGCACTCGGTCGCGCGGCTGATCGGTGCGCCTCCGGGCTATGTCGGCTATGACGAAGGCGGTGTGCTGACTGAGGCTGTGCGCCGTCGCCCTTATCAGGTGGTGCTGTTTGATGAAGTTGAAAAAGCGCATAACGATGTGTTCAACGTGCTCTTGCAAGTGCTCGACGATGGCCGGCTGACTGATGGGCAGGGCCGCGTGGTCGATTTCTCGAACACGCTGATCATCCTTACATCCAATCTCGGCAGCCAGTTCCTTTCCAATCTGCCTGACGATGGCAAGGTTGCCGATGTCGAAGATCAGGTGATGGATGTGGTGCGCGGGCATTTCCGCCCCGAATTCCTCAATCGGCTGGATGAGATCATCTTGTTCCACCGCTTGGCGCAAGAGCATATGGCGCCGATTGTGGCGATCCAGGTGGCGCGGGTGCAGAAATTGCTCGATGAACGCAAGATCACCTTGGACCTTACTGATGCTGCGCTTCGATGGCTTGGCCGGGTGGGCTACGACCCGGTGTACGGCGCGCGTCCGCTGAAGCGCGCGGTGCAGCGTTACCTGCAAGATCCGCTGGCTGAAATGCTGCTCGAAGGGACCGTCAATGACGGAGTGACAGTGGCGATTGATGAAGGCGACGGCGAGCTTCAAATGACCACTCAGTGAGCAGGCGACCGCGTGAAATTGACTTTTCGGTCCGATTCAAAGCTGCGCCGAACATGAACCTGCGACAACAATTATGACAGGGTTTTCTATTTATTTCGCTGAAGAGCCTCATATTATTAGATAAAACAAGCGCAAGCGTTACTTTGTTACCATAGCATTCAGGTGAATGTGGGATTAACGCAACACAGCGGTGAAAAGTGCGCGAAGATGTTACGCCTCTTTGACATCCCTTACCCCCTATTGCACAAATTACCGGTCGTTAGGGGCTTTGACACAGCGCTGCCCGGGGTACCTTAGCAATTGCATTGGGGTATGATGCAATTGCGGGTTGGGTGAAGCGCGGACCAGAGCTTCGGTTGTCGCAACTGGAGTAACCATGAAAACATTTCACCAAGATTCGCTGAAGGCGCTCGCTTTCTCCGCGTCCGCCCTCGCTCTCGTAATTGCTGGTCCGGCTTTTGCGCAGGAGGCGCCAGAAGAGGAAGAAGAACAGAGCGACAGCGAAGAACAGGACGCCCAAGAGCAAGAGGAAGAAGAGCTGGTCGATGTTACCACGGGCGCTTCCGGTGAGCGGACCGAGGATCGTGGCATCACCGTCACCGGCTCGCGGATTGTGCGTGACACCTATTCCTCGATCTCGCCGCTACAGGTTATCACGACTGAGCGCTCGCGCGAGGTTGGCCTGTTCGATCCCACTCAGATCCTGCAGCGTGATGAAGCCGCCGCGGGTCAGCAGATCGATGCGACGTTCCAGGGCTTTGTGGTTGCAAACGGGCCCGGTTCGGCGACGCTCAACCTGCGTGGGCTTGGTGCTGATCGCACGCTGCTGCTTCTGAACGGGCGCCGTCTCGCGCCAGCAGGTGTTGAAGGTGCTCCGGTTAACCCGTCGATCAACCTCCTGCCGTCGTCGCTGATCGACCGGTTCGACCTGCTGCTTGACGGTGCATCCTCGGTGTATGGATCGGACGCGGTTGCGGGTGTTGGCAACATCATCTTGCGTAAGGACTTCGATGGGCTTGAACTGTTCGGTCGCGGCGAAATCAATCCCGAAGGCGCAGGTGAGGACTACACGCTCAGCGCTGCTTGGGGTTTCAACACTGACCGTGCCTTCTTCGGGATCGGCGCAGAATACGATTATCGCGATGCCATTCGCTTGCGCGACCGCGATTTTTTCGGCGGCTGTGATGAGCACCTCGAAGTCGATCAGGATGGAAACCTGCGCTCCATCGATCTTCGCACAAACGGGTTGGTTGAACGCGACAGCGCCGGCGGCCCTTTCGGCACTATTTCGACGAGCGCGAACAGCCCTTGTAAAATTCAATCGGTGACAGGACGTTTCATTCCGAATGATACGTTCCTCAACTCGGTCTTCTTCCAGCGCGGTGAAACGTTCGACAATCTCGCCGCGTTTGGTCTTCCCGGCTTTGCAACCCGCGAAAACGCGTTCCTCGATCCGCTCGACTTCAACTTCGATGGGGTGCGCGATGTTGATGATCAGGACTACAACGGCAACAACGTCAACCAGGATGCAGTTTTCCTAAGCGAGCAAAAGCTCATAAACGTCATGGCCTACGGTGAATACACTTTCCCCGGCGAGGCCAACATCACCCCGTATTTCGAAGCCAATTACAGCCGCGCCGAAATCCGAGCAGATAACAACGGGACTTCGTTCCTGTTTCCCGATGTGCCGGGAGAGAATGCGTTTAACCCCTGCAATATTGACGCGGGCGGCGCTGACTGCCGCGCGATCGATAACGCCTTGTTTGCGCCGTTCGATTCAAGGACGATTTGGGGTCCGGGGTCGATTTTCGGTGCGCCGACCGGCGTTAATGTATCGACCGTTCCGATCGTCTCAATAGTCGGCGATCGTAACAACACGGACGTCACCCAAGAGCAGTATCGCGGTGTGCTCGGGGTCAAAGGCGACCTGCCGTTTATCGGATCGACATGGAGGTTCGACGCCTCCTTGGTGTACTCACGCTCGGAAGGCACGTCGGTCCGCCGCGGTGTTCGTGAAGATCGGCTCGCACTGTCGCTCGGCATTGACCCGACATTGGACTTCAATGGCGACGGTATTTTTGACAATACGGGCGATGGGATCGCGGACGATTATGATCAAAACGTCCGGTTTGGTAACCTGTATGGCAACCCCAGCATCGCGCCGTGTACGCCGGTCGACCAGCTTGCTAATCCTGATGCTGCGGCTGATGGCTTGGCGGAAGGCTGTGTCCCGGTAAACCTGTTTGCGCCTTCGCTTCTGAGTGTTCCCATTGGAGATTTCGCCACACAAGCTGAACGCGATTATCTGTTCGGTACCCGCGAATTCGACACCACCTACGAGCAGATCATCCTTAGCGCGTTTGTTAACGGCGATCTGTTTGAACTCCAAGGCGGCCCGGTCGGCGTTGTCGTTGGTGCAGAATATCGCGAGGACTCAATCGACTCCTCGCCCAATCAGGTCGCGTCGAACGGCTTGTTCTTCGGTTTTAGTCAAGACCTTGGGGCGATCGGCAGTCGTTATGTGCTGGAAGGCTTCGGTGAGATCGACTTGCCGCTTGTTTCGGGCAAGACCCTGGTGCAGGAACTGAGCGTCAATTTGTCCGGCCGTGTCACGCGGGATGAGTTTTACGGCACCAACTTCACCTACTCGCTGAAAGGTGGTTGGCGTCCGGTTGAACCTTTGCTGTTCAAGTTCAGCTACGGTACTTCATTCCGCGCTCCGAACCTGCGTGAGAATTTTCTTCAGGCGCAGCAAGGCTTCCTGACTGTGTTTGACCCATGCGCTGTCCCGAATGAAGCGTTCGAGCCAGGCGTTGGTTATGTGGCTGAAAACGAAACTCGTCAGGATTTCATTCTGGAAAACTGCATTCGCGAGGGCCGTGACCCGACTCAGGTCGGTCTTGCTCCGAACACGCAAGCGGTCCAGAACGTTCAGGTTCAGACCGTTTCAGGCGGGTCGTTCGATATCGATCCGGAAACCTCGACATCGATCACGACAGGATTTGCCTTTGAAGAGACCATTGGAGACAACTTCGACGTTTCCTTGAGCCTCAATTACTACGATATTCAGGTTGAGAATTCGATCATCGAACCGATTGAGCAGGGTCTAATCAACGACTGCTTCGGTCGTGATGACGGTACGCGCAGTATTTTCTGTGATCTGTTGGAATTCGATCCGCTCAACGGCGTCGTAAACGCGACTGACCGCGGGCTCATTTCGCGGGTTGAGAACCAATTCGTGAACTTCGACCTGCAAAGTGTTCGCGGTCTCGACATCAACGCGACGTTCGGCAAGGAAGTGCTGCTGTTCAACACGCCGGTTGAATTTGGTCTCGATATGCGGGTGAACCACCTGATTGAGCGCAGTACGACTTTCATCAATGACAATGGCGATATTGACTTCGATGAAGACGCTGGTGAAATCGGCCTGCCGCGGTGGACTGGCCGTGCAGTCTTTACTGCTGATGTAGAGGATTGGCGCTTGACGTATCAGCTGCGGTACACCGGCCCTGTCGAACAGGATCCCGATGGTATCGATGCCTTCGCCGATGCATTTGGTAACGGACCGGATGGCGGTGCGCCGATCGGGCCCAACGGTGATCCGGTTAACCAGTTCAGCGACACGTGTCTTGGCGGCGGCGCAGCAGGTGTTGAAGGTGATGGTATCTTCTGCCGCGATGTTGGTTTTGCAGAAGAACAATTCTTGCACACAGTCTCGCTGCGCTATCGTACGGACAACTTCACGATCATCGCCGGTGTGGACAACATCTTCGATACCGCGCCTCCGCGGATTGATGGATCGGAAGGATTTGCAATCGCTAACACGGTTATTGGTGCCGGTTACGATTACGATGGACGTGAGTTCTTTGCATCTGTCCAGTACGACTTCTAAATCACTGTAAACTATAGCAAAAAAGACGGCTTCTTGGGGCTTGCCGAGAGGCCGTTTTTTTGTTTTATTGCTGATGTTCGTGCTGCCGATCGGGAGGCAAGGCTGCGCTTCAGAACATCATCCATATTCTTTAACTGGAAGAGTCAAATACGATGAAGCTTTTGAAAGCACCTATTATGGCCGCAATGGCTGGTGTCTCAGTCTTGGGCCTGAGTGTCGCTGCTCCAGCAGATACGCAAGCCCAGTCAAGCGTGCCGATCGAAGTATGGGCGTTGCGCGACGTCGTTAACGCCGTGCAGGTTTCGCCCGATGGCAAGCATGTGCTGGTGCACAAGGTGGAAAGCCGCGAAGGCGAATATATGCTGGAGATCTACAAGACGGACGATCTGAGTAAGCCGTTTCGCCGCCTAAATGCGGATCCGATGGAGATCATCAGCGCACGCTGGGTCACCAATAACTTCGTGTTTGGGACCGCCTGGCAGATGAGCCGCAAGAAGGTGCGCGGACCTGAAGAAGATGTGCGCGATTACCTCGCCTATTCGTATGATCTGGGGAACAACAAGTTCAACACCGTCAGCGGTAATTTCTCGATCGTGAACACCTTGCCGAACGAGCCCGATAAAGTTCTGATTGGCGGCGGCAATGCAGTGGCTGATCCGACGGGGGTTGATCCGTTTGCGGCGTTTCGTCCGCGTGCTTACTACAAGTTTGACCTGACCTCGGGGCGTAAATCGCTCGTCCTGAAAGGCAATTCCAAGTTCCCGCAGGTCCAAGGTTGGGATAGCGACGGGAACCCGCGCTACACCTCAGTGCTGGATCGTGGTGATGGACAGCTGAAGGAATATTACCGCAAGCCAGGCGATGGTTCTTGGACCCTGTTCCAGGAAACCGATCTTGAAAATTCGGGCAATCTCTATCGCATTCTGGGCGGTTTTCACGGCATTGCCGGCTTCAAGGACGGCGACCCCAATACCGGCTATTATATCGATAACCGCGATGGCGAAGACAAGGCTGCGCTTTACGAGTTCGACTTCAACACTGGCACAGTGGGCCAAAAGCTGTTCCAGGCTGAGGATGCGGATGTGATGGGCATCCAGACCCATTCGATCCCGGGTAATGACAAGATTGTTGCCGCCAGATACTCAGGTGCCAAACGCGAACGCCATTGGTTCGATGAAGAAGAAAAGGCGCTTTATGAAGCGTTCGAGCAGCAGATCCCTTACGCGCATAGCGTGAATATCACGAGCCGCTCGCTCGATGGCAAGACGATGATCGTATCCAATCGGGGTCCGCGTGACCCTGGGTCATTCTGGCTGGTCAAGGATGGCAAGTTGGCCAAGCTCGGCAGCCGCAATCCGCTGCTCAATCCCGAGCAGCTCGCTGATGTAGAATACATCCGCTATCCCGCGCGCGATGGGAAGATGATCCCGGCCTATGTTACGAAGCCGAAGGGTGAAGGGCCGTTCCCATTGATCGTGCTGCCGCATGGCGGGCCGCATGTGAACGAAATCATCACGTTTGATGAGTGGGGCCAGATGCTTGCCAATGCAGGTTACATGGTCCTCCAGCCGCAATACCGCATGTCGGTTGGCTGGGGTCAGGACCACTTCGACAGCGCCTATGGTGAGCATGGCGGCGCGATGCAGGACGACAAGGACGACGGCGCGATGTATCTCGTCGAGCAGGGCCTGGTTGACCCCGATCGGATTGCGATGTTCGGCTGGTCTTACGGCGGGTATGCTTCGCTGGTCGCACTTAGCCGCGAAAACAACATCTATCAGTGCGCGATTGCGGGTGCGGCCGTGGCCGATGCCGAGAAGCAATATCGCGGGCGTCGTGACGGAAGCCTCAAAGCGCTCGATGAATGGTCTAAGCGGCGCGGCACAATCGGCATCAACCCGATCAACGAAGTCAGTAAAGTGAATATTCCGCTCCTGATGGTTCATCCCGAGGATGACCGGCGGGTGATGTATTATCACTTCAAGGACTACAAGAAAGCGTTCGAAGCGGCTGGCAAAGAAGGTCAATTTGTAACGCTTGAGGACGCGGACCACTTCTATGTCACGCTGATGTATAACCACCAGCAGCAATTATACACCAAGATGCTCGACTTCCTGGCGAATGATTGCGGGCCGGGCGGTTTGTAAGAACCAGTTCCTTATCGAACACAAAAAAGGCTCGGTCTGCGGGATGCAGGTCGGGCCTTTTTGCTGCCTGATCCATCTGCGCAATGCCCTACGCCAGAGCGCGGATCGACCTTAAGCACAAAGGGCAGTAAAGCCAGCATAGCGCCCCTGCGTACGGCGTACGGCGTACGGCGTGCGCCGGATGACGTGCGGCCGTATGGGGATTGCGTGTCGTTGTCCGTTTGCCGTGTCTTGTGCAGGCCCAGCGCACTATGAAGGCGGCTGCGCCCGGTCGGCCGCCGTTAGGCCTTGTCCTTGGTAGCCGCTGTGCGCGTGCGCAGCGTTGACAGGCTTTTCTGTTGGTCTCGCGCAGGTGTGCCTTGTGGCTGGCAAGCGGGGGCGCAAAGCGCACCAGAGCTGTCGAAAGAACATCGCGCCAACTCACACACCTGCCGAGCAAGAGGGTCAGCGGACAAGGGCCTGTCGATAAGGGCGCTGGCGGCCTTTGGGGCCGCGAGTTCGTCGATAGCTGCCTGATCGAGCGGCTGCCCGCTGCGCACAAAAAAGGGGCGCTGGCCTAAGCCAACGCCCCATATTTTTGGCAATCCGTTTCGCTTAGAAGCGGACCCGGACACTCCCGGCATAGCTCCGACCGCGAATGTCATAGACATTCGGGAAGGTGTTGCCTGAGTTGTTAGCAGTTGTACCGATGTTTGAGCCAACAATCGGGGGCTGTTTATCGAACAGGTTCTGCACCCCGAAGACCAGCGTGACTGGATCGAGGTTAGCCCGAATGTTCAGATCAAAGTAGCTGAACGCTTCGATTGATTCGAACTCAGGCTGGAAGTTGCCCGCCTGAGCCGGCTCGATTTCGAGGCTGTCGATATACCGCCACAGAAGCGAGATATCGAGTACGTCGTAGCTCACCGTGTTGCGCCAGTTGAACGAGAATTCTGGGTTCAGAGCGCCAGAACCAACGCCGCCGCAATTGGTCGAATAGAACCCAACACACTCACGGTTCACAGAAACCGGCGTGGCCTGGAATTCTTCATTGGCAGTCCAGTTACCAACGAAGTTGGTGCTGAAGCCGATGTCCGCCGTGATGTCGGTATCGTAGCCGATCGTAAGATCGATACCATCGGTGAAGATCCGACCCTGGTTCGAGAACGGCTGAGGCAGACCAGGCGTGGTCGCCAGTTCGCCGAACAGGTTACCAGTTGCCGGGTTACGCCGAATGCCGGTGCAAGCCGGATCGCTTGCGGAGGCCCCAGAGATCGTGAAGTTCTCCTGGGCATAGTCGGGACCAAAGCAAAGCGCGAAGACGTCATCTTCGGTAGCCTGCGTGATCGCGTCCGTGATCGTGATGTTGTAGTAATCGAGCGTTACCACAAGACCAGGTGCAAAGTCCGGCTGGAACACCGCACCGATCGTCCAGGTATCAGCGTCTTCAGCATCGAGATCAAGGTTACCGCCGGAAGTGACGTTCACCTGACCAGCCGGATCGACGATGATCGACCCAATCTGATCTGTCGATGCACCCTGAGCAAGGCAAATCGCCCGGAGGTCAGCGTTGGCCACCGGAGTTGTGCCCGCGCAAGGATCAGCCGAGAAGTTCGCCAGGCCGGTCACGAATGGCGTGAACAGTTCGAACACGTTCGGTGCACGGGTCACGCGCTGATAGTTACCGCGGAACTGAAGCGACGGGATCGGTGACCAGGTTGCACCCGCTTTCCAGGTGTATTCGGTACCCGTGGTCGAGTAATCCGAAATACGACCGCCCAGTTGCAGGGTAAGCTCTTCGAAGAACGCAGCGCCTTCGACCAGCGGAACGACAAGCTCGCCATAGACTTCCGAGACGTCATACGAACCGGTAAAGTCGATCGCCGCAGCGCCGTTACCCAGAACTTCTGACGGTGTCTGTGAAGCGACGTCCGAAGCTGTACCAGCGACATACTCGCGATACTCGACCCCGAGCACGAAGTTCACACCGTTCTCTGCCCATGGAAGGGTCAGACCCGGCTCGCCTCTTACGAAACCGCCAACCTGAAGCAATTCGTTGAAGTTCGACTGCTGGTTGCCGGTGTCAATGAACGCGATTGCTTCGGGCTGGATCGTACCAGTGTCACCGAAGATGTTGATCGGCACACAACCGCCGCTCGTATCGAGACACTCGGTTGTGCTGGTCGCGTTGAGCGATTGAACAAGCCGCGAACGCAGACCGTTGCCCGACTGACGACGGGTACGCTCGCTCTCACCATAGGCAAAGAACGCTTCGTAGTCGATCGTGTCGGTAATGTCGCCACGCAAGCCGCCTTTGATCTGGAACAGATCGGTTTCGCGGACTGACAGACGCTCACCGAATTCGACGAAACGACGACCAAGGGTCAGTGGAACCGTGGTGAAGTTGGGATCATCAGGATCGGTTGCAGCGCGGGCCGCGGCACATTCGGCCGGAGTCAGGAACTCTTCAACCACGCCAGGTGCGCTGACCTGAGCAACCGTTTCGTCGACGTCCGGAGTGGTTGGATCATCAGCGACCGGCGCGACGAACAACTGCGTATCGCGAGCACAGATCTGGTCGACCAGAGCATCAGGCAAGAACGGGTTTGACAGCGGAATATCCGCGGTCACGCCGAAGGTACCTGAAGGAGCACCGTTGGTTTCAACCGTGCTGTTCACATACATCGCTTCGCCGAAGAACTCGAGCCCAGGGCTCACTTCGTAATGGCCCTGCGTGTAGATGCGATATTGCTCAAGCGGGGTCTGGAAGTAGTTGAACGGGTTGAAGTTGAACGGCTCAAAACCGGGCTCGACTTGGCCAGTCGCGGGATTGAGCTGCACAAAGCCGTCATTGATTTCGTTGCCCGTCTCATCGTCGATCACGATGTTGTTGAGCAAGCCGCTGGCACC
>JBCCJD010000032.1:0-34278 GCA_039027955.1 Pseudomonadota bacterium
CGCGCGATGATGGAAAAGATGCCGATCAAGCTGATCACTCATCCTCAGCCCGGCCTTCTTGGCGCGGCGCTCGCTTACCTGCAGCGGCATCGAAAATAGAGTTAGCGCGGCGTTAACTTTTGTAAGTTCCGCGTCCCCGCCAGAGACCGATCCGCGCAAGGGTCTGGTGAAAATTTAGTAAACACGGCATAACACTGCCCATGAACAAGCTGCACATCATCGTTCTGGTGGCTGCATCAGTCCTGATCAGCGCGGCTCCGCTGCTTGCTCAGGACACACCTTCAAGGAGCGACCGGCAAGCTGAGCAAGCCGCACCGGACGCGATTGAGCGGATTGATCCGACGACCGGGGGACCATCCACTGTGGTCGATCCTACATTACCCCAGCGCACCCAGCCAGAGCCTGCCGCAGACGAGGCACCTGCGCTTCAATCGCCGCTGTTCATCGATGAAGCCGATGAAGCGCAAACCGCTCGCAGGCCAGCGATGCGAGCGATCCCGGACGCCGCGCCTGCTGCACCACAGGCCGAGCCTGATCCGGTGATCGACAGCGATGATCCCTTCGTCATCAAAAGCATCCTGCCGGTTGCAGGTACAATCCGCTATGGCGAATGGTATTGGGACGACACTCGCGCGCCCGACAACGGCAAGCTGGTGGTGACAGTCGATCTTGAAGCGCGCATCATCAGCGTGTTTCGCGACGGCCACGAAATCGGCACCGCTGTGGCGCTGCTTGGCACGACCAAGCATCCCACCCCGCTTGGCACTTTCCCGATCCTGACGAAGGAAAAGGACAATATCTCGGAGAAGTACAACAACGCGCCGATGCCATGGACCCTGCGGCTAACCTGGGACGGGATCGCGATCCACGGCTCGCCCGTGCTTAATGGCTATGCTAGCCATGGCTGTATCGGTGTGCCTGATCCGTTTGCAGAAAAACTGTTCGAGATTGCCAAGCGCGGCGACAAGGTTGTGATCACCAGCGGGCATATGGTTGGCCTCGGCCACAAGATCATCTGAGTGCAAAACACCCAGGCGCCTTGCCTAATGCACAGCGCGCGGCGGTTCGGTGCTAAAGCGCCAGGCGCGCATCTCGACCCCGACGCGTTCCACCCGTTCGATGCCTGGGACGACGAGCACTCCGCCAAGCGAAGCGTTCTCTCCTGTCCATAACCGGTCGAATGCACGGCCCGCTTCGGCGCGGCTGACAACGCCGCCCAATTCAGCGATGATCCGCACGATCGTCTCGACTGCGACGACCCGCGGGACATTGGCGAAATAGGTGAAGCTGGCGCCATCGCGCTGAACCATCTCTTCCCAATCGAGCTCAGCGTACCATTCGATCGCGCGCCACGCTTCGGCAAGATGGCCCGCGCTTCGCGCCAATGCCGCGGGATCAAGCCAGTCATTGTCAGCGAGGTGCTCGCGCATGCGCACCCGCTCGAATGTCGGATCGCGATTGGAAGGATCCTGCACCGCTGACAACCCGGCCGCGGAGACGACCTGTTCCAGTTCGGCCTTACGCCAAGTCAGCAAGGGTCTCAGCAGAGCAATCTTGCTCATCGGCAGCGCGCTCGCGCCGCGCACACCTGCCAGCCCGGCAATGCCAGCCCCGCGCGCCAGTCGCATCAGCAGCGTCTCCGCTTGATCGTCAGCGTGATGCGCAGTTGCCAGCGCACCAAGCCGATGCTCGCTCGCCCAGGCAGTAAGCGCTTTATACCTGGCCTCGCGCGCTTTGGCCTGCACATTGCCAGGGGCGACAGTGATCGACAGCGCTGTCACCGGCACGCCGAGCGCCGCTCCGATCCGCTCCACCAAAGCCACTTCAGCGCTCGCCTCTTCGCGCAGACCGTGATTGACGCCGGCCACTGCGATCTCGCCTGGCATCGCGGCGTGTGCAAGCAGCATCAAGGCAAGACTGTCAGCGCCGCCAGAGACAGCGAGACCTAAGCGACCTTCGCGCTCGCTGTCAGGCCACAGCGCGGCAAGATCATCCGCAAACCTGGTAGCCAGTTCAGCCGCTGGTGCCGCGCGGATCTCAAGCTGATCGCTCACCGCCGCGCGTCCCGCTCGCCTAATCGGCAGAACCTAGGAGCAGGACACTTTCTGCCGGTTCGTTTCATACTGCCCCGACAATCTCCCTGCCGCAACCGCGGGATAGGTGTCCCCGAACTCCGCAAGAGCAATGCATGCCCGCCGGGTGTCTTGAAGCGCGATCATCGCTTCGGCAAGAAACAGCAGGCTATCAGGCGCACGCCGCGCGGTCTTGTCGGCCTGGTAATTGCGCAGGAACCACCGCGCGGCAGCTTCAGGCATACCATCATCGAGAAACGCCCGGCCCAGCAGATTGCGGCCATAGGTGATCTGCGAATGGTTTGGATATTGTTCAACATAGCTTGACAATTGCTGACGCGCTTCGGGGTAGAAACCCGCGTTCCAAAGGCGGAAACCATAGGAATATTCATCGTCGCCCGGATCATTGGTTTGCGGCTTAGCAATAGCTTGAACCGCAGCCAGGCGTTCCGGCGAAGGGCCAGCTGTTGGCGCTGTCGCACTTTGTGCACTCAAAGGCGCTGCGGGTTGCTCATCGCGAGCGCTTTCGCCGCCTCTCATCGCTTCGAGGTTGCTTTCCGTAGCGGTCGCTGCTGGCGCGCTGGGCTCATCGGACGCTGTATCGGCTGGAGCGACTTCAGCGGGGGCGGCTTCAGCGGGGGCGGGCGCGATCGCATCGTCGCCGCCGCCGAGCGGCGCAACCGGAATGCTCGGTGCGCTTGTGTTTTCAAGCGCAGCGATACGCTCATCCATCTGTGAAAGACGATTGGCCTGTTCTTCCGAGCGCGCCGTAAGCCGCTGCATTTGCAGCTCCATCGCATCGAGCCGAGCGAGGATATCGGTCAGTGCAGTGGTGCTTGGCGCAGAGGTGGTGACAGCGCCATTCGCATTGTCACCGTTGTTTGCGCCGCGGGTGATCTGCGGCTCGAAGAACCGGCCATCGCCCCCGGGAAAGACATTGCGTTGAAGCGCCCGGATTTCAGCTTCAATTTTGCGCAGTCGCGCTTCGGAGACCTCGTCTTGAGCCAATGCAGGCACTGGAGCCAGCAGGACACACGCTGCCAACACCATCGCACTAAGACCAAGGCCAATCCGCGCCAGTCGCAGTGTTAAACCATCAAGGCAGGATGCGAGTGTCATATCAGTTGGACCTCCCTTTTGTTTTGTCTTCGATCCTCAGGCATCAATCGCCAACACGCCCGCAAGTTGTATCTCGCCTGTCACGATGAGCGATCACGGATGCACTGAGACACTGGACCGAGTGACCTTAACCTTTGCCGAAGCCTTGCCGGGCTGCCTCAGTCAAGTCGAGGGCAGGCAGAAGCGCAATCCGCAGAAAATCCGCGTATTACCCCTTGCACCAGTCAGTCGGGTATGGGCGGCACAGGCATTACGACCGCAGGGCTAGCCCGGGCCAGCAAAGCGGCGGCTGATACAGGCGTGTCGCCAAGGGTCATCGGCTCTTCCGCCAATTTAGGCACTGCTTGCCCATCGATTGTTATCGCGAACGCGTCAGGACGCCCGGTGTTGATCAAAGGCTGTGCAGCCGAGCGAGGCAATTCAAACGTATCGCCGGACGCCATTTGCGCTTCGAACAGGCGCTCGCCGCCATCTTCGTAGAACCGCACCCAAACATCGTCTTCAAGAGCGGTAAAGATAACGCGCCCATCACGCTCAGGCGCGCTCTGAGCCTGGGCAAGCGCGGTTTCGCCATTCTCGCCTGACGCCAAGCCATTCGCGCCAGTGTCAGCAGCTTCATCGTCTTTTTCGGCAAGCAGCGATGGAGGGCCAACTCCTGCTGAAAAGTAGGTGCTGTAAAAACTGAACACGCCGACCGCGAGCAACAACGCCGCAAAGGCTCCGAACCATGCAAGGCCAGCGGACGGCAACTTAGCCGGATCGCCAGGCTCCATTCCGCCCACCATCGCCGACTGCCGCTCATCTTCATCGGCAATCTCGGCGCGCACAGCGTCAGCGATTTCAAACTCGTCCAGTCCGACGGCGCGCGCATAGCTGCGCGCAAAGCCAATCGCATATGTGCGCGAAGGCAAGCTATCGAACGCGCCAAGCTCAATCGCTTCGAGATGATGCATTGGAATGCGTGTCTCAGCGCCGATATAGGCAAGGTCGAGCCCCTGCTGCTCACGCGCAAGGCGGAGCGTCTCGCCTACCCCAACAGGCTCTGGTTGTGTGGGCAGCTCACCGGCGCTGCTATCGTGCTCGCTATTCATGACCCGATCTATGCGATGACTATCGTAGGTAGTTTCAAAGAGTATTAGCACATCGGCAGGGGGTTGTCTGTCAAGGATTATTACAGCGTGTCGGCGCGGGTCTGGACCGGGCCGTCCGATTGTCCCAAATCGAGACTTATTCGACCTCGATTTCGCGCGCTTGCGCCCATTCGCTGAGCGCGCTTCGGAGGCTACGCCCGGGCTGGCTCAGCCATTCGGTCATGGCGCTTTCAAGCTCGGCCAAGTCAACTTTTCGGACCAATTCCTTGATCGGGCCAACCGCCGCTGGCGTGATCGACAGCCGGCGGAAACCGATTGCCAGCAAAGCAAGCGCTTCAAGCCGCCGCCCGCCCATCTCGCCGCACACGCCAAGCTGCGCATCGCTTGCCGCAGCGCCTTGCACCACCCGCCGCAGGAACCGCAGGATCGATGGGCTGAGCCAATCATATCGTTCTGCGAGCAATGGGTTCGCGCGGTCGGCTGCAAACAGGAACTGGGTAAGATCATTTGTCCCGACGGAGAGGAAACTGAGCCGGGGCAGCAGCAAGTCAAGCACTTCGGCCAGCGCTGGCACTTCGAGCATTGCGCCATAATGGATTGCATCGGGCAGCAGCTTTTTCTTGCTGCGAAGGAATGCCAGCTGCTCCTCGAACACGGTTTTGGCCGCGTCAAATTCCCACACTTCTGAAACCATGGGGAACATCACATAAAGCTCGCGCCCAGCGCCCGCTTCAAGCAGCGCGCGGGCCTGGGCTTTCAGCAGCCCTTCGCGCTCCAGCGCAAGCCGCAAGGCCCGCCAGCCCATCGCCGGGTTCTCATCATTCTGCGCCACGGCTGATGCAAGATACGGCACCGCTTTATCGCCGCCGATATCGACCGTGCGAAAGATCACCGGCTTATCGCCCGCCGCATCGAGAACATCGCGGTAAAGCCGCATCTGCCGCTCACGTTGAGGCAAAGTGGCTGACACCAGAAACTGAAACTCGGTGCGGAACAGCCCGACGCCGTCCGCTCCGGTCATTGCGAGCGCGCTGATGTCATCGCGCAGGCCCGCGTTCATCATCACCTGAATGCGGGTGCCACAGCGCGTAAAGGGCTCAACGTCGCGAAGCCTTGCATAGGCGGCCTGTTTTTCACGCGATTTGGCGAACCGGGCGGCGAATGCTTCTGCTACTTGCCCCGAAGGTCTGATCGTGGCGCTGCCTGCGCTTGCATCGAGCAGGATTTCATCGCCTTCGCGAACATGACCGCGGATGCCGCTTGCCCGGCCCAGAACAGGGACATTCATCGCCCGCGCGACAATTACAACATGTGCGGTAAGCGATCCTTCTTCGAGCACGACGCCTTTAAGGCGCCTGCGATCATATTCGAGCAGTTCCGCAGGGCCCAAGTTGCGCGCAATGAGGATCGTGTCGCGCGGCAGCCCTTGCGACGCGGCAGTGCCCAATTGCCCGGCGACAATCCGTAAGAGCCGGTTAGCGAGATCTTCCAGGTCGTGCATCCGATCAGCCAGCAGCGCATCGTCAATCTCGCGCATGCGCATGCGGGTATGCTGCTGGACACGCTCAATCGCCGCCTCGGCGGTGAGACCGGAATCGATCGCTTCGTTGATCCGGCGTGACCAGCCTTCATCATAAGCGAACATCTTGTATGTCTCGAGCACTTCATCGTGCTCTCCGCCGACACCGAATTCAGCCTGGCCGGCAAGGTGGTCAATCTGCTCGCGCATTTTATCGAACGCGCGGTAGACACGCTGGCGTTCAGCTTCGATATCGTCGGCCATCACCTGAGTGATTTGAACGCGTGGCTGGTGATAGACGGCTTGGCCCGCGCCCAGCCCTTTAACGAGCGTCAGGCCGTTTAAGGTCTGCGACCCGGTCTGCTCGCCGCTTAAGCCAAGGACCGCTTCATCGTCGACCAATTCGGCGTTGGCGATAAGCTCAGACAACACCATCGCAGTGGTCTGCAAAGCTTCGATCTCGACCTCTTCATAGCGGCGCGGCTCAACATGCTGCACGCACAACACACCCACCGCGCGCTCGCGATAGACAATCGGAACACCGGCAAAGGAATGGAACTTTTCCTCGCCTGTTTCGGGACGATACTGAAAGTCGGGATGCGCTTTGGCTTCAGCAAGGTTCAACGTCTCGACATTGTCCGCGATGACACCCGTCAACCCTTCGCCGATCGCCATGCGGGTGACGTGAACCGCGCTTTGATTGAGGCCGCGTGTTGCGAACAGCTCAAGCATGCCTTCGCGCAGCAGGTAGACAGAGCAAACCTCGCTGGTCAGACATTCGCCGATAATCTGGACGACCCGGTCAAGCTTGCCTTGCGCGTGCATACGCGACGCCATCACTTCGGTGAGGCGGGTAAGAATTTGGCGGGCGGAAGCAGCAGCGCTCATGCTGGTTTGAGCCTAGCCAGACCAGCCCGCAAAAGCAAAGCCGAGCGCGGCTTAAGCGCAGGTCCAGCGGAGCCCAGCGCAGTTTGAGCTATCGCTCAAACACGCGGCGGACGAGGCTCTCGCGAGCCCATCAGAAAGACTGGAGCCAGCCCGAAGCTAAGTTCGGGCGATCTGTTCCTTCAGTCGAAGCTTTTGTTTCTTAAGAGACTGGATCGTCGCCGTATCAGGCACTGGGCGGGTCATCTCATCGCGCAAACGCGCTTCGAGCCCGGCATGTTTGGATTGGAGTGCATGAACGTGGGACGATGCCATTTCGATATCTCCTATAGGCGGGGGGCTGCCCCCGTGGAGCGACTCGGCACCTAAAGCGACCGCGTCGCCAATTACTATGAAACCATACTCAAAGTGACTTGCAAAGTATTTCCACAACTTCACCGTAGACCTACGTGTTAAATCCACGATCAGTCGATCTAGTGCATTATTCATGGATCGAACCTGCTCTTGGCCGGTTGCAAAACAGGCAAGAGGCGCGGTAGGCATTTTTCGCCAATACGAGATCAAGCCAAAAGGGCAGGACGGCAATGAACGAGGCTGAGCTTAAAAAACGGCTCGAATTGCTGCGGACCGAGCATGGTGATCTCGATGCAGCCATCACGGCTCTAAGCGATGCAGGCTCGCAAGATCAGCTGCAAATTGCCCGTCTCAAAAAGCGTAAACTGCGGCTGAAGGATCAAATCGCAGTGATCGAAGACACGCTTTTACCTGATATTATTGCCTGATTTGCAAGGGCTTGATCAAACGCGTTGCGCGCCCGGGTTCAAGCCAATCCGCACTCGTTACCATTCGGTAAAAATATAAGGATTTACCCTGATGGATGTCCCGCGCCGGGACGGTCCCACAATAGGTCAGGATAAGGCCCGCTGAGCGCTGGCGGCGAGTTGGTCATGCCGGTAGCCCACTATCTGATATGCACCGCAACAACAGCCTTTCACGCCCGATCATTGAAGCGCTCTACAACGAAGCGCTCGTGCTGGCAGATGATGTCCGCGCGGTGTTTGCGTTAGGCGCGAAAGAGCCGGTCGAAAGCGAAGATGCCGTGGTTCGCCTGGCGCTCTCTACCGAAGGTTTGAAGACGACGACCCGAATGATGCATGTCTTGGCCTGGTTGCTTAACCAACGCGCGTTCTTTTCTGGCGAGCTGAGCGAGCAGCAAGTCCGCCAGCACGGCGCCTTGCCTGAAGATCGCGCTGCTGATCCAAGACAGCTTGAACAACTTGAGCCGGAAACCTGCGAGCTAATCGAAGACACCGTGCGGTTGCATCGCCGAATTGCCCGACTGGACCAAGCCTGGCGCCAAAATTTCGAGATGAACTCTCCGGCACGCGCGTTTCAGGGACGGCTTGAGCGGCGTCTTTCCGATCTCGGCTAAGCCTAGCCTGACGCAGCTCCAATAAGCCTCTAAGCGGCGGCAAGCGCTTTGCGCCAGCGCTCCAGACGTTCCTCGCGCACCGTGTCATCCATCTGGGGCTCAAACCGAACCACGTCCCCGCTCATCGCTGCGCCCGCTTCGTTCAAGCTCGAATACAGCCCGGCGCCATAAGCGGCCAGCATGGCAGCGCCTAAGGCAGTGGTCTCGACCATAGCAGGGCGTTCGACCGGCACTGCGAGCATGTCAGCCAAATCCTGGGCCATCCAGTCATTTGCGGCCATCCCGCCATCGATCCGCAGCGTCTCCCACGCGTAGCCATCGGCCTTGAAGGCTTGCGCCAGATCGTGCGTCTGATGCGACATCGCTTCAAGCGCGGCGCGCGCCAATTCCGCTTTTCCGCTCGCAAAGCTCAAGCCCGCGATCAGCCCGCGCGCTTCGCTGCGCCAGTGAGGCGCGCCTAGCCCTGCCAAAGCCGGAACAATCGTAACGCCCCCGCTAGCTGGGATCGAGCGAGCCAAAGCCTCGGTCTGGCTCGCAACGTCGACAATCCCAAGCGAATCGCGCAGCCATTGGATGAGCGAGCCAGCGACAAACACGGAGCCTTCGATGGCATAGGTTCGCTCGCCTGCAAGCTGCGTCAACACTGTGCCAAGCAGCCGGTTATCGGACTTCGGCGGTGTGCTACCTTGATTGGTGAGGACAAACGCACCGGTGCCGTAAGTCGCTTTGGTCTCGCCGGGCGCAAGGCACCTTTGCCCGATGGTCGCAGCCTGCTGATCGCCTGCCAGCCCGGTAATTGGGATCGCGCGGCCAAACATTGGGACAGATGTTTCCGCTAACGCGCCAGCCATATCGACCACTTTGGGCAGAGCGGAATGCGGCACACCAAACAGCGCGCACAGATCCGCATCAAACCCCTCACCCGCCAGATCGAGCAGCAAGGTGCGGCTCGCATTACAGGCATCCGTGAGATGCTGCGCGCCGCCAGTAAGCTTGTAGATGAGCCAGCTTTCAACCGTCCCGAACGCAAGAGTGCCGGCTTCAGCGGCGGCCTGCACGGCTGGTTCATGATCCAGCATCCAGCGCATTTTTGTCGCTGAGAAATACGGGTCGAGCAGCAACCCTGTCCGGCTTTGGATATCTGCTTCATTGCCAGCAGCGCGTAACTCGCGGCAAAGCGGCTCGGTGCGCCGGTCCTGCCAGACGATCGCACGGGTCAGCGGCTCACCGGTCGCCTTATCCCAGGCGACCACGGTCTCGCGCTGATTGGTGATGCCAATCGCCGCGATGCACGCCGCACCGCCTGCCCGAGGGATCACCTCCAGCATGCAGCCATAGGTTTTTTCCCAGATTTCGGCCGCGTCGTGTTCGACCCAGCCGGCCTGCGGATAATGCTGGGTGAGCTCAGCCTGAGCGGTCGCAGCGAGTACGCCATCGCTTGCAAACAGCATTGCGCGGGTCGATGTGGTGCCTTCATCGAGAACCAGAATGTAATCGGAAATCGGTCCCTCCCCGAGCGTGTCGCAGCCATCCAAGAGGTGCTTCCCTAATCGCTCGCACAGCGACCGCAAGCCCGCTCAAGCTCTCGACAGGTCCGCGCAATATCCCCATAGCGCGCGGATGGCAGGCCTTCCTCCCAAGCCTTGGCCGACTGGCCAGACCGAGCAGCTCGACCCGCTGATAAAGCGCGTGCTTGCGCCTAATCCTTCGCCCTACACCTACACCGGGACCCAGTCCTATATCATCGGGCAAGGTGACGGCGTGGCGGTGATCGATCCGGGACCCGATGATCCTGATCATGTCGATGCGCTGCTCGCCGCGATTGGTGAAGCGCAAGTGAGCGCGATTGTCTGCACGCATACGCATCGCGACCATTCGCCTGCTGCTGCGCCTTTGGCACAGCATACCGGCGCACCTGTCATCGGGTGCGCGCCGCTGGTTCTAAACAGCGATCATCCGCGCGCTGATGAAGCGTTTGACCAGAGCTATGCGCCGACCCGGGTGCTTGAGGACGGCGAAGCGCTCGAAGGGCCCGGCTGGACGCTGACGGCGCTTGCCACACCGGGGCATACTTCGAACCATTTGTGCTTTGCTTTGGAAGAGACCGGTGCACTGTTTTCAGGCGATCATGTGATGGGCTGGTCAACCAGCGTGGTTATCCCGCCTGACGGCGACATGGGCGATTACGTGACGAGCCTTGAAAAGATGCTGGCGCGCGAGGATGCGGTCTATCATTCCGCGCATGGCGCGCAGATCGACAAACCCCAACGACTGGTGCGCTCGATGATCGGGCATCGGCGCCAACGCGAAGCCCAGATCCTGCGGCTGCTTGAAGAAGCCGCGCGCCCTGTCGCTGAGTTCATTCCCAGCATGTATAAAGGGCTCGATCCGCGGCTTATTCCGGCAGCTGAACTCAGCGTCACCGCACATCTGTTCGAGCTTGAAAAACACGGCCAGGCGGCGCGCGATGGAGAAATCTGGCACTTGCGCTAAACACGTTTGCGCTCGAAATCCGCGCATTCATCGCTATATTTGATGAAACATTGTTACGAGGGATCCGATCATGAGCATCGAGACAAAAATGCCAGTCGGCGAGGATCTGCTCGCGGAAATCGATCGCCTGCGCAAAGAGCGCAACGCAGTGATCCTCGCGCATTATTACCAGACGCCCGATATTCAGGACATCGCCGACTTTATCGGGGATTCGCTTCAGCTCTCGCAGCTTGCAGCGGACACTGATGCGGATGTGATCGCGTTTTGCGGCGTCAAATTCATGGCCGATACCGCCAAGATTCTGTCTCCTGACAAAACCGTCGTGCTGCCTGATATGGACGCCGGATGCAGCCTTGAGGATTCGTGCCCGCCTGAAAAGTTCAAGGCTTTCCGTGAGGCACACCCTAACCACATTGCGCTCACCTACATCAATTGCTCAACCGAAGTAAAAGCGCTTTCGGACGTGATCGTAACCAGTTCGAGCGCGGAGACAATCCTTCAGCAAATCCCGCGCGACCAGAAGATCATCTTTGGCCCGGACAGGCATCTTGGCGGATATCTCAGCCGCAAGTTCGACCGCGAAATGCTGCTGTGGCCGGGCGTGTGCATCGTGCACGAAGCTTTCAGCGAGACCGAGCTTCTAAAGCTCAAGGAAAAGCACCCTGACGCGCCGATCGCCGCGCATCCGGAATGCCCGCCCACGATTGTCGATCACGCTGATTATGTCGGCTCGACCAGCGGCATCCTGACCTTTGCCGAAGAGTTCCAAGGCGACACGCTGATTGTCGCGACCGAACCGCACATCATGCACCAGATGGAAAAAGCGCTTCCACACAAGACCTTTATCGGTGCGCCGGGCGCAGACGGCAACTGTTCGTGCAACATCTGCCCCTACATGGCGCTCAACACGATGGAGAAGCTTTACGTCGCCCTGCGCGATCTGGAGCCGCGGATCGAGATTGAGGAGGAGTTGCGCGTAAAAGCCAAGAAGAGCCTCGATGCGATGCTTGAACTGGCCAAGGGCACTGTGGGTCAGGGTGATCTAGGGCGGGTGCTTTCGCAGGTGGATTGAATGAGCGAAACCATTTGGACTTCGGGGTACGCGAAGAGTGAGCTCGAAGCTGCTCAGCAGCAGTTCAAGCTCGAGTTTCCTAGTGACCTTGTCGCTTTATTGCTTGATCGACGTCCAGTCGGATCATTGGACTGGAGAACCGATCAGGCAAAAATTGAGGATGCGCTTTCTTGGCCGCTCAAAGGAATCCTTTTCGATATTGATCATAGCGATTTCTGGCTGAGCGATTGGGGAGAGAAGCCCCAAAAAAAATCAGACCAGCATGCTATCGCAAGGGATGCCATCGAAGCAGCACCCAAGCTTATCCCGGTTTATTCCCACCGGTACATTCCTCAAGAACCTAACGAAGAGGGGAACCCGGTGTTTTCAGTCTACCAGACCGATGTCATTTACTACGGGTCCAACCTCGAACACTACTTTGAGAACGAGTTCGGGGCTTGGTCCGCCAAGCCATTCAAGGAATACAAAGTCATTCCCTTCTGGTCTGATTTAGTATTGTTGAATTCTGGGCCCTATCTCCAAAGCTAACCGCTCTTGGCCGTCATTACCGGCCCAGCCTTCCCCTGCACGACCCGTGCCGCCACCAACGCCGAGCCCAGCAGCGCCATTCCCACCACATCGAGCCCCGTAAGCACTTCGTCAAACACCGCATAGCCCACCAGCGCTGCCACGGCTGGCTGAGTCAGCAGCGCAAGGCCAATCACCAGCGGCGGGAAGTGGCCGAGGGAATAGACGAGCAGACCCTGTCCGATCAGCTGGCTCGAGACGAACAGCAGCACCACCGGCGTCCAATCGGTTGGCCAGACGGGTTCCCCCAGCACCAGCGCAACACCGAGGAGAACCGGGCATGCGAACACGCTCACCCAGGCGAGCAAGCTCCATGCGCCAAAACTCTCGCGCGCGCCCTGGAGATTAACCAGATACACCGCGTAAAGCAGGCCGGCCGCGACGCAGAAGAGATCGCCGACGAAGGTCTCTTCACTGATTTCAAGGCTTCGGCCCAGCAGGATTGCAGCACCGCTCAGAGCCAAAACAATCGCCAGCCACTCGGCTCCGCGCGGCAGCGTGCGCGCGATGATGAAGCCCCAGAACAGCAGCACGATCGACCCGCCATTGCCAAACAAAGTGGCATTGCCGAGCCGGGTCAAGCCGATCCCGATGTGCCAGCTTGCCAGATCAAGCGCGAAGGCAACCGCGCCCAGCGCGACCAGCGCGAGGGTCCGCCCCGGCACGCCGCCGATCCGCTGGCCGCTCGCCCGCGCCAGCAGCAAGACAAAAGGGAGCGCCAGAAACAAGCGCCAGAAGCCTGCGCTAACCGGCCCTGTATCGGCGAGGCGCACCAGCCACGGCCCGAGCGCAAGCGCGACATTACCTGCAAGCAGCGCGGCCAGCAAAACCGCCTCGCGCGGCTGCCATAGCTTTGCTTGGGAAGGCGCGATCTTTTCCATGCTTGCGCCCTAGCTCCTTCCCCGCCAAGTGGACAACAAAACCATGTGGGAAGGACAAAAGCGATGTACGATAAACTGTTTGAACCGCTCAAACTCGGCGCGCTCGAAGCGAAGAACCGCATCTTCATGGCGCCGCTCACACGCGGACGCGCGGCGGACCCGATGTTCGTGCCTAATGATCTGATGGCGACCTATTACCGTCAGCGCGCCAATGCTGGCCTCATCCTGACCGAGGCAACCGGGATCAGCACTGAAGGGCTTGGCTGGCCGTCTGCGCCGGGCATCTGGAGCGATGAACAAACCGATGCATGGAAGCCGATTGTCGACGGTGTGCACGAAGAAGGCGGGCTGATCGCGCTGCAGCTGTGGCATATGGGCCGGCTGGTGCATCCCTATTTCCTTGGCGGGAACCCGCCGGTCTCAGCCAGCGCGACCTGCGCGCCGGGCCATGCGCATACGCCTGAAGGACGCCAGGACTATCAAGCCGCCCGGGCGATGACGCTTGATGATATCAAGCGCACGGTCGATGATTATGCGCGCGCCGCTACCAATGCGAAGAAAGCCGGGTTCGACGCAGTCCAATTGCACGGCGCGAACGGCTATCTGGTCGATCAATTTCTGCGCGACAAAACCAATTTGCGCGAAGACGCATATGGCGGGCCGCCTGAAAGCCGCACGCGTTTCATGCGCGAAGTCTTAGAAGCGCTAATCGCAGAATGGGGCGCAGATCGCGTCGGCATTCGTTTGTCACCCAATGGTGACAGCCAAGGGACCGATGACAGCGATCCGCCCGCAACCTTCGGCGCGGCTGCAAAGGTGATCGAAGAGCTTGGCCTCGCGTTTGTCGAGCTGCGCGAGCCAGGCCCTGAAGGAACGTTCGGCAACACAGACGTGCCAAAGCAAAGCCCGCTCATCCGCGAGCTCTATTCAGGCGCGCTGATCCTCAATTCCGATTACGGCGCGGATGAAGCCGAAGAGGATGTGTTCAGCGGCAAATGCGATGCGGTAAGCTTCGGGCGGCCTTACATCTCGAACCCCGATCTTGCGCATCGGATCAAAGTCGGAGCCGACTTCGCGCCGAACAAGGATGTGCCCAAGAGCTGGTACTTCCCGATCCCGCAAGGGTATATCGACTACCCGACGCTGGCTGAAGAAAAAGCAGGCGCAGCCGCCTAGATTGCGCCGCGCACAAAGATGATCAGATCTTAGGCAGCGGCTCGACCCTCGGTGAGCGCGCCCAGCCGCTGCTCAATTATTCGGCAGGTGGCTCTCGCGGCGGTGCTGGGGTCGGCGCGTCTGGTGCTGCGGGTAAAGGCGGGGCAACTATCGGCGCGGTCTCTTCGCTTTCTAGAGCGCGCGCTGCTGCGCTTGGCTCGGGCTCAACCTCGACGCTTTGGTCGGCGGCCGGAGCGGCGTCGGGTCGCTCGCTGCTAGCGCTTCCCGAATTTGCCGGATCGCTCGCAGCGGGCGGCGATTGAGAGCGCAACTGGTCGAGAGGCAGCATGTCATCGCTGATCGTGCCGCCCAGGACTTCGCCAGCCGCTTCGCTTTGCGCGTCATCAGCCTGCTCTTCAATCACCGCGGGCTCATCGCTACAGGATGCGAGCGCGAGGAGGCCGAATGCGGCCAATCCAGTTATCCCTCGCATGACGTGCCGCCTGCCTGCTCCAGCGCCTCGAAAAACTGATCCGCGTTGGCCTTCAGCGCTTGCTCCCATTGCTCAGCATCAACCGTTTTGCCTAGCCGCGCGAGACTGGTGACACCGAATTCCTCGATCCCGCAAGGCACGATGCCGCTGAAATGCGATAGGTCAGGGTCGAGATTGACTGAGAAGCCGTGCATCGTCACCCATCGTCTGATCCGCACGCCGATTGCACCGATCTTGGCTTCGCGCCCGTCGATGTCGCGAGTCCAAATGCCAACCCGCCCTTCAGCGCGCCAGCTCTCGACATCGAAATCCTCAAGCGTCCTAATCACCCAGCCTTCAATCGCATGGACGAAACAGCGCACATCTTTGCCTCGCTCAGCCAGATTGAGCATGAGATAGGTCACATGCTGGCCTGGCCCGTGATACGTGTAGCGGCCACCGCGGCCCGCTTTGATGACTTCGAATTGCGGGTTGATGAGCTCCGCTTCATCCGCGCTGGTCCCGGCGGTGTAAACCGGCGGATGCTCCAACATCCAGATGAGTTCTGACGAAGTACCCGCCGCAATCGCGGCATTGCGTGCTTCCATCGCTTGAAGCGCGTCGCGATAAGGCACGTGCGCTCTTTCATGACGCCATTCGAGCGAGGGATGCGCAGGTTCAACGGGGCGCACGATACTTGCCATTGCGCTTGCGTGGGGGCATTGCGCAGCTAAGGCAAGCGGCAATTGCAATCAGCCGCGCTGCAATCGCGATCGACGGTCGTAGGCCGATAATGAAATGCCCGGATGGGCGCAGGCTCGAAATTACGCAGGGGAACCAATGGTCAAACTGGATATGGGCAAGGCATGGACCGATGCATCGGGCATCCTTGCAGCAAACTTTGGGACGATCGCGACAATAGCCGGGCTTTTCCTGTTCCTGCCTTACTTTGCGATGGCCATCTTTCTGCCTGAAACGATCAACCCGGAGCAGCCCGATATCCCGCCGGGCGCGGATCCCGACTTGGTGATGAACGCAACCATGGAAGCGCTGACCAAGCAATACAGCGATAATTGGCCAGCTTTTCTGATCGTCTCTTTGATCCAGTTTTTCGGCACGCTGAGCCTGCTCGCACTCCTGACAGACCGCGCTAAGCCAACCGTTGGCGAAGCCTTAAAGCAAGGCGCACGCGGCGTGCTGAGCTATCTTGCCTCGCAACTCCTTGTCGCGTTGCTAGCGGGTCTGGTGATCGGTCTGCCGATCGGCCTTGCGGCTGGGTTAGGTCAACCTGTGATCGGCGGGCTGTTAGCCGTTATCGGCTTTGTCCTGATCATCTACTTCTTTATCAAGTTCACCTTTACCGCAGCAGTCATTGCGATTGAGGATCAACTCAACCCGATCACTGCGCTGCGCCGATCGTGGAGCCTTACCAAAGGCAATTCCTTCCGGATCGCTATCTTTCTGGTCCTGCTGTTTTTGCTTATCGGGATTGTCTCTTTGCTGGTTCAATCAGCGTTGGGCCTGGTTTTTTCAGCCTTTGGCGGTTCGTTTGCGGCCATCGGCAATGGCTTTGTGACAGCTCTCATCAATGGCGGGATCGGTGCGCTGTTTGCGACCATCATAGTCGGGATGTATCGACAATTGTCTGCCAGCACGCCCGACGTTGTCGCGCGCGAATTCGAATAGGCACAAAGACCAAGAGTCTGTCAGAGCTGATCCCAAGGGAGATTGATCGCGGCGCGGCGCTGGCCTAGCGCTCGCGCTATGGCTGATGCGGACTCATCATTAGAACAGAACCCGGCAGCCCAGGAATCGGGTATCTCCCAAGCCCGCATGGTCCTGTTGTTCATGGTCATGCTGGTTACTGCCGCTGGCAACACCGCGATGCAATCGGTCATGCCTTCGATCGGGACCGCACTCGCGATCGACGATGTCTGGATCAGCCTCGCTTATAGCTGGTCAGCTCTGTTATGGGTGGTGTGTGCCCCAATCTGGGCAAGGCGCTCGGACAGGCGCGGGCGCAAAGCGATGATGGCACTTGGCCTGATCGGCTTCGTTGTCTCCATGGCATTATGCGGGCTGGTGCTGTGGGCTGGCCTGTCAGGATGGATGACCGCGTTCTGGGCATTGCTCGCGTTTGCCGCTGCGCGCAGCCTCTATGGCGGGTTCGGCAGCGCAGCGCCGCCAGCGGTGCAGGCCTATGTCGCCTCGCGCACCCCGCGCTCTGAGCGCACGCAAGCGCTGTCGCTGATCGCTTCGAGTTTTGGTCTCGGCACCGTGTTTGGTCCAGTGCTTGCTCCGCTGATGGTGTTGCCGTTTCTGGGGATTGGCTTGACCGGGCCGTTCCTGTGTTACGCGCTGCTGGGCCTAGGCGCGCTTGTCCTTTTGCGTTTGCGCCTGCCGGATGATGAGCCCAAGTTCGCAGCGCGTGGACGCACTTACGGCGCGCCTTACGCAAGCGGGCCGAGCGAAGACCACCATAGCGACGTCAGCTCTGCGAGCGACGATGTGGACCCGTCTTCATCTGAGCGCACTCAATCGGCTCAATCCAGCGCTGCGGCGCGCCTCAAATGGTCCGATCCGCGTTTGCGGCCATGGATCACAGCAGGACTGATCGGAGGCCACGCGCAGGCCATGATCCTTGGCATCTCTGGTTTTCTGGTGCTTGACCGGATGGGCCTGCGCGAAACGCCCGCGGAAGGCACAGGGCCGGTCAGCCTGGTGCTGATGTGCGGCGCTATCGCGACCTTGCTTGCGCAATGGGGCGTGATCCCGCGGTTCAACCTTGGTCCGCGCGCAGCGACCTTGTCAGGCATTCTCATCGCCGCGGCTGGTGCTGCGATCCTTGCTGCTGCGCAACAATTGCACACCATCGCGCTGGGCTATGCGATCGCTTCGCTTGGATTTGGCCTGTTTCGCCCAGGCACCACTGCGGGCACGTCGCTTGCCGTGACCCGGCGCGAACAAGGCCAAGCCTCAGGCATCGTCGCTAGCGTCGCAGGGGCGAGCTTCGTATATGCTCCAGCGCTCGGCGTGGGGCTTTATAACCTTAATGACTGGCTCGGCTTCGGCTTGATCGTGATGCTGTGTCTAGCGGTCGCGGTGCTCGGCTGGAAAGGCTTGCAAGCCGACAGCGAGATGACCCGCGATCGCTGACGCACGGCCTGCTAGAGGATCTCAAGCACCACATCCTGCGGGCGGCACAGCCTTACCCCCTTCTCGGTTTCGACAAGTGGGCGGTTGATGAGGATCGGATCGGCCACCATCGCCTCGAGAATGGCTTCGGCCTTAGCCTCAGGCAAACCGCGTTCCTCTGCATCGGTTCCACGCAGGCGCAGGCCTTCGGCAGGGGTAATGCCGGCGTCAACGTAGAGCTGAGCCAGTTTGTCGCGCGAAGGCGGGTCTTTGAGATATTCGATGACAGTCACATCGACCCGGCTCAGATTTTCGAGGATCGCCCACGTCTTTCTGGAAGTCCCACATTTCGGATTGTGCCAGATAGTCGCTTTCACAAAGTCCTCCCGTCCCGATTTGCAGCCTAGTCAGTGTCGCTTGCCGGATCGCTCGCCAGAGCGGGGGTGCGCAAAGCGGGCACGGTGTCAGCGGCATCCTGTGCGCTGATCCCCGGCGCCGGCGCCGCACTCAAGCTTTCCACCCGGCGCGCAACGCGTCCGGCTTGCTGCACCGCTTCCACCAGCCTCGGATACACTCCGCAGCGGCATATGTTGGGGATCGCCTCAATGATGTCTTCTCTGCTTGGCGCAGCGTTGCGCTGAAGCAAAGCAGCGGCAGCGATCACGATCCCCGGCGTGCAATACCCGCACTGGATCGCCTGCTGGGCGACCATCGCCTGCTGTACCGGATGCGAGCGATCGCGCGAAAGCCCTTCGATTGTCGTGATGAAGCGGCCCTCCGCTTCAGCCAGAGTGATCTTGCATGAGCGCAACGCAGTGCCATCCACCAGCACCATGCAAGCGCCACATGCGCAATCGCCGCCACCGCCTGCTTTAGTGCCGGTCAGGTTCATGGCCTCACGCAGCGCGTAAAGCAGCGGCATTTCCGGATCGAGATCGAATTCGACCGGGCGATCATTGACCGTCATGCGCGACATAAGCGCACCTTACCTTAGGTGATGAAGCGCGCTCAGTTCCGCCAGCTGTCGTCGATCTTGGATACCTTGCGTTTCCACGCTTCGAAATCGAACACACCTGCTCCGCCCTGACTCGACATCACGGCGATATCGCGCTGATGGACATCGACCACTTCGTTTGGCACGACATTGGGATTGCCCATGCCGAGCGTTGCGACCTGGATTTCGCACGCGCGCTGCAACGCCCACATTTTGACAAACATGCCCTGAATGCCTTTGTCCATCACCACCGGGCCATGGTTGCGCAGCATAAGGATCGTGTGATCACCCAGATTTTCGACCAGCCGCTCGCCTTCTTCAGGCCGGACGGTAACCCCTTCGAAATCATGGTATCCAATCTGTCCCTGGAAATTGCAGGCGTAAAAGTTGGTCGGGAGCAAGCCGTCCTTGTGGCTGCACACCGCCATGGTGGCGGTCGTGTGGACATGGCAGATTGCGTTCGCCCGCTCGCCCAGAGTCTTGTGGAAATAGGCATGCTGCGTGAAGCCTGCTTTATTCACCATATAGGGCGATCCGCCGACATTGTTGCCTTCGACATCGATCTTCACAAGGTTCGACGCGGTCACTTCATCGTAGAGCAGACCGAACGGATTGATGAGGAAGGTATCGTCTTCCCCCGGCACTTTCAAAGAGATGTGGTTATAGATCGATTCAGACCAACCAAGGTGATCAAAAATACGATAACAGGCCGCCAGATCAAGCCGCGCTTGCCATTCTTCTGCGCTGCATTCGATTGTCGGTTTGAGCTGTGTCGCCATGGCTTAATATCCTCAACGGTTATCCCTTTATCATGCCGGGTATCGCATGATTGCACATCGTGCTGCAAGCATTCCTGCATCACAGGAAAGATGTTTCGCTTTGCCAAGCTGCCGGGCCACAGCTAGGCGCGGCTGTAATGGCCGATACCCTTCCAGATGAAAGCCCAAGCGCGGCCAAGCTGATCACTGGCAGCATTCCGGGGCATCTGATCGGACAGACCTTGCCGATGATCATCGGGGTTGCAGCGATCATGTCGATCGGCCTCGTTGATGCCTACTTCATCGGTCAGCTGGGCAGCGATGCGCTGGCTGCAATCGCCTTCATCTTCCCGATTTCGGTCGCGCTGACATCGCTCGGAGTGGGCGTCATGGTCGGGATCAACTCTGTGGTGGCTCGCGCGATCGGTGAAGACGATCACGAAAAGGCCGCCCGCAGAGCCAATCTCGGGGTCGCTTTTGCAGTAACCAGCGGGATCGTCATGGGCCTTGCGCTCTATGCAAGCCTTACACTGATATTCGAGCTGATGAACGCGCCTGCGAACCTGATGCCGATGATCATGCTCTATATGGGCCCATTTGCGCTTGGGTTTCCGCTGACCCTTGCCATCATGGGATTGAACGGCGTTCTGAGAGGTCAAGGTGAAGCGCGCAAAACAAGCTACATCTCGCTTACATACGCCGCTGCAAACTGGGTGCTTGATCCGATCCTGATTACTGGCGCTTTCGGATTCGAGGGGCTTGGCATCACTGGCGCGGCCTATGCCACGATCATCGGCTGGGGTGTTGGTGTAGCCGCAGGGGTATTTTTAGTCGGGCGCAGCGCGCTTCCGCTTGATCTGTCTTTGATCGTCCGTGGGCGTATCCTTGAGCCCTTAGGCGCAATCCTCAAGGTCGGCGTGCCCGCAGCCTTCTCGAACGCGATCAACCCCTTCGGCCTGTCAGTGCTCACTGCACTTGTCGCACTCGAAGGCGATAGCGCAGTGGCGGGCTTTGGCGCCGCTGGACGACTTCAAAGCTTTGCGATCGTGCCTTTGCTTGGACTAAGCGGCTCGATCGGCGCAATTGTCGGGCAGAACTGGGGCGCGCAGAAGTATGATCGCGCCCGCGAAGCGGCGCTATATGCTTGCGGGTTCTGTCTGGTGTGGGGGCTGGCGATAGCAGTCGCGATGGTCGCCGCCGGGGACTGGTTTGCAAGCCTGTTTACAAACGATCCGCAGGTCGTCGCCGAGTTTTCGCTTTACCTTGAGATCGCCGCATGGGGATATATCGGGTTCGGCCTGCTGATTGTCGGCAATGGCATAATGAATGCCGTCGACAAAGCGACTTACGCCCTCATCCAGTCCATCGCGCGTGTGTTTCTCGTAATGCTGCCTTGCGCTTGGGCGCTCCAGGCAACTTGGGGCAGCGCCGCGATCTACACCGCCGAGTTGGCCGCGAACCTGTTTGGCGCCTTGAGTGCGGCGGCTTTGATGTATTGGACGCTCAATCCGCAGCGGCCTGCTGTAAAGGTTCCAAGTTAAGCAACGGCATCGTGCCACCGGTAGCGCTTCGTTAACCATCGCCGGGCATAGACTAATTGGTGAAGCAAACCGGTTTCGGTTGGGGGCGCGCGCACCATGGATGAACTGCTGGCGGATTTCGTCGCAGAAACACGCGAAATGCTGGAGGCAAGCGAAGGCGAAATCATCGCCTGGGAAGCCGATCCAGCCGATCGCGGGCGGCTTGATGCAATTTTCAGGTTCGTCCACACTGTCAAAGGCAATTGCGGATTTTTTGATTTTCCGCGGCTCGCAGGGCTTAGCCATGCCGCCGAAGATGCTTTGGCTGACGTGCGTGCGGGCCGCCGCAAGGCCGATGCCGCGCTCGTTACGGCAGTCTTGGCGATAATCGATCGTATCACGCAGATGGTTGACGCGATCGAGGTGGGCGAGGACTTCGCTGAAGGAGGCGATGAAGCGCTCATCGCCGCGCTGACCACAGACACTGAATTCGACGCTTGCGCGGATGATGGCGAACGCGCGGTCCATGCGCCGGCTAGCGCGCTGCTTGAAACAGATCCGTCTGCCCCTGCACCAGGCAACGCTTCGCCGCAGACAGCCAAGCCTGACACGCAGACTGCCACGCAGCGCACCATCCGGTTGCCGGTCGACTTGCTTGACCGCGTGATGAGCGGCGTTTCCGATATGGTGCTGGCGCGCAATGATCTTGCCCACCGACTACGTCAGGCAGGCACGCAGCCGACGATTGACGGGCCATTCGAGCGGCTCACCACGATCCTCTCAGATGTCCGCGACGCGATTACGCGGATGCGAATGCAGCGGATTGAAGCGTTGTTCGGCGGCTTGCCACGACTTGTTCGTGACCTGTCGAGCGAGCTTGGCAAGCAAGTGATGATCGATCTGGAAGGCGGCGACGTCGAGCTCGACCGCGAAATGATCGAGACGATCCGCGATCCGCTGACTCACATAATCCGCAACGCAATCGATCACGGGATCGAGACGCCTTCAGAGCGACTGGCGCTAGGCAAACGCGAAATCGGCCTGTTGTCGATCGCGGCTCGGCAATCAGGCAACACCATCTCGATTGTGGTTAGCGACGATGGACGCGGCCTCGATGAAGAGCGGATCGCCGCCAAAGCAATCGCCACAGACCTGGTCGATCCCGCCGATCATGCTGACATGCCGCGCGACAAAGTCCTGCAACTGATTTTCGAGCCGGGCTTTTCGACCGCAGAAAGCGTCAGCAATGTATCGGGTCGCGGGGTTGGCCTTGATGTTGTGCGCGACAACCTTGAACGGGTCGGCGGCTCTATAAAAGTGTCAAGCCAGACTGGTGTAGGCACACTGTTCACGCTGCAAATCCCGCTCACACTGAGCATCATCGCTGGCCTTACCGTGCAGGTCGGCGATCAGCGCTTTGCGATCCCGCAAAGCTATATCGAAGAGATTGTGCACGCTTCAGCCAAAGCGCTCGATTTTGCAGAGCTGGGGCAAACCGCGATGGTTACCTTCCGCGGCCAGCGCGTGCCGTGCCTGATGCTAAGCGACGTGCTTGATCTTGGCGAAACCGAACTCAGCGAAACCGAGCACACAATGGTATTGCTCCGGCTCGCCAGTGGCGATCTGTTCGCCCTTGCTGTCGACAGCATCTATCATCACGGCGATCTGGTGATCAAACCGCTGGCCCCAGCGATCATGAAAAGTGGGCTCTATGCTGGTTCTACGCTGCTCGACGATGGCCAGCTGATCTTGCTGCTGGATGTGACTAACATTGCCGCGCAATACGAACTGGTGTCGGAAACCCGCACGAGGACTTTGCTGGCTGGCGAGAGCGGCGCTGCAAAAGCGCATGAGAATGCTTGCCAAGCGATGCTGTTTACCGATTTCAACGGACGGCGCTGTGCGATCCGGCTGGAACTCGTTCAACGCATCGAAACGGCCCCTGCGGCGGCCATCGATCTCACTGCCAGCCCGCCGCGCGCCGTAATCGATGGCGTTATTCTGCCGTTGATTGGTCTGCCTGAGGGGCCGCTTCCGGCGGACAAGATCCGCCTGTTACGGCTCAGCGATGGTGCCTGCGACCTGCTCTACGCCGTCCAGCAGGTGGACGATGCGGTCGAGCTTACGCAAGACCTCAAACCAGCGATCGATGAACCACTGATCGAAGCGATCACACTGGTCGACACCCATCCAACCGCGCTGATGGATGGACATGCGCTGTTCGCTGAGCATGGCGAGCCGCCAGCTGCCGTCGCCCGGCCGACCTGTGTCGTGCCTGACACCGAATGGGCCCGGACTATCCTGCAGCCGCTCGTGCTCGCGGCGGGCTATACGATTGCTGAAGACGGTGAAGGCGATATCGCGATCCTGTTGGACGACGCAGATGCTGGCATCATGGCTGATGAGGCAGTCGGGCCTGTCATACGCTTGCGCAGCCAGCCGGAGGCCGCTCCAGAACAGCCAAGCGTTTACCGGTATGACCGCGAAGGTGTGATTGCCGCTTTGAAACAGGCTCGTATCGGAGGACGTTCCTGATGAAAGACCTGCTGGTGATGACCAAGATCGCCGGACGCCGCTGCGCGCTGCATGCGCATGACGTGCAGTCTGTGATCGAGCTTGGCAATGTCACTCCGGTCCCGCGCACGCCGCCGAGCATTGCCGGAATTACCGCACTGCGCAGCCAAGCGCTGGCAGTGATCGATTGCCGGCTCGCTTTGGGTCTTGATCCCGCCAAATGGCCGGTCGATCACCGCGCCGCGGTCGTATCGGTGCAAGGCTATGCCTACGCGCTGATGGTCGACTGCATCGAAGACATCACCACCGCTGTGGCTGACCCTGAGCAAGTGTCTGGAGGATTTGGGCCTGAGTGGTCACGTGTGGCGACCGGGATGATCGAAACGTCGCTTGGTCCTGCGTTGCTGCTCGACTTGGAAGCGCTCATCATCGGTTCAGAGAGCCTCGGAGCCGCCGCTTAATCCTATAGTTACTGCTGCGTTGTATTCATTTGTTCAGAACACCAGGGGTCCCCATGAAAACGTGCCTGATCGTCGATGATTCCCGCGTAATCCGAAAGGTCTCGAGACATATTCTCGAGACCTTGGGTTTCGCTGTCGACGAAGCTGAAAATGGCAAATTGGCGCTGGAGGCATGCGAACGCCTGATGCCGGACGTGATCCTGCTAGATTGGAACATGCCGGTTATGACGGGAATTGAATTTATCACTCAGCTGCGTCAGCGGCCCGAGGGCAAGCAACCAAAGGTGGTGTTCTGCACCACCGAAAACGATGTCGCGCATATCCGCGAAGCGATCCAGGCCGGGGCCGATGAGTATGTGATGAAGCCGTTCGATCACGAAACGCTTCAGATCAAATTGCAGCTGGTTGGTTTCGCATGAATGCCCCGCTCTCGCCATCTCACGAGCTTCTGAAGCGAGCCGCATCCAGCACTCGCGCACACCCGGTGCGCGTGATGATTGTCGATGATTCGCTTACCGTTCGCACCATCTTCAAGCGCATGGTCGAAAGCGATCAGAGCCTCACTGTAGTTGCAACAGCCAGCAGCGCGGAACGCGCGCTCAGCGAATTGCGGGCTCACAACAAAGCGAGCGAAGTCGATGTGATCCTGCTCGATCTCGAAATGCCCGGCATGGGAGGCTTGGAAGCGCTCCCCGCGATCCTCCAGACGGCTGAACAAGCGCAGGTTCTGGTGGTTTCCTCGCTCACGGAAGACGGCGCAGAAGCAACCTTATCGGCTTTGTCGATGGGCGCAGCCGACACCATGCCCAAACCGCGCCCCGGCGGGTTTAACGAAGACTATCGCAGTCAATTGCTGGGCAAGATCCGTGCGCTCGGGAGCGCGGAGCTTGACGATGCTTCGGCATCGGACGAGGCGCGAGCCCAGCCTCCCGCTGCGCCTTTGCGCAAAGTGACAAGCCCGCGTCCTGAAGTCGTGGCGATCGGCGCTTCAACGGGCGGGATTCACGCTCTCAATCTGTTGCTGCGCGCGCTCCCAACCGACTTCACTTTGCCGATCCTTATCACTCAGCATTTGCCAGCCTCCTTCATTCCGGTGTTTGCTCGGCAGGTTGAAATGGCGTGTGACCGGCGCACCCAGATCGCCGAAGACGGTACAGTAATAGGGCGCGGCGAAATCGGGATTGCCACCGGACATGGCCACATGCTGGTGCGACGCGAAAGCAAGCGATTGATATGCCGCGTCTCAGCAGAGCCAGCCCGCAGCGGATGCCTGCCGTCGGTCGATCCGATGCTCGCAAGCGCCGCTGAAGCCTTCGAAGGGCGCGTGCTGGCTGTGATCCTTTCAGGTATGGGCCGCGACGGCATCGAAGGGGCTAGCAAAGTCGTTGACCAAGGCGGCACGGTTATGGCTCAAGACGCCGCATCGAGCGCGGTATGGGGGATGCCCGGGGCAGTCACCAATGCCGGGCTGACCAGCTTGGTCGCGCCGCCTGAACAACTGGCCGAAGCAATCCTGGCGCACAGCCTCGCCGTCGCTTCGCGATAGGTGCGGGCGAACGCGCATCATGGAAGGAAGCCAGGCCTCTTACCAGATCATTGCCGACCTGCTGACTGCGTATACCGGACAGCATCTTACTGAAAGCCGGCGCTGGCGGGTTACCTCGGCCTTAGCCGGGATCTTTCGCGAACATGGTATCAGCAATGTCGATCAGCTTGTCTGCCTGCTCGATGAACCCCAGCATAAAGGGCTGACTCAGCAGGTGGTTGAAGCGCTGCTCAACAACGAGACCTACTTTTTTCGCGACAAACCGACATTTGACCAGCTGCCTGAGCAAGTCCTGCCCGAGTTGGCACAGCGACGGCGCAGCACGCGTAGGCTTTCAATCTGGTGTGCAGGATGCTCAACCGGTCAGGAAGTCCATTCGCTCGCCATGGTGTTCGACGAAAATGCAGAATTCTGGCGCGGATGGTCGATCGAAGTCCTTGGCACTGACGTGTCGCATCGAGCGATCAATGCCGCGCGCAGCGGCCTGTATAGCCAATTCGAAGTCCAGCGCGGGCTTGGTGTTGGCGAAATGCTGCGCCATTTCGATGAAACGCGGCAAGGCTGGCAGATCAAGGATAACATCCGCGCGCCCACTACATTTCGCCAGCACAATCTGCTGAGCGACCCGCCAGTGCACCAGCAATTCGACCTTATTTTGTGCCGAAACGTCCTGTTGTATTTCGACCGCGCGACCCGCACGCAAGCGTTTGCGCGCTTGAGCGCTGCGCTCAAACAAGATGGATATCTGATGCTGGGCGCCGGCGAGACAGTGGTCGGCCAGACAGACGATTTCATTCCGGCAGAGCATCGCGCAAGCATCTATCGACAAAATCTGCCGGCTAGCTCGGAGGCGATACTTGCGACCGGATGACGGAAGCAAGAATTAGGGGTTTTCCGCGAGGCGGCGATTTAACATTTACTATTATTTAGCCCCTGCGCCCTAAACCCTTAAGCAGTGTCGCAGCGCCGGGTTAAGGGTGATGTCCTGCCTGGCAGTAATCCGAGGAAGATTGGTGCCTGAACCCGGCAAACCTATGCGTTTGACACCAGCTGGCCTTGTGATCATGCCGCTTGCAGTGCTGACCTTTGTCTTTGCACTCATTTTCCTCGTAATCATCGCCAGCGACCGGATTGTTCTGGTCTCACCTCACGCGCTGCTCATTGCCGGCGTGCTTCTCTACGCGGCAACGTTGTTTTTGCTGGGTCGCAATGGATTTGCGAACGTGCGCGAGCTGGAGGCTTTGGGATCGACAGATGCGCTTAGCAAGCTGCCCAATCGCCGCGCCTTGCATGCTGATATCGAAGCGCACTCTGCCAATAGCGAGGAAGTGGCCCTCGCGATCATCGATCTCGACAGTTTTAAGCAGGTCAATGACCATTTCGGCCATGCAGTCGGCGATCAATTAATCCAGCGCTGCGCGCTATTGCTGCGAACCACCTGCGGTGACGAAGCGCAATGTTATCGGCTAGGCGGCGACGAATTCGCAGCGGTCATGTCGGGCCGGGTGGCGGGCACCATTCTGGAGGGGATGTGCCGCACCGTGCTAGACCAGCTCGCTCAACCGCTCAGCGTGGGCCATCGCAAAATCGCGGTCGGCGCAAGCATTGGGCTATCGCGCTCGACCGCCGAGGAGCGCATCCCATCCTCGGAGATGCTGCGCCGAGCGGACGTGGCAATGTCGATGTCAAAGCGTGGCGGTAAAATGCGCTGCACATGGTTCAACGAGACGTTTGACCAGCGGCGTGAGGCGGTGCGCGAAATCGAAGACGATTTGCGTACGGGCCTTGCCGAAGGGGAGTTCGCACTCGCCTATCAACCCTTGGTCGATGCTGACACTGACGCGATTGTCGCGGTTGAAGCCTTGCTGCGCTGGAACCGCAAAGACGGCCGTCAGATCGGCCCTAATGTCTTTATCCCGGTCGCCGAAGAATCCGGCATCATCAACCCGATCGGCCTGTGGGTGCTGCGCAGAGCGATGAGCGATGCACTGCGATGGGGCGAGATTGCGCTGTCGGTCAACATCTCAGCGGCGCAGCTGCGAAACCCCGAATTCCCGATCAAGCTCGGCGAGATACTAGAAGAGACCGGCTTTCCCCCGCAACAACTTGAGCTCGAAGTGACGGAAACCTGTCTGGTGCTCGATCCGATTGTTGCTGAACGAAGCTTGGATGTCATTCGCGGCTTTGGCGTCAAGATCAGCCTTGATGACTTTGGCACCGGCTATGCCTCGATCGGCTTCCTGCGTCAGTTCCGCTTCGAAAAGCTCAAGCTTGATCGCAGTCTGGTAGTTCAGGCCGGCGAAGATGATGGCAGCCGCGCGATGATGCTTTCAAGCATCGCGGTTGCCCGCGCGCTTAAGATGGCAGTGACTGCCGAAGGGGTCGAGACCTCTGCCCAAGCCGATCTCGTGCGCCTTGCGGGGTGCGATCAATTGCAGGGCTGGCTCTATTACAAAGCGCTCCCGCCCAGCGAGATCGACCGTTTGCTGGCTGAACAAAACGCGGGTCTGACAAACCAGACAGTGACCGTTGAGCCTAAGGCTGCCAACACCGGTGGACAGCTAGCATGAGCGCGCTTGAAGAAATCGCGCTTGATCTAAAGGCGGAGCATGCAAGTGCAGCGGCGCTTGAAGAGCCTTCATCCAGACCGCAAAATCGCTTGTCCGCGTGGTTTGCCCAGCTCTCAATTGGTCGCAAGGTCCAAGTTTTCTTCGGAGCAAATCTCGCCTTTGCGGTATTGGCAGGGTTGTTTGTGATCGCCGGTTATATGCAGCTGGGCGAGCGTACCGAAACGATCAATCTCAAGCATGATTATGCCCTTGCCTCAGAGCAATTGCTGGTCAATCTCAGCGAAGCCCAGCGCCATGCCGAAGTTCTGATCGCGCGAGGGGATAACAGCCGCCGGCGCGCCACGCTTGAGCAATTGCGCTCAGCCGATCTTAAATCCGAACAGCTGCGTGCGATGGTGATTGATACCAACATGATCGCGTTTGATCGCATCGAACTGGTCCAAGAAGGCATTGCCGACTTCCGCCGACAGGTTGCCGCGTTTGACCCATCTCGCGGGGATAGCGCGCGGCAGGAAAGTCAGGCCAGCGAAGTCACTGCCACCGGAGACGAAGTGCTTGGAGCAGGCCGCGAGCTTGCCGAACAGCTAAGTAAAGATGCCGATGCTATGTCAGCCTCGGGAACAGCGCTCATTTCCATGTTGCTGTTCATCTGGGTCGGGCTTGCAGCTGTGCTTGTCACCCTCACCTTGATCGCGCAGCGCCATTTTGATCGAACCGTTGGCGACATGCTTAAAGAAATGACAGCGCAGATGACCAAGCTTGCGAGCGGGCGCAAGGACGTCACGATCCCCGGACGGAGCAGAACCGATGAGATCGGCGAGATGGCCCGTGCGATGGAAGTGTTTCACAGCGCTGGCGTAAGGCTTGAAAAGCTCAGCCGCGAACGCGCTGCGCGCGCAAAAGCAGAGCTTGACGAACAGACCAAACTGCAAATGCAGCAAGAAGAGGCACGGCTTGAGCGCGACCGGGTCTTGCGGGAATTTGCAGACCGGTTCGAACGCACCGTGGGCGATGTCATGAGCGGCGTGGCCGAGGCATCCAGCCAATTGCAAAACACATCGCGGATGATGGCCAACACGGCGGATGAGACCAGCCGCCGCACAAGCGATGTGACGCAAGCGATGGAAGAGGCAAACACCGGGGCGACGGCAGCAGCTTCGGCGAGCGACGAATTTGCGATGTCGATCGGGGAAATCAGCCGCCAGGCCGCGTCTTCGGCTGAACTGGCTCGGGAAGCGACATTGTCCGCAACGCAGGCTGACGACACGATCTCGCAGCTGTCCGCCTCCGCTCAGCAAGTCGGCCAGATCGTCGAGCTGATCCAGACTATCGCGCAGCGCACAAATCTGCTGGCGCTTAATGCGTCGATCGAAGCCGCCCGCGGCGGCGAGGCAGGACGTGGGTTCGCAGTGGTCGCCGCTGAAGTCAAGGAACTGGCGATGCAAACCAGCCGCGCGACCGATCAAGTCGGCGAGCAAATCCGCGCAATGCAGGACACGACCGGCGCGAGCGTCAGTGCGCTGCGAGCGATTGCGAGCCAGGTCAAGGAACTCGAAAACACCGCGGTCTCGATTGCGACTGCCGTCGATCAGCAATCGGTTGCCGGGCAGGATCTCGCCCAAAGCATTGACCTTGCCGCTCGAGGCACTGAGCAAGTTGCTGATCACATGGAAGAAGTCCGAGACCTATCGCTTGCGACGGGCTCTGCCGCGAGCCAGGTCTTGAGCAGCGCGACCGAGCTTGAAGGACAGGCTTCGACTCTGCGCACGCAGGTTAACGCGTTTCTCTCCAAAATACGCGCCGGTTAGCGCCTTCGAACTGGCGCGGACATCCTTATTCAAGGATTTGGAAAGGATTTTCGTTCACACCTTTGAGCGAACGGGGGCTGTGGTTGGGGACTGCCATGAACACGATGACCTTTCAGGAACAGCGCGAGGAAATGGCAGTGCCTGAACTGTCGCGCGATCTGCATGGCGCGTTCGAGCCCGACGATATTCAGTCCGAACCCACCGCAACTCGCTCGCGCCGCAGTATCCTTGAGCATTTCAAGTGGTTCCGCGATCTGCGCATAACAGGCAAAATTCACGTCATCTTCGGCACCTTCTTCGGGATCGGCTTTGCGATGAGCATGGTCCTGGGGCTTGGCCTGACTGAACTCTGGTTTCGCTACAGCACGTCGGCTCAGATACAGGAAGCGGTTATCGCCTCGAACGAGCTGCGCGGGAGCACTGGCGAACTGCGCTACAACACCGCGCGGTTTATCTTCGAGCGCGAAGCAAAGGTGCTGGAACGTCAGCGCGCCGCGTACCGCGCTGCCACTGAGCAAATCGATCTGATGGACACCATCATTGCCGAGCAGGTCCCGCAATTGCACAGCAGGGTCGAGCAGGCTCGCACCGACCTGGTAGGCTATAATGCGATCTTCGACGAACTGCGCACTCGTCAGGCACGCGAAGGCCGGACCGAAGCGACCACAGCGATGGCCTATCAATTGTCTGATGCGGGCGATCAATTATTTGCTGATGCTGAAGAGTTTGCACGCGATCTTGACGTCGTGTTCCGCGAGCATGAGCAGAACGGGATCGATTACTTTTTCACGATGATCACTATCGTCAGTGTGCTGGCAGTGCTGGCAGGACTGATCCTGCTGATCGGCCTCCACTATCTGTCACGCGATTTCTCGCGCAAGATCACCGAAGTTACCAGCGGGATGACCCGGCTTGCCAAAGGCGACCGGGATTTTCAGATCGACGGACGCGAACGGCAAGACGAAATCGGCGAGATGCTGCGCGCACTCAACCTGTTCAAGCGCGCCAATCGCCAACTCGAAGTCTGGGCCCGCGAACGGGCGGAACGGGCCGATGAAGAGGTCCGTCAGCAGCAAGAACGCGCGCGCGAACGCGAAGAAAACGAAAGCCGCAAAGCATCGCTGCTGAATGAAGTCGCAAAGCAGTTCGAGCGCACAGTCGGCGAAGTGGTGGACCGCGTCGCAGCCGCCTCAAGCGAATTGCAGACCACCGCCACCCGCATGGCCAGCACCGCTGAAGAAACAAGCGAAAGCACGAGCTCGCTCGTCAAGAACATGCAAGAAGCCAATACCGGGGCAACCTCGGCCGCGGCGGCCAGCGATGAATTCGCGCTTTCAATCGGAGAGATCAGTCGGCAGGCATCCTCTTCAAGCGAGCTCGCGCGGCTTGCAACCGATGCGACGGTGGAAGCAGACACGACTATTTCGGCGCTTTCGGATTCCGCCGAACAGGTTGGCCAGATCGTCGAGCTGATCCAGACTATCGCGCAGCGTACCAACCTGCTGGCGCTTAATGCGTCGATCGAAGCCGCCCGCGGCGGCGAGGCAGGACGTGGGTTCGCAGTGGTCGCCGCTGAAGTCAAAGAACTAGCGATGCAGACCAGCCGCGCGACCGATCAGGTCGGCGAGCAAATCCGCGCAATGCAGGACACGACCGGCGCTAGCGTCAGCGCGCTGAGAGCAATTGCAGGCCAGGTCAAGGAACTCGAAAACACCGCGGTCTCGATCGCCAGTGCAGTCGATCAGCAATCGGTTGCGGGACAGAACCTTGCCCACAGCATCGATCTTGCCGCGCGCGGGACTGAGCAGGTGTCTGGCCATATCGAGGATGTACGATCGCTTTCGTTGTCGACAGGCGCGGCGGCAAGCCAAGTGCTGACCAGTGCCAATGAACTCGACCAGCAAGCCTCTCATCTCAGCGAGCAAGTCAGAACCTTCTTGAGCCGCGTGCGCGAAGGCTAAGCGCGCGGCACAGGCTGGCCGCGAAAACTCGGCATCAATCAACCGGGCATCAACCGCTTGACGAAGCCCCCTGCACCCGTCAGGGCGCGAGGCCGCATCTGTCGCGACTGCAGGGCACTTAAACCCATACCTGAGCGTGGATGCATGCCACTGATCTTGGCCGCATGTTGGAGTATTCCGCGTGACCCGTATGCCTGCCGCGGCGGTTCTCCAGAAACCCGAGCTACTCAGCGATCCGGCTGCGATGCGCGCCGATGGCTCGCTTGCCGGCCGCTATATGGCAGAATTTGCTGAACACGGCGCAAGCAAACTCATCAGCAATTCAGCGAGCGAGGCGCTGCTGCTTAAGCAAGGCGAACTGCGCTTACCGGTACTGGTTGATCATGGCGGCTATGGCCGCACCTATGTCGCCAGTCCGCATAGTGCCTATGTGCTCTATGCGCGCGATGAGCTTGATATTGTTGGAGTTACCTGGGGCAGATGGGGCGCGCAGGCGGCGCTCGCAGTGTTGGATGGTCTGCTGCGCACTTTGGGGATCAACCACACCGTGCAACTCGACAACTGGCTGCTGGCAACCAACTTGCACGGGGATTGGGATGGTGCAGACCTTCCAGCAATTCGCAGCCTGCTGACTGAGCGCTGGCCCGAACACTATGTAGTGCTGCGTTCGCTTGATCCATGGAGCTGCCCGGACCTGTTCGATGCGGCGAAGCGCGATGGGTGGACTTTGCTCCCTGCCAGGCAGATCTGGGTGACCGACGATCTTGCGCGCGATTGGAGCAAGCGCAACAACACCCGCAATGATCGCCGCGCCTTGCGCAAATCTGGGCTGACGATCGAGCACCCCAACACACTCGGCCACAAAGACTGTGAGCGTATCGCTGAGCTCTACCGCCAGCTTTATGTCGAACGCTATTCGGCTCTCAATCCCGTATTCACCCCGCACTTTATTGAATGCGCTGCGCGGCTGGGTCTGTTGACCTTTTGCCTCGCGCGCAACGATGCTGGTGAGATTATGTCAGTTGCCGGGATTCGTGCAGCGGGCGATACCGCGACGCTTCCCTTAGTCGGTTATGACACGACGCGGCCACAAGCCGAAGGGCTGTACCGCATTGCCACTTATCTTGCATCGGAATGGGCGATGGAACGCAGCCTGCGCTTTAACGGATCGGCTGGTGCTGGCGTTTTCAAGCAAAACCGAGGAGCGCGCGGGCAAATCGAATATATGGCGATCTATGGGCGGCACCTATCAACCGTCAGGCGCGAGGGCCTTGCATTCCTTGCAAGCGCACTCAACGCACTCATGGTGCCGATGCTGAAGCGACAAGGGTGGTAACGGGCGCGAAAGCGTAACGGAACAACGGCAAAAGCGATCAAGCGGCAAGTCAGCCGAGCGCCGAGCCTTCGCGACAAAGTCCATGGCCCCGACGAGGCAAGGCGCATTTTAACCTGAAGGTGTGAATAGGATCTTCGCTGGTTGCGGGAGTTGGATTTGAACCAACGACCTTCAGGTTATGAGCCTGACGAGCTACCGGACTGCTCCATCCCGCGGCACCTAGCGTAGCGTCCCGGAGCTTCACTCCAAAGACGCCAAAAGGGCTAACCCGAAGGCCAGCCCTTTGACTTGTGAATGGGTTTCTCTTCGAATTCGCCTGCTGCAATGCCTGGCGGCGACCTACTCTTCCGTGCCTTAAGACACAGTACCATCGGCGCAGTCCGGTTTCACGGCCGAGTTCGAGATGGGATCGGGTGGGTCACAGACGCTATGGCCACCAAGCAATGAAGCAGGCGAAGCGCGAAGGGTCTAAATCGATGCTCACGCGCTTCCACTGAGAAGCGACGTGTGTGTTGCAAAGGGCGTATCTGGCTGAAGAATTCCTCGCTTCGCTGACGAGCCTATTCAGGCCTGTCATTGACAGTGCGAACTCTCAAGCGCGATCAGAACTATTAGGACCAGTTAGCTCCACGCATTACTGCGCTTCCACACCTGGCCTATCAACGTCATGGTCTATGACGGTTCGAAGATACCTTATCTTTAGGGAGGCTTCCCGCTTAGATGCTTTCAGCGGTTATCCCGTCCATGCATAGCTACCCAGCGGCACGCCTGGCGGCATGACTGGTACACCAGAGGTATGTTCACCCCGGTCCTCTCGTACTAGGGGCAACTCCTTTCAAGTATCGACGCCCACGGCAGATAGGGACCAAACTGTCTCGCGACGTTCTGAACCCAGCTCACGTACCACTTTAATTGGC
>JBCCJD010000033.1:0-33872 GCA_039027955.1 Pseudomonadota bacterium
ATCGACCTCGAAACGCTCTACGATGCTAAGGCGCATTATGCCCGGTAAGGCTTCCGCCTCTGCCCGGCCTCATGCCGCTAAGCCAGCATCGGCACCGCCAAGTGTGCGCGCTCATGCTCCCGTGCGGGTTGCCATCGTAACTCTCGACAATCATTTGAAAGGTGCGGTTGATCGAGCCAACGAAGTGCTCGCTGAAGACAACATCGCTGTTACACTGCATGCCTCGACCGATTGGGATCGCGATACGGGCGCGCTTGAACAGACCAAAGCCGCAATTGCGCAAGCCGACATCGTCATTGCGACCATGCTGTTCTTGGACGATCAGGTTCGTGCCATCCGACCTGCCCTAGAAGCACGCCGAGAACAGTGCGACGCAATGCTCGGACTGATGTCGGCGGGCGAAATCGTCAAACTGACTAAGCTCGGCAAGTACAGGATGGACGCGCCCGCTAAAGGCCCGCTGGCACTGCTCAAAAAACTGCGCGGTTCTAACAAGCAGGGCTCAAGCTCGGGCGCTGGGCAGATGAAAATGCTGCGTCGCCTGCCCAAAATTCTCAAATATATCCCCGGAACTGCGCAGGATGTCCGGGCCTATTTCCTGACCATGCAATATTGGCTCGCGGGCTCGGATGAGAACGTCGTTGCGATGGTACGCGCGCTAATCGATCGATACGCATCAGGAGACCGGCTCGCTCGCCGCGGCGCCACTAAAGCGGACGCTCCGCTCGAATATCCGGAAACGGGTGTTTACCATCCCCGCACCAAGCAGCGCATTTCTGAAAGTCTGCGCTTGCTTCCGAAGGGTAAGGGTAAACGAGGCACGGTCGGGCTGATCCTGCTGCGCTCATATCTCCTGGGCCGCGATGCAAGCCATTATGATGGCGCAATAGCGGCGTTTGAACAGGCAGGACTTAAGGTCGTACCAGTGTTTGCAAGCGGCCTTGATGCAAGGCCTGCGATTGAGACGTTCTTTATCGACAACGGGCGGCCGAGCGTTGATGCGATCGTTAATCTGACGGGTTTCTCGCTGGTGGGCGGTCCAGCTTACACTGACGCTGAAGCTGCTCGCGACGTGCTCAGCGATCTCGACGTACCATATCTTGCCGCGCATGCCTTGGAATTCCAGTCAGTCGAAGACTGGCGTAAAGGCGAGCAAGGCCTGCTTCCTCTCGAAGCGACTTTGATGGTCGCCATCCCTGAGCTTGACGGTGCGATCGCTCCGAGCGTGTTTGGCGGGCGTTCAGGCGAAGCTGGTGAGCTGTGCACCGGGTGTGATCGTCGCTGCGAGCAGCCTGCTGCTGAAAAGGGTCGGCCGATGCAGGGCTGTCCTGAACGCGCCGAGGCGCTCGCTGCACGTATTTGCAAGCTGATTGAGCTGCGCAAATCCGAGCGCGCCGCGCGTAAGCTGGCGATTGTCCTGTTCAATTTCCCGCCCAATGCAGGCGCGACCGGGACGGCTGCGTTTCTGTCGGTCTACGAATCCCTTCACGCAACGCTGATCCGGCTCGCTGCCGAAGGTTACACCGTTGAAGTCCCCGAAACAGTCGATGCACTGCGCGAAGCAATCCTTATCGGTAATGCCGAACGGTTTGGTGCTGATGCCAATGTTGCCGCGCGCATCCCGGCTGACGATCATGTAAAGCGCGAGACCTATCTCGCCGAAATCGAAGCCGCTTGGGGACCAGCGCCGGGTAAGGCGCAATCCGATGGCAGCCACATCCAAGTGTTGGGCGCGCATTTTGGTAATGTGTTTGTCGGGATACAGCCTGCCTTTGGCTATGAAGGCGATCCGATGCGGTTGCTGTTCGAAGGCGGCTTTGCCCCCACCCATGCCTTCAGCGCGTTCTATCGCTGGCTTCGCGAGGACTTCGGTGCGCATTCAGTGCTGCATTTCGGCACGCATGGCGCACTTGAATTCATGCCTGGCAAACAAACCGGTATGTCATCAGGGTGCTGGCCCGAACGCTTGATTGGCGACCTGCCAAACTACTACCTTTACGCTGCGAACAACCCTTCCGAAGGCATGCTGGCAAAGCGCCGTTCGGCCGCCACCCTGGTAAGCTATATGACCCCGCCTCTGGCGCAGGCCGGGCTTTACAAAGGGCTGTCCGAACTCAAAGCAAGCGTTGAGCGTTGGCGGATTTGCGAAGACCTCACCGAGCGCAATGAACTCGCAGAATTGATCGCTGAGCAATGCGGTGCGCTCGATATCGAATATGACGAAGTCGCTGATCTCACCGCCAAGCTCTACGAGCTTGAGCGCGCGCTCATCCCACACGGCCTGCATGTTCTGGGGCGCAACCCGACCGGAAGTGAGCGCTCCGATATGTTGGACGCGATGGTCGATGCCGCTGACGTTAGCGACTGCGAGGCTGAGCGTGATACGTTAGCAGCAAAGCTCGACGCCAGTGACGAGCTGGGTGCCCTCATCCATGCGCTCGATGGCGGCTATGTCCAGCCGGCTCCAGGCGGGGATATTGTCGCTAATCCTGAAGTGCTTCCGACCGGGCGCAATATTCACGGCTTTGACCCGTTCCTGCTGCCTTCCCGGTTTGCCTGTAAACAGGGCCGCGAGCAGGCCGAAGGGCTTATCGCACGCCATGTCGACGGCGGAGCAGACTTCCCAGAGAGCATCGCAATGGTTCTGTGGGGAACGGACAATCTCAAGAGCGAAGGCGTTCAGATTGCGCAAGCGTTGACGCTGATGGGTGCGCGCCCGCGGCGTGACAGCTATGGGCGGCTATGCGGTGCAGAATTGATCCCGCTTGAGGAGCTCGGTCGTCCCCGGATTGATGTCGTAGCGACGCTTTCTGGGATCTTCCGTGATCTTCTCCCGCTGCAAACCCGCATGCTGGCTGAAGCTGCGTTACTCGCAAGCCAAGCCGATGAACCGATCAAGGCCAACTTTGTTCGCAAACACACCCTCGCGCAAATGGAGGCGCATGACTGCGATATCGAAACGGCAGCTTTGCGGGTCTTCTCCAACGCCGAAGGTGCCTATGGAGCGAATGTCAACCAGATGATCGAAGGCGGGGCGTGGGCCGATCCTGATGAACTCGCCAACGCATTCGAAGTGAACAAAGGGTTTGCTTACGGGGTCAGCGGCGCACCTGTACAGCAGCGCGAATTGCTGCAAAGCGTCCTTAAAGACGTCGATTTCACCTATCAGAACCTCGAAAGCGTTGAAGTCGGCATCAACGATGTGGATCAGTACGTCGATGGCCTGGGAGGCGTGTCGCGCTCAATCGCTAAAGCCAAAGGCGAAGAAGCGCCGGTCTACATTCTCGATGCGACACGCGGGAGCGCCAAAGTGCGCACTCTTTCCGAGCAGATCGATTTCGAGGCCCGCACCCGCACACTGAACCCGAAATGGTTCGAGGGATTGCTAGAGCATGGCTACGAGGGCGTCCGTGCGATTGAAGGGCATGTGACGAGCACGCTCGGCTGGTCTGCCACCACGGGACAAGTCGCACCCTGGGTCTACCAGAAGATCAGCGAGACCTTCGTCCTCGATGAAGATATGCGCCGGCGTCTCGCTGAGCTCAATCCGAAAAGCTCTGCGAGAGTGGCAGGGCGGCTGCTTGAAGCATGCGACCGGCAATTATGGGAACCCGACGAAGCCACGCTCGAAGCTCTGCGCGAAGCCAGCGACGAGCTCGAAGATCGCCTGGAAGGCGTGTTTGTCGGCGAATGAGACGAGAGAGGATCGCAACATCATGAACTTGCTGGACACCAAATCCAAATTCGATCGCACCGATGGCGAAGGCTCTGTGCAAGTCCGGCTTGATCCACGAGACCAGATCAAAGGCGCCAAGGTCTTTGCGGTCTATGGCAAAGGCGGGATCGGTAAATCGACGACCTCATCAAACCTGTCGGCAGCGTTTTCGAAGCTCGGGCACCGAGTGCTCCAAATCGGCTGCGACCCTAAGCATGACAGTACGTTTACTCTGACGAAGAAGCTCATGCCGACAGTGATCGACGTGCTTGAAACGGTCGAGTTTCACTCTGAGGAATTGCGGCCCGAAGACTACATGTTTGAAGGCTATAACGGCGTCATGTGCGTCGAAGCGGGCGGTCCTCCGGCGGGCACAGGCTGCGGCGGATATGTCGTCGGCCAGACGGTTAAACTGCTTAAACAGCATCACCTGCTCGAAGACACGGATGTCGTTATCTTTGATGTGTTAGGCGATGTAGTATGCGGCGGCTTTGCAGCGCCTTTACAACATGCCGAACGCGCTTTGGTCGTAGCCGCAAACGATTTTGACAGCATCTTTGCGATGAACCGGATCGTCGCAGCGATCGGAGCAAAGTCCAAAAACTACGATGTCAGGCTGGCAGGCGTAGTGGCCAACCGCTCGCGCGAAACGGACGAGATCGACCGCTTCTGTGATGCGATCGGCGTAGATCGGCTAGCGCACTTCCGCGACGTCGATGCAATCCGCCGTTCGCGCCTCAAAAAGCGAACACTGTTCGAGATGGAAGCTTCGCCGGAAGTCGAGCAAGCGCAAGATGAATATCTGCGACTTGCAGCGATGTTATGGGCAGGTGTCGATCCTTCTGCTGCGAAGCCGATGAAGGATCGCGACATTTTCGATTTTCTGGGGTTCGAGTGATGGCGACGCGTTCCCCCACAGGCTTTGAGACCGGACCTTATGCTGAGCGTCGCGAAGCGCTTGCGACCTATTTCGACAGCACCGCACGCCAAGCCTGGATCGATCTGACTTCGGATACGAAAGTCAGCGGGATCCGCGCCACAGTGCGCGCCGGGCGCGAGCAAATGCGTGTCACTTTACTCGATTGGCTACCGCGCGACCTGCGCCGCACACGCGTACTTGATGCCGGCTGCGGCACTGGTGCGTTCGCCGTTGCAGCAGCATGCCGAGGCGCTGAAGTGGTGGGCGTCGATGTCGCGAGCGGCCTTGTCGAAGTCGCACGTCAACGCACGCCCTCTTTCATCGGGCATGGCCGGGTCCGCTGGCACGCTGGCGATATGCTCGATCCAGCATTCGGTGCGTTCGATCATGTCGTCGCGATGGATTCTCTGATCCACTACTCGCCGGAGAACCTTGTCGATGCGTTGACCCGGTTGAGCGAAAGAACGACAAGTTCAATCCTCTTTACCTTTGCGCCGCACACCAAGCTGCTCGGCGCGATGCACAGCGTCGGCAAGGTGTTTCCCAAAGGCAACCGCTCGCCTGCGATCGTGCCGGTCGCCGAGGCTGAGCTGCGGGCGCGGCTGAGCCGCCTTGAGGGTTGGAAAATCGGTCGCACGCAGCGCATCGCAAGTGGCTTTTACACCAGCCAGGCGCTGGAATTGGTGAAGCGCGGATGAGCAAGCCGACGCGCCCTCCCTCTTTCTGGACGCAGGTCCCGCTGCAGTGGCTCCCGTTTGCTGACGCTGCGAGCGCGGAGTTACCGCTTGCGCGGCTTCTGCGCCTTGCTCTGTTTCAGGTCAGCGTCGGAATGGCAGCGGTGCTGCTCAATGGCACTTTGAACCGGGTCATGATCGTTGAGCTTGACGTGCCGGCCTGGATCGTGGCGTTGTTGATCGCAGTCCCGCTTTTGGTCGCGCCGTTTAGAGCGCTAATCGGGCACCGTTCCGATACTCACCGGTCAGTCTTGGGCTGGCGCCGGGTACCTTACATCTGGTTCGGCACCTTGATGCAATTCGGCGGACTGGCGATCATGCCGTTTGCGCTAATCCTGCTAGGGGAAAGCGACACTCAAGTGCTTGGCACAATCGCCGCAGCGGCCTCGTTCCTGCTGACCGGTGCCGGCTTCCACGTCACGCAAACCGCTGGACTAGCGCTCGCAACGGATCTCGCGCCTGAAGACAAGCGCCCACGCGCGGTCGCATTGCTCTATGTCATGTTGCTCGTTGGAATGATGCTGGCGGCAATCGTGATCGGCGGGATGCTGATCGACTTTAGCGCCACCCGGCTCGTCCAGGTAATTCAAAGCGCTGCGGTCCTTACTCTAGGGCTCAATCTTATTGCGCTCTGGAAGCAGGAAACGCGCAATAAAGCGGTGACTGCACCTGAACGCGAAACACCGGCATTCGGCGAGCTGTGGCACGCCTTTGTCAAAGACGGACGAAATGCCCGGCTGCTCACAGCGATCGGAATTGGCGCTGCAGGCTTTGCAATGCAGGACGCGCTGCTTGAGCCCTATGGCGGCGAGATTTTGGGCCTGTCGGTGGGCGCGACTACCGGACTGACCGGCGCTTGGGCGCTCGGCGCGTTGATCGGCTTTATGCACTCGGGTCGCTTGCTTCACCGCGGGAATGATCCTTTGCGCATCGCAGGTGCAGGGCTCGTGATTGGCCTTAGTGCCTTTTTGCTGGTGATTTTCGCAGCACCCTTCGAACTGCCCGCGCTGCTGTTCACAGGCAGTCTGGCGATCGGCCTTGGGCTCGGGTTGTTTTCAGTCGGTACCTTGATCGAAGCGATGGCGCTCGCCAAAGAAGCGACCGCAGGGCTGGCACTTGGCGCGTGGGGCGCTGTGCAAGCGAGCTGCGCCGGGGCTGGCATCGCCCTAGGCGGCGCGCTCCGCGACATTACTGCAGCCCTTGCGATGAGCGGTGATCCCACCGCGACAATCGCCACCCGCGCAACCGGCTATACCACAGTCTACCTGATCGAAATTCTGCTGCTGCTGGCAGCGCTCGCCGCGATCGGCCCTTTAGTGGGACGCGGTCGCACTTCATCCACCGATGCCCGGGAAACGACGGACCAGCCATTCGGTCTGCGTGAGTTTCCGACATGATTGCGGCTACGCGCCTCAGCCGCTTTGACCAATGAGAGGAACGTGAAATGAGAGTAGCCTATATCACCGGTGTCTTTGACGTCGCCGAACTGACCTTCATCCTGTTTTTCTTCTTTTTCATCGGCCTCGTTATCTACCTCAATCGCGAGAGTCGGCGTGAAGGCTATCCGCTGGAAGACGAAGTGACCGGCCGGATCGAAAGCGCTCCTTTGCTGCAGGGCGAAAAGAAGGTCTTCAAGCTGCCGCATGGCCGTGGGACCTACGTCCCTGAAGATACGCCCCGAGATGATCTGGCAAAAACCGGCAATATCCCGGCGGTGCAGGCGTTCAATGCCGGTGGTGCGCCTTGGGTGCCAACCGGCAACGCGATGAAAGACGGATTGGGACCGGCTGCTTTTGCAGAACGCGCCAAATACCCCGACCTTACTTTCGACGGGCGCCCGCGCATCGTTCCGCTGGGCGCTGCGCATGAAATCGAGATCGCTCCGGGCGATCCTAATCTGGTCGGCTGGCCCGTGATTGCTGCTGACAAGAAAGTCGCTGGAAAAGTGAGCGACATCTGGGTCGATCAGTCAGAACACATCATCCGCTATCTCGAAGTTGAGACCAACGCTGGAGACAAGGTTCTAGCGCCGATGTTCGTCGCTGCGGTTCAGACCAAAGGCATGCTCGATGACATGCCAGAGCTGGTCGAGATTGACGCGATCACCTCTGAACAGTTTGCCGATGTGCCACGGCTTGAGACCCCAGGCCAGATCACCCGCTACGAGGAGGATCGGATCATGGGTTATTATGGCGGAGGCTACATGTATGCCACGCCAGAAAGGCAGGAACCATGGATCTGAACCCAACCGAAAACGCAGCCTTGGAGCCTAAAAACGAAGCTGGCGATGCCCGTTCGAGCAGAGCTCAGGACATCGCTCAGCTCGATCAGGAAGGTCCTCATGGCGAAAACGATCCACTAGGTACGCCGGGATTGGACGAGCAGCTTTTGTGGAAAGGTCGACCAAACCTGCCACTGCTCGCCAGAAGCGCGTTCCACACTAGGTCGATCACGCTCTACTTCATCGCGCTGACCATCCTTGCGATCCTCTTCGGCACGCTTGAACAGGCAGTGGTGGTGGCAGGACTTGGTGCCGTGTGTGTCGGGATACTCTATCTGATGGCTCGACGAAGCGCGCACTCAACGCTCTATATCCTGACCGATGCACGGCTGATTATGCGGATCGGGATGGCGCTGGAGACCCGTATCAACATCCCGCTTAAGCAGATTGAGGCTGCACAGTTGCGGCCGCGTGCGAACGGGCATGGCGATATTGCAGTCGCGCTGAAAGGCGAGCGCCTCCTCGGCTATCTGCTGATGTGGCCGCATGCTCGGCCATTTCGACTGGCACATCCGCAGCCCATGCTGCGAGCGGTGCCGGACGCTGCCAATGTCGCAGAGCTCCTAGCTCAGGCATGCGCTAAATATGGACCGCTGGAGCGCAAGACGACCGACGGCGATACGCAGGCCGCGCCAGGAGCCACACCTGCGCTAGCTCGGAGCAGTTCGCAAACGGACTTTAAAGGAGCGCCGGCATGACTGTGGTACGCACCCGCGAAAAAGACCAATTCGCGATCCACCGGGTTCCGGTAATACTCATGGGCGGCGTTGCGTTGATCTCGGTGTTTATGACCGGCCTCGTCAGCCTTGGTCTGTTCGAACGCCAGGCGGTGCCGAGCGACGTACGCGCTAGCTATGGGACGACCGCAGTAGCGACCCGTTCGCTGCTCTTCTTTGATGAAGAAGATGGCAGCGTGCGGGTTGAAGACGCGGTGAGCCACGCCGTGCTTGCCCGATTTGAACCAGGCACCGGCGGATTTGTCCGATCGACGTTGCGCAGCCTAGTCCACAGGCGGCGCATTAGCGGGATCGGGTCAACCACGCCATTCGAACTGATTGAGTGGTCGGACAAAGCGCTGACGCTGCGCGACAGCACCACCGGTGCGAGCGTCGAACTTGCGTCATTCGGCAAAGACAACCGCGCAGTCTTTGCCAGTATGCTCACTATGGAGGAACGATAATGTCAGACACGATAGCTCAGGGATCGGCTATCACGGCGAAGCGGTTTGATACGCCTTGCACGATATCGATCGAACAAACGCACAAGCAATTTCACGCGCATGTCGAATTGGCTGACGACGTCGAGATGGAGCCGGGTGACAAAGTGCTCATCCATGGCGATCCGATTTCAATTCCGTTCGGTCACACCGCTGTGTTCGAACGCACTGCGACAGTCACTCGTGCCGGGCCATTGACCCGCGCCCTGACTAAACTCGCGGCCTATTTCGACTTTGCCGAACTCTACGAAGTGAGCTTCAATCCCGGGAGGATCAAATGAACGCACACACCGAAATCACGCGCGCCGACGCGATGGAAATGGCGCAGGAAAACACGATGCTTAGCCCGCGCTTTTACACAACAGACTTCGATGCACTTGACGCTGTCGATGTCTCAAGCGTGCGCGGCGAGTGGGATGAACTCATTACCGAGATGATCGGTGATCCCAATCGCAAGCATTTCCGCAAAGATGACCGGTTCGATGGCGTAATCGAACAGCTCGATCCTGAGCTGCGCGCTGAGTTTATCGATTTTCTAGTGAGCTCGCTTACAGCAGAGTTCTCAGGCTGCGTCCTCTATGCCGAGATCGCCAAGCGCACCAAGAACCCGGATGTGAAGCAGCTGTTCAAACTGCTTGCCCGTGACGAAAGTCGGCACGCAGGCTTTATCAACGAGACTTTGAAAGACGCCGGGATCGGAATTGACCTTGGGTTTTTGACGCGGACGAAGAAGTACACGTTCTTCAAACCGAAGTTCATTTTTTACGCCGTCTATCTATCTGAAAAGATAGGCTATTCGCGCTACATCACGATCTTTCGGCATCTCGCCGCCAATCCCGAACACAAATTCCATCCGATATTCGAATGGTTCGAGGAATGGTGCAATGACGAGTTTCGCCACGGTGAAGCCTTTGCCTTTCTGCTGCGGTCAGATCCCAAATTGCTGACCGGGATGAACAAGCTTTGGGTCCGGTTCTTCATCCTGTCGGTCTATGCGACGATGTATGTGCGCGACCACGCGCGACCGGCTTTTCACAAGGCGCTGGGGATCGATCCGACCGATTACGACTACCGGGTGTTTTCGATCTGCAACGAGATCAGCAGGCAAGTCTTCCCCGTGGAAATCGACATCGATGACCCGGCGTTCCGGGCAAAGATGGAAGGTCTGCGCAAAGCTGCCAATCGCATTGAGGATGGTAAAGCGCGCGGCGGTGTCGTTGGCTTCGCACAGCGAGTGAGCGGCATGGCTGGAGCGGGCTTCAACTTTGCACGGATGTTCTTCCACCGGGCCAAGCCCAATCCGCTTCCACAATCGATCAGACTGCAACCTGCATGGTAAGTTGGACCGGTCATATAATTCCGTTCGTCGTGGCGGTCGCGATTTGGTTCTTCGCGACCGGCCTCGTTGCTTGGGCGGACAACCTTGAGCGCCGCACTTTTTGGCGTAGTCTGATGATTGGCGCAGTCGGAGGGATCACCGGTCTGATCGTGATCTTGATCGCGTCGCTCTCAGTTTCGGTTGCTAGTGTCTATTGCGCCTTTTTTGGCGCGCTCCTGGTCTGGGGCTGGCACGAAATCGGGTTTTTGACCGGCGCTGTTGCGGGGCCCCGCCGCGAAGCGTGCGATCCGGGCGTGCGGGGCACACGCCGGTTTGCTCAGGCCAGCGCAACAGTGCTGCATCACGAAGTAACCCTTGCGCTGACGGGTCTGCTGCTCATTTCGCTCTCGTGGAATATGCCTAACCAGATCGGTGCAACAGTGTTTGTCCTACTGTTTGCGCTACGACTGTCGTCGAAGATTAACCTGTTTGTCGGTGTCCCCAATAGCAGTACCGAAATGCTGCCGCCGCATCTTGCGTATCTTAAGACCTACTTCGGACGAAACCGCATGACGCTGCTGCTGGCGGCGTCGATCGCAGCGATTTTAGCGCTCTCCGGCTGGTTCGGTGTGCTAGCACTTAGCGCTCCGGTAGGCTCACCAGAGATGGTGGGCGCAAGTCTGCTGTTTACGGTCTGCCTACTAGGCGCGCTGGAACACGCTTTTCTTGCCCTGCCGTTTCGAGACGGGCTCTTGTGGGGCTGGGCTTTGCCACAGCGCGCGATCCCGCGCCGCGCCGCAACGCATCACGACCAGAATATGAGAACATAAGAATGCCAATAGAGGAAAAGCCGATGGACTATGAGGCCTATTTTGCCAGCGAACTGGACGGAGTTCGCGAGGAAGGGCGTTACCGAGTGTTCACCGATATCAAACGGCATCGCGGACGCTTTCCGCATGCGACCCGGTTTATCGGTGAAGAGACTCAAGCGGTAACCGTGTGGTGCTCAAACGATTATTTAGGGATGGGCCAACATCCAGCGGTCCTTGCTGCCATGCATGATACGCTTGATGAATGCGGCGCTGGCGCAGGCGGCACGCGCAATATCTCAGGCACCAACCATTACCATGTTGAGTTGGAAGCGGAACTGGCTGACCTGCATGGCAAAGAGGCAGCGTTGTTGTTCACAAGCGGCTACGTTTCGAACTGGGCCGGCATCGGAACACTGGCATCGCGTATCCCGAATTGCGTCGTTTTTTCCGATGCGCTCAACCATGCATCAATGATCGAAGGAATCCGCTCATCGAAAGCCGAAAGGCGGATTTTCGAGCATAACGATCCTGCCGATCTTGACCGGCATTTATCTGAATTTGCGCCTGACCGTCCCAAGCTGGTCGCGTTTGAGAGCGTTTATTCGATGGATGGCGATATCGCTCCGATCGGGGAAATCCTTGACGTTTGCGAAAAGCATGGCGCGCTCAGTTATATCGATGAAGTGCATGCTGTGGGCCTTTACGGCCCCCGTGGCGGCGGGATTGCCGAACGCGAAGGGTTGATGGACCGGATTGATGTCATCGAAGGCACGCTAGGCAAAGCTTATGGCGTGATGGGCGGTTACATTGCTGCGAGCCGCAATCTGGTCGACTTCGTGCGCAGTTTCGCCAGCGGTTTCATTTTTTCAACCGCTTTACCACCAGCTATTGCGGCCGGAGCAGCCGCGAGCATCCGTCATCTGAAAACGAGCGATTTAGAGCGCGAATTGCAACGCGAACGGGTGCAGCAAGTGCGGCGCAAGCTCGATATCCTGGGAATCCCGCATCTCAATAACCCAAGTCACATCATTCCGGTGATGGTGGGCGATGCACACAAGTGCAAAAGGATAAGCGACTGGCTGATGGATAATCACGGCATTTACGTGCAGCCGATCAATTATCCCACAGTTCCTGTAGGGACCGAACGACTGCGGATTACACCCTCACCCGTCCATTCAGATGGCGACATCGATCGACTGATAAATGCGCTGTCAGAAATCTGGTCGCAATGTGAATTAGCGCGCATGGCGACAGCGGCTTAGCAAAAAGAAAAGGCGACGTGATCCCTCACGCCGCCTTTCCTAAATAGCTGAATGCTGGCTCAGATAAGGCCGTCAGTTGCAGCCTGCTCAAACAGCTCGGTAAAAGTCTTACCGGCGAGCCCAGGATGCGATACACCTTGCGCCGCTTCTAGATTGTCAGTCTTGCCATCGCCTTCGACGACGATCATGCCGATCATTCCTGCGGCGTAGTGCGGGTTACACTTGTACCCGTAAATGCCCGGCGCAGGGATGACATAAGACACTTCTTCGTTGATCTTGCCTTCCCAGCCAGTGACGCCAGCAGGCAGCATTTCAGGGATCGACTGCGACTGGTGCGTCGGATCAGTCGGGACGAACTTGATCGTGTCGCCGACATTGGCTTTCACAAGAGCAGGCGCGAACACCTGACGACCGGTTTCTGGGTCGCGGGTATACATCTGAATCTCAATGACAGTGCCATTGGCTTCGGCCGCTGGAACAGCTGCGACCTCTTCAGCCGGCTCTTCCGCTGCGGCTTCGGTTTCTTCAGCAACCGGTGCGGCTTCAGTCTCGTCAGCGACGGGAGCTTCCGAGGCACCACCACCACAAGCAGACAGAGCAACAAGGCTGGCCATCGCGACCGCGCCCAAAACAGTGTTACGCTTCATAATATATTTCCCTCTGGCTTACTCTAGTTCTCCAGCGACAAGCGCGCTTTAAACAAGTTTTCATAGCATTGAAAGCCGGACTTAAGGATCACCGCACGCGCTGGCAATCACCTTCATCCATGCAGTGTTCTAACGCATATGTCAGCCGGCGTTTCCCGGTTCGTGTTCGAATTAAGGCAAACAGAGAGGAACCAGAGCTTAGTCCAAAAGAGCAGTGCGAATGGTGGTCAGCTCTTCATCGGTCACATCAAACTCTGCCTTGATGAACTCAAGCACAGAGCCATGTTTTACCGCCATCGCGTCCAGCGTCGCCTCGATATAGCGAGGGTTGGATTCCATCAAAGGGGCAGCCTTCTCGCGTGGCAGATCGAACAGAAAAGCATAGGGGCTATCTTCCCGAGAAGCACGCGCCTCCGGGCTCAAAAACTCTGCCATATAATCAACGTAGTCGTCAGACAGCGCGTAATCCTCAACGACTTGGTCACGTGGCACGCCAAGCGCGCTAAGCAATATTGCAGCTGCGGTGCCGGCGCGATCCTTACCGGCAGAGCAATTGAACGCGAGCGGGATCTGCCCTGCTGCGAGTTTATCAAACATCGCGGTATAGCCTTCAGCTTCGGCTTGCGCGATCTCAGGATAGCCTGCGGCCATCGCTGCTCTAATGTCTTCCGGAGTACTTTCAGGATTGCTAAGCGCGGCAAACATTGGGTTCTGACGCGGATCGCTTTCAGGTGGCGGCGCGAACGTAAGATACTCGATGTCACTGCCGCGCCATTGCGTCGGTTCTGCTGTGCGCTCGTCGGCTTCGCGGAAATCGCAAACAGTCGTAATCCCAAGCCCTGAGAGATATTCGTAATCACCATCGGTGAGCTTGTGCATCGTGCCAGAACGAAAGACGTGGCCCCATTTGACGGTCTTTCCTTGTTCCGTTTCGTAGCCGCCGAGATCACGGAAATTGCGCCCGCCTTCGAGTGGCAGCAGCCGCACTGCGACATGCTCTAACGCACCGGCTTCATTCGAGAGGAGGAAATAGCGACGCTTTGCATCGCCCTCAGCGCTCCATGCAGCCTCGCCCCCTTCGAATGTGCCGATCACTTCACCTTCGCCGGTCGCAAAGCCGGGTTCCGTTGAAAACTCGATGGTGACAGGACCGTCCCCCTCCCAAGTCAGAGTGTAGTCATTCGCGCTTTCGCCATGCTCAGCGCTGACTGAACTCAGATCGGCGTCAACCTCCGCTGCCTCCTCGCTGCATGCCGCAAGGCTAAGCGCAATCGCTGCGCATGAGATGATCCGCATTATGTGCCTTCTTTCAGTCATGGCCTAATAGTCGATCCGCAAACCGAAGAGATAGCGCGCACCGAAGCCTTCGACCTGGTTGGGGGTCACGGGCGTGCCCGTGTAACGCACATCGACCGCGTTCGTGAGGTTATTAGCGTCAGCAAAGATCGTCACCGCCGTATCGCCGAAAAGATCGGTAAAGGTGTAGCGGATCGAAGCGTCGAGACGCTCCTGCGCGTTCCAGAACACGTCGTTGCCTTGGCTCTCCGTCTCGTCCAGCCAGTCATCGCGGTAAGTGTAGCTGAGGCGAGTCGACAGCCCGTACTTCTCAAAGAAGACAGAGCCGTTGAAAATGAAGTCCGACGTGCCTGGCAGGTTGAGCTCACGCTCCGCCCGCCCGTCCAGCGCTGGGATCGTGAAGGAGCTATCGAGGAACGTAGCTGACGTCTCGATTCCAAAACCGCCTAGGAAGCCGTCATTAAACGCCGAGGCACGTCCGATGAAGTTGATCTCGAGACCGTAGAGTTCGCCGTCCTCGCCATTGGCAAAGCTGGTGAAGAGCCCTGGCGTCCCCGGATCGATTGCACCAGGATTGAACGAAGAGATATCATCAAACAGTGTTTGCTCGGCAAAGATCACGTTATCAATGAATCGCGCGAACGCCGCGATTGAAAGTAGGCTGCCTTCTGCAAAATAGTATTCAAGGCTGAGGTCGCCCCCAAACGCGGTCTCGGCATCGAGATCGGGATTGCCGCCCGTCACGTTGACGAAGTTACCGCCGGTTGCAACGTCAGTCGCGTCGACCGCGACCGAAGCGCGTGCTTCGATATAGGTCGGACGGTTAACCCCGGTTGAGAGCGATGCCCGCAGGATCGCATCTTCGCCAAGGTCAAAATTAGCATGAACGCTCGGCAGGAAGTTGAAGTAGTTGTTTTCTGCGGTGACCGGAGAGATCACAGTCGGGCCGGTCGGATCGCCTTCCTCATCGACCGGCGTGAAGGCACTGTTGCCACTGGATGTAAACTCGGTCGCCTCAACACGCGCACCGATCACAAGGCTGCCCCAGTCGAACTCGCTCGTAAGCATGGCGTAGGCTGCGTAGATGTCTTCATCGATGTTGATCGCCTGATCAGGCGGTACATTTAGATCAAAGCTGGCGCCGGCCGCCTCATACGCATCGACCAGGCCAATGCTGTCAAAGAATGTGCCGCCGATCGAATTGTTGAAATCACTGTCCCATAATTCGCCCGTATCAAAGTCGGCAATGTCAACGCTGTCGGGTGCGGGAAGGAACGAAAAAAAGATATCTGAGCCGCTCGCATCGCGCGTATCGAACTTTGCACCAATCTTGAGAGTCGATGCGTTGCCTATGAAGTCGATATCGCCTTCAAGTTCGGCCTTGAATTGCCATGCATCGATATCGAGCGAGGAAAGTGCGGGCAGGATGAAGTTGGCGTTGTAGCCGACATCGCCAATCTGGATCGGGTCACCTGAGAATGGGTCTAAAAGGTTCAGCACAGGATCCTCAACATCGGTGAGATCGAACTGTCCCCCGGCGATCGTGAATGTACTGAACGGAATGACTAGACTGATGTCGTTGCGAGTCTCGGTGTAGTTGACGCGCGTCTCCAGAACCCAGTCGCCAAATGCGAGATCTGCCCCCAAAGTGTTGGTGAAGGTTGAGTTCTCATAACGACCATCCTGCAGCAGGCGCGTAACCGAAAGGAATGGATCAGTACCGCTGTCGCCGGGCGAAACCGGACCAATGAACGGATCGCTGGCAAAGCCACCGGTCAGAATCGGGGTCTCTTCGCTGGCATCAAAAGCAAACTGATATTGGTTGCGCTGCTCATCATCGATGAATTCGGAATAGATCGAGGAGACGAAAATCCGGTCAAGCACTCCGGTTCCGCGCACTTCGAGACGGCCACCATAAGCATTGTCTTGCCGCTCAACGAGGTAGTTGCGAAATTCGAGCGTTGGGAAGGCTCCGTCGACAACGTCAAATTCCCGGTTATCCGTCGTCTGGTCACGACCATTGTGCGAGCCGAAGATCACAAATCCGATTGAATCGTTCGAATAGGACAGGCGGCCATTATACCGCTCGACTTGTCCATTGCCGAGTTCCTGCACGCCGAGGCCACCCTCCACTGAGACATGCAATCCGCTGCGCGCGAAAGGATCGAAAGTGCGCATGTTTATAAAGCCCGAAACCGCTTCGCCCGGCATGTCAGGCGTGATCGCTTTGTTAGCCTCGACCGCGCTCACGATCGTTGCCGGAAAGCTGTCAAACCGGGGGATGCGGCCGTTTTCGGCACCTGGAATATCTACTCCGTCAAACGCGATGGCCGTGAACCGAAACGGGGCGCCGCGGAAGTTCACAAATCTGGCTTGACCTTGATCGCGCTCGACGGAGACGCCTGGCAGACGGTTCAACGCATCGGCTAGGTTCTGATCAGGAAAACGCCCGATGGTATCAGACGAAATGACGTCAAGAACGTTGAGTGCGTCGCGCTTCACTTCAAGCGCTGCATCAAGACTGTCCGCAATCGGCGTTGCCGTTACAACGATCTGATTGCCTTGCTCGGCTTGCTCTTGTGCGCTCTGGTCCGATTCCTGCGCCAAGACAGGCGCGCATACAAACCCTGCTACGCCCACTAATAATGAAGCCCGGATTGCTCCCGAAAACTGGGTGAATTTCATTTTTTGCCCCTTGAACAATCGAGCGACCCAAGTGCTCAATGTCCATGCGCGATACCGCTATGGAGTGTCGCTTTGACGACCAGACAGGGGCAGAACAAAGTCAGTTTGCCGAATTTTAAGTTGCAGGTTTACGTCCACATTGTGACGACAGCCAATTGACCGTGCTTGGGCCACGGCTTGGCCAAGCAGGCCGCGCACTTGCCTTGCAGGGCACGAGCGCTACAGAGCGCAAATGGACACCAAAATTCCCTGGCATGCACGAATCGCCTTCGTCCTTGCCCTCATCTTGCCGGTCTATTTGGGCGGCAGCGCGCTCGGCACCAAGTTTGGCTTATGGGATTGGCAACTCGGTCTCAGTGCTTTCGCAATCGGTGGGATGGTGCTGATCGCGATCACAGTTCTGTTAGCCTTGGTTTCGCTAATCCTCATACTCAGGAAAGCGCCGCGCAAGGGTTGGTCTCGCTCAGCAATCGCATTGCTCATACCGCTTGGCTTCATAGGTTTTTTTGCGCCCATTTTTTTAGAGGCGGGAAACCACCCGATTCACGATGTCGCTACAGATCCCGTTGATCCGCCCCAATTCAGCGAACAGACACTTGAACTGCGAGCCGGATTGGATGCCAATCCAGTCTATGACTATGTGACACCGCTAAGCCAACTCGAATACTGGTCGGGCGGCGACAGTCCCATCGAACCGCCAATGGCTAACCAAACCCTCGGCGACATTATTGCTGAGCGTTATCCTGACCTTGCTCCCTTGCCTAGCGACGGCGCAAGCACCAACGAAGTTGTCCTAGCGATCGAACAGGCAATGGCTGATGCTGGCATCAGTGAAATCAGATCAGATAGCGAGGCCGGTACCGTGGAAGGTGTCGCTGAAACCTTCTGGTTCGGCTTTAAAGATGATGTTGCAGTGCGTGTTGCTGATGGAGAAATCGACTTCCGCTCCATCAGCCGGGTCGGACGCAGCGATGTCGGAGCCAATGCGGCACGGATACGCAATCTGCGCGAAGCCGTTGCCGCACGCCTCACCGAGTAAGCTTCATTTGCCGAACCGGTGCGCAGCCATCGCACTGCGCTGGAATACGGTGAGGAAGCAAAGCGCCGCATACCCATAGGCGATCTCAGCAAACCAGTGCGGGAACAGACACATCGCGATGAAGACGGCGATAGTCTCGGTTCCTTCCGCAAGGCCGGTTGAGTAAAAGAAGCTCTTGGTTCCGTGCGCGGTGGTCTCCTCGCCGCGTTCCGCGGCAATCACCGCAAATGCCAAGAAGCTTACGCCCGTAAGCACAAAACTTGCCACTAGCACCAAAGCAGGCAGCGCATTGGCCCCCGTTTGTATGCCGAAGCCGAGTGGGACCGAAACGTAAAAGGCAAAGTCAGCGACGATATCGTAGTACCCACCTAGATCAGTCGGGCCCATCACCCTCGCGACCGCCCCATCCAACCCGTCAAATATCCTGTTAGCGGCAATCAAAGCGAGCCCAAGCCAGTGCTCACCAAAGCCGATAGCGATCGCTCCGCCAAGCCCGATTGCAAGTCCTGCTAGAGTAAGAAAATTCGCGCTGACCCCTAGCCTCGCTAGCCGCTGACCCAGCGCATTAAGCGGGGGATCGATCAGCGGGCGTAGCTTAGCATCGAGCATGTCTGCGCTCTATCGTGCGGCGTCAGCTTGGCCAAGTCAGCAGGCCAATCCACGCTCCTGTAAGCCCGGTTGCAATGTTGCCGCCGATCCAGCTTTTGATCCCGAGGCTAGCGACTTCAGCGCGTCGCTCAGGGCATAGTGTACCGATGGTCGACACGAGCAAGCCGACACTGGCAAGGTTGGCCACGCCGCAAAGCGCGTAGGTAACGATCAACACACTACGCGCGCCAAGCGCCCCCTCGCCAAGCTTAGCGAGTTCAAGATAAGCGACGTATTCGTTAAGGATCGCCTTGGTACCCATCAGACTGCCAGCGGTCGCTGCTTCAGCCCAAGGCACTCCGATAAGCCACATCAGCGGCGCAAATACCCAGCCGAAAACGCGCTTCAAAGTAATGGGCTCACCGTCGATGAAGGGCAGCAACGCGAGAGCCTGATCGCTCAGCGAAACAAACGCGAACACCACAATGATCACCGCAATGACGGCAAGAAACAGCTGCATCCCATCGAGAGTGCCTTTGACAATTGCATCAACGCTGGACTCGTATTTCAAACCGGCTTTGCTGCTATTTGACTCTAATACAGTATCGTTCTGCGCATCTCCTGGCACCATCAACCGCGCGACCAAAAGCGCAGCGGGTAGTGATATGAGGGACGCTGCGATCATATGCCCGACCGCTTCCGGAACGGTTTCCCTTAACGTTGTGGCATAAAGGATAAGGATTGCGCCGCTGATTGTGGCCATGGCCAACACCATCACCTGAAACAGCTCGGCTCTGCTCATTGTGGCAAAATACGCTCTTACAACCAGTGGGCTTTCGACCACACCGAGAAACATGTTTGCTCCCCCTGACAGACCGACCACTCCACTTACCCCGAGCGTACGCCGCAGGAGAAAGGACAGCGCATTAACCACCAGCCGCAATACGCCCCAATGCCACAGCAAAGCGGCAAGTGCAGAGAACACGATCACCAACGGCAGAATCTGGAACGCAATGATTAGTGGCGGTTTTGCTCCTTGTTTCAACTCAAAGGGCAATGGCGCACCGCCAAGATAGCCAAACATGTAAGACGAGCCATCAAGCGTGGCGCGCTCTATCGCGCTTACACCGGCATTGGCGAAGTCCATCAAACTCCAGACAAAGGGGACCCTTACAACCGCAATCGCAAGCAGACCTTGTAGCGCGAGAGCTCCGAGGATCCATCGCCAACCCGGCTTTCCTGCGCGATCCTCGCTGAGCGCCCACGCGATCCCCAGTAGAACACCGATCCCGAGCACGCCGCGCATTTGGTCAAACCATTCCAACGCGAGAATGCTCCCTTCAGCGCAAGCGCAAAGCCCGCGATTCTTCTAGGCCTTGTTGCCGATAAGCCGATCGAGCGCCAGCGTGTCTTGCCGACGAAACGCGATCAGCGCGAGGGCCGCGCCTGCCACAGTGAGCGAAGGGAAAAACAATAAGTTTGCGTCCTCTGGCGTTGCAAACAGGTAAAGCCCGAACGGATCAAGGAAATGCCGCCAGATTGGGATTGCTCCACCGACCAAGATGATCGCTGAGCCGATCAGCGTGTATTTGCGGAATAGACCGAGCACCACCAGCGCGCCGATCAACACTTCGACACTTGCAAACACAGTTTGCAGGGTGGAATCCGCTCCGATGCCACCATAATACTTTTCGGCAAGGCCGGGGCCTAATCCCTCGCGAGCAAGGCGCGCACCGCCCCACAATACCAGCAGCATGCCGGTGCCAATGCGCATGATGAGCAGAGAGAGCTTAGTGAGCATATAGGTCTCCTTGTCGCTGACCTCGCGCTTAACCGCGCCGCCAGGAATGATATTTCTCGACCCAGCTCAGCAGGTCTTCAGGTTTGTTAGCGCGCTTCCAGTTACCGGCAGCGAATTTGTTGGCCTCAGCCATGGTCGGGTAGGAATGAATAGTGCCGAGGATCTTATTGAGCCCGATTTTGTACTTCATGGCCAAGACGTATTCAGCCAGCAACTCGCCGGCGTGACTCGCAACGATAGTCGCTCCGAGAATTGTATCTTTTCCCGGTGGTGTAAGCACTTTGACAAAGCCCTTCGTCTCGCTTTCGGTGATCGCCCGATCAAGATCATCAAGGTGATAGCGGGTCACTTCGAACGCGATATTGCGCTCTTTGGCCTCCGTCTCGTTTAAGCCAACACGAGCGACTTCAGGATCCATAAAAGTCACTGCCGGGATGACGCGATAATCAGCTTTGAAGCGCTTGAATTGGCCAAACAGGGCATTAACGCTGGCATACCAAGCTTGATGGCTGGCGGTATGCGTGAACTGATATGGACCCGCAACGTCGCCCGCAGCATAGATATTGGGAAATTTAGTGGCGAGAAACTCGTCTGTAACGATCGTCTTGTCGGTATCGATGCCAAGCTCTTCAAGACCGAAGCCCGTCAACCGCGCACGCCGTCCAACCGCTACGATCAACGTGTCAAAGCCGATTTTTTGATGCCCTCCGCTGACTTCTTCTACGATCAGCGTTCGGTCGGTTACTCTCACTGCTTTATGGCCAGTTAAGACCGTCACGCCCGCCTCCTCGATCACGCTTTTTGCAAGCGCTGACACGTCCTCATCTTCGCGGCCTAATAGATTATCGCCCATTTCGATCTGAGTGACTTTACTTCCGAGCCGCGCCAGCGCTTGGCTCAATTCACACCCGATCGGGCCGCCACCCAACACGGCGACACGAGACGGCGCTTGGTCCATCTTCGAAAAGGCCTGCCACATGGTTTCGCTGGTGAGATAGCCTGACCCCTCGAGGCCATCGAGCGGGGGGACAATGGGTTCCGCACCGCTGGCGATTACAATGCTGCGCGATGTGAGCTTTTGGGTTACGCTATCAGCTCCGGCAATCTCCACTGTCCAAGGATCAACCAGCCGAGCATACCCTTTGATTACCTCTACGCCGAGCCCTTCATAGCGCTCAACACTGTCGTGCGGCTCAATCGCTTTGATGATGTCGAGGACACGCGCGATGGTCTGTTTGAATGGCACTTCGGGTTCGACCGCCTTAAGGCCATAGCGATCAGCGTGACGCATGGTGGCCGCGACTTTAGCAGACTTGATCAAGGCCTTGGACGGAACGCAGCCGGTATTTAGGCAATCACCGCCCATCTCGTTTGCTTCGATCAGGGTCACTTTGGCTTTAACTTGAGCGGCGATATAGGCGGCAACCAGACCCGCTGATCCTGCACCGATCACAATAAGGTTGCGATCGAAGCGTTTAGGACGACTGAACCCGGCATAGACCCGTCGCCGCTTCACCCAGCCCACAATCGCCTTTGCAATCCAGGGCACAATCGCAATTAGAACGAACGAGCCCCAGATCGCTGGCGACAAGATACCTTGAACGCTATCAAGTTCGGCCAATCGGGTCCCCGCATTCACGAACACAGCCGTTGCCAGCAGCATCCCGATCTGGCTAACCCAAACAAATGTCCAGGTTTTGATCCGGGTAAGCCCCATCACCAGATTGATAACGAAGAACGGGATCGCGGGGATCATCCGCATAGTAAAAAGATAAAAGGCTCCGTCGCGCTCTAAACCTTCATTGACTGCTTTTAGCCGCTCACCAAAGCGCGCTTCGACGCTGTCACGCAGGACGTAACGCGAAGCGAGAAAGGCGAGCGTCGCGCCAAGGGTCGACGCGAATGAGACAAGGATCGTGCCCGTCACCAAACCAAACAGCGCGCCCGCTGCAACCGTCATGATCGCCGCGCCTGGCAGCGAAGCTGCTGTTACGGCCACGTAAATCAAGAAGAATACACCGAGGACCAGTGCCGGATTATCTTGGTAGAACCCGCGCGCATTATCGATGCCCTGCTTGGTAGCTTCGAGCGACAGGTATTGGCCTAGATCGAACACGAAATAGGCGGCGATAAGCCCAACCAAGACGGCAACAATTGCAAGCTTCTTCATAGGTTCCCCTGCCCGGCCTGGTTCGCCAGGTGCACGTGCCTGGTTACGTGGCTTTCGAGATTTGCGCGTAGGAGGCGATCCAGCGTTTGTCGATCCATCGCTTTAATTGGTTCACCCATCTGCCCTGCGCCGCAACAGAACCGTAGCTTGCGATCGCCGATCCGTTGCCAGTTGAGATCAGATAGAGGCTGCTTTGTCTTGGCCGATACGTTCGCTGCGGAGTTTTACCCGCGACCACGGCGCGTAAGTTCGCGGCCAAGACCTTACCAGTATGCACCGCATGAACGCCGGAGCGCACGAGTTTGAGATCGTGCCTCGATGCGATATCTCCACCTGCAAAAACATGCGGGTGAGAGGTCGACCGCTGAAACTGGTCGACCAAGATGAACCCCTCACTATCAACTGCTAACCTGCTCTCGCGAGCCCATTGAGGAGCAGAACTGCCGAGCGCGGCGATGATTAGATCCGGCGGCAGTAAAGGCTGGCCATCTGCGACGAGCGATCCCGCTCGAAGCGTGGCTTCCCCCTCGACCAGCGCGACTTTCTGAGCAATCAGCTCATCTCTTACGCGGCGGCGTGTAGCCTCAGCAAAGTCAGGCAAAAGGCCATCGCCACCCGTCAGCAGAGTAACCTGAGAGCCGTCGGAAGTCCTTGTGGCATTGCGCAAGCCGAACGTAAGCTCGACCCCGCCTGCGCCCCCTCCCACAACCGCTATATGACCGCCCCTAGACTCGTTCTCGGTCAGCCAATTGTCCAGCTGCTCAACCAAGCCTTCGATTGGTCGTGCATCAAGGAGCCTCGGATCACTGCCTAAAACCGCCTGGGCTCGTCCTACCCCACCAGCATTGATCGAAGCGACGCCAAAATCAATTGGCGCGCCGCTAGCGGTCTGCACCCTTCGCTCGTCAGGCTCTATCGCGATACATCGGTCGATCAGCAACTCGGCGCCCGCCCGGCGAGCTAACGCGGCAAGATCGACTAGCCCATCGTCGCGATCATATTCTCCGGCGATCCATCCAGGAACCATGCCGGAATATCTCAGAGATGGCGATGGAGTGAGTAACGCGGCGCGCTCAGCCGGTAAGCCGCGCCTGATCCAATCCGCTAACACAGCGACATGCGCATGGCCGCCGCCAATCAATAACAGATCAACCTTGGTAATCGGCATCCTCTTCAGGGATTAGAAAGCTCGGCGGCTTACAGCAACCAGAGTTAGATGTACGGAAAACCTAAATGCGCGCGATTCGAGGGCGCCCACTAATTGCGGATTGACAGATTGATCAAGCGAGTGGGTTGGACTCAGGCCACCGGGATTACGGAACAAGCTGCATAAATATACGTTTGAAAGGCTTTAAGGCGAGGTCTAAGTGCCTTTGCGTCCGGAGCGGGGATACCGGCACGCGCGTAAACATTCGACTTTTGTTTAGACGCTGATTGGACGGAAAAAACCGCTATGGCCAGGGATACTACAAGCGAAGGAGCGAGTTATGGAACCCGCATCTCGCTCGTCCGGTTTTTCCGGCGTTTTTTTGAGATACTAAAGCCCGAGGCGAGTTTTTACTGGCTGGCGCTGGTCTATGGCGTCGGCATCAGCCTGTTGTCGTTGGCAACACCGATCTCAGTTCAGATGCTAATCAACACCGTAGCTAACACCGCGCTTACGGCACCACTGGTGGTGCTATCGGCAACCTTGTTCGGTTTGTTGATCATCTTTGGTTTGCTTAACGCGTTGAGAATCCATCTTATGGAGCTGTTCGCACGGCGCTTCTATGCTCGCATGGTTGCTGAAATATCGCTGATTTCGGTTCATGCGCAGAACCCGTTTTTTGAAGACAATCAAAATGGTTGGCTGTTCAATCGCTATTTCGACGTGATCAACGTCCAAAAGGCGCTCCCCGTGCTGTTTGTCGGGGGCTTCACTGTCGTGCTGCAAGTCGCCGTCGGTTTTGTGCTGGTCTCACTCTATCACCCCTTGTTCCTGGTTTTCACAATTGTGATGACCGTCGCAATCTGGTTGATTTGGCTGATCTGGGGAAGCCGGGCGATCCGCACCGGGATCGATCTGTCGCATGCTAAGCATGGTACTGCTGCATGGCTTGAAACGCTTGGGGAATCGAACGGCTTTTTTAAGTCTCAGCGCCGGATAGACTATGCGCTGAAAAAGACCGACCAACAGACCGACCGCTATATCACCGAGCGCAAACGCCACTTCCGGCAGCATTTTGGCCAAACTCTGGCATTCTTGGTGCTTTATGCTGCAGCCAGTGCCGTCCTGCTTGGGTTAGGGGGTTGGCTTGTCATCCAGGGGCAACTCTCGCTCGGCCAATTGGTCGCCGCGGAGTTGGTTCTTTCCGTCGCGTTTTTCGGGGTCGCGCAGCTTGGTACCTATCTCACTTACTTCTATGATCTGTGCGCAGCGGTAGAAGAGCTATCGCTTTTTTATGATGTCCAGCAGGAAGAAGCCAAAGGCGAAAATCCTGTCAGCGGCGACGATCACACTTTGGTCTTTCATAACGTGACCGGGTTTGCCCGCCAGGAAGACGCACGGTTCGACTTTGAGATCCCAAGCGGATCAATCGTGATGGCCGCAGCAAGCCACCACGGGGTTCAGCGCCTTTTTACAAACATTTTGAAGATGCACGTCCTGCCTGACGGCGGTTTTGCTACGATGGGCGGGGTCGACCTGCTCGATATCGAATCGCATAATTTGCGTAAGGATGTGCATGTGCTTGACCGGGCTTCGTTCGTCGGCATGACAATCCGCGAATATCTCAGCCTTTCCTGTCCGACCTCTGCACCGAGCCGAATGATCGGTGCGCTTGAAACAGTTGGGCTAGACCAGACCATCGCGTCATTCGACAAAGGCCTTGATACCTACATCGCTTCGACAGGCTGGCCGCTCTCTTCGGTCGAATTACAACAACTTAAACTTGCCAACGCTTTGCTTGAACAACCACGCGTGCTTGTGCTTAGCCGGTTGCTTGACCTCCTCGATGAAGACAATCTCGCGCGCAGTATCAACGAACTCCGCGACCAAGCTTATTCGACAGTGATCTACTTCTCGGGTCGACGCATCGATCTCGGGTTTGAGCGGTTCCTGTTTCTTGAAGCCAATCGGCAACGCTATTTCAGCAATTTCGATGACTTCTGCTTAGCAGTTAATCAAAGACCTCCAAGGCGGCCTGCAGGCCCGCGTCCGCTTTCACCCGAAGTTGAAGTGGTGGGCAAATAACCATGGACGCACTTGAACAGGAAATGGCACATTTCAAAACGTTCGAAAGCATCAAAGTGCCTCGGGTGTTTCGCGCTGTGTTCCTCCTTTTATTGGTGGCGATTGTCGGATTGATAGTGTTCCTGATTTACGTCCCTTGGGTACAGACGACAGGCGGACAAGGAGCAGTCACGACGCTCAATCCGAATGAGCGTCAGCAGGATATCAACGCGCTTGTTTCAGGCAGGATTGAAGAATGGTTCGTGCGCGACGGCAGCGCCGTCAAGAAAGGCGATCCAATCGCCCGGATCGCCGATATCGACCCGCAATTGATCCAACGACTTGAAGCGGAACGTGCTCAGGTCGAAGTACAACTTCAGGCTGCTCGCAATGCCCTCGCCACAGCTCAGATCGATCAGCGACGCATGTCTGAACTGTTCCAAGCTGGCCTCGCTGCGCGGCGGGACTACGAACAAGCACAAATCCGGGTTGAACAGATGCGAGGGAGCGTGGCTGAAGCTGAAGCCAATCTCGCTCGCACCAACGTCAGTCTTTCCCGGCAATCGAACCAGCTTGTCACGGCACCGCGTGATGGCTTTATTCAGAGCATTAATGGAGGCGACGCGGCGACGTTTATCAACGCAGGCGACATCCTTGCTACATTTGTGCCGGAAAACTCAGAGCGAGTGATCGAGATCTTTATCGACGGACGCGACGTGGGTCTCGTTAAGACGGGAGACAAAGCGCGGATCATGTTTGAAGGCTGGCCGATGTTGCAGGCGAGCGGATGGCCCGCGGTCGCGGTTGGTACATTTGGCGGGATCGTCACAGCGGTAGACCAGTCAGCTCAACCGGATGGCCGATTCCGTGTTCTGATCATCGAGGACAAAACCGAAGAGCATAAGTGGCCTCCGGAAAGCTATGCGAGGTTCGGTGCGTCTGTACAGGCATGGGTGCTGTTAGAGACGGTCCCAGTGGGATATGAGATTTGGCGGCAGTTCAACAATTTCCCGCCTGAGCTGCGCGAGCCAACCAGCACTTCCGGACAAACCGCCTGATCATGATCAGCTTTGCCCAAGTGGGCTTGCCGAGTATGCGCGTTGTAGCGGGGCTCCTTGCGATCCTCGGCTTTAGCACAGCTGCCCTTTCGCAAAATATCGAACCCGTCGAAGATCCGCTTGATCAAGCGCTGACCACAGGACCACTGCTGCCCGAAGAGGTGCTTCGCAGCTCAGCGCTGACCTTTCCAACGATCCTTGAGAGCTTTGAGCGCGAAGCAGCCGCTCGGAGCGATCAACTCAGCGCGGATGGGGCCTTTGATCTCATGCTCGAAGCCGAAGTCTACGACCGGGTTACAGGCACTTTCTCAGGGGGCTATGGCGAGGTCAAAGCCACGCAACCGCTGCGTCCGTTTGGAGCAGAGGTGTTTGGCTCGTACCGACTTTCAGACGGCACGTTTCCGATTTACGAGAACATTTTCAACACGAACCAAGCTGGTGAGTTCAAGATCGGTGCGCTGTTTTCGCTACTACGCAACAGGCGCATTGACGCCCGAAGGTTTGCGTTGGAGGACTCAAGACTGGCAGCAGGACAAGCGGGCCTTGATGTCCTTTTGGTTCAGCTCAACGTGCAGTTTGAAGCGTTGCAGGCCTATTGGCGATGGATTGCGACTGGCGATGAAATCCGCGTCTATGAGGAGTTACTGGAGATTGCAGAGGCGCGTGCGATCGGTCTTGCCCGCCAGGTGAGAGCCGGGGCCACACCGCGGATCGCGCTAACCGAAAACGAGCAGAACGTGATCCGCCGACGCACTCTGCTCGAAGAAGCCAAACGTAATTTCACCACCGCGGCCAATAGCTTGTCTTTCTATCTGCGCGATTCCAACGGGCGCTTGATTGTTCCCACTCGCGAAAACCTGCCGAGTGAGAGTGACCTGACAACGCTGCCGGATATGCAGACACTGCTCGCTGTGCGGCGCAGTGACATCCTTGAAAATCGTCCGGAACTGCAGAATTTCAGGCTGGCGATTGAACGTGCTGAAAATAGAGTGGCGCTGAGACGCAATGACTTGCAACCCAAACTGGATTTTAATGTCGAGCTGTCGCGCGATGTGGGTGCAGTGGGAGACGGCGGCCCAACCTTTGATTCCACCGATACGGTCGTCGGCTTGACCTTTACAGTGCCGCTCCAAAGGCGCGAGGCGAGAGGTCGCTTGCAACGGGCAGAGGCTGAGCTGCGTGAGATTGAGCTGCGCGAACGCCGGGTCGCCGATCAAATCGAAGTGGAACTCAACAACATTTTGGCCAACCTGAACGCCGCTTTGCAGATCGCAGCGCTAGCTGATGACGAAGTTGAAACAGCGACCGCCATGGTCGAGGCTGAGCGCAAGCGGTTTTCCCTGGGGGCTGGGGACTTTTTTCTAGTCAATCTCCGCGAGGAAAGCGCAGCAGATGCGCAGATCCGTCAAATCCGAGCTGATCTTGATGGTAGGCTAGCCGCCGCCAGCTACAGCGCCGCAACCATGAATCTGGCAGAGCTTGGGCTCGAGTAGAGCAACACGCGGCGCGCATTTACACCTGACCTTCCAGTCATCGTCAAAAGCAGCCAAGAGCGGCGCAAGGCCGTTCATCTAGACGACTCATTAAATGAATGATTGCCGACAATCCGATGCGTGCTGCATACATGTTGGCGCGGGTAACGCGCTTGATACAGGGCATGGGGCAACTTGCTTACTGGGCTGCTTCCATACCCGCGACAAAAAGGGGAATGGGCATGAAGCACGCATTGGCAATCATCGTCGCAGCAGGACTGGCAGGAGGCTTAGTAGTTGCACCGACGGCGGTCGAAGCGAACCCGAACAAGGGGTCCTCATCAGCGAAGGCAAAAGGCAAAACGTCGACTGCTAAATCGACGACCAAATCGAGCGCCAGAAAGACCCGTCCTGGCTACACCCGTAAAAAGACTAAACGTAAACCGGCGCGCACAGCAGCTTCAGTGATCAATGAAAGAGCGCGCAATGAAGCCAGCAAAAAGTCCAAGACACAAGGCTACAAGACGACGCGCAAACGCCGCGCCAAGCGCAGCGCCGCTAAAACCATGGGCGGAGGCCAGCCGGCAACTTCCATCGCAGCCGGAGCAAAGCCAGGCGCCTTTACTCGCCTTACGAATTGGTTCGGCAGCCTGTTCGGCTCGAAGCCCAAGGCGAAAGCACGAAAAAAACGGCCTCAAACAGTCGCAAGCTCAGTGATGCCTAGGCTGCAGAAGGTCGGTGACACCTATGTCGAGCGGCCGAACTCCTAAGGTCAGCCCAAGGCCCGAACGGGCCTCGTCCTGATGTGCGAGGCCCTTTGCAATTGTCGAAAAAGTAGGGCTCGAGCGGCGCATAACTCCTAGGCTACGATGGCTCGACTACGATAATATCATCCTCAGCGAAATTGCTGATGACGCTTAGGAATTCGAGATCGGGATGCGGCTCATCCGGATCAAACACATCTTTAGTACGGTATTTGGCCAGGCTCTCAGTCGGCACTGCGACATCCCACAGCCGAAGCCCCCCTATCACGCCTTCAAACCCATCATCACCGCCATAGGCAGAGCCGATATAGAGACCATCCGTTTGCATGGCTTCAAGCGTCATCGCGAATTCGTCAACGAGCGCGCCATCGACGACGACCGCGATCGAGCCGTTGAGATCGATCAAAGCCACGTGATGGAGCTTGCCATCGGAAAAGTCGAACTCGGCAACTTCAGCTTCATCACCAGAGGCAAGCGCAATCCCGTCTTTCTCTCGCTGGATCGCTACCAGGTAGGCGGCTCCGTTCGCACCGGCATTTGACAGCACAACCGGGTCGAAATCGGGGGTCGCATCCCATTCGGGCTTGACCCAGAATTCAATCGTCGACTGCTCGGCAGGCTCGAACGCAGCGTTTGGTTCAAAGGCTAGCGTGTCGGTCCCATCGAGTTGAAGGACATCAATGCTATAGCCGCCTTCCGCTTTGACTGATGTGGCGGGCTCACTGCATCCCGCGAGCGTGATGCTGGCGAATACCAGACTTGCCGCGGTCAGGCCTTTTGTTCTTAGCTTTTTCATTTGTCCCCCTAACCCCTCAGTCAGCCAGTAATTTCGATCTTCGCGTCAAGATAGACGTGATTTTTGTTGCGCTTATCATCGAGGCGCTTGGCCGATGTATTGCCATCGCTTAGCCCCCATTTGGCGATCATCAGGCGTTCGTTGTTCCCTGTGTCAATATTGCTGCGCTTGCCTTCCCAATTGCCTTCCTTAAGGCTCCCGCGGATAATCAGGCTTGCTCCGTTAAGCTGTTCGTCGCTTAAAGTCATTGAGAGCGATTTGCCGCGCGAATACGCTTTGCGACCACCTTTACCACTGAAGCAATCGAGCTTGATCCTGCTTTTCCAGTTCCAGTTCCCGATTTTCTCTTCCTTTATCAGGCGGTTGCGCCGGTCACGTAATTCGAAATCGAGATAGCCGACCACTTCGATATGCCGTTCGAGCCCGATTCCCTTCTTATAGGTCGAGCACCAGATGTCGCCTGGCGTGACTACCACCTGGCGTTTCTTACCCGGCAGATTGGAAGTCGGCAAAGCAGGTACTTCATCTGTCAAAGGCAATTGATTGGCGGCTAGGTAGGCATCGATGGCGCTTTGCAGACGTTCGCGCGCTTCCCCGTAGATCTCTGGATTACCTGGGAAATTCAGCGGGCTCAGCAGCAAATGCAGTGGGCGCAGATCAGCCATGATGGGATAGGGCTTGCCAGTGCGAAACCCGTCCATGGTGAAGCTGCCATCCCCACCGACGGTTTCGGTGTTTCCGTTTTCGCGCGCGTTGATGGCCTCGGTCTGCTCTTCAGTACGGAATTCAGCGCCCTGTGTCGCACCAACTTCGAGGCCTTTCATGCCCGCTTTCGCTTTCACATCGATGCTGAAACCTTGGGCCTGCCAGTTGGCCAGCGTCTGTGAGGAATATTCATTCCACATCACCAGCCCCGCGCCATAGGTTACCGCATAGGGATAATGCGTCCCGAATTTCTTGATCAGCGCGTCGTACTCGCCAAACCTTTGAGCGGCAAAGACAGCTTCGACAAACTCATCCGATAGGCGGCTGTAGGGCTGATCCTGAACGAGCGAGTATTCCTTATGGCGAGCGTACCCCCAGGAATACCGGGATTCGGTCTCAGACCGCATTCCGGTGGTACGATCATAGGCGAACTTTGCACCAGCAGATGCGCCCGCTCCCTTAAGCCCGACGCCAACACTGCGCCCCATGTTAAGCGCGATTGTCTGTTGGAATTGGCTCGATGAACCGATCAGCCGAGAGCCGGTGACAGATCCTCCTTCGCCATGCGGAACAAGCTTTAGCCCAAGCGGAACTGTACGCTTTTCAACCACCGAGTATTCGGTGGGCGCAGCGCGTTTGAAAATCTCTCCCAGCCCGCTCTCATTCACATTGAGCTTCATCGGATCCTGGTTGACCACGTCATATCCGCGCATGCTCGCGCCCAGATTGTCTAGATTGCGATCGATCATCCAGGCATCGTCGATGCGTTCGTTAGCGACTTGCATCGCATCTGCGCGAGGGCGAAAGAAATTGACACCGTCAATCTGAAGCCGAACGCGGCCGGTGCTAAGAACGTCAAGGAACAGCAGCTTTTCCTCGCCGCTTAAGTCGATCTTATAAGTCTTGCGTTCGCCGAGCGGAACCATCGCACCCGCTAACGCAACACCATCGTTCGACACGGCAGTGATCGTATCGCCCGCCTCAATTGCATCGCTGATGGTAAGTGTCTCGCCATCATCGCTGGCTAAAATCTTGATATGGTTGGGATTGACAAACGAGGCGTTGGTAAGCGGCTCTGGATCAGCGCCTGAGAGGCCTTCGAAAAGGCCATCGTCTGATGTGTCGGCAGGCCCTTCGGCGAACACCACCGCAGATACCATCGCATCTTTTTGCGATTCAGCCATTTTCGCAATGAACTGCTCTTCACTAAGCGCCTGACCGAAATCATTGGCGATGATCAAATCCTCGGTCCACAACCCGGTGAGACTGTAACGACAATTACCCTGCTCAATCATCGTTGCGGCATCATCATCGGCTGTGAGCGGCTCGCTAAGATAGACCCGCGCACGGATGGCAGCATCAGACAGATACCCATTCTCGTTAATGCTGAGTGTGCCGTTAGACAGCCCGCACTCGGTCGCGCTGGCTTCCTGAGCGACCTCATCGAGCGCTGGAGCAAGCGCGATAGGTTCGCTTTCCGAAGAGGTCACGTCCCAATACTGGCTTGCGGCAAATCCGCCTGTACCCGCCAGCGCAATTCCCCCGATCACAATCGCAATCTGCGTCTTCGTCATCTGTCTTCCCCCTCGGCACAAACCCTCGACAAAGTCTGGGAATGGAACCTTCGACTTCAGTACTTTCAAGAGGCCACAACCTCTTAACGCGACCCGATATCGATGCTGGCTTCGGTCAAACTGCCCCCAAACCAGCTTTGCGATAGTGTTACCGCACGCCTTCACCCCTCCTGAACAGTCAGTTTAACAAGCAGACACGCAGTTGGCCATCACGACGAGCCGGCAGGCGGTTACGACCAAGCAGCGATGAGATGATGTCTTCTCATACAAACCGGCGCGAGCTAATCGAACCTTATGGCACAAACCACCTTCGAAACCTTCATGAAACTCGACATCCGTGCTGGGACAATTGTTACAGCAGAACCGTTTCCCGAGGCGCGCAAACCCGCTTTTAAGCTAGTTGTCGATTTCGGTGCAGAGATCGGGACGAAGAAAAGCTCAGCCCAGATTACCGAACACTATGCACCCGAAAAGCTAATCGGGCGACAGGTCATGGCCGTGGTCAATTTCCCGCCGCGCCAGATCGGCCCTTTTATGTCCGAAGTGCTTGTGCTTGGCTTTCCCGATGCCGGAGGCGCGATTGTGCTGGCGCAGCCTCAGGTCAATGTGCCTGACGGTGCGCGGCTCGCTTAGACCAAGTCGCCAAGTGCCGCTTTAAGCTCACCAAGATAGGGTTCAAACGGCTTCCAGGCACCCTGCCCTTTGCGATTGATCGGCTCGCGCACCTGCTCGCTTGAAGCGGTTCGCACAGCGCGCTCTGTGCGATGAAAATCCAGGCAAGCCTGCTCGAACGGAAGTTCAAGGAAATCGAGCATACGGCGCGTCTGGCCTTCAAGATCGTCCAACACATCTTCATGCTGAACGCTCAGAATTTTGCCCGGAAGCACCGCATCCCAGTGATCCATCAGCGCAATATAGTCGGCGTAGTATCGACCGATCTCAGTCAGGCCATAGGTAAATTCCTGGCCTTCAGCAAAGAGCTGCTTGAAGCCGGAAAAGCAGCAATCCATTGGTGCACGCCGCGCATCAATGATCTTTGCTTTAGGCAAGATCAGATTGATTAAGCCGATATGCCGGAAGTTGTTGGGCATCTTATCGATGAACAAGGGGGCGTCACTGCGATGTATTCGAGTTGCGGTAATGAAGTCCTGCCCAAACTTGGCGAGTTGGTCTGGCGAGAGGTCATGCAGGATTTCAGGATAGCGCGACTGTCCAGCTTTTCGTCCACGCAGCCGGTGGGCCAGTGCCAAAATGTTTGGAAGCTCAAGCGTCCCATCAATCATCGAATGGCTGGCGAGGATCTGCTCGAGCAAAGTGGAACCAGCCCGCGGTAACCCCACGATGAAGATCGGATCCGGCGCTTTGTGTCCGACGTCGCTGTGCTTCGCAAACAATGCGGATGTGCAGATCTCACGCTGGTTTGTTAGCTCCTCGCTCATCCTTTCAGCGCTGTAGCGAGACTGCGCAAGCTTAAGCGCGTTCCCTTCACGGTAGTGAGCGAAACTGGCAGCATAATCGCCGTGATCTTCGCACGCTTTGCCAAGCGCAAAACTCAGATGAACACGATCCATAAAAGCCAGGTCAGACCGGCTCGCCAGCTTGCGCATTTGATCAAGGTCGGCTTGGGAAAAACGGTAAGTCTTCAAATTGGCAAGCGCATACCAAGCATCGCCGTGATCAGGCTTCGCGGCGATCGCAGCCCGATAACTTGCGATCGCGTCCGCCTGGGCGCCGGTGGTCTTAAGCGCATGACCTCGACTGGTGAGCGTCGCAGGGTCACTCGGCAATTGCGCAAGGACCTTGTCGAAC
>JBCCJD010000034.1:0-33776 GCA_039027955.1 Pseudomonadota bacterium
ACCGGGCTGACCGCTGCGCTTGCGGTGCGCGATGCCGGGGTCGATGTGCTGGTGGTTGAACGCGATGGTCAGCCAATGGGTACGACCGCCATGTCAACCGGCCTTATCCCAGCGGCAGGCAGCAAGATCCAGCAAGCCAAGAGCATCGCTGACAGTCCTGAACAATTTGCAGCCGATATCTCTGGCAAGACCAAGGGCCAGGTCGATACAGCGCTTGTCGCGCATCTCACACAGCAGTCTGCGCGCACGGTTGATTGGCTGGCCGGGACCCACAAGCTTGATCTCAGCCTTGTCGAAGGGTTTACCTATCCTGGCCATTCAGCGCTGCGCATGCATGGCATGCCGTCGCGTTCCGGCAGCGAGTTGATGGGCGCGCTTGCTAGCGCATGCGAAGATGCAGGGGTCGATATCCTGACTGACAGTCTGGTCGATGCGCTTTATGTGAATAGCGCAGACCGCGTGATCGCGATTGCCGCGACCCGGCCCGATGGAGCCACCGACGTGATCGGGTGCGAAGCGCTGATCCTGGCGTGCTGCGGGTTCGCTGGCAACCAGGCGATGGTGGCCGAGCTCATCCCCGAGCTTGAGCATGCGACTTTCCATGGTCATCCCGGCAATAAAGGCGAAGCGATCGCATGGGGCCGCGCGCTTGATGCGAAGATGGCTGATCTCAGCGCGTATCAGGGCCATGCCGGGCTCGCGGCGGGATACGGCATTCCGATCCTTTGGCCGCTGATCGCCGAAGGCGGAGTGCAGGTCAATCGCGCAGGCCAGCGGTTTGCGAACGAAGCCTCCGGCTATTCCGAACAGGCGGTCGAAGTGCTGCGACAGGACGGGCATGTCGCGTGGAGTATCTATGACGAAGCGCGTCATGAGATCATGCGCCAGTTCGACGATTACCAGCAGGCGATCTCAGCGGGCTGTCTGATGTCAGCTGACACGCTTGACGAGCTCGCCAGAAAAGCCGGGATCGATGCAAGCGGGCTTGAAGCGAGCGTGGCTGAGACGCACCGGCTGATCGAAAGCGAACAGCGTGACCAGTTCGGGCGAAGCTTTGCCGGTAAAGCGCCGCTTACTGCGCCGTTCTATGCAGTCAAAGTAACGGGCGCGCTGTTTCATACGCAAGGCGGGCTCGAAGTCGATCAGCATGCCCGCGTGCTGCGCCAATCGGGCGAGGCCTTTCCCAATCTCTATGCCGGAGGCGGCGCTGCGCGAGGGATTTCAGGCCCGGGTGCGGACGGTTATCTGGCGGGCAACGGTCTGCTTACTGCGACCACTTTGGGGCGGCTCGCCGGCGAGCACGCCGCAAGCCAGATCGCGCGTGTTGCCGAGCCTGCCTAAGCGACTTTTGCGATTGCTTCAGCGAGGCTTTGGTGGATCGCCTTAGCGGTCACTTCGAGCGGGTCGAGATACTTCGCGACCGCTTCATCCGAACTCATCGCGCTCGCAAAATAGATCAAGGCAAGCGAGCCGATCAGCGCGTTTTCGCCATCGAACACCGGAACCGCAATGCTTGAGGTCTTGCCGGGATCAGCATTGTAGACATTACGCACTTGCAAGGCGTAGCCATCCTTGCGGATCTTCTGCAGCATGTAATCATCGCTCAGCAGCAACATGCCCATATTCGCGGCATCGGTTTCGATCGCTTTCCAGCCTTCGATGATTGCGCTTCGCTCATCTTCATCGCAGAACGCCAGATGCACTTTGCCGGTCGCGCATTCGGCAATCGGCAGCGTGTAGCCCGGATAGTAGTGCGAGAATGTCAGCGAGGTCATGTTGTGCGTCGAATCGCGCACCATCATGCGGGTGCCGACCCGGGTTGCGATGGAAACCGGCCAGCCGACATCCTGGCACAGCTGTTCGATATGCTGGCGCGCGGCGGCAACGAGCTGGTCTTCGGTCTGAAACCCGGTCGAAAGCGTCTGCACCAGCGAAGTCACGCGGTAGCGTTTGCGCGCAGGCTCTTTTTCCACGAGGCCTTCATGCAGCAAAGTCTGCACAATGCGGCAGGCGGTGGGGTAGGGGACTTGCGCTGCGCGCGCGATCCCCATCATCGAAATGGGGCCATCGCGGTTGACCGTCGCTAATACGGCCAGCCCGCGGCTGATTGCTCTGATGGGTACGCCTCGTTCCATGCCTCGCCTGTTTCCGGGACATAGCCTTTCAAAAGCCAGCCCTATGCTTTGCGATTCATGCGTGCGATCCCCTTCACGCGCTCATCATCCCCTAGAACAAACTGAGCCCCGGGGGAAGGGGAGTGGCGTTCAGCGCGCTTGATGGCGGATCGCAGCCAAGGTGCGGGCCTGTTCGTTGCCAACAATCGTCAGCCCTTCATTGACCCCCATTCCCGGCTTTGCGAGCATCATGGTCGCTTGCGCGGCGAGCGCGACATGGACACAGGCGCGCGCGGATTGATCCGTCTCCGCGCTGGTGCCGCCGCTATAGGCACCGATCCCCGCTTCGCGTGCGGCAACGATCGCGCGGGCGGTGTCCAGCAGATTGCCGACATCTGGCGTTTTGACTTGAATGATATGCGCTGCCTTCGCTGCGATGAATTCTTCGATATCATCCAGCGTATTGCAGTGCTCATCAGCAACAATCCGGGCATTGTCGCACAGCGCATCGAGGCACGTGATGATCGAGGCATAGTTCTCGATTGTGGCTGCGCGTGAGCCGTAATCGACCGGGCATTCGATGTTGAGTTGGAATTCAGACAGGCTCTCGGCCAGCCGCGCGATGAAATCAGCCACCGCGCTCGGACGTGTGCTGATGCCAAGTCCGATCCAGCCATAGACGTCGAAATGCAGCACGGGGCGATAGCCAGGATCGCCCAGCTGTTTGGTACGGCGGGCGACCCACTGCGCGTATTCAGTGAAAGTCGCGCCATCCGTGCCGAATTTCTCAGCCGAATTGATCAGACCATGCGGCAGCACATCGACCCTTTTCAGGATCATCGTGTCGACCGCTGCATGCCGATCATCGCCGCTTTGCGCAAAGATCGGAACCGGCGTGCTGGGTACCGGCAGATCAAGCGCGCTTGCGATCACTTCGGCCAGAGTCATGCGTCGTGCATGCGCGGCGGCTTTAAGCAGCGCTTGGCTCACTCCGTATTCGACTGCGAGTGGGAGGCGACCTTGATCAGTAAAAGCAAGCGCGGCTGCGCAATTCGCAGCGCCTTCGCGCGCGTCGAGGCCGATCAGCCGCGGCACCATCACCTCGCGGCAGAAGGCTTCGATCGCATCAGGCACAAACACCGGATCGCGTCCTGCTGCACCTGAATACTGGACGCTCACCATATCGCCCCAGATGATCGCGCCGTCGTCCAGCACAAGGCCGATCCCAAGCGCGCTTGAAGGCTGACGCACGCGCGTAAAGCCGGGGGTGATCGGATCGCCGCGATAGGCCACGCCGTCATGCTCGCGGCCAGCGCGGATCGCGGCTTGATCATCGTAGAAAAACGCGCCTTGGGCAGGTGCGAATATGACGTCTGAAATATGCACGTTGGCAGGCTTTCTCTATCTTGCGGCGATGCTCTTGCCGCGATCATCGCTCAGCGGGACTGCCTAGCGCACTTTATCCGCCTGTCGGAAGTTGTATGCGCCGCGCTCGCTGATTGCTGACGCGCCCGCCAAATGCCCGCGAAGGAGAGCGATATGACAGCCTTAAAAACCGCATTGGCGAACGGCGAGTTTTTCGTCGCGCCGGGTATGCATGACATGATCGCAGCAAAGCTTGCGCGGCTCGCCGGGTTCGAGATCGGCTTTGCCAGTGGATATTGGCTGACGGCCTCGACCTATGGCCTGCCTGACGTGGGTCTTGCGACCTACACGCAGATGCTTGACCGGGTGAGCACTTTGGTGCGCGCAAGCGATGGCATGGCGATCATTGCTGATGCTGATACCGGCTATGGCGGGCTTCTCAATGTGCGCCACACGATGAAAGGCTATCAGGCCGCAGGGGTTGCAGCGATCCAGATCGAAGATCAGGAATTTCCCAAGCGCTGCGGCCATACCGAAGGTAAGCGTGTGGTCCCTACAGAAGAAATGGTCGCGCGCCTTACTGTCGCTAGCGAAGCGCGCGAAGGCGAGGATGCTCCGCTGATCATTGCGCGCTCTGATGCGCGTCAACCTGAAGGGCTCGATGCCATGCTGCGGCGGCTTGAAGCCTATGCCAAGGCTGGCGCTGACCTGCTGTTTCCCGAAGCGTTAAGCGATGAAGAGGAAATGGCTTTTGTCGCTGAGCGCTTGCCGCTTCCAGCGATCGTCAACATGGCTGACGGCGGCAACACCACGATCCTTCCTGCAGCAACGCTGTCTCAGATGGGATATTCAGGCGCGCTGTTCCCAGCGATCACAGCGCTCGCATCAGCAGCAGCGAGCATCCATGCGCTCAAGCGCCTTAAAGAAAGCGGCACCAGCATTCATGAGGATGTCGAGCTGTTTTCCTTTGCAGAGATATGCAGCCTGATCGGGTTTGACGAAGTCTATGAGCTCGACCGGCAATGGGCTCATCTCAAAGGCTAGCCAGCCTTACTGCGCGACAAGGTCTCGAGCAGGGGATTGAGGATATCCTCGATCAGCTTTTCGCGCTGCGCCGCGCGCGCTTGCGCATCATCTGTTGCCGGTTCGTAACTGTCGGCTTTCCCTGGCGCAACCAAGCCTGCTTCAGCCAGCAAAGCTTCGAGCGTCGCTAACCGGTCCCGGGTAACCGATAGCTCCATCGAGACTGTCAACAGACCACGCAGCAACTGTTCGGTGACAGGGTCATCGGTAAAGGTCGTGTTGCGATCGCCTGCGCGCGGGCCTGCCGGAAATTCCTGCTCGCTCATGGGGGACGTCCGATCCGCTTAGCCTGACTTGCGTCCGCCGAAGAAGTGATAGGCCGCTGGGCCGACCGCTTCGTAATTTGCGAAAGCCTTGTCTTCATCGAACCCTGCTTCGATCGCTACCTCGCGCATGTCGAGATCAGCAAATCCGCTCCAGAACGGCTCGCCATTATGGCGCACTTGCCAATTGTTCGTGACTTGCTTGACCGGCGGAATGCGCGATGGCTGGTATGGCACGTCGAGATGCAGCGCGAGACCGCCCGGACGCAGCAGCCGGTGGCATTCCGTCATGATATCGCGGGCCTGGGCTGTGCTGGTTTCATGAAACATGATGATCGAGACGATGAGGTCAAAGCTTTCATCTTCGAAGCGCGTGGCGCCTGCATCCATCTCAGCGAAGTGCACGGGCACACCGGCGCTTTCGGCATAGCCGTGGGCGAACCGGATGAACGGGCGCGCGCAGTCGATCGCATGCACTTCAGCGTCTGGAAACTCGCGCTTGTAAGCAAGCGTTTGCTCACCCGTGCCGCACCCCATATCGAGGATCGCGGTCGGCGCTAGGTCTGGCGCATATTTGCGTGCAACGCCGCTTACGAACCGGCCAAATGCATCAGCTGGCGGGCTGTCTCCAGCCGACATGCCTTTAGCGATGCGGTAAAGTTCGACTGTGCCTGAATAATTGAGCGCCGCTTCGATATCGTCAGGCCGCTGCTCGCGCCAATATCCCCCCGGCTGGCGATGGATTTCGGTGGTTGCTACCGGCGCTTTGACTAGCACTTCGTCAGACAGTTCGACTGAGCCTTGTGCTGCGTCAGATGCAGCAATCGCCTGATATTGCGCGATCTGACTGTCGATCGTGCGGTCTGTGGTGCGTTGCACAGCGTCCCACATCAGGTTCTGGCTGTGAAAGGTCAGCGTGCCCCAAAAGCCGAAAAGAGGGTGTGGTTCAAGCAGGTCAGCTGCGCTCTTGCGGTCGTGCGGCGCGGGATTGCCGGCTGCTTCGTGCTGCGGGACGAGCTCGCTATCATAAACCTGTTCGAGCGTCTGTTCGACGTTGAAATTGGCGTATTTCTTTAGCGCACCGACAAAGGCCAGGCGGGCTGTCTCGTCATGGTTCGGCATGAAGCCGAACGGCATTTCAGTGTCACCGGTGACAGTGTTGGCGGCTCGGATCGTCTCTTGTTTACCCATGGTAAGCGCACTCCTCAGTGCGATTGATTAGTCTTTTTCCGCTTGCTGGGTCCAGCTTGAGAAGATGATGGCTGTCCTCGCGCTGGTGGTTTGACCGATCTGCGAACAAATGGCGCCGCCATGATGTTCGAAAGGCGGATAAACTCGGTGTCGCGATTGGTTTACACTGCGCCAATCCCCATCACTGTAATGCAACAGGGATCGTTGCACTCCTCTCTCGGTCACTCGACCTCGTCCCCCGCGCAGTTCGAGTTTACGATAGTCTGGCTCCGTCATCCTCCCTGCTGCCGTTAAGCGATGGTGCTTGTGACTTACGGCGCAGGACAGACCAGCCATCGTGTGCAAAAGGGACTGGGATCGACATGATCAAGACGCAAGTGGCAATTATTGGAGCAGGGCCGGTAGGCTGCGTAGCGGCCTATTATCTGGCTCGCCAAGGGATCGATGTAGTGTTGGCTGAAGCTGGGCCCGACTGTGCGCAGGACTTGCGCGCTTCGACGTTTCACCCGCCGACCCTGGAAATGCTTGATACGCTCGGGATTACGGATGAGTTGATCGCCCGCGGGCTGAATGCGCCGATCTATCATTGGCGCGAGCGCAAGACCGGCGAGGTGTTCGAATTCGACCTCAGCGAAATTGCCGATGCAACCCGCTATCCGTTCCGCATTCAATGCGAACAATATCATCTGGCGCGTATGCTCGCTGAAAAGCTCGACGGCGCTGAGAATGCGCAAGTGCTCTTCAATCACCGCATGCTCCACTATGCCGAGACCGACCATGGGATCGAGTTGAAACTGGAGACGCCTTATTCAGTAGAGACCGTCGAAGCGCAGTTCCTGATCGGGGCAGATGGCTCGAATAGTATCGTGCGCAAGCTTCTCGGAGTGGAATTTGACGGCTTCACTTACCCGGAAAAGTTCCTGTGCTTGACCACGGAAGAGCCGCTTGAAGAGCATCTGCCGAACCTCGCGCTCGTCAATTACGTGTCGGACCCCGACGAATGGCTGGTGCTGCTGCGAGTGCCGTCTTTGTGGCGCGTGCTGGTCCCCGCTTCGCAGGATACAAGCGATGCAGAATTGCTCTCTGACGCGAAAAAGCGCGATGTGTTCCAGCGGCTGATCGACAAGCCTGATGTCGAGACCGAGCATCGCACGATTTACCGGGTTCATCAGCGGGTCGCGAAGAACTTCCGCAAAGGCCGGGTGAGCATCATCGGGGATGCTGCACATCTCAACAATCCGCTTGGCGGATTTGGCATGAACAGCGGGATTCACGACGCGTTTAACCTGTGCCCCAAGCTCGTTCGCGTGCTTCAGGAAGATGCCGACTATAACAGCCTGCTCGACCAGTTCGATCGTGAGCGGCAGACGCAAACACATGATTTTGTGCAGCAGCAGACTAAGCTCAACATGGCTTATATGCGCGAAGGTTCGAGCGGTGAACATGGCTTGCGCAAACAGGCGATGCAGGCCCTGATCGATGATCCTGAAGCGCGGCGCAATTTCCTGCTGCGGCAATCGATGATCGAATCGGTGCGGGCAACTCAGCTGAAAGCGGCGTAGTGTTTAGGCAAGGCTAGCGCGACGCCGGTTGCGCTAGCTCTTGCCCATGCCAGGCAGCATCAGCGGTTCCTGCGGGATCAGCGTGCTCTTTTCTTCTGTAAACAGCTCAATCGAGCCGGGCAGCCCATCGCGTCCGATCCCTGACTGCTTGTAGCCGCCAAATGGGGAGCGCAGATCACGCGTCATCGGTGTGTTCACCCAGACTGTGCCAGCGCGCAATTCGCGCCGGGCGCGCATTACGGATGGCAGGTCGTTTGACCAGATGTACGACGCGAGCCCGAATTCGCTGTCATTGGCGATAGTGAGTGCTGAGTCGAGATCAGCGACGCGCTGGACCATCGCAAACGGTCCGAACAATTCGGTTTGGCACAGCGCCGTGCTGTTGTCGCGCGCTTCGACAACGGTCGGCGCAAAGAAATACCCTTGGTCAAATCCCTTGACCCGCTCGCCGCCGGTAAGCACGCTGTAGGCGGGATCCGAATGCGCGGTTTCACCGAACCCGATCAGTTTTTCATAATGCGCGGCGAACGCCATAGGACCGATTTCGCTTGCGGGATCGAACGGATCGCCGATCTTTAGATTTTTGCTGCGGGCGACAAACCGAGCGATGAATTCATCGGCGATCGCTTCTTCGACCAGAATTCGCGATCCTGCGAGGCATTGTTCGCCATTGCCTGCATAGATCGCGAGCAATGAGCCATCGACCGCCCGATCAAGATCTGCCGATGCGAGAATGATGTTGGCCGATTTACCGCCTAGCTCCAAACCCACTTTCTTAAGCGTGCCAGCCGCTGTTGCCATGATCCGTTTGCCGGTTTCGGTCCCGCCGATAAATCCGACCACATCGATGCCGGGATGCGCAACGAGGGCGTTGCCGATACCCGGCCCGGTACCGCAGGCGACTTGCACGACACCTTCCGGGACGCCTGCTTCATGGATCAGCTCAACCAGTCGCAGGACTGCGAGCGGGGCATATTCTGAAGGTTTGAGGATGACAGAATTGCCGAGCGAGATAGCCGCCGCCAGCTTCATCGAAGCGAGCACTAACGGAGCGTTCCACGGCGCAATCAGCAGCGCAACTCCGACCGGTTCGCGAGTGACGATGGAAAGATAGCGTCCCGATTGCTCATAGGCTTCGCCGGAGTGCCCGGCCAAAAGGTCAGCAAAGAAGGTGAAGTTTTCAGCGGTGCGCGCAACATGCATCCCGCGCGATTGCGAGATCACGATCGAGGTCTCGAGCGTCTGCAGGAGAGCCAGCTCTTCAGCATGCTCCATGATGAGCGCGCTCGCCCGGCGCATGATGTTAGCCCGCTCGGTCACAGGCATCGCGCGCCAGGGGCCATGCTCAAAAGCGTCGCGCGCCGTTTGGGCCAAAGCATCGGCATCGTGTGGCGCTGTGTGCGGGACGAACGCAAACGGCTCCCCCGTCGCAGCATAGATAAGCGTCTGACCTGCGCTATCCGCCGCAGGAGGCGCGTCCGTCGCCGGAGCGGGCAAAGAAACGTCCGCTACCGCAAGCGGGCGGGTGAAAGTGCCGGAAGAGGCGGGGCTGGTCATTTCGTTCATAGCCTTAAGGGTCTGCCTTTGATCGAGTGGCGAGGCACTCAGGGTGCCAGCACTGTTCGCGCTTCGGATAGGACAGCGACCCAGTCGCTGAATGTGTTCCGGCTAATTGTGACCGATTTGAGCCAAAGCGGCCCAGAATGGGTCATTTGCGCAACACTATTGTTCGCAAGGCGGATACGAGGATCGATCCATTTGCGTAGAGACACGCTCACGTATTTTTCAGCCATCGTCGCAAAAATTACACATTTGCTCTCGGAGACATTTGTATGAAACGATCCCTGCTTCTGGCCAGCGCACTCACCGGCTTTTCTGCCGTTGCTTTGCCTGCCCCTCTTTTCGCGCAAGCCACGCAAGAGACGGAGGAAGAAGCCAGCGAAGACCAAGGGATCGGCATTGTTGTCACCGCTCGTCGCCGCGAAGAATCGGTTCAGGACGTGCCAATCGTGATCGAAGCGATCACGTCTGAACAGATCGAAGCGCGCGGGATCACTAACGTAGAAGACATCGCTCGCTACACCCCAGGCCTGGTGTTCGATCAGGGGATCAGCTTGCAGGACACCCGTCCGGTTATCCGCGGTCTGCCCGCCACGCGGGGCCGCCCGCCGGTTGGCATTCTGCTCGACGGGATTGATATCTCGACAGAAGCTCTAGGGAATGCTGGCGGCGGTTCGCTGGTCAACTCGCGGCTGCTTGATCTTGAGCGGATCGAAGTCGTCAAAGGCCCGCAATCAGCGCTTTATGGTCGTGCTGCTTTTGCTGGCGCGATCAATTACGTGACGAAGCGCCCGGGCGATGATTTCGAAGTTGAGGGGCGCGCTTCCTATGCGAGTTTCGATACGATCGAGCTCGGCGGTTCGTTAAGCGGACCGATCACTGACAATTTCGGGTTCCGCGTCAATGTTGCGCATGCGCAGTCGGATGGCGACTATGACAATCCGGTCAGCGGCGATGATCTGAACGCGTTTGAAGATACAGGCGGCTCGATTGCGTTTGAATTCGACAACGACACCAATTTTGAAGCCTATCTGCGCTTTTCATACACGGAGTATTCCGCATCGCAGCAAGCGATCCAGAATGTCAGCGGCTTCGTCCCGGACAACGTTTCACGCCCGGGGCCCGATACACCGGAAGGCCAAGCCGTGGCAGCCGGTGTTGCCGGCGGCGCGCTGGTCGGGGGCTTTGGACCGGTGCTTCCATCCAATGTGCCACCACGCGGCGAGCTACGCTTTACCGGCGTTACCGGTCTTTCAACCGACCCGCGCACAGGCGAGGACTTTCCTGGCCTTGATGGCGATATCTTTACCGCGACGCTGAATGTCACGGCGGATCTTGGCCCGTTCGAATTCGTCTATAACGGCGGCTACATCACGCAGAACGAGCGCCTCGTTTATGATGGCGATTTCTTCGGCTTGCCTGATGCCACCTTTGTCGATGGCACCGCTGAACCACTCAACCTGTTTGATCTGGTTGATTTTGAAAACGATCTTGAACTGATCAGCAACGAAATCCGGTTTCAGGACCTCTCTTCTGGTCCGTTCCGCTGGGCGGTGGGCGGCTTGCACTGGTTCTCCGACAACGATCAGGGCAGCCGGTCAGTGCGCGCCATTTCCGGCTTTCCGCTGAGCGGATCGCCTGCCGTTGCCGGTTTTTCAGGCAACAGTGTGTTCCTCGCATCGGTGCCGAATGTCCCGGTTTCGCCGTTTGGGCGCGAGATCGACAGTCTGTCGGTCTATGGCTTGGTAGAATACGATCTGACCGATGCGCTGACGATCAGTGCAGAAGCGCGCTATATTTCGGAAACGACTCAAGTCATCCGCTCCGACTTTGTCCAAGCCGCATTCGCGCCGGTTCCTCCCGGCTTTGTCAATCCGGTCCAGCGCGAAGAAATTACCGATGATGAATTCGTACCGCGCTTTGCCATAACGTACACGCCGAACGATGATTTCCTGCTTTATGCGTCGGTCGCCAAAGGCTTCAAGCCAGCAGGCATCAGCGAGCTCGATTTCGCGTCCGATCTGGCTGACAGCCAATTCCTCGCTGAAACGCTGTGGAATTATGAGATCGGCGCGAAAACCGCCTTTGCGGACGGGCAGGTCATTTTCAACATTGCCGGTTTCTACATGGATTGGGATGACCGCCAGGTCACACAGCTGATCGAAGATCCGGCGGCTCCGGCGGGCTTTCGCGCATCAGTTCAGAATGCTAGCTCGGCAGAAGTCTACGGGATCGATGCAAGCTTTGTCGTGCAGCCTGACTTTCTGCCCGGGTTCTCATGGGATGTGGCCTATACCTTCCTCGACACTCAGTTCACCGATTTCACGATCTTCTCGACCAGCGCCTTCACGGTAACAGAGGCTGCCAATTGCACCGTCGTCGAGCTTGCCGGCTCGCCGGTCTGCTCCGTCACCTTTAATGGCAATGAACTGGAGCGCGCGCCGCGCCATCAGATCATCACAAACATGGATTACCGCGCGGAGCTATCGGCGGATGTTGATTTGATCCTCGGTGCGTCATTGCAATACCAGGATGATCGCTTCCTCACATTCAATAATCGTCTCACTCTGCCTTCCTATGTCAACATCGATGCGCAGATCGGGATCGAGTTCAACGAATTCCTGGTCCAGGGCTTTGTGACAAACCTGACGGATAATGACGCTGTGCGCTCAGGCCAGAATAATTTTGACCTCTCGACATTCGGGCGTTCGGTCAATCTTTTCGCGCCGCCGCGCCGGGTGTTTGGAGTGCGCACAAGAGCAAGGTTTTAAGCGGGGCGATCGTAACAGGGCAAACCCACAGCAAGCGAGCGCAATGATGGCTGATATTGAAACGCTGAAGACTGATCTCCGTGCGGCGATAGACAATTGCAAACCTGATGGCACCTATGACGACACGACGTTTGAGCGCATCCATGCGCTGATCAATGAATTGGTCCCGCATACTCCAACGCCGCGGCCGCTCGATGCGCAGGATTTTGTGGAAGCGCCGTGGGGTTCGCACTTCGCGCAATTCGGACCGAAGCACACCGCTGGAAAACCGATCCAGCACGAGACCTCGATGAAGCTGCAGAGCTTCGCCAAATTTCCTGATCTGCCAATCAAAGTGCATGATATCGATCAGGAAATTCGGGTCGAGGGGCGGCACTATAACAATGTCACCGCGATCAGCACGCCGGATGGAGCCCATAGCGCGACGCTGATCGTATGGGGCCGCTATGACATTCCCGAAGACATGCCGCAGCGCTATTCGGTCGAATTCTACGCGATTGAATTGGTCCCACCCGAAGGCGTTAGCGAAGACGATCTACGCGCGCAGTTCGGTCTGGAAGCAGGCAGCCCGCTCTATCGCGAATTGAAACCGCCAAAATTGCATTCCGACGTCGTCTATTGCGATGATGACATGCGCATCAACTTCGGCAGCATGGGCGGCGTATATGTGATGAACCGCAAGCATACACCGGGCAAATCGGTGAGCTTCGCGTGAGCTCAGCCCCGGCGCAGGCTGCACCCGCTTCACCTGAAGCAGCGTCAGCGCCGGTATTCGCCCCGAAAATCGGATTGCTGCCGCAGCTGACATGGGCCTCGGGCTCGTTTGCGACCGGCGCGCTGTTCAACGCGATGGCGCTGTTTGCGCTGTTCTACATGACCAATTTTCTCGGGATCGCGCCCGCTTTGGCCGGGACGATCATATTGGTCGCGCGGATCTATGATGGGATCATCGATCCGCTGATCGGAGCAATCAGCGACCGGACGCAGCACCGCTGGGGCCCGCGCCGGATTTATCTGCTGGTCGGTGCGCTTGCGTTGGGGCTGACTTTTATCGCATTTTTCAATCTCTCGCTCCTCGGAGTTGAAGGGGCCACAGCCGGGCTCTTGGCGACTGCTTTGCTGCTGCTTTATTCGACCGCCTATTCGATCTTCACCATCCCCTATCTCGCCATGCCGCCTGACATCGCGACCGATTATGATGCACGCACCCGGCTGATGAGCTTTCGGGTGTTCTTCCTGCTGGCTGGCGTGACCGCAGGCTCAGCCGGCGCGCCGGCGCTCGTCGAAGCGTTTGGCGCTCCGGAAACCGGGTATCGCGCAATGGGCACGATCCTTGGGATTGCGGCTTGCTTGATGTGTCTGATTGTGTTTGTCGGCGCGGCCTGGCTGCCGACGGGCAAACGGATCGTGCGCGCGCCAGCGGTCAATGCGGCGCAATTGCTGGCAAGTCCGTTCACCGATACCGCTAAAGTGTTCGGCAATGCCCCGTTCCGCTTGCTCACTCTGATCAAGCTGTGTCAGCTCGCAACTCTGGCAACCGTGCTCGCTTGCACGCCCTATTTCTTCGGGTTCGTGTTGAAGTGGGATACCGCGCAAATCGGCAGCTATTTTGGCGTTTTCAGCCTCGCGGGCATCCTCAGCATCCCGGCCTATCGGTGGATCATTGCCAAATGCGGCAAACGCGAGACCTATCTTGTGCTGCTGGCGCTGTACGGGCTCGGGCTTGCTTCCTGGATCGCCTGGGTTCCAGGAGAGCCGAGCTGGATGTTCTACGCCCGAGCGGTGCTGATCGGTTCGTTTTCAACCGGAACGCTGCTGTGTGCGCTCGCGATGCTGCCTGACACGATGGAATATGACCGGTTGCAATCGGGCCAGTCGCGCGCAGGGATCATGAGCGGGGTCTTTACTCTGGTGGAAAATGTCGCAGGCGCGCTCGGCCCGTTCATCATTGGGCTGCTGCTGCAAGCCAATGGGTTGATCCAGTCGCGCGATCCGTCAGTCGTGCAGCCCCCTGCCGTGCTTGAAGCGGTACAGTGGGGCGTTTCGATCATCCCCGCGCTGTTCTGTTTTGCGGCGATCCCGCTGCTGTGGTTTTACAAGCTTGATGCAGCGACGCTTAAAGAAATGCGCGCGCGTTCAGAGTTCGACTGAATTTTCGCGCGGCAAGTGCTTAACCGACAATCATCTGCTTCATGCTGATGGTTTCATGCTCAAGTTCGCGCAGCCGGTGATTGACCACATCGCCGATCGTCACGATCCCGATAAGCTTGTCGTTTTCGACCACAGGCATGTGCCGGAACCGGCCATCGGTCATCACTTGCAAAACGTCGAGCAGATGGTCGGAAGGCGAACAGGTCTTCACGTCACGCGTCATCAGCTGGTGCACCAATTGCTCGCGCACATCGCCGCCAACATCGGCCAGTTTGCGAACCACGTCACGCTCTGACAGAATGCCTTCGAGCTCGCCTTCCGCGCTCACTACAAGCACGGCCCCGATCCGCTGCGAGCGAAGCATCTCAACGACAGTGAGAAGCGTGTCGGAGGCGCTGACTGAATACATCGTGTTGCCTTTTTTGCGCAGCAATTGTGCAACATCGGAAGGAGCCTGTGCGAGATTGGATGCTTTGGACTGGCTGGTGCTGGTCTTTTTGGGCATCTTTCTTCTAGGCCCGGCGTAATTGGTTGGCGCTCGCATTATGTTACCTCCCACTTTGATCTGTTTTAGGAACGAAGTGTATCCTATGACACGACTATGGGCAAAGGGGCGCGGTTTTGATGGGTGATTTGGGATTACCGCAAGCAGCAGCGCTGATCCTGTTTGTGATCGCGATCATTGCTGGTCAGCGTTTCCGCAGAGTCTGGAAAGAAGAGGGGCCCGACTGGCAGAAATGGCTCTATGGCGGGGTGGCTGCGGCTGGATTGCTGTCTGTGGCGCTGATCCCGCTGCAAAGCGGCTAGCGTCGCGATTTCAATTCAGCAGATCGAAACCTCGCGCTGATTACGCGGTTTCCGGCTCACTTTTGCCAGCCACCGCCGTGTCAGTCGCTTCGGTTTTGGCCGCTTCATCCAGAGCTTTGCGCATCCGGGGGCAATCGAGTCGGTCACGCAGCGGGCTATTGGGATCGACCGGCTTGCTGCAGACAAGGCACTGATCAGCATCGCCAATCGCGTTCAATCCGCCGCAGCTGCCTTTGATCGTGCGCCCTGACAGCATCACGCCCGCAGCCATGCCGAGCATGACCAGCAGCAACAGTCCGAAGGCAAAAATGAATGTCGACACGCGTCCTAAATCCCTATTCGTTCTTCAACAGCGCTGCAAAAGCGGTGCTTGCAGCCCGTTTAAACGACACCTCTCTATTAAGATCGTCCCGGGAAATAAACAAGACGGCAATCCCTTCGCGCTCGGCTATTGGCAAGCCGCGCTCCTCGCCCAGCACCAGCAGCGCCGTCGCCCATGCATCGGCTTCGATCGCTCTATCGGCGATGACGGTCGCTGATGCGGTGGTGTGGGTTACGGGCCGTCCGGTTTCAGCATCGATAATGTGCGAATAGCGGATGCCATCATTTTCGAAGTAATTGCGATAGTCGCCTGAGGTCGCCATGGCGAGGCCGTCGAGCGACACCGGCTGCTCGATGCTCTGTGCAGTAAGCGAAGGCTGCTCAATCCCGATCCGCCACCCATCCCCGCGCGGTCCGCTTCCCTTGGCAATCAGATCGCCTCCGATGTTGACGAGGTAATTGTCTTCACCCAGCTCGCTGAGCGTCTGGGCGACCGCATCGATGCCTGTGCCTTTGGCAAGCGCGGAAAGGAACACCTGAGTAGAACGGTCACGTTTTTGGAGGGTTGCCGCTGCAGCATCATGCTTCAGCACTTCGCGCTGGCCGACTTGCTCAAGCGCGCGGGCGATCTCGCTTGCGGGAGGGATTTCAGCGTCGGGCCCAAGCGCTTCATTGCCTGAGCCAAACCCCCATAATTCGATCAGCGGTGCAAGCGTCAGATCGAACTGGCCCGCGCTTGCGGTGTGCACTTTGTCGGCAACCTGCATCAAGTCGTTGAACGCTGGCGAAATGGCGATCGGCTCAGCGCTCGCTGCCGCGTTGAAGCGCGACACTTCGGAGTTCGGATTCCAATTCGAGAATTGCTCGTCGATCCGGGTGAATGTCTGGTCGATTGCCGTCTTGGTCGCCACCGGATCAAACTCGCCATCCGACGCTATCACTTTGATTTGATAGCTCGTTCCCCACACCTCGCCTGAAAACTCGTGAGTCGTCGGCTGGGTGTTGCAGGCAGCGCAAAATAACGCGAGCAAGACGACAAGAACGCCGCTCAATTGACTTTTTTGCATGAGTGATTTCGAAATTTAAGCGTTAAAATCGGGAACCGTAGAATTGCCGTCTTTGCGTAGCCCGCGCAAGCGTCTATATCGCAAGCGGGATCCACGGACGCAGACATCGAGCAGCACGCAAGCTTGAGGGGGCGTCAACTTAATTCACACGCTTAGCGGGTCCCGGTGCACGAGGGTTACTTGATTGCGCCGAGCAAAGACGGTGGAAGCGACGAAATTGCCAGTGTTCCATTTGCGTAAAGGTCTGGACTTGCCGGTTGAAGGCGTGCCGCAGAAGCAGATTTCTGCCGGGCCGCAGATCAATCACGTCGCGATGCTGGGCAGCGACTATCTTGGGTTGAAGCCTCGTCTGTCGGTTGAGCCGGGCGACGTTGTCGCTGCGGGCGCGCCTTTGTTTGCGCACAAGGATACCCCTGACACTCTTATCACCGCGCCGGTCTCAGGCCGCATCGCAGCGGTCAATCGCGGGCATCGCCGCGCGCTGATCAGTGTCGTCATCGAAGCCGACCAAGAAGCTGCCGAGCCGCTTGATTTCTCACAAGTCGGATCGTCTGACCAATATGAAGGCATCGTTGAAAAGCTGTGCCGGGCAGGGCTGTGGACCTCGTTCAAGACCCGGCCATATTCCAAAGTGCCTGCGCCTGCCGATCGGCCTGAGGCGATCTTCGTCACGGCGATCGATACCGAACCCCTCGCGCCTGATCCCGCTTTCATAATCGCTGACGCAAGCGAAGCGTTCGAACGCGGTCTTGCTGCGATAACCAAGCTGACCGAAGGCCCGACCTATCTGTGCATCGAAGACGGCGCTGATCTTCCCGGCGGCGATATCGCCGGGGTTGAAGTCGCAGGCTTTTCCGGGCCGCATCCCGCGGGTCTTGCAGGCACGCATGTCCATTTTTTGAAACCGCCCAGCGCGTCGCGCACGGTCTGGACGATCGGCTATCAGGATGTGATCGCGATCGGGCGGTTGATGCTGACCGGCCGGCTTGACGCTGAGCGGGTGGTTGCGCTGTGCGGCCCGCTCGCGCGCGAGCCGCGCTTGGTGCGCACCGTCATGGGCGCTTCGTTCCGCGATCTCCTCGAAGGCGAATACAACCCCAATTTGAACTCGCGGATCATTTCAGGTTCGATCCTGAGCGGGTGGGCACCCGGCGTTTCTGAAGCGGCGTTCTTGACCCGCTATGCCCGGCAGGTGACGATCATCGAAGAAGACCGCGAACAGATCCCGCTCGGCTGGATCCGTCCGATGTTCAGCAAATATGCAGTGCAGCCGGTGCTGGGCTCGCGTTTTTCGCGCAAGCTGCATGCGTTTACGTCCAACCTTAATGGCGGGCGCCGCGCGATGGTGCCGCTGGGTACGTTTGAGAACCTCATGCCGCAGGATTATCTGCCGACGCAATTGCTGCGCGCTTTGCTGGTGATGGACACCGATAGCGCGCAAGCGCTTGGCGCATTGGAACTCGATGAAGAAGATCTCGGTCTGGTCGGGTTCGCGTGCCCGGCGAAATATGAATACGGGCTCGCGCTGCGCGATTGCCTGACCAAGATCGAGAAGGAGGGCTAAGGCCATGGGCCTCAGGGCATTTTTCGATTCGGTCGAGCCGAATTTTACCAAAGGCGGCAAGTATGAGCGGTTCTTCCCGCTCTACGAGATGGTCGAAAGCTTTCTCTACACGCCGAAAACGGTGACGAGTGTCGCGCCGCATGCGCGCTCTTACATCGATATGAAGCGGATCATGACCTATGTCGTGATTTCGACGATCCCGGCGATCCTGTTCGGGCTTTATAATACAGGGCTACAGACCAATCTGGCGATTGCCGAATACGGCGCGTCGGGTTGGCGCGCTTCGATCGTATCGGGGCTGGGGATCGGATTTGATCCGAACAACCCGTTTGCCAATATCTTCCATGGCCTGCTCTACTTCCTTCCGATCTACCTCACGACCTTGGTTGCTGGCGGGATTTGCGAAGTTATTTTTGCAACGGTGCGCGGGCACGAAGTCAATGAAGGCTTCCTCGTCACCTCGATGCTCTACACGCTCATCATGCCGCCAGCAGTGCCGCTATGGCAGGTCGCGCTGGGCATCATTTTCGGCGTCGTGATCGGCAAGGAAGTGTTCGGCGGCACGGGCAAGAACTTCCTCAACCCAGCGCTTACAGGCCGAGCGTTTCTCTATTTTGCCTATCCCGCTTACATGTCAGGGGATTCGATCTGGACCCCGGTAGACGGCTTTTCAGGGGCAACCGCGCTCGCGGTGTCAGCGTCTGATGGCTATCAGGAACTGAACGCTTACGGCATGACCTGGTTCGATGCCTTCTTCGGCTTTGTTCAAGGGTGCCTCGGCGAGACCTCAACCTTTGCTTGCCTTCTGGGTCTTATATTCCTGTTAGCGACTAAGATCGCCAATTATCGGATGGTGGCCGGGTGCCTGATCGGGATGATTGCGTTTTCAGGCCTGCTCAATCTGATCGGCTCTGACAGCAATCCGATGTTTGCCATGCCGTGGTATTGGCACCTTGTGCTTGGCGGTTACGCCTTTGGCCTCGTGTTCATGGTGACCGAGCCGGTGTCCGGTTCGCACACCAATCTTGGACGGTGGATTTACGGCGCGTTGATTGGTATCATGGTCGTGCTGATCAGAGTGATTAATCCAGCCTTTCCGGAGGGTATGATGCTGGCGATCTTGTTCGGCAACGTGTTTGCCCCGCTGATCGATTATTTTGTCGTGCAAGCGAACATTCGGCGGAGAGCGCGTAGCTATGCCTGAACAAACTCAATCGAGCCCTGCTTCGGCGGAGCAAGCTGCGGCCAAAGGCCCGATTGCGCGTTTCCTCGCGCTGCCAGTGGATTCACTGCCGAAAACCATGGCGATCGCAGTCTCGCTGTGTCTGGTCGCGTCGATGGCGGTGTCAGCGCTCGCGGTCTCGCTGCGCCCGGTGCAGGAAGCGAACAAGCTTCAGGATAAGCAGATGAATGTGCTACAGGTCGCTGGCATTTATGAAGAAGGTCAGGACATCGCTGAAGCGTTCAGCGCGTTCGAGCTGCATGTGCTTGAGCTCGAAAGCGGTGAATTCTCAGACCAGTTTGACCCACGCGAATTCGACGATCTCGCTGCGGCGGAAGATCCGGCCACTTCGGTTGCGCTCACTGAAGACCCGGCAGGGATCGGTCGGCAGGCGACGCATAAGACCGTTTATTTGCTGCGCGATGATGCTGGCGAAATCGACAAGGTTGTGCTGCCGATCCACGGCTATGGCCTGTGGTCGACACTCTATGGCTTCATCGCAGTCGAAGAGAACGGCGATGATATCTACGGCCTCCAGTTCTACGAGCATGGCGAAACGCCGGGGCTTGGCGCGGAAGTCGATAATCCGCGCTGGAAAGCGCAATGGCGCGGCAAGCAATTGTTCAATGACAATGGCGAACTCGCCATCAATGTCGCCAAATCGGTCGATGCCGATGGTGCTGAATATCATGTCGACTCGCTTTCGGGTGCTACGCTGACGTCGGACGGAGTCGACAATCTGGTCCGCTTTTGGATGAGCGAGGAAGGCTATGGCGCATTCCTCGATAATTTACGCGCAGGTGAAATCTGATGCCGCAAACTCGCCGACAACTTCTGGTCGACCCGCTGGTCGATAACAACCCGATTACCTTGCAGGTGCTGGGCATCTGTTCGGCGCTGGCTGTGACGTCCTCTTTGCAGGTGGCGTTCGTGATGTCGCTGGCGGTGACTGTGGTGACCGGGTTTTCTTCGATGTTCATCTCGATGATCCGCAAGCAGATCCCGAGTTCGATCCGCATTATCGTGCAGATGGTGATCATCGCGTCGCTGGTGATCATGGTCGATCAGGTGATCAAGGCCTATGCCTTTGAGATCTCCAAATCGCTGTCGGTGTTTGTCGGGCTGATCATCACCAATTGCATCGTGATGGGCCGGGCCGAAGCGTTTGCCATGAAGAACCCGCCGGTTGCCTCGTTTATCGATGGGATCGGGAACGGGCTTGGCTATGGTCTGATCCTTATGACGGTGGGCACGATCCGCGAACTGTTCGGCTCCGGCTCGCTGTTTGGGGTCACCATCATGCAGACGGTGAACAACGGCGGCTGGTATGTGCCGAACGGCCTGCTGCTCGCGCCGCCGTCGGCCTTCTTCGTGATTGGTCTGCTCATCTGGGCGGTGCGTGCGTGGAAACCGGCTCAGGTTGAAGAGCGCGAATACACCATTCAAACGGTCGAGGCGCACTGATGGAAAACCTCCTCGCCGTTGCTGTCAAAGCGATTTTCGTTGAGAATCTCGCGCTTTCATTCTTCCTTGGGATGTGCACGTTCATCGCTGTTTCGAAGAAGATTTCGACGGCGATCGGGCTCGGCATTTCGGTAATGATCGTGCAGGCGATCACGGTGCCAGCGAACAATCTGATCCTGACCTATCTGCTTGAGCCGGGCGCGCTTGCCTGGGCTGGATTTCCGGATGTCGATCTTACATTTCTGGGCTTGATTTCCTATATCGGGGTTATCGCGGCACTGGTGCAAATCCTTGAAATGGTTTTGGATAAGTACTTCCCGCCGCTCTATAATGCGCTCGGCGTGTTTCTTCCGTTGATCACGGTGAATTGCGCAATTCTGGGTGGATCATTGTTCATGGTTGAACGCGATTACACGTTTGCAGAATCCGCCACGTACGGGATCGCTTCCGGGTTCGGCTGGGCGCTGGCGATCACGGCTATGGCGGGCGTGCGTGAGAAACTGAAATATTCGGACATTCCCGATGGCCTCCAAGGGCTCGGGATCACTTTCATCACTGCGGGCCTGATGTCGCTCGCATTCATGTCGTTCGGCGGCATCAAGCTGTAAGGAAAGTCATAGCAATGATGACATTTGGCCTCGGCATCATCTTGTTCACCATTATTGTGCTGGCATTGGTCGGCATCATCATGGCGGCGCGCTCCAAACTGGTTGCGACCGGTGATGTCAACATCACGATCAATGGCGAGAAGACCATTTCTGTGCCCGCGGGCGGCAAGCTTCTCCAGACGCTGGCTGAACAGCAATTGTTTGTGCCTTCGGCGTGCGGCGGCGGCGGCACCTGCGCGCATTGCCGGGTCAAAATTCACTCAGGCGGCGGCTCGATCCTGCCGACTGAAGAAAGCCATATCACCAAGCGCGAAGCGGCTGATGGTGACCGGCTGTCCTGCCAGGTCGCCGTCAAGCAGGACATGGAAGTCGAAGTCCCTGAAGAAGTGTTCGGGGTCAAGAAATGGGAATGCGAAGTCGTCTCGAACGACAACGTTGCAACCTTCATCAAAGCGCTCGTGCTGAAGCTGCCTGAAGGGGAGGACGTCAACTTCCGGGCTGGCGGTTACATCCAGATCGCAGCGCCCGCGCATGAAGTGAACTACGAGAAGTTCGAAGTCGAAGAGGTCTACCGCGAGGATTGGGACAAGTTCAATCTGTGGCAGTATGTCTCGAAGGTGGATGCGCCGATCGAGCGTGCCTATTCGATGGCGAACTATCCGGAGGAGAAGGGCATGATCATGCTCAATGTCCGGATCGCGTCGCCACCGCCAGGCAGCGACGGTGTGCCGCCGGGCAAGATGTCGTCTTACATCTTCAATCTGAAGCCCGGCGATAAAGTCACCATCTCAGGCCCGTTCGGCGAGTTCTTCGCGCGCGATACGGAAAAGGAAATGGTGTTTATCGGCGGCGGAGCCGGGATGGCGCCGATGCGCAGCCATATCTTCGATCAGCTAAAGCGGCTCAAGAACGACAAGCGCAAGATCACCTTCTGGTATGGTGCACGTTCGAAGCGCGAGATGTTCTTCGTTGAGGATTTCGATCAGCTCGATGAGCAGTTTGACAATTTTAACTGGCATGTCGCGCTGTCCGATCCGCTGCCTGACGATGATTGGGACGGCTACACCGGGTTCATTCACAATGTCCTTTATGAGGAATATCTGAAGGATCACCCGGCGCCTGAAGATTGCGAATATTACCTGTGCGGCCCGCCAATCATGAACCAGTCAGTGATCAACATGCTGCTTGATCTCGGGGTGGACCGCGAAGACATCATGCTGGATGATTTCGGCGGCTAAACGGGCTTAGCCCGCCAGAACGAAACAACTAATCCGCGCTGTCCCGGTGGGATGGCGCGGATTTTCTGTGTCGCTGCGCCCGCTCCAATTGCCCGCCAGACGGGCATTTACGCGGCGAGGTCGCCGCGGATTTGCACATTTGCAGCAAAGACCCTATTTGAACTAGGCAATGCCGGATTCGTCCAAAAGAGACGGATTATTGCTCCAACATCGTTGAAGTTGAATTTTCCTGATCTTTTGGGGTCAGTGGGAGACTCTAGAGAACGCCGCGCAGACATGGACATGCTGTACGACATAACGGAGGATCGCAGTTCCTGCGGGGTGGGTTTCCTCACCCGTAAGGACGGCATGCAGACGCATGACATCCTCAAAATGGGTCATCAGGCGCTCTGCAGCGTGCCGCATCGCGGTGGCATGTCTTCATCGGGCGTGGGCGATGGCGCTGGTATTTCGGTTGATCTGTCGGTTGCGTTCTTTTCCCGGCTGGTCGGACGCTCACTGCGTCCCGGCGAGTTCGGGGTCGGCAATTTCTTCCTGCCCGCCGATGCCGAACGACGCACCCATGCCAAAGCGCTGATCGAAGAAAAGCTCGCGGAATTCGGGTTCGACGTGCTTGTCCGGCGCCGCATCCCGGTCGATGACAGTGCGATTGAACCGCGCGGGCTCGCGCTTCAATTGCCGATCCGCCAGTGGATTTTCGCAGCCCCTGTTGATCTGGCGGCGGAAGAACTCGAAGCGCGCTTGCATCAAACCCTGCTGGCGATCGAAGCGGACGCCTATCCCAATCACGAGCTTGAAGGGCTTTATCCGCTGTCGCTCTCCTCGCGCGTACAGGTCCTGAAAGGTCGGCTTTCGTCATGGGAGATCATCCCGTATTTCCGCGATCTGAGCGACCCGGATCACGCTGTGCGTACGCTGTATTTCCACACGCGGTTCTCAACCAATACCGATCCGCACCCGTCGATGGCGCAGCCATTCCGGCTGATGGCGCATAATGGCGAGCTGAACACCGACAAGAAGAACCGTCTCTCCGAAACCGCGATTGCCGCTGCCAAAAAGCGCGAGATCGTGCGCCCGCGCGGGCAATCGGACAGTTGCCGGTTCGACCAGACGATTTCCTCGCGCGTCTATGAAGACAAACTCGACCTCGTGACAGCGGTTGTCTCGATGATGCCGCCCGCGTGGGAGAATGATCACAGCTTAAGCGAAGATCAGCGCGCGATGTTCGAATATTTCTCGCTTTACGAGGAGAAGAATGACGGGCCTGCCGCGCTGGTGTTCGGCAATGGCGATGTCATCGGCGCGCGGCTCGACCGGCTTGGCCTGCGCCCGCTGCGCTCGGTTGAGACAGCGGACTATCTCGCAGTCACATCAGAAGCGGGCCAGATCGATTTTCCGGCAGAAAGCGTAATCCGGCGCGGACGGATCGAAGCGGGCGGGATGCTGTTCTACGATCATGTGCTGGGCCGCTCGTTCAATACGACCGAAGCGCTTGAGCTGCTCGCAGCTCAGCATGATTACCCGGCACTCTTGAAAGCCGCCAAGATCGACATCGACAGCTTGCCCGATCGGCAGGGCGCTGATGCCAAAGAGGCGGCGACTGCCTATTCGGGCGATCTGCCGTTTGCTGCGCGCTATGTCGCTTACACGATCAATCAGGAATCGTTTAAGTTCCTGATCGATCCGATGCTTGCGACCGGGACCGAAAAGGTCTCCGCGATGGGCTATGGCAACGCCATTAACGCGCTGTCCGACAATGAAGGCGGGGTCGCGAAATACTTCTCGCAGCGCTTTGCGCAGGTCACAAATCCGCCGCTCGATTCGCTCCGCGAAAGCGACGGGATGACGCTGCGCGTCGCGCTCGGGCCTAAGCAGGAGGCGGGGCGTTCGGATCTCAAACAGATCGTGATCCATTCGCCGATCCTGCGGATGGCTGACATGCTGCGCATTCGGGAACAGAGCGACGTGCCGACGGCGGAATTCGATCTCCTGTTCGAACCTGATTTCGACAATGAAGCGCGCAACCAGGCCAATATCCTCTCAGCGCTCGATGGCGTGGCGCAAGCGGTCGCCGATTTTGCCCGCGAACAGGGCGGGATTGCGATCATCAGCGATCGCCATGTCAGCCGGGCGCGCGCCAGCTTGCCGCTGATTCTGGCAGTCTCCGCGATCAATCAGCGGCTGATCGAAGAAGGCGTGCGCCTCAAAGTATCGGTGATTGCCGAAAGCGGGCACATCATCTCGCCGCATCACATTGCCTGCGCGCTCGGCTTTGGCGCAAGCGCGGTTTATCCGATGGCGTTCCGGATGCGGGCGGAAGAGAAGTTCTCTGACGATCCGACCACCGCTTATGCCAAAGTCGTCAAGGCGGCGGAAAAGTCCCTGATGAAGACGATGGGCAAGGTCGGGCTGTGCACGGTCGAAAGCTATTCGGGCGGCGAGTTTTTCGAGCCCAATTTCCTCGACACGAACGATCCTGTGCTCAAGCGGTATTTCCCGAACATGAAATCGCCGGTCGGCGGCGTGCAGTTCGATACAATCGCGCGCTCAGCCGCCGCCTGGCACAAGCGTGCGCTGGAAGTGGAATCGCCAAACGACATCCCGATCCTCGGCCTGTTCAAGGAACGCGCCGAAGGTGCGGGGCATTCCTTTGGGACCACTGCGGTGCGCGGTTTTGTCGATCTTACCGAAGAAGATCTGCGGGTCTCAAGCACTGCCGAGGAAGAGACCGATGCGCTGCGCAAGCTGACCTTGTGGCAGCTCGAAGACGCGTATGACATGAACGACACGGCCTATCTCGGCACCAGTTTCGATCGGCTCACGAAAGAGCAGATCGACGCTTTCGAGATTACCCCTGGCTATCGCGATTTCAGCAAGATGATGGCGGAAGAGCGCAATCGCCGGCCATCGGCTTTGCGCGATGTGCTGGCTTTTCCTGCCGATATCACGTTCTTGAGCGATGCAGCCAAGATCAAGAAAGAGATGATGCTGTTCAACCGCGAAGGCAATGCGGATTTCGTGATCCGCGGCCTGTCGTGTGAGCGGCTTGAGGACGGCCTCTATCACCTTACGCTGACCGGGCCGAAAGCGGGCAGCCTTGCACGGCTTGATGCGCTGGCGCAGAGCCTGGTCGAACGCTTTGCTGAAGATGTGGTGAGCCATTCGATCGAAGAGAACGGCTTGCGCATTCGGATTACCGGGGAAGCGGAGGATTATGTCTCGCGGCTGCGCGAAGCGCGCCCGGCGATTGATCTTGCAGACGTGCAACCCGCTTCGCAGATCACACCCCGGCTCGCCTCAGGCGCGATGTCGCATGGCGCTCTGGTGGCCTCAGCCCACGAAGCGGTCGCGCATGGCACCAATATGGCAGGCGCGATGTCGAACTCAGGCGAAGGCGGCGAACACCGCTCGCGCTATGGCACGCTGCGTGCCAGCCGGATCAAGCAGTTTGCTTCCGGCCGGTTTGGTGTGTGGGCGGGCTATCTCGCTGATCCCAACCTTGAAGAGATCGAAATCAAGATCGGCCAAGGCGCAAAACCGGGCGAAGGCGGACAATTGCCAGCGCCCAAAGTGACGGTTGAAATCGCTGCCGCGCGCGGCGGCACACCCGGGGTCGAGCTGGTCTCTCCGCCGCCGCATCACGATACCTATTCGATCGAAGACCTTGGCCAGCTGATCCACGATGCCAAAGCCGCGCGGGTGCGCGTAATTGTCAAGCTGGTCAGTTCTGAAGGGATCGGGACGATTGCGGTTGGCGTTGCGAAGGCTGGTGCGGACATCATCAATGTTGCCGGGAACACCGGTGGCACGGGTGCAGCGGCTGTGACCTCGCTTAAATACACCGGGCGCGCAGCGGAAATCGGCATTGCTGAAGTCCATCAGGCGCTTTGCGCAAATGGCTTAAGGCAAAAGGTGCTGCTGCGCTGCTCAGGCGCGATGCAGACAGGTTCCGACGTTGTCAAAGCCTGCTTGCTCGGCGGCGACAGCTTCGAATTCGGAACGACGGCGCTGATGATGCTCAAATGCGTTATGGCCAAGAATTGCAACGTCAAATGTCCAGCCGGCCTCACCACTAATGCTGAGCTGTTCGACGGCGATCCGCGCGGCCTTGCGCAATACCTCGTCAACATCGCGCATGAAGTGCGCGAGATCCTTGCATCACTCGGTTTCAGCTCGCTTGATGAAGCGCGCGGACGGGCAGACTTGCTTCACCTGCTCGACCACCCAGCCTCGGTTGGGCAACTCAATATGCGTTCCATGCTGATCGATGCGCCAGAGATCAAAGTCGACAATCCGACCTATCTCCAGCGCGACTATGCGGTCGATGATATGCTGCTTGAAGCGGTCAAGCGTGATCTGATCGACGGTGGAGCCGAAAAGGCCGCTTATTCAGGCGACTGGCTCAAGCTCAACAATCGCAACAAGAGCGTCGGCGCGCAGCTTGGGATTGATCTTGAGCGCCTGCTCAATCACGAGCTTGGCGATGCGGCGAATGTTCCGGCGGTCTCGCATGACGGGCGCGGGCGCCATTTCATCCGGCCTGGCGCGATCAGGATCAGCACCACCGGCTCAGCCGGGCAAAGCTATGGCGCGTTCTGCAATGACGGCATGGTCCTGCATCATGCTGGAACCTGCAATGACGGGGTTGGCAAAGGCGCAAGCGGCGGCGAGATCATTGTGGTCCCGCCTGCAGGCAGCGCAGCGATCGAAGAAAACGTGTTGGTCGGCAATTTCGGCCTGTTCGGCGCGACCGGCGGGCGCACCTTTGTGGCAGGCCAGGCCGGAGACCGGTTTGCGGTGCGCAATTCGGGCGCAACCACTGTCGTCGAAGGGGTCGGCGATTTCTGCGCGGAATATATGACCAATGGCGCGGTGTTGAACCTGGGCGGTTTCGCCAAGGGCTTTGGCAATGGCATGTCAGGCGGGTTTGCCTATCAATACGATCCTGATGACCGCTTCGGTTTGGCGGTAAGCCATGACAGCGTGCTGCTCGGCTCGCTCGGCGATAGCGATCCAATGGCCGCGATCCATCGCGAAGCGGTCCAGCAGATGCTGCAATGGCATTATGACGCAACCGGATCGGCGCTCGCCGCTGAAATGCTGGCGGGCTGGGATCAGCTTTATGCGAAGTTCAAATGGGTGATGCCGCGCGCGCTGCTGCAATATCAGGATGCGGAAGAAATCCTCGCCGCGAAATCGCGCAAGCAATTGGTCGAAGAACTGGTGACGGCCCTTTCCAATCATCAGATCAACAAGCTTAAAGAGGCCTGGAAGCTGGGCGCTCCGGTGGAGCTGGGACGCACGCCTGAATTCGGGCAAACCGACACCGAAGAGATGTTCCGCCTACTCAACAGCTGGACGGTGCTGGAGACCGCGCAGGAATTGGCGCGCAAGCGGGTTGGCGGGGTCGAAGGCGATCCGGCTAATTTGAAAGCGACGCGCAATCTGATCCTGACAGAAGACTTCGCGCTGATGTCGCGGCTTGCAAAGCACGCGCAGGCCGCGGTCGCCGATTACACCGATAATGAGCTTGCCGCGCTGGTCGCGCATAAGCGGCTCAATGATTTCCAGAGCGCGCTAAGCATGCGGAACGTGCTTTCCATGGACAGCCTTGGCACGTATGGATGGATCATCCATCAGGAGCGCGCCAATCGCGAAATCCTGGGCACGATACCCAGTTTCGAAGAGCTATTCGCGCGCAACGCACTTAATCATGTGGCTGAGACAATCGCTGCCGAGTAACCTATGAAGATCCCATACATTCCCGAAGACGCGCCGTTCAACGAAGATCAGCGGGCCTGGCTTGCCGGGTTCCTCGCGGGGCTGCATTCGCGCGCTGCGATTGTTCCGGGTGTTGCTGCGCCCGGCGCTGTTGCAGGCCCTGACGCGGCGGCTGCACCGCAAGTCACCACAGTTCCGCTCAACATTCTCTACGGCACGCAAACCGGCAATGCCGAAGCGGTCGCGGAAGACGCGGCTGAAAAGTTCCAAGCGCAAGGCTTTACCACACGCCTGCATGAGCTTGATGCGGTGGAGATGGATACGCTTGCTGAAATGGAGCAGGCGATCATGGTCGTCTCGACCTATGGCGAAGGCGAGATGCCGGATAATGGCGAGTATTTCTGGGAAGGACTTTCAGCGGACAGCGCGCCGCGGATGGAACAGCTCAAGTTTGGCGTGATCGCGCTGGGCGACACCAGCTATGATCAGTTCTGCCAGGCTGGCAAATTGATCGATATGCGACTTGAACAGCTCGGCGCGACGCGCCTTGTCGACCGGGTCGATTGCGATGTCGATTTCGAAGATTCGTGCGAAGAATGGCTGACCAGCGCGCTTGCCGTGTTTGAACTGACCGAGGTTGAAGGCGCTGGCGTCAATGACACCGCTCAGCCCGCCGCGCTGGTTGTCAATGGCGGCGCGATGCCCGCCGCGCCTGAGCCAGCCAAGCCAGCGCCGAAGAAATCCGAATGGACGCGCAAGAACCCGTTCCACGCGCTGGTGATGGACAACCATGTTTTGTCGGGCGAGGGGTCGGCGAAAGAGATCCGCCACGTCGCATTCCACCTTGGCGCAAGCGGGATGGAATATGCAGCAGGCGATGCGCTGGGTGTGGTGCCGACTAACAGCCCGGCTTTGGTCAGCGAGATGTTGCTGCGGCTTGGCGCGAGCAAGGATCAGGCAATTGCTGATCATGACGAGCCGCTCGGCGAATTGCTGGCGAACCGGTTTGAAATCCGCACTCCGTCGCGCGAATTCCTCGCTGAGCTTGAAAAGCGCGCAGAGCATGAAGAGTTAAGCCATGTCCTGTCGCATCAGGACAAGGAAGCGCTCGATGCGTTCCTGTGGGGCAAGGACACGCTTGACCTCCTTAACCTCAATCCCAAGCTGAACGTTTCGCCAGAAGAATTCCTGAGCTGGTGCAAGCCTTTGCAGCACCGTGCCTATTCGATTTCGTCAAGCCCGCTGGCGCATCCGGGCGAAGTGCATCTGACTGTCGCTGCGGTCCGCTGGCAAAAGCACGGACGCGAGCACCAAGGCGTCGCTTCGTGTTTTCTGGCGGATCAATGCGAAGACAGCACCCGCGCGCCGGTCTTCATCACCGCAAACAAGAGCTTCCGGGTGCCGGAAGACGATGATCGCCCGATTATCATGGTTGGCCCTGGCACCGGTATCGCGCCGTTCCGCGCATTTCTCGAAGAACGCCGCGAGCGCGGTGCCAAAGGCAAGAACTGGCTGTTCTTTGGCGATCAGCATCGCGAGCACGATTTCATCTATGAAGATGAGATTGCCCAGGCATCGAGCGATGGCGTGCTGAGCCGGCTCGATCTCGCCTTCTCGCGCGATCAGGCAGACAAGATCTATGTCCAGAACCGGATGCATGAAAACGCCAAGGATCTGTTCGCTTGGCTGGAAGAGGGCGGGTATTTCTATGTCTGCGGTGACGCGACCCGCATGGCCAAGGACGTCGACCAGGCCTTGAATGACATAATCCAGCAGCAAGGCGGCTTCTCGGATGATCGCACCGCTGATTATGTCGCCAAGCTCAAGCGCGAGAAACGCTACGTCCGCGACGTGTATTGATGCGGTTTGCCGTTCTGACGAGAAGCCAATGCTCTCCCGCTTGAGTGGCTGAGTTCGGCTTGGGTTTCCTACTGGTGCCTCTACGCGGTAAACATGGGCGATGCTTGGTCTCATCGCCTTTATCGAACTGTTAAAACCATCCGCGCCATGCCACGGCGACGGGCAGCATCTGTCCGCGCCCCGGCGTGCAAATCGCGCGAAGTTGGGCTGCGAGCGAACGCTACTTATCGATAAAATCGATCAATGCGCGCTTCAGTAATCGATTTGATTTTTACCCTAAGACTGTGTTCCATGTGTTCCAACCGTGCTTCACATGCGATGAACCGAGCGTGTTGTAGAAATGGCGCGCTGGGGCTGGCCTTATCTCTTCGCCCATTGCCAAAGTGCGATTGTGCAGTGCAATAACGCGCCATGCGGATCGCAATTGTCGATGAACGGGCCAGCCGGGCTTCTATCATTGAAGAAGGGCTGTCGGCGCTTCCTAATTGCGAGATCTTCGTGATTACTGAGCGCGATGGGCTGGTTGCGCGGATTGCTGCACTCGCGCCGGACATAGTGTTTATGGATCTCGGCAACCCATCGCGCGATGTGCTGGAAGAATACTTCACGATGAGCCGCGCGCTCGATCACCCGATTGCGATGTTTGTCGATGAAAGCGACGACGATTCGATTGCCGCTTCGATCGATGCCGGGGTTTCGACCTATGTCGTCGATGGACTGGCGGCGAAGCGGATCCAGCCGCTGCTTAAGATGACCATGCAGCGGTTTCAGGCATTCGCGCGGCTTGAGGCGGAATTGGCTGAAGCGCAAGGCAAGCTCGCTGAACGCGAGACGATCGATAAAGCGAAGCGGATTTTGATGAACACGAACGGCGTGACTGAGCCGGTCGCTTATGCCGAACTGCGCAAGAAAGCGATGTCTTCCAACCGGCGGATCATCGATATCGCCGATGCCGTGGTTACAGCGCACGAACTGATGGAGAAAAACGCATGACCAAGCGGCTGACGATCGGGTTTTTGCCGCTGGTTGATGCGTGCTTGCCGATCCTGGCGCATGAGCACGGCTTTGCCGAAGACGAGGGGCTGGAGCTTGCCTTTGTTCGCGACCTGTCGTGGGCGACGGTGCTTGACCGCTTGCTGTACGGCCATAGCGATGCAGCGCATTTGCTTGCTCCGTTGGCAATCGCCGTCACGCTGGGACGTGGCCGGCCAGCTCAGCCGCTCGCCGCTCCCTTTGTGCTGGGGCTTAATGGCAACGCGATCACCGTCTCGAATGCACTGGCCGAAACGATTGGCGCAGATGGCGCTTTGGCTGACCCGGCTAAAGTCGGAGCGCGCCTCAAAGCGGCCGCCCAGGCTTCGCTGCAAGAAGGGCGCAAGCTGCGCTTTGGCGTCGTTCACCGGTATTCGAGCCACAATTACATGCTGCGCTATTGGCTTGCCGGGTGCGGGATTACGCCGGACGAAGAGGTCGAAATCGCGACCATCGCGCCGCCTTTCAGCGCCGATGCGCTTAACGCAGGCGAGATCGATGGCTCTTGTGTGGGCGAACCATGGAACAGCATTGCGGTTGAGCGCGGCGCGGGGCAGATTGTCCTTGTAACCGCCCAGATCTGGCGCCGCGGAGTGGAGAAAGTGCTCGCTTTGCCGGAGCAGCGATTGGCTGAAATCCGGCCCGAGATCGAAGGTCTGATCCGCGCTATGCGCAAAGCAGGCGAGCATTTCGTCGATCCGGAAAACTGGGATATGAACGCTGCGATCCTGTCGCGTCCTGAATATTGCGATGCGCCGATCAAGCTGGTGCGGCATGCGATTTCGGATCGGCTGGTGCTGCGGCAGGGTGAAGCCCCGAGTGAGTTTCCCGATTTCATGTTCCAGTATCACGAAGCGGCAAACTTCCCGTGGGTGAGCCAAGCGGAGTGGCTCTATTCGCAATTGGTGCGCTGGGACGAGCTGGAATTCGATTCGCAAGCCGCTCATGCAGCAGCGCGGGTGTTCCGTCCCGACGTCTATCGCAGCGCGCTTGCGCGCAGTAACGAGCCACTTCCCACAGCCAGTTCCAAGGTCGAAGGGAGCGTTTCAGAGGCGCTTGAAGCATCGACTCAGGACGGCACTATCCTACTGGAAAACAATACCTTTTTTGATGGACGAAGCTTTGATCCCGATCATCTTGAAGAGTACATATTTGCCCAGAAATGATGCTGCGCTGCAAAAAAGGGATTTACACATAGCCAGCCATTCGACTATCCGATCGTCACGCGAGGCGCTGTTCCAGAGTTGGAAAGCATCAAAACCTCGTCTGTTTTTGTAAAATTATGTGGCAACGGTGCCGCCTGAATATGTCTTCGTCACAGAAGGCAGTTCAAGGCGGCTTTTCGCGTTGCGCCAAGAATAGGGGATATTTGATGACGGTATTCGGGCTTACCTTCGATCGGCGCGGGGTCATCGCGGCAATGCTTGCGAGCGCCGCGCTAGCCGGTTGCAGCGAGGCCCCGAGCGGCGATACGGTGGTGGCTGCGAGCGTCGATGGCGCGATCGAAAAGCCCAACCTCACGCTTGGCTTTATCAAACTGACCGATATGGCCCCGCTCGCGATCGCGAAAGAGAAGGGTTACTTCGCGGAAGAAGGTCTCAACGTCACACTAGAGCCGCAGGCCAATTGGAAGGTGCTGCTGGATGGCGTGATTGGCGGTCAGCTTGACGGAGCGCATATGCTGGCTGGCCAACCGCTCGCTGCGACGATCGGCTACGGCACTAAGGCCGATCTGATTGCCCCGCTCAGCCTCGACCTCAATGGCAACGCGATCACGCTGTCGAACAAGGTGTGGGCGATGATCAAAGACGACCTCCCGCAGGAAAGCGGAAAGCCAGCGCACCCGATCTCCGCTGAGCATTTGAAGCCTGTAGTCGCTGAGTTCGAGGCGCAGGGTAAGCCGTTCAACATGGGCATGGTCTTCCCGGTCAGCACGCACAATTATGAGCTGCGGTATTGGCTCGCTGCCGGCGGGCTGAAGCCTGGCTATTACTCAGACGGCGACGTCCAGGGCGTGATCGATGCCGATGTGAAACTCTCTGTCACTCCGCCTCCGCAGATGCCAGCAACGCTCGAAGCCGGCACGATCGAAGGCTATTGCGTGGGTGAGCCGTGGAACCAGGCTGCCGTCTTCAAGAAGATCGGCGTGCCGGTCATCACTGATGATCAAATCTGGAACGACAACCCAGAAAAGGTCTTCGGCCTGCGTGAAGACTTTGCTGAGAATTACCCGGCGACCACCGCTGCGATGCTGCGCGCTATCATCAAGGCTCAGCAATGGCTTGACGCTGATGGCGGTGCCAATCGCAAGGAAGCAGTCGAAATCCTGAGCCGCCCCAACTATGTGGGTGCCGACGCCGAAGTGATCGCGGCCTCAATGACCGGGGTGTTCACCTTTGAGCCGGGCGATACGCGCGAAGCTGAAGGGTTCAACATCTTCTTCGATAAGTTCGCGGGCTATCCCTATTATTCGGACGCCATCTGGTATCTTACGCAGATGCGGCGGTGGGGTCAGATCGCCGATGACAAGGACGACCAGTGGTACTTTGACACCGCTAAGGCCGTCTATCGTCCTGATCTCTACCTCGCAGCCGCTAACAAGCTCGTCGAAGACGGCGTGATCCCGGCTGAAAGCGTGCCAGATACCGATGGGTATCGCGGTGAGCAGACCGGCTTCATCGACGGCATCACCTTCGATGGCTCGAAGCCTAACGACTATCTCGGCAAGTTTCCGATCGGTCTCAAGCAAGGCCAAAAAGTAACCGCTGCCGGTGTGTCCGACAGCTGAGCTTGAACCTCAAACCAACCGATC
>JBCCJD010000035.1:0-33766 GCA_039027955.1 Pseudomonadota bacterium
ACTCTTAATCAGCGGGTCCTAGGTTCGAACCCTAGTGCGTCCACCAAATTCTATAAATTTTTCAGCGTCTTATAACTTTTTAAATTTCTCGGATTGGCGCTTCAGATTTCTAAGCTCCGTACAGGATCTATCCGGCGCGGGTGTCACGATGCGCAGCCTTGTGAGCAAGGGTCTTTCCCTTATCAAAGCACGCCGCCCTTCCTCATACGAACGCGTAGACATGGTACGGTACACCCGAGACTATGCCGACAAGAGTGTTTAGACATATTGGGCCGAGAAAATCGATCCCGAGAAGGCGGCCATCACGCTGCGAGGAATAGATGGTCACAATATCGACTGGCGCTTGCGGCAATTGGGGGTCTGGCGAGGTGCAGGCCTTCAAGGAGCAAACACTCGACCTCGAGACTGTGGATCGCATTCAGTTCACCTGCAACGATCGGGAATTGGGCTGGGTCAATGGCGGCCGTGGCCTAAAAGCAAACGATCCGAAACCGGCCCAAACCAAGTCAGCTCAAGCACGCGGACAGCAAAGCAATCAGCTTGTCAGAATACAGTATTGAACTAGACACACCCACGATGAAATCGCGAAACTTTCAAAAGCTACTGGATCAAAAGACCAAGCCCATTGGCTCTCTGGGGTGCTTAGAAGAACTCGCAGTTCGCGTAGCATCGTTAACTAAAGAAACCCGACCGGAAAAGCTGAGTGCATCCTTGACTATTTTCGCTGCTGACCACGGCATCGCTGTAGAAGGTGTTTCAGCGTTTCCCCAGGAAGTGACAGGGCAAATGGTCACCAACTTTCTGGCTAAGGGCGCAGCGGCAAATGTGATCGCGAGCGAATTGGCAGTTCCGGTTTTCGTGGTTGATTGTGGAATAAATGAGCCTCTCAAAGCAAAGGGTGACCTGATTGACATGCGCCTCGGGCCGGGTACCGCTAACAGCGCCACGGCGCCAGCGATGTCTCATGAGGTTGCCGCTCGAGCCATCACCCAGGGTCGATCCTATGGTCAGTCTCTTTCAAGCAATATCGCGTGTTTTGGCGAGATGGGCATCGCCAACACGTCGTCGGCAGCTTTGCTCGCGCACAAGCTCAGCAGCATCCCGATCGCACACCTTGTCGGGCGTGGGACAGGGGTCGATGACGCCGGGCTTAAGCACAAGCAATCCATTCTGGAGCGCGCGGCGGCTCGGACGGGAAAGCTCGAGCCGATGGATGCTCTTGCTGAAGTTGGTGGGTTTGAAATCGGGACCATGGCCGGCGCGATGATCGGGGCAGCGACGTCGCACAAAGTCGTCGTGGTTGATGGTTTCATTGCGACCGCGGCTTCAGCGCTTGCTCGCGCTCTCGAGCCCGGATGCGAAACCGCGATGATCTATGCGCACCGTTCGGCTGAGCACGGACATGGCGCGCTGCTCGATTGGCTAAATGCTAAGCCGCTGCTCGATCTCAAAATGCGCCTTGGCGAAGGCACCGGCGCGCTGCTCGCTGTCCCGATCATCCGTGCGAGCGTCTCGCTGTTTGGTATGGCGAGCTTTGGGGATGCCGGCGTTTCGGGTCGGTCGGCTCATCTGTGAAAAACCAGATAGCAGCTTTCTGCGCAGCGTGGATCTTCCTGACCCGCATTCCCTTGCGGCCGATGGATTTAAGCGAGGACGATTTCTCGCACGCTCCAGCCTTCTATCCGCTTGTTGGGATCTTGATCGGGTGCATTGCCGCTGCTGGCTACGCCCTTGGGTACTGGATCGACGGGCCGGTCATCGGAGCGCTGCTGGCGTTGGGTGCGACGCTATTGGCGACCGGGGCGTTCCATGAAGATGGTTTGGCTGACCTGTTCGATGGCCTCGGCGCTCAGACCAAAGAACAAATGCTTGAGGTTATGCGCGACAGCCGTCTGGGAACGTTTGGCGCGGTGGCACTCTTCATCGTCCTCGGACTGAAAGTCGCCGGTCTTTCCGCCCTGCCGCCGCTCGTTGCCATCGCAGCACTCCCATTGGCGCATGGCCTCTCCAGAATGTCTGCCGTCGCCGTTATCGCAACCAGCGACTATTCGCGATCCGAGGGTACGGCAAAACCTGTGGCCAAGGGGATTTCGCGTGCAGCGCTCGCAACTGGGACGCTTACGAGCATCGCAGCAATGGCGGCTTTCGGGCTTTGGGTTTCGCCTGAAGCCGTACTCGTCAGTCTGGCGGGCGTTGCTATCGGTCATGGTTTGACCCGCCTGCTGTTTGAGCGCAAGCTAGGAGGCTATACCGGCGATTGCCTTGGCGCAGTCCAGCAAGTCTCCGAGCTAGGAATATATCTGGCGATCACGGCATGGCTCTGATTTTCTTGCGTCACAGCGAGCCGCTGATTGAGGCGGGGATCTGCTATGGCCAGTCCGATATCAGTGCACGCGAACTCTCCGAAGATGAACTGCGCGAGTTAACCCGCGCTCTTCCCAAAACGCTAAGCCGGATCGACACCAGCCCTCTTTCGCGTTGTGCAGATCTGGCGACTCGCATCGCAGCAATTGTCGGTGCCCCGCTTCATACGGACGCTCGCCTTATGGAAATCGACTTCGGGCGTTGGGAAATGCAGGCGTGGGACGATGTTCCGCGCTACGAGATCGACGCCTGGGCGGCTGACGTTACGGGCGCAAAACCGCATGGTGGGGAAAGCGTTGACGAGATGGCAGCCCGCGTTCGATCCTATCTCGATGCGTGCCGATATCACCAAGCCGATATCCTAGCCATTACGCATATGGGTGTTGTGCGGTGCGCTCATGCTGCGTTCGGGATTAAGGGCGCGTTCGAAATGAAACTTGGCTATGCGCAGACCATGAAATTCAATCCCCCGCGCTTTGATAAAGGCCAGCACCAATGACAAGCAGCGATCCGGAAACGCATAAGCAAGAGATGAAAAAGCTTCAGGAGGCTCAATCAAAGAAGCGCCGCGAGCTGAAGGACCCTGAGCGCGGACTTGTCCTGGTCCACACCGGCGATGGTAAAGGTAAGTCCAGCTCCGCGTTTGGAGTGATTGCACGGGCGCTTGGGTGGGGGTACAAGGTCGCCGTCGTACAGTTCATCAAGGGCAAGTGGAAGACGGGAGAGAAGCAGTTCTTTTCACGCTTTGACGAAGAGCTTGATTGGCATGTGATGGGCGATGGCTTTACCTGGGACACGCAGGATCGCGAGCAGGATATCGAAGCGGCGCAAAAAGCACTCCACAAGGCGAAAGACCTTATCAGCAGTAGTGATTATGCGCTTGTCGTCTTGGACGAAATCAACATCGCCATGCGCTATGATTATCTGGATACCGATGCGGTCATCGCGGCGCTTGAACTCCGCGGAAACACCAGCGTGATCCTGACCGGTCGAAACGCCAAACCTCAGCTGATTGAGTATGCAGATACAGTCACTGAAATGACCGAGGTGAAGCACGCCTTTCACTCCGGCATACGCGCCCAGCAGGGCATCGACTTCTAGTTTGCCCAATAGCCATGCTTGATGCCGAGTTCGATGTTTTGCGCGAGCTGGTCGCCCGTCGACGTGATGTGCGGCGCTTTAAAACCACACCGGTTGATCAGGCAACCCTCGACGATATCTTCCACTTGGTGGAAGGCGCTCCATCAGTGGGTAACAGCCAGCCATGGCGCTGGGTCCAGGTCGACAGCCCTGAGGCGCGAGCAAAAGTCAAAGCCAGTTTCGAGGCCGCCAATGACGCGGCGCGTGAAACCGTGCCGGAAGGTAAGCGGGAGCTCTACAGTCGCCTTAAACTAGCCGGGTTGGATCGCGCGCCGCTGCAATTTGCGGTGTTCTGCGACACCGAACCCGCGCAGGGATCAGGCCTTGGCAGGCAGAGCCAGTCACAAACGCTGCATTATTCGGTGGCCTGTGCGATTATGATTTTTTGGTTGGCCGCCAAGGCTAGGGGTCTAGGTGTTGGCTGGGTGTCGATCCTGAACCCTTCGGAGATACCGGATTGCTTGGATGTGCCCGCAAGCTGGGACTTAATCGCTTATCTGTGCGTTGGGTATCCCGAGGAAGAGCACTACGATCCAGAGCTTGAGCGCTATGGCTGGCAGGATCGCATCTGGTCCAAAGATCATATCATCAAGCGCTAAAGCTGCCCGGCCATATTGGCGAGCTAAGCCAAATTGACACCTAAATCCTTGCTGGGTAATGGCTCGATCAGACGGTGCTCCAAGTGCGAAGGCGCTTGAAGCTAAGAGGGAAGCCGGTGCGCTTTGTTAAGCAAGGCCGGTGCTGTGCCCGCAACTGTAAGCTGGGAGCCTCGAACCACCCATGTCACTGGCATTGTCCCTTCGCGGACGAAGCTGGGAAGACGGTTTGAAGGCAATGATCGGCGAGCCAGGAGACCTGCCGTCGCGTCGTTCGTCCGGGGCCGGGTCCAGCCCAGTGGGACAGGAAAGCTTTTTTTCCGAAGTAACGACAGCCTGGTCGGTCTCTGACACCGAAGCGCGAGAGCGATTGCGGTGGGCCAACTGTCGAATGCGCCGTGTGGGTTTCGGAGCCCTCGCGCGGTATGACTTTGGATACAGATATGAAACACACAGTTTCTCTGCTTGCAGCCGCTTCCACGCTCGCGCTGTTCCCATCATCTCTCCTTGCCCAATCGGTTGATGGGCCGAGCACAGACCGTCAGGGCGGCGAAAATCCGGACTCTGTCGATATCGTCGTGACCGCTAACCGGACGAGCCGCGCGATTTCGCAGGTCGGCGAATCCGTTACGGTCGTGGGTGAAGAGGAGATCATCAATCGCCAACCTACTGAAGTGCTCGATATCTTGCGCACGGTTCCTGGCCTCACCTTCACGCGCAATGGCGGTATCGGCACCAACACCGGCGTGTCGATCCGCGGCGCGCGGTCGGATCAGACCCTGGTTCTAGTCGACGGGATCCGCCTTAATGATCCTTCGTCTACAGGCGGCGGGTTCAATTTTGGCACACTGCTGACCGGCAATATCTCTCGCATCGAAGTGGTGCGCGGTTCGCAGTCAGTGCTCTATGGGAGCCAGGCAATCGGTGGTGTGGTTAACCTATTGACCCGTGAACCGACCGAAGAGCTCGATGCTTTCGCCCGCGCCGAATACGGCGGGCGCGATACGGCCGAACTGACCGGCAATATATCAGGACGCTTAGGCCCGGTCGCCGCGAGCTTCGGTGCGACCTATGCCCGGACCGACGGCATTTCAGCACTCAGTGGAGGGACCGAGGCTGATGGATTTGAAAGCCTTGGCTTCAACGGCAAGGTCGATGTCGCACTGGCTGACAATGTCAGCATCGATCTGCGCGGCTTCTACGCGGATGGCGACACCGACATCGATGGCTTCGGAGCGCCAAACGCCAACATCGTTTCCAGCCGCAAGGATTTCGTGGGTTATGCGGGCTTGAACGCCTCCTTTCTCGATGGGCGGTTCCGCAATCGGCTTGGCTTTGGCTACACAAACATCGATCGTCGGAACTTCGACTTTGATACCGATTCAGAAACTTTCGACGCGAACGGTGAAAATCGACGGTACGAATACCAAGGTGTTTTCGATACCGGCGATCTTGCCGAGATTGTGTTTGGGGCAGAGCGTGAGGAATCCGAGTTCCGCTCCTCCAGTTTTGGCGCCCCGCCCACTTTCGCTGATGTCTGGATCAACTCGGTCTACGGGCAAGTCAATCTGACGCCGGTTGAGGGCCTCTCATTAACTGGGGGCCTTCGATACGACGATCATGAAGTCTTTGGCAGTGCGACGACTTTTTCGGCGAGTGGTGCATACTCGCCAAACGATGGCGATACAGTTCTTCGTGCAAGCTATGGGGAAGGATTCAAGGCTCCCTCCCTCTTTCAGCTTTTTAGCGACTTCGGTAACCCCGATCTTACACCCGAAGAATCCGACAGCTGGGACATCGGCGTGACCCATAGCTTCCTTGATGGTCGTGCGCAGATCGGCGTCACCTATTTCGAGCGTGACGGCAGGGACGAGATTATTTTCGTCGGGTGCACCAACAATCCCCTGCCCGCTTGCAACGACCCCGCGAACCCGCGACCGTTTGGCACGTATGACAGCATCGCCCGAACCAGCGCGGATGGCTGGGAGTTTGGCGTTGCGTTAAAACCGGTCGATGGTTTTGATGTTGCGCTCAACTATTCGATCATCGATGCGTTCGACGATGTGACGGGTAACCGCCTGCCCCGCCGGGCTGAAGAGACGGCGAGCTTGGTTCTAGACTATCGCATGGAAAACGGGTTTGGCATCGGTGCAACGGTCCTTGTGGTCGGGGACAGTTTTGACAACACAACCAACACTCGTCCGGTGGATGGCTATGCTCTTGCTGATGTAAGAGTGAGCTACGGGATCACCGAGAACCTCGAACTCTTCGGGCGCATCGAAAACGTGACAGACGAAGAGTACGAAACCGTACTGAACTTCAATCAGCCTGGCCGCACAGTCTTCGGCGGCGTGCGCTACCGGATGTAATGCCCATACGATCGATCCTCGCGGCGCTTCTTGGCCTTTCGCTGGTCGGCTGTTCACAGCCTGCCGAGCGTAGCTCTGAAGCGCCGCGACGGATTATCAGTCTTGATTATTGTGCGGACCAATACGTCCTGAGGTTCGCTAATCGAGACGATATTCTCGCGCTGTCTCCGGGCGCCGACAAACGTTTTTCCTATATGCGCAAAGAAGCGAAAGGACTGCCACAGGTCCGCCCGCGCACCGCCGACGTTCTCGCGCTCGAACCTGATCTCATCGTGCGTTCCTACGGCGGCGATCCCAACGTCACGGCTTTCATGGAGCGCGCGGGCGTGCCCGTGGTGCAAATTGGATTTCCCCGGACCATCGAGCAGGTACGCGAAGAGGTCGTGCGTGTCGGCAGTGAGCTTGGTCAACCAGAGACGGCGAGACAGGTCATCGAGGACATGGACCAACGTCTTGCCGCGCTCGCGGCAAAGGCGAGCGAGAACCCGGAAGCCTTGTACATGACCCCGGTGGGTGTCACCACAGGACCGGGTTCGCTCGTCCATGAGCTTATGACCGCCGCAGGCCTTTCCAACTTTCAAACCCGAAACGGCTGGAACCCACTCCCGCTCGAGCGGCTGGCCTATGAGCGACCCGATCTGATCGTGGCCGCCTTCTTTGAAAGCAAAACAAACCACGTCGACAGCTGGAGCGCCGCGCGCCACCCGGTAGCGCAGGCTCAATTGCGCGAATTGCCGGTATCCTCCATCGAAGGCGCTTGGACATCGTGCGGGGGATGGTTCCTTATCGAAGCGGTTGAGACCATGTCTGAAAAGGCCAATGGCGGCGCATGACACGTCTCTCTAGCCTTCTGGCAAGCGGCCTCATCGCGGCCCTGCTTCTCTCTTTGCTGCTCGGTTCCGTCCCGCTCCCGATCGAGCGCGTTGTTGGCGCACTCGCTTTCCAGGCCAGCGCCGGGGATGAGCTGGTCGTCTGGCAAATCCGCTTGCCGCGCAGCGTGACCGCCGCAATTGTTGGCGCAGCTTTGGGCATGAGCGGAGCGGCCTTACAGGGCCTCTTGCGCAATCCACTCGCGGAGCCGGGCATTTTGGGTGTGTCCGCCACAGCCGCGCTTTTCGCGACCTTTGTGCTTTACTTCCGGTTGGCCACCGCAGGGCCGCTCGTTTTGCCCAGCGCTGCTGTGGCGGGGGCGTTGCTCGCGACACTGATTGTCGCCGCTGCTGCACTTCGCAATCGTTCGGTCGTAACACTCATCCTAATCGGCGTGGGCCTATCGAGCTTCTCAGCCGCGCTTATGGCGCTGCTCATGAATCTAGCGCCCGATCCCTTCAGCCTTACCGATATGGTCAATTGGATGCTTGGCACGGTCGCTAATCGCAGCTTCGAAGATATCGCGTTTGCAGCGCCATTCTTGGTTCTTGGGATTGTCGTCATGCTTCTCACCCGTCGCGGTCTCTCTGCGCTTGCGTTGGGAGAGGAAACCGCCGAAGGGCTCGGGCTCAATCTAAAGATGCAGCGGCTCGGCGTGATTTTCGGCGCAGGGCTGGCGACTGGGGCGGCTGTCGCTTTGGCGGGCTCGATTGGCTTTGTCGGTATAGTTGCGCCGCATCTGGTCCGGCCCTTTGTTCGATACGATCCGGCGCGGCTCCTTATTCCGTCCGCGATACTGGGAGCGTTGCTGCTTGTTATAGCCGATATTGGCGTTCGGCTACTGCCGACCGATAACGAGCTTAAGCTGGGCGTCGTCGCATCCCTGATCGGCGCGCCGATCTTCGTGTGGATCGCATCACGGCGGAGGCTGGCATGAACCTGTTTGTCGCTGATGGGCTTACCTACGCCGTTGATGGCAAGCCGCTAGTCACAGACGCGACTTTCGTGTTGGAGCCGGGCGCCTTGACTATGCTCGTCGGTCCTAATGGAGCGGGCAAGACAACGCTGTTGCGGCTCGCTCTCGGTTTGCTGAAACCCGATAGCGGAATGGCAACCCTGGACGGCGAGGAAGTCTCCAAACTCGCGCCGGTGCAGCGCGCGCGTAAGGTCGCCTACCTCCCGCAGCAGCGCCCGCTGGTATGGCCGCAGCCGGTGCGCGATATCGTTGCGCTCGGGCGTTTTGCCTATGGTGCGGCTCCAGGCCATCTTTCGCAGGAAGATGAAGCCGCCACTGCGCGTGCGATCACCGCCTGCGCCCTTGAAGGCTTCGAGGAACGCGCTGCGGATACTCTTTCAGGCGGGGAGCTCTCGCGCGTCCACCTCGCGCGGGCTCTGGCTGCGGAAACCCCACTTCTGGTGGCGGACGAGCCGGTCGCCGCGCTCGATCCGCGTTACCAGCATGAGGTTCTTCGAATATTCTTAGAGGCGGCTAACGAAGGCAAATCCCTGCTGACGGTCGTGCATGATCTTTCGCTGGCCGCGAGATACGCAGACAGGCTGATCTGGATGAAGGACAGCCGGATTGTTGCAGATGGTGCTCCGGGCGAGACCATCACGCCTGATCGCTTGCGAGACGTTTTCGGCATTGAAGCGCGCGTCGATGCGACAGGTGAAAACGCGATTTCGCTCGATATCCTTGGGCCAGCTTAGGCGAATGCTCCAATGACCGCGCGCGCGATTATGTTCCAGGGAACGGGCTCGGATGTCGGCAAGTCGCTGCTTGTTGCAGGCCTTTGCCGGATCGCGAAACGGCGCGGCATCAAAGTGGCCCCGTTCAAGCCGCAAAACATGTCGAACAACGCCGCAGCCTGCCCATCGGGAGGCGAGATTGGCCGGGCGCAAGCTCTCCAAGCGAGGGCCGCTGGCATCGAGCCGACGACAGATATGAACCCGGTGCTGCTCAAGCCTGAGGGCGATCGCCGCTCGCAAATAGTGTTGAACGGCAAACCGCTGAAAAGCGAAGAGGCCGCGCGTTACGTGCGTGAACGCGGGAGCCTTCTGCCTGATGTGCTAAGCGCGTTTGAGAGGCTTCGCGCGTCATACGATCTCGTCGTGGTCGAAGGCGCCGGAAGCCCGGCCGAAGTCAATCTTCGCCAAGGTGATATTGCGAATATGGGCTTTGCGCGCACTGCGGATGTGCCGGTAATCCTGATCGGCGACATCGATCGTGGCGGCGTGATCGCGGCGATCGTGGGCACAAAGGCGGTGATCGAGCCTGAAGATGTTGCGCTGATCGAGGGGTTTGCGATCAACCGCTTTCGAGGCGATCCAGCGCTGTTTGAGGATGGCGTCACATTCACCGAAGCCAAAACGGGCTGGCCGTGCCTCGGCGTGGTCCCATGGCTCTCGTGTGCGTCGCGGTTGCCGGCAGAAGACGCGGTCGTGCTTGAGCGGTGCGGCGGCCCGAGCAACGAGATCATCATCGCGGTCCCAATGCTCTCGCGTATCAGCAATTTCGATGATCTCGATCCATTGCGCGCGGAGGAGGACGTTGAGGTTCGCTTCATCCCGCCGGGCACCCCAATCCCGCGCGAGGCCGATGCGATCATTCTGTCCGGCACCAAGTCAACCCTCACCGATCTGGCGATGCTGCGCGACCAAGGATGGGACCACGACATTCTAGCGAGCGTTCGAACCGGAACGCATCTGGTTGGGATTTGCGGCGGATTCCAAATGCTTGGCACGCGCATCGATGACCCAAACGGCGTGGATGGTACGGCCGGAAGCGCTGAGGGTCTTGCGCTGCTGGACATGACGACGATGATGACGGGTGAGAAAGCCGTCCGACCGATGAAAGCCGTCAGTGTCCAGGAGCGGATCCTTATAAGCGGGTATAAGATCCACACTGGACGCTCCGAAGGTCCGGCTCTTGCTCAACCATTCTGCACTCTGGACGACGGCTCACCGGACGGAGCTGTCGCCAAAGGCGGCCAGATCATCGGCACCTATCTCCATGGCGTATTTGCAAGCGATGCGTTTCGTGCGCGTTGGCTCGACGGCATGCGCGGCGGACGAACAAGCGCGCTCAACTATGAAGAGGACGTCGAAGCGGCCCTCGAGGAGCTGGCCGACGGGCTTGAGGACGCCCTGGATATCGACGCCATCTTGGCGATGGCGCGATAGTGTTTGCCTGGCTGATGCTAGCCGCGCTCGCGATCGAGGCGGCGATGGGCTGGCCTGATTGGCTCGACCGCCGCATTGGGCATCCGGTGCGTTGGTTTGGATGGTTGGTGACCAAGCTGGAGCGCGCAAGTAATCGTGCATCGCTTTCTAGGCTGCTGCGCATTGGTTTGGGCGGCGTGGTCACCGTGTGTTTGGTTGCGCTCTCGGCGGCGCTCGCGTGGGCTATCGCGGAGATAGTTCCTGAGGGGCCGCTGGGTTTCGCAATCAACGCGGTGATCGCGTCCACGCTGATCGCGAGCCGCTCCCTTCACGATCATGTTGCGGCGGTAAAGCACGCGTTCTCAGCCGATAATCTTGCACCAGCGCGTGAGACGCTATCGCGAATTGTTGGGCGAAAAACAGCAGACTTGGAAGAAGCGGCAATTTCGCGCGCGGCGATTGAGAGCTTGGCGGAGAATACGTCAGACGGGGTGACTGCACCCGTTTTCTGGGGCGTCATCTTCGGCTTGCCTGGCCTGTTTGCATACAAGGCTATCAATACGCTCGATTCCATGATCGGCCATCGCAGCGAGCGCTATGAAGCCTTCGGCAAAGTCGCTGCCCGGCTCGACGATGCGGCCAATCTGGTCCCGGCGCGTTTGACCGGCCTTTTGTTCGGATTGTGCGCGTGGTCCTTCCAATCGATCAGGGTAATGTTACGCGACGCCAAGTTCCATCGTTCGCCGAACGCGGGGTGGCCAGAAGGCGCCATGGCGGGAGCGTTGGCGATACGGTTGTCTGGCCCTCGATCTTATGGCGCGAACACGTCCGAAGAACCCTGGCTAAACGCGGAAGCATCCGATCCGACCATGGCTAACCTTGGCCGGGCTTTATCCCTCTACCGCCTAAGCATGGTTTGCCTGGCTATCTTACTTGCAGGCATTGGATGGGCGCTATGAACGAGAACCTATCACATCTCGATGGCCACGGGGGCCAAATTGACGTCATGGCGGCGGTTTTTCCCGATGCGCCACTGCCCTGGATTGACCTCTCCACCGGCATCAATCCCTTTCCCTATCCGTTGCCACGCATCCCAGAGGAGGCGTGGACCAGACTGCCAACGGCGAGGGATCGCGAGAAATGCGAGACTGCGATGGCGGAGGCGTTTGACTGCGACCGCGAGTACTGCCGCGCCGTTCCAGGCACCGAATTGGTAATCCGGCAGTTGCCAGCAATTCTAAGCGCTGAGTATGTTATTGTGCGCGGTCGATCATACGCTGATCACGCCGAAAGTTGGGGCGCAGCGGGAGCCAGCGTCAAAGCGGTGAACGACCCGCTCGATCATCGTAGCGATGCAGACGTCGTGGTGCTGGTCAATCCGAACAACCCTGATGGAACGCGCTGGCCAATCGAACGGATTGAAGAAGCGCGTTCTGAGCTGGCAAGCCAAGGCGGATGGCTAATCGTCGATGAAGCCTACGCTGATCTGGAGCCCGCGCTCAGCGTGTCCCCGATGGCTGGCCGCAAAGGGCTCATCGTTCTGCGTTCCTTTGGAAAGTTCTTCGGACTTGCCGGAGTTCGATTAGGTGCGGTGCTTGGACCCTCAGAGATCCTGTCCGAGCTGGCCGACAAATTCGGCGGATGGGATGTCTCAGGGCCTGCGCTTTCGCTCGGAGCGCACGCCTATGCCGACTTTGATTGGCAGAACGCGACACGGTTGAAGCTCAGCGCATCGCGCGGGGAATTGTCACGCCTTTTAGCGAAGGCTGAGATAGAGGAAATGGGCGGAACCGATCTCTTCCGCTTCGTGCGCGTCCCAGATGCGAAGGAAGTGTGGGAGGAGCTCGCAAATAAGGGCATAGCGGTGCGGCAGTTTGCCGAGGAAAATCAGCATCTTCGGATTGGAATACCCCATTCTGACGCACTCATGCGATTGTCCGAGGCGTTCAGCCTTTGATCCGCAAAGGAAGGCCAGCAACCACCAATTCTACCTTATCAGCGATCCCTGCGAGCTTTTGATTGAGCCGCCCCTGCTCGTCCCGAAAATCTCGGCCAAGTTTGTTGTCAGGGACGATGCCTGAGCCAACTTCATTGCTCACCAAAACTATCCGAGCGGATGAGGATTTAAGGGCCAGAAGCAGCTTTTCCACTTCATTGCCGACGTCGCGCTCTGCCAGCATCACATTGGAAAGCCAAAGCGTGCAGCAATCGATCAGCACGCTCGAAGAGCCAGCCTGCTTGACGGCGGAGGCCAGTTCAAGCGGAGCCTCAATTGTGCGCCACCGATCATCACGCTCTTGCCGATGCGTATCGATCCGTTCGCTCATTTCATCGTCAAAAGCCTGCGCCGTAGCGAGGAAAATGTGCGGACCTGGCAACGCTTCAGCAAAGGCAAGCGCCAAGTGGCTCTTGCCCGATCTCGCGCCGCCAAGGAAAAGACTTACTCGCTCCACGCTAATGCCATTTCTCTCATATGCGGGGTAGCATCGTCGATTACTTGTACCTTGCGCGACGCGGAGAAACTCGACCATTCCGCGATCTCGTCAAGTGTCGTTCCGCAGCTCGCGCAGATTTGCCCATTGTCCATAAGCTTACAAACCTTCTTGCACGGAAAAACCGGTTCGTATGTATCGGAAGTCAGCATAATTCGCGGCTTAGCTGGGGTGGCCGCGGGAAGGAAGGTGTTCGAGAAACCAAGGGGCTTCACATGAACAACTGTGTCACGCCGCAGGAATTGCCGCAAAGCTTAGATTCGACGAAGCCATTCAGCGGTGGAAGCTCGATCTTGAAGATCTGTTTGGCGCGATCCCAAGTCATAGGTGTCGGCGCGTCGAGGCTCGAAGAAAGGTCGAGAGAATCTGGGACCGGGTTTCAAATGGGACGTAGCAGGACGATGCGCTGACCATGCTATTATTGATGAGTGGTTTGGACGGTACAATGGATCTGCCAGTTTCCGAAAGCGCCACGCTGCTCGATGCCATCGCTTCGCGGCTTCTCTCGCCGAAGGAACTACGCGGAGTGCTTGGGATATCAAAGCAAGAACGTCTCCGATGGAGAAAAGATGGACGATAGAAACAATCCGGGACGCTTACGTTCAAGGCGGCTCAGCCAGTACCTGGTCCGACCTACTCCGCTTGCTAGACAAATGAGTTTTTGAAATACGATCGAATGATCGATCGTTGGCTTGCGATGGATTCCGGTGAAGCGAATGAACCCGGGAAGTGAGCAAAAAGCGGCTCTATTCTTCCGGATACAATTAGCGCGGCTCTCGCTCAGTAACATGTCGGCATTTGAAGGGCGCTCAATCAGAAGCAGACGGTGGGCTAGCGGTTTCAGCTCAGAAGTGTCGACGGCAGCGGGACCACAGTTAAAGCTGCCTTCCAGGCCACCTGCTCTATCTCATTGATCTCGTTATGAGAAACCGCTGATCCGCTTCCGGAATGGAAGCGAGAAATAGCCGCAATTCGGATCAAAGATACTCATCGCTATCTCGTTCAAGGTAGCGAAGACTACAGCAGATTCGGCGTTTGTTCATAAGGAAGATGCGCCCACCCGAACCTGATTTATACTGGTTTGCCGATAAGTCCTTTTCGCTCTGGAGTGATCTCTTGGTCACGTCTCGTTCGAGCAAATCCGCCGATAGGTTCGACGCTTCGCGCCTTTGCTTGAAAAGCTCCGACATGTTGTAGTTCCGAGCGACCTTCGACGTTGTCGCTGTCGCGACATGATCGAGCATCCGATCCACGACCGCAATGTCGATTTGCAATATCTCGGCTGCTTCGTTCGCGAATGTCGTCCGCAGGTCATGGATGGTCCAGTGTGGCATCGGAACGTGACGAGCGCCAATCTGTGCGACCTTCTCTGCCCTCGCCTCGTCGATATAGCGATCGAGTCTTGTCCGTGCTTTTCGAAACTCCGAAACGGGTGTCTCGCCCTTCGTCGAGAACAGAAACTGGCTCTCTTTCGGCCTCGCAGGATCATTCATCGCATCACGGATAATGTCTACGGCGAGAGCGGACAGCGGCACATTCAGCGCTCGGCCAGTCTTCACCCTCTCGCGAGCTATGGTCCACTTACCCTCGCCCGTTTCCTCACTCCAATCGAGAACGAGCAGCGTGATCGGGAGCCATGCGCTCCCTTCACTCTTTGATCTGCAAAGAACCTATTTGGCGCTAGTGTCCGGCACGTCGGCGCTCAGTTTCTCGCCGCCAACCATCACGATCACAGTGCGCAATATGATCTGCAGATCGAGCGCCAGACTGCGGTGCTCAATGTACCAAAGATCGAGCGCGATTTTCTGCTCAAGCGACAGCAGCGTGTTTCCGCTCACTTGAGACCAACCAGTGAGCCCGGGTTTGAGCGCGCCGCGCCGGGCACCGATCTCGCCCAGGTCGTCAATGGTCTCAGGAAGGAGCGGACGTGGGCCGACGATCGCCATATCGCCGGTAACGACGTTCCAGATGCCTGGCAGTTCATCAAGCCTGGAGCGGCGCAAGAACTTCCCAATTCCGGTGGTGCGCTGATCGTCAGGCAGAAGCTCACCAGCAGCATCGCGGGTGTCTCGCATCGAGCGGAACTTGATAAGCTCAAATGCGTCGCCGTCCTTGCCTGCTCGCATTTGCCGAAACAGCACCGGCTGGCCTTGGAAGACGAGTACCGACAGAGCGAGGATAAAGAGGATCGGGAGCACTGCGATCAAGGCCAGCAAAGCGATTAAGCGAGTGAATAAAGATGTCATTGTGAAACTCGCGCGTGTTGCGTGTTTTGGAACCTGCGATGTTCGGACCAAAGTTGCTCAATTGTCTGGCCAAGCGATGACGGCTCATAGCCATGCTCAGCTAGTTTAGCGCAGTCGATTGCCGGAAAACCTCTGTCGAGTGCACCATGAGGGCCGCTTTCGTTAACTTGGACCGCTGTCCCCGTAACGGCAGCGACCGTGTCGACGATATCTTCAAGCGTTTGGCGCTCGCCTGAGGAAAGGTTGAATTCGCCTGAGAGCTTCTCCTCAACTGCCAGGAGGACACCTCGCGCTACATCCTGGAGAGCGACGAAGTCAGCTCCGTATTCCGGATTGGCGAGCGTAATTGTTTCTTTGTTGGTTACCATTTCTAGAAACCGTGAAGCGAGATCGGAGCCGGTGCCGATTACTGATGAAATGCGCAGAATGGCGCATTCGATCTTTGCTTTGTGGCAGCATTCACGCGCATAAGCTTCCTGAGCGGCCTTCGAGGAAAGATAGAGCGTCCGCGTTTGAGGTTTGATCGCCGTGTTCTCGTTCGCGCAAGCGACCGAAGGATCGTAGATATTTGCGCTAGATGCCATGACGAAGCGCCCGACCCCAGCTTTGGCAAGCGCATCGATCAACTTGCCGGTGCCAAGCACATTGCTTGTCCATAAGAGGTTAGCCGAGGCATCGTCCACGGGATTGGTATCGATCCGGGCTGCGAGATGCACTGCGCAATCCGTGCCAGCAAGGTCCTCAGCGAGGCCGCCCATCGTCGCAGTCAAATCAAACGATTTCCAAGAACATTTATCCGGAAGATCCTTCGGAGCATTGCGGGTAAGCAGCAAGAGCTCGTGTCCCGCCTCGCGCGCGAGTTTGACAAAGGCACTGCCGACTGTGCCGGTCGCGCCGGTCACAGCGAGCCGCATTACGCTGCTGCCTGCGCTGCAGCGCTTGCTTCGGTCGGCAGCAGCTGTTCTTCAAGAAAACGTACGACAGTGCCTTTTTGCACGTTGGGCTGCGTGATCTCCTCTCCAAAGAGCAGATGTCCCAGCACCATGTCGACTTCATTGAAACCAAGCAGTGCCCGCATCGGAGTTGTTCCTGAAAAGCGAGCATTGATTTCGAACAGCCGAAATTCGCCATCGGGACCGCGCCGAAACTGAAAATTGGCCGGACCATAAGGCTGTAACGCTGCCGCGACTTGCCTCACATATGCTTCGCAATCGGGATAATCGTCAGCATAAGCGCGGAAGGTGTTGCCATCACGCAAGTCTCGCCGCAGCACAATTGAGGCTTTCACATCGCCATCGAAGCACAACACGCCAGCAGTGTATTCTTGATCCTCTGGACCGGCCCATTGCTGCACCACAAGCCCTTCGCGGCCTTGCAGGGCGGCGTCGAGCGCGGAGCGATCTCTGACGAGGGAGACGCCGACTGCACGCGCTCCGATCCGAGGTTTTACAACCAGCGGGAAGCCAACCTCTGCGATGAGCTGTTCGATCGCCGCGGCATCGTCGCCAGGGGCCGATTTGGGAAATGGTAGCCCGTTAGCCTCGAGCCAGCGGGCGGTGGCGAGCTTATCATCAGCGATCCGGACAATATCGGGCGAACTCACGACGATCTTAGTGCCAAACCGCCCTTCCCACTCAGTCCGGTGCTGTGCAAAGATCTCCAGCTCGACATCAGTACCGACCAAGACCGCATCGGGTCGCTCGCGCTCCAGCATCGCTTCGACCGCTGGGCGATAGCTCGGGTCTTTGGCCATTGGCAGTAGGCCGTGCTTGTCGGTCCAATAGAGCCCGGGTGAGAGCGGATTGGGATCGTAGGCTCGTACGCGATAATCGCGCGAGGCCGATTTCAGCGACTTTATAATCCCCTGACCGAGCACAGCGCCCGCGCCGGTTACAGCAACAACACTCATCGGTAGAACCTGCAAAGCATAGTCTTGGTGTCAGACGATAGATCGTTCACAGCATGGATCCCGGCGCAATGCGTTTCGACGTCGAACGGAATAGGCCGATCCTCAACAGTTAGTTTCCCGCCAGTAAGCTCAACCATCGTCCATGAAGCGACACCTTTGGGTTTGCTGCGTGGCTGTCCTGTGGAGTTGACTACGTAAACTTCAGTGCCGGTTTCGTCACGATAGTGTTTTGGCCTATGGAGGTGCCCAAACAGCCCCGCGCGAAAGCCGCGTTCGCGCAGAGTTTTGGCGGCGGCAGCAAGCAGTTCATCGTTCGACAGATATGTCCAGTCACCGTATCCGAACGGGTTGGCGTGAGCGAACAAAAGACTGCCCCAAGCCCATTCGGGTATCCATTCAAGACGGTTTGGCCAGGTTTCGCCAAGCTCGCGCCAGGTCCACTCGACCGATTCGCGGATCCAGTCTGGCAGCTTGTCAAAATAGGCCGAGCGTCGCTCGCGCATATCAACATAAAGCTGTTCGTGATTGCCGCCGACCAGGAATGCACCGTCCTGATCAATCGCTTCGATCGCCAGGTCCATGCATTCGGTTGGGTCCACCCCGTAAGTGAACAGATCACCTAACAGGATAAGCTGGTCAAAACCCTCACTCCGAGCGTCAGCAAGGGCCCGCCGAAAAGGTGCAGCGACCGAGTGGACATCACTGATGACGGCAATACGCATGTCGCGGTTGGTCCGATCTGAGCGCCCGGTTTAGCCTAGCGCTCCGCGGGCCGAACTACGACCCCGGAAGACACGCATGACTTGCTCTTTCAAGGTGAGCTTTTGTGGCACTGCGCCCGAGAAATAGTCCGATGCTTCGTAATAGAACTGGACCGAGTCGCCATAGCGACGGCGCGCGTGCTCAGCGTAATCGACCTGATCATAGATGCAGCCTGCAACATTGCTGGAGCCCAGCATTTCAAGCGTCGCACGGAACTGATCGATCGTGGTGTTACCCCAACGCGCAACCAGCACGGTGTCATCGGTGTAATCGCACATTGAGCGAGCATCCCGCACTGCGAGCACGGCCGGTGCGTTGACCACGACCAGATCGAACCGTGACTTAAGGTCCTGGACCATTTGGTGGAACCGTGAAGAGCTCAGCACCGCAGCAGGCTCAGCAACCGGCGAGGATGCACTTAACAATGCAAACCGGCTCATCATTTCTTCGTTTTCCGGCGACGTGATAAGATCCACCCCGGTCTGAGCTTCACCGAATTCAGGGTCCGCCGGAGCATTGAGTGCCGGCAAATCCACTTCGCCGCGCACCACGTCCATCAGCTCAGGCGCATTGATGTCCTGCTGGATCATCTGCAGAATCCCTGAACGCCGCAAGTCGAGGTCGAGAATAACCGCGCGTTTGCCCATTGCGACTGCGGCTGCGGCCAAAGTGAGAGCAACCACCGATTTGCCATCGCCCGGCAGTGGCGATGTGATCAGCACGCTTTGCGACTGGTTAACCGGCATGAGCGCACGCACTTCGGAATACATCGAGCGAGAAACTTCGGCGAACATCGATTGCGGGTCTTTGAAGACCGGGCTTTCGCGCAGTTTCGGAGAGACCCCCTCATCGAGCATTGGCAGCATTCCGAAGACCGGGAGACCAAAGTACTTTCTGATCTGCGCGACAGTGCGCAAACGATCATCGAGCATATCGATCGTAAACGCGATGATCATGCCGAGCACCGCTGATCCGATCAACGCAATCAGCGTAGTTTTGAGAGGTGAAGGTGAAACCGGTTCGTTGTTGGCGGTTGCTGGTGAGATGATATTCGAGCTCACACCCTCCACCAGCTTTTCCGAACGCACCCGGGTAATCCGTTCGGCAACTTCGGCCACCGCTTGTGCGCTTGTTACTGCTTCGCGCTCCAGCTGCTCTAGAAGCGGAGTGTTTGCGGCGTTACTGTAAGCTCGCGAAGTCAACGAAGCGACCACCGATTGCAATTGCCCGGCACGCGCTTGATCACGGGCGGCATCAGCCCGCGCAAGCTGGCTCATTCTGGCTGCTTCCGCGTTCGCCTGTTGCTGAGCCGCACGGCGCGCAGCTTCCTGTTCGCTCGCGAGGTTGGAGCGGACGCTATCAAGCTCAGTGCGCACCCGCACAAGCTCCGGATAGCCATCGCCATAGGTCTGCGACAGTCGTGCAAGTTCTGCATTCAGTTGCGCTTCTTGACGCTGCAATTGCTGGACCGCGGCTGACGTCGCCCCAGCTGTCGAGCGAATGGTCGCCGCCCGGGCAACACCTGCGCTTTGCGCCGACGACCCTGCCCCCATTGCTGCAGCCGAAGCCGCTTCGCTGGCGATCCGATTGATTTGGGCTAGATCTTCTGCGCTGCCCGCTCCAACAAGCATCTGGTTTTCAATACGGAATTCGGCGAGCTTGTCGGCTGCCTCTTTGGCTTGCACAATTCGATCTTCGCGTTCGGCGCTCAGATCGGCAATCAGTTCCTGGCGCCGCTCCTCGTTACGCGAGCGCTTAAGATCACGCACAGCATCCGGAAAAGCGTTAGCGATGTCCGCCGCCAATTCAGGTGTGCGAGCGGTCGCGGTCAATTCTATCAGGTCGGATCCATCTTCCGATTGGACACGGGTCATCCCAAGTAATGTGGAGACCGCTTTGTTGATTTGATCAGGCTCACTCCCCGAAGGCGCGCCGCCCATCTCAAGGTGAAAATCGGGATTTTTATGTAGCTCTAGCTCTGTGACGACTGTCCGCGCTGAATTGCGCGAACGATACAGTTTGCGCTCATTGGCAAGACGCTGAACATTTCGCGCCAACACGTCCGCTTGGTTAGTGCCGGTATCGTCAATCAACTCAACCTGAATGTTGGCAGTCGCGCGATAAAGATTGGGCGACAGCATCTGCCATGCAAGCGTTCCCAACGTGAACAGGGCGACAATGCCCAAGATCAGCATTTTATGCCGTTCAAAGATGCGGATCAGATCTTGCAGGCCGAATTGCTCAGCCGGGACTGGTTGTTGCGGCGCGTTCTGCAATTGCTGCGCAAGATAGCCGCGACGCTGTGTCGGTAGGTTGTCCCGTGGCTGATTAATCGCGAGTTCGTTCACCTACTGTCTCCGTTGATTGCCAGAGCATGCCGCTGACAATTCATTTTGTGTATTTTGGTGAGATACCGCATCGGTGCACGAGGGGTAAAATTCTATTGCGGGGCGGTGCTATCTCTATTCAGACTACCCCTTTAGGTGGATAGCATTCGACGCATTAGTTCACGAAACCAGAGAAGCGTAGAGATTCCGGTGCTTTGCGGCGGTACTTTCGATTGAAAAGTCCGCGCTGCGGGCGATCGAACCCGCTGAAAGTTTACTATAAAGGTTAATGTCTGAAAGGATCTCGCCTATTCGAGAAGCGATTGCGGCGGCATCACCGAGCGGGGCTTTAAGCCCATTTTGATCATTGCTTACGAGCTCGCGATTGCCGGGGACATCTGTTGCCACAATCGGTAGCCCGCTGGCCATTGCTTCCAGCAGTGTAAGTGGCATTCCTTCATAAAGCGAGACGTTGAGATAGAGATCGCTTGCTTGCATCAGCGCCGGAACATCAGAGCGCTCGCCAAGAAATTCGACATGTTCGGCAAGACCATGTTCGCGGACCTTTGCCCGCATCGCTTCGAGGTTTTCGCCACCACCAGCAATCTGGAAAGTCGGCATGGGTTGAAGCCACTCGCTAGCCTTCAGAGCCTTCGCGACTGCAATCAAAAGCGGATAGTTCTTTTGCTCGCTGATGGCTCCGACGGACAGAATTGACTGCGGCGAACCGGGGGCGCGACGAGGCTTGCCTTGCGCGAATGAACGCCCTGCTGCGTTAGGGATGCGCACGATCGGCTTTGCAACATATTGCTGCAAGATCTTCTCAACATCAGACCCAATTGCCACATACGTATCTGTCATCCGGTCGAAAAACGGGAACAAGCGAGGCGAGAATGGCAATTTGGTATTGTGATGCGTCAGAACCACCGGAGACTTTCCAAGGGCAAGCTTGATCATTGGTAAAGCGCGCACCGTGTGCGCGTGCACTACGTCTGGCGCGTAATCACGCAGCACTTTGCGTATTACGGCGGCACCGCTTAAAGGATTGCGCTTAGCCGATAGTCCAAGCGACACAAATGCTCCGCCACTCGCCTCAATTTCTCTAGCCATGCGCGCTTGTGTCTCAGCCGAGTTTCCGACCGTCGCGGCATCACAAAGGGCGACCACCAGCGAGCCGTCGCCGCTGCGTGCGAATTCAGCCGACAGCCCGTTCACCAGGACCTCGGCCCCGCCTGAGGTAAGACTGTTAACAATCGAACAGATTTTCACGCCGCCTGCCCCAACCAGTTGCGTAACCCTATAAGCGCTTCAGACCATGAACCCGGTCGGGCTATAAAGCGCCTTTGCTTCGGGTTTTAGATGCGCGGCAAACAGCTCTTGCACGCGGGCATCTTCCGCTGGTCCAAGATAGTCGGTGTAACCGGCAACCTTGCCTCGGCGCACGCGAGACGCATCGGCATCTTCGCGGTTATACTCGTGCCCCGGAATGCCGGTTTGTTGTTCTTTCTTGCGCATCTTGTCGAACTGGGCTTTGCGCACGGCGTCGTCCAGAACTTGCTCATCAACGGCGATGCCTAGAAAGTTCAGGATATTGCGCACCACACCGTGAGTGTCTTCGCTCAATTCCTCATAGCTGATCGTGAGAGCTTGCCCTCCGGCAAGACCGGTTGCCCAGCCATTGTGATAGCTTGCGACAGCTGCGGCGCCATACGTTTCGTCTTCAAGGAACTCAGCGATGTCGCCTTCGAAACGATGTTTGTGGCGCGTCTGATGAAAGTAGGATGACACCAAAACATCGCGCGGATCGCGGACCAGCATGATGGTGCGCTTTGCGCTGAACAGATCTCTGTCAAAGTCGCGGTGGCTGACGGCTACGAGCGGCATCTTTGTAGGACCGAGTGCTTCGCTTGAAGGTAGACCGCGCTCTTTATCCATGTCGAAATTGGGTAGCACACGGAATGTCGAGCGCAGGTCTGGTTCAAACCCCAGATCATAAACCCGCGCCATATACAGCGACATGAGATAGCGCAGCCAGGTCCGTCCGCTTTTGGGATAGGACACCAGGAAGGCGTCGACCTTGCCAAGGCTGCGTTGCAGCCGCGCATCGTGATTAGACCGGCGGATTTCGCGAACGCGGCTTTTGAGAGCGGCAATCATTGTCATCAATCTCCGGAAGAGGTGTTCGTAGTCTCAGCCAGCAAGGCCTCGATCATGTCAGTCCATTGTCGTCCTATCGCAGACGGCTTAAATCTCTTGGTGGTCTCTCGCGCGCGGGCTCCGAGCGTTTCGCGCAGCGCCGCATCGCTAAGCAATCGATCAAGCCCGCTCGCTAAAGCGTCGACATCATCCGGCGCGACAAGCAATCCGTCATCGCCATCAGTTATCATATCCTCGGGTCCAAAATCGCAAGCGAAGGAGATCGAAGGAAGGCCTGCGGCCATCGCTTCGCCAAGTACAAGGCCCCAACCCTCAAACCGCGAACTCAGAACAAAAGCATCGGCTGTTTCGATCCATTGTCCGGGGCGATCAGTCACGCCGGGCAGTTCAGCGCGGCCTGCTAGACCGAGTTTGTCGCGCTGGGCTTCCAGCGCTGTGCGATCAGCCCCCTCGCCCCAAATTCGTAAAGTCCAGTCAGCATGCTTCGATGAGATCTTGGCGAATGCTTCGAGCAGCAGATCAAAGCCCTTTTGGTGGGTTAACCGGCCCACCGCGGTCAGCACTTTGCGCTCGTTGGCTGTGGGCTCCGCCTGGACTTCGGCCCATTCGGCCATGTTCGGGATCACCCACGAGCGCTTGCGCATGGAAATTGGAAAGCACTCCATCGCGCCGCGTGTCATGGTGACCAGGCCGGTCGCCATTTGGTATGTGTGCCGGCGTAGCCAATTCCAAACCTTGCCGGGGTTTTGCTGCACCGGGTTATTGCGCTCAGAGACGATCACAGGAATGCCTAAACCACGGGTCGCCAGCACTGTTTGGACATTGGTCCTGGTCAGAAAGCTGATAATGAGATCGGGCTTAGTGCGCTTAAAGTGCGATCGTAGATCGCCTGTGCGCACAGCAATCTCTTTAAGCGCATCAAGCTTGGCGCGTCGTTTCACCGGGCGGGCGAGATACGCCAGCTCAACGCGAGGATCAGGCGTGTAATAGGGCGCGGCCTCACCGGTTTCGAAGCTCACAATCTCGACCTTGTGACCGCGCTCGACCAGCCGATCAGCAACAAAAGTCACCACATGCTCTGATCCACCTGCGCGAAGGCCGGGGAGCACGAACGCCACCTTTCCAAGCTTTGCAGGCAGATTGGCGTCAGCGGTCATGGTGCCAGGCGAAAGCTCGTTCATGGCGCAACAGCTCCCTGCTCGCGCGGAGCAGCAAATCCTGCGCGAAAGGCAAATTCCAGGGCAACCACGGTGAGCCCGGCAAATGCTATATGCGCATAATTCGCGCCGATCGCGCCATAGACCGGCAAACAATACAGCGCGACTGCGAAGAACACGGCCGTTGCCACCACAGCGATCGAGAGAACGGTGCCGGGCCGGTTCATCGCGAGCATAGTCGAGCGTGACGGAGCCGCCACCATGATCAACATCACAGCGATCAGTTGCGTGAGCAGCAGCGGATAAACTGTCTCGAAATCGGCGCCAAAGGCCCATTCAACGAGCGGTTTGCCCAAAAGCCAGGTTCCTGCGATGAGCGCCAGCCCGATCGCCCCTAGAGCTGCTTGAACCTTGAACTTAACCGAGCGCACTTCGGTAAACTTTTGGCGCGCCCACATCCGCGACAAATCGGGATAGATCACCGCTTGAACATGCTGGCCGACTTGCTGTGCGACTTTCGCAAAGCGCTTTGCGATGTGATAAAAGCCGGCCGCTGCCGGATCAGCCAGCGCGGCTACCAGAAGAGTGTCGGCTTCTTGCGTTAAGGTTCGCAACGCGCTTGAAGCGTTGGTCGACCAGGCAAAACCCATAAATCCAGGGAATCGAGCGCTCATTCCAGCAATGCCAGCGCCGAGCGGATTGGCAACGCCCATCTTCGCCAGCGCACGCTTCGCTAACCACCCGAACAATGCCGTATCGATCAGTTGAGCGGTCATCCAGATCGCCAGGAATGTCGCGATATCTGCTTCAGCATAGAATGCCGCGGCGGCCATGATCACTCGCAGGACCGCAGAAAACAGCTTGAAATAAGCGAGCCGCTTGAACTGGCTTGCCATCCGCAGCGCCGCAGTAGGCACGCCTCTGATATTGAACGCGATCGCAGGTGCGAAGATCGCCAGCAGATAGAAGTACGATTGATCGAGGCCAACGACGGGCAATAGAAAGTACCCCGCCCCGAGCATAATCGCGGCAGCGGCAAGCGCGCAGCCAACATCAAGCAGCAAGCCAAACAAAAACAGTTGCGCCATCTTCTGCGGATCGCCTTCAACCGTCTCTTGCGTGCCGAACCGGATCAGCGGCTGCCAGCTCTCAAACCGCAATAGACGCTCGCAAATCCGCCCGATCGTAAGGACAATCGCCAAGACGCCGTAGGCTTCCGGGCCTAGCGCGCGCGCCGCAATTACGGTGCTGATCGCCATTAAGCCTGCGACCGCGATGCTCCCTGTCAGCAAGTGCATGATGCTGGCAAGGCGCGAACGCAGCATCTCACTGCCGGTTAGCTGCGCAAGTCGATGGCTGAGCGACGAAACCGTCATGATCGCTGCCATGGTCTGAACACGGAGTTGAAGCTTGGCTGGACTGCAAAGAACGTGCTCATGGCAAGCAGCACCGGCATGATCCACATTCTTGAATACATATGCGGGATCGAGAAAGTGTAGACCATGAACACCGCGACAACGGCTAGGATCATCGCTCCTTCCTCGCGGCTGCGAGCAAGCGCGCTAAGCCCTCCTGCAACAAGTATCAAAAGAATAGTCAAAAGACCGACAAAGGCGATCGCTCCGCCCTCGTTCCAGATCAGAAGATGCAGTTCGTGGACCGGCGCGCCATGCGGGCTTACGATCCTGTATTGATCCACCCCGAGCCCGATCACTGCGTTGTCATCTGCCATCTGCCAGGCTTCGGAAATGAGGCCAGCGCGATCGGTAAAGGTCCCTGCCTCATTCAGGTCGCCGGTCGCGAGCGCGCCCGCGACACGCTCTTCAAAGGCTTCTGGAAGCGGGGCACCCGCCGCGAGAAACAGCAGACCTCCGACCACTCCCACTAAAGCGAAACGCAGGAACAGACCGAGCCCGGAAATGATAAGGAACACGCTTGTCGCGACTACGCTCGAGGCAAATCCGGTGAACGATCCGCTGCTGAGCAGCCCCCAAATCAGAATAAATCCACATAGCAAGCCGATCCCCACCGTGATCGTCTGCTTACGAATACAATAAAGCAGCATCGGCAGTGCAAAGGCGACCATCGCGCCATTCGGGTTGGGCTCCCCCGTCATCGCTCCGACACGGCCATTGCCGGTCAAAAATCCATCACCCATCAAGCCGATCGTATCGTTATAATCGAATAGGAGGCTGGCTGAAATCCCGATCATTTGCGAGACAGTAATCCCCAGCACAAACAGTGCCGGAAACTGCCGCGTCAGACTGATTTGCTGTCCCATCAGGACCATCGGCAGCAGCAGAAAAGCGAACAGATACTGCGCAGCTACAATCAACCACCGAAACATTTCGCCGTTGACCATCGTGCTGAGCAGCAATCCGCCCAGCATCAATGCAAGTCCGAGTAGCCAGAACACTGTGAGCGAGCCGAATGGCTTGGTGTTGAGCTCTCCGCGGAACAGCATCGAGACGACGACTAGGGAAATCGCGATATCGCTGACAGTCAGATTGACATTACCGACCCGCCAGATGCTCCAGCCACACAGAAACACTGCGAGACATAAAACAAACCGGAACAGCCGTGATTGCTGGCTGACCGAAGTTGGCCCGATATGCTCAATTCCCGGGACATGCACCATATCGCGCCGCTCGCTCGCTGAAGCAGCGGTCGCAATTTCGGGTTCGCTCTGAGCTTGATCAAAGGTTTGTTGCGTAGCCATTACCGCGATCCTAGTGCATTTGTTTGATGCCCGGCACAATTGCGTAGAAGGACAAGGCTTTGCGCATTGTGGCTATTAATTCGTATCAGTAATTGGACCTTTGGATATACCAAAGATACCTTGCTCTAGCCGACCAAGATCGCTGATTTAAAGCTGCTGGTTAGTAGGATTAGTCAGGATCAAGAGGCAATGACAAGCGGGCAGCCATTGAAGTTGATTTACATCGCCGGATATGGACGCAGCGGCACGACCCTGCTCGACATCGCCGCAGGCCAGCAGCCAGACATATGCGCAGCTGGGGAAATCACCGCTCTGGCGCGGCATGTATGGGAGAATGACGAGTTTTGCGCGTGCCGACATACGGTCAGTGAATGCGAATTTTGGGGGCCGATCATCGCGCGCTGGCACAAACGCTGCGGGGATGATGCGATGCCGGCCTATGGCGACCTGCTGGACCGGTCAGAATGGCTCTTTAGCTTAACTCGTTTATTTTCACGTTTCTGGCCGCAACGCGACATTCGCGACTATGGAAAACAGACGCTGGCGCTGCTCAAGGAGATCGCAGCCGAAGCGGGCACATCGACCATCCTTGATTCTTCAAAATTGCCAGGCCGCGCCTCGACCCTGATGACAATTCCAGAGCTGGAAATCTATCTGGTCCATGTCGTGCGCGATGGGCGCGGGGTCGCCTGGTCGATGATGAAACCATACAGTATCAAGGTTGAAGAGGGCATCCAAAAGGAACTTAAGCCCAAGCCTTTATGGTACACCGCAGCGCGCTGGCTTATGGTCAATCTCGGCGCAGAAATCCTTCGCTTGCGCCTTCCTAAAGAGCGCAGCATTCGAGTACGCTACGAAGACTTCGTTGCAGATCCCGAAGCGGTGCTGAAACGCATTACAGCGCTGGTTGGTCATGATTATGTTCGTCCTGCCCATGGCGGCGAGGTCATGAAACCGCAGCATCAGGTCGCAGGCAGTCGGCACCGTATGCAGGAGGAAATCCGGATCAAGCAGGATGTGGGCTGGAAAGCAAAAATGCCGAAATTCAAACAAAGAGCATTTTCTGTGTTGGCTGCACCTCTGCTTTGGAGATACGGGTATTTCCGCAGGTCGCCTAATGATAGTGTCTCGAATCAGAGCAAGGATGGTTCGATGGCAGGGAGGCCAGCATGATCGCTCTTTGGGGTAAGTCGTCTTCAGCAGCATTCGCATTTTTCGCAAGCATCGCAATCGGACTTACCGCTTGCGCTGAGCCGGTCGAAGCGGCTCCGCCGCCTTCACCGAAACCCGTTTCAGGTAAGCTCGCGTTTCCCGGTGCCCTAGGCCATGGGGCCGGTGCTGCGGGCGGACGCGGCGGCAAGATCATGTATGTTACGTCGCGTAAGGACTCAGGCACGGGATCACTGCGCGCTTGTCTCATAGCAAGTGGCCCTCGCGTATGCGTGTTTCGCATTGGCGGAGTGTTCCGGTTCACCACCCGTCCCCCTGTCATCAAAAATCCTTATCTGACCATAGCAGGACAGACCGCTCCGGGCGGCGGAGTGGTTATCACGCATGCTGGCGGCAATTCAGCGCGGACCCCGCTGCTCATCAAAAACACGCATGATATCGTTGTTCGCCATGTCCGCATTAGGCTCGACCGCTTAAGCGCTAATCGCAAGAGCGATGATGCCATCACGATCGAAAAGAGCCGCAAGGTCATTCTCGACCATGTCAGCGCTAGCTGGGCTAGTGACGAACTGATCAACGGGTATGATGACAACGATCAGATCACGATCAGCAACTCGATCTTTGCCTATGGTATTCCGCGCCATGACAAATGCGCTTTGCTGGCAAGCGATCCTAAAGACGCACAGCGCTTTAGCTTTGTCCGCAACATCTGCGCACACAATGGCGATCGCAATCCCGACATCAATTTTCCGCCGGGTTCATGCGTGGAGGTCATGAACAATGTCCTCTACAACGCGGAATCGCAATTTGCCGAGGTATGGGAAAGCTTTGGCGGAAGCCCGGTTTCGATCATCGGAAACACGTTTGTGCGCGGGCCAAACTCCAGCAAAAGCACTCAGGGAATTGCCCGCAACAATATCGGCGCCAAAGGCAAGGCCAAGATTTACCTTTGGGACAATAAATTCATTGGCAACTTCGCATTCGTGTCTTCGTCTGCCAGAAAGCGTCAGGTCTCGAACGCACCTTGCGCACCGACCTTCCGGCCTGCCAGCGCTAACCAAGCGTATGACAGCGTACTTGCAAACGCTGGCACGTGGCCGCGCGACAAGATCGATAACACGGTGGTCAACAATATCCGCCAGCAAAGCGGCACTATTGTCTCGCGTCCCGGGAAAATCCCGGAGATCAAGAAAGGCAGCGCTTATTCCGATATCGACAAAGATGGCATGGATGACAATTGGGAAGTGAGCCACGGCGCCAATCCGCAGGTTAAAGACACCTGGGGCGATGCAGACGGCGATGGCATCTCCAATTTCGAAGACTTCCTGACGTATCGCGATAGCCTAAAAAAGAAGGGCAAAGGCTGATGAATGCGGTCGATCCCGTTCACACAATGGCCCCGGAAAGCCCGGACATGCAGGAGTGTGTGCGGACGACCGTGTGTTTTCCTTTCGCAGGCGATAGTATCGGCGGTAGCCACATCTCACTTCTAGGACTGCTTGAGAACCTCGATCCAGCGCGCTTCCGCATCCTGATCGTTCCAGAAGCGCCGAATGGGAAGATTGCGCAGCACTTTAAGGATTTCGAGCAGCTCCCAGCGCCTGCAACGCAGCAGCGCTCGTTCACTCCAGGCGAAGCATTCAGCACCCGCAAATTCATGCGGACCTTAACCGGTATCCCTGAGCGCGTGCGATTTCTGCGCGAACACGATGTTGATATCGTTCATACCAATGATGGCCGCACGCACGCGACATGGGCGGCGGCTGCCCGGCTCGCCGGATCCCCGTTAGTATGGCACCACCGGGCCGATCCTTCAGCGATGGGACTGCGCCTGTTGGCACCGCTCCTCGCGACCAGAGTGCTGACCGTATCAAGCTTTTCGCTCCCTAAAGGCAAGATCTGGAGCGCAGCGCACAAGGCCGAAGTCGTATTCAGCCCGTTCGACACGTCGATCACGGTTGATCGGGCATCTGCGCGGGCGGAATTGCTGGCCGACCTTGATGCTCCGGACGATGCGCTGATCGTGGGCTTCTTCGGGAGCTTTGTTTCGCGCAAACGCCCGCTTTTGTTTGTCGATACGATCGCCGAATTGCGCAAAATGCTGGATCGGCCTGTGATCGGCGTCATGTTCGGCGAAGCCAAAATCCCCGAGATGGAGCGCAAACTGCGTGACCACATCGCGCAGACAGGGATGGAAGACGCCGTCCGGCTGATGGGTTTTCGCAAGCCCGGCCACAAGTGGATCGGAGCGTGCGATCAATTGCTGGTACCGGCAACGGGCGAACCGCTTGGACGCACGCTCGTCGAAGCAATGTTGGTGCGCACGCCTGTGGTCGCAACCCGCTCAGGTGGCAACCCGGAGGCTCTAGCAGGCGGCACTGGGGTGCTGGTCGAACCTGAAAGCGCATCAGCACTCGCGAAAGGGGTGAGCAATCTTCTGTTCAATCCCAGCGAATGCGAACGCATGCTTGACCGGGCGCAACCGTCTGCCCGGGACCGTTTCGGTAAGGAATGCCACGCGGCCACCGTAACGCGGATTTACGAAGAGCTCGCCAGCTAGCTAGCTCACGCGGAGATTAAACGCGGCTCCGAAAAAGCCGCGCTTGGACTAATGGTGCTTCTAAAACCGGATCAGTGCTGTGAGGCTCGTGCGAAAACGCTCAAATTCCTCCGCGGCATTTTGACTGGTCCGCTCAGCAACGCTGGCTTGTGCCAAAAGCGATAGATTACGGTTAGCGAGAAACTCCAGTGCGATTGTCGGCCCGTAGGTCTCTTCATTGATCCCGCTGCCAATAAACTCGCTGTTGCGATAACGCAGCCCGACGCGGCCGTAGAAGTTATGCCGCATCTCGATCTGACCAACCACTGAGAACCGTGTATCGGTGCGCGCTTGAGCGCCCTGACGGAAGGTTGCAACATCGCCGCGGAAGCCGTCGATGATGATCGCGTTACGACGGTTAAGCAGTAAGGCAACAGATGCGTCGATCGATAAGCCGGTGCGCTCATCGAGCCGGAGATCTTGAGGGTCGAACTGGAAAATCCCAACCCCAATCCGTCCGCGTACGCGCTCGCTGTCAACAAAGCTAAGTCCGACCCGCCCCCCATAAGTGGTGGCATCGCGGTCAGGTTCAGTGACTGTCGCCGGCAACACAAAATCGCGCTGCGATACAAATCCTGTGACCGTGGCGTATACCGGGCCGCTGACGCGATAGCCGAGCGTGGCCCGTCCGCCGATGGTGGTGAAGTCACGGTCGGCATCAATCGCTGAAATCGCATCAAGCTTGCGCACTTCGCCTTCAACGTCGACTAGTAAGCGGCCTCCCTCGCGGCGGAAACGCAGATTGCTGAAGAACTCATCAATCAAACGCGGCCCTGGCCCAGCTATGTTGCGCGCTTCGGGATCACCGCGATCTTCTGCCAAACGTGCAAAGCCGACTTCAGAAGTCAGACGAGTCCCGCGTTCAGGACTGTATGAACCACTCAGCGAGGCACCATAGGTGTCCGAGTTTTCCGTGGTGAAATCGTTGAAACGGGAGAACTGTCCAAACGCTTCAAGATCGACCCGGAATTCATTGTCGCCAACCCTGATGCCAAGCTCGGGCCTGACGATGTACTCAATATCGTCGACTTCAGTCCCAGCGGGGCTCGCAAGGACGTTGTCATCGAATTCGATCGACGCTTCGATCCTCGGTGTAATCCGGAACGGGCCAGCGGAGATCGGTGCGATCTCGTATTCGGGATCTTCGCCTCCAACGAGCGGCGCGATAGTCGTTTGCGCCGCAGCAGAAGCGCCTACAAGCGCTAGCGAGCCGCACGTGCCAAGTGCAGCGGCTCTGATCCAACGCTCGCGTTGCCGCATTAGAACCACCGTTCGAAAATGCGGATCCGATCGCCGGGCAGCAGCACAGTGTCTTCGGTTGCTTTACCGGTCTGCTGATTATCGCCAACCGTGCGCGTCACTTCCACTTCGTCGGTCTTCGCCCGATACGTATAGCCGCCCGCCATCGAAATCGCTGCAAAAACGGTTAGCCCCTGACGATAGGCATACTCGCCGGGCTGACGCACTTCGCCAAGGATGTAGACCGGGCGCAGCTCAATTGGCTGGACCGTCACATTCGGATTCTTGAGCACATCCTTCGCGACGAATTGCTGGCGCAGCGCTGCTTCAACCTCGACATAAGTCAGACCGCTGACCTTGACCTGCTGAACAAGCGGAAGCGAAATCGAGCCGGTTTCATCGATCGTATAATCGCCTGAGACGTTATCGAGATCCTGAACCGCAATCCGAACTTTATCGCCGGGCGCTACGCGCAATTGCGTCGGGCCAGCGCTCTCCAGTGCGGGCAGATTGCCGGTTCCGGCTGAGCAGGCGCTGACCAGCGCAAGTGCAATCGCCGCTGTAGCAGTCTTGGTGAAGTTCTTTGAGAATGTGCGCATAGCGACGCCCCTCCTGTACAAGTACTTATTTAATAGATCGAATCGAGTTAAAATTTACCCTGTCACGCAGCATCTCTCTGTTTTTCGCAGCCGAGCCAATGTGACAAGTCGCGGTCGATCATTTTTCCGAGCCGCGTGACATCTTCGCAATAGAACTCGGCGAGGTGCTCGCGCAGCTCTTGCGACAGTGCCGGGTATTCAAGCTCGCGTGCAAATAGACTGCGGGCCTGCTTGAACAGAGCGTTGTTACGATACGGCCGTGCCAGTGGTTTGAGCGGAGCAAGTGCCTTTCGCACCGGCAGCGGCAACAGCGCTTCGCCACTATCATTCTGCCGCTTTTGCGCGAACTCGCCGTCGAAATGCGGGGCTGCCCCGATGTGTGTGCAGACCTGCTCCAGCGTATCACGCGGATGCTGCTTCACATCGTCAAAGGTGAACACGAGCAATTGTTCGGCCGGAAACAGGTCAAGCCAGCGCGTCAGGTGCTTTGCATAAAGCCCATCGTTCAAAAACCGCGGCTGCGGGTTATCGAGCGATGTCAGATAGTCTTCGGGCTGACCTTTTACGGTGCCGCGACGATAGAGCATTTTGTAATCCGAATATGCCCGGTCAATCGGATTGCGCAGCTGCACGACCAATTTGGCTGAAGGATATTCGCGCAGGATGTGTTCAGCCGCTTCAGGCTTCGCTAGGTAATCGGCGGTTTTCTCGCCCCACAGCGCGCCGCGGGGCTTTTCTTCGGGAAACAGGTCGCGATACCATTGCCAACCTTTGTGATGATCGCGGGTGAAAAAGTGCGGTTCGATATCTGGCACAAACACGTCGGGATGCTGCTTAAGCTGCGCCTGCACCCAGGTCGTCGCCGCTTTGATCGCACCGATTACGATGAAATCGAGGTCTGGTTTGGGGTGAGCGGTGTCAGTCACAGATCACTCTCAAGCCGCTCTAGCACGCTCACAAGCGCGCGTCCGAAGCGCGCAGTGTCCGCCGTCGTCAAAGTATGGTCAACTTGAAACATGATTGTGCGTCGAGCCAAATCGTGTGACGTTTCAAGCTCGCCATCGCGCCGAACATCCAGTTTCGCGAATGCCCCTTCACGGCTCATGTCAGGGCAAGAGCCGCTCCCGCAAGCGATGCCTTCGGCCATCAAGGCTCCCAGTACATCAGCGCGAGAAATCCCGGCCGGCAATTGTTCAAGGTCAAGCCGCACGTAGCACTTGTAATAGGCGTGGAAGGCATGGTCCGGGACATTCATCGGCTGAACCGCCCGGTGCGCGCAAGCTTCAGTGAGCAGCGCTTCAGCATTTGCCCGGCGCTTCGCAACCCAGTCATCAAGCTTTGCGAGTTGCTGACGCCCGATCGCTGCCTGCATCTCGGTAAGCCGGAAATTGCTGCCAAAGTCATCGATGCAATAGCGAAACTCGCCTGGAGCCGAATTCGATTTTTCGCGCAGTCGGATCGGATCCTTGCCATGATCCTTATAAGCCCACGCGCGGCGCCAAACGGCTTTGTCGCGCAGCACCAGCATCCCGCCTTCGCCGCCGGTCGACATGATCTTGTCGGTGCAGAACGAGAATGAGCCCGCATCGCCAAACGAGCCGACCGGCTGCCCGCGCCATGTTGCTCCATGGGCCTGTGCGCAGTCTTCTACGAGGAAAAGGTCATGCCGCCTCACAAGGTCACACAGCCGGTCCATATCGCAAGGCTGCCCAGCCAAGTGGACACAGGCAATTGCCCGAGTTTTGTCGGTAATCATCCGTTCCGCTGAAGCCGGATCGATATTCTGTGTATCAATCTCAACCTCAGCGAACACGGGAGTAGCGCCAACTGCGACCACTGCGCTGGTGGTGGCGAAGAAGCTTCGCGCCGGAACGATAACTTCATCGCCC
>JBCCJD010000036.1:0-32327 GCA_039027955.1 Pseudomonadota bacterium
ATCGGTCCGCACGAACCTGTTGCGATAGCTTGCTTTGCCGCCGGAGATGCTGACCTGATGCACCATCGCATCGCCATCGAAGGGGTGATGCCGGCCAAGCGGTTGATGCACCGGATTTTCGGTGTTGCGCAGGTAAATCCCGTCAATGTCCGGTGGGATTTCGCCTTCAAGCACAGCGAGCTCATTGACATCGACCTCTTCGTGGCAGGGCGTCCAAGCGCCTGAGAGATAGGGGTGATTGCTCGGCTTAAGCGTGGTTTTAACCGGGGGGTGCCGGGTTATCTGCATCAAGTCTCTCCCTTGCTGCAAGAATAGCCAAGCGCGGGCACGGCGCAAGGTCGTGCGCTCGCTGGCGGTACTTTTGCGGTGTGAGACGCAAATACACTAAGCGCGCTCAAATTTGATTTGGATCAAAGCTGTTCGCGCCCGCTTCCGCCAAGATGCCTTCATCAACCGATAACCTTGATGGGAGGCGATCCGATGAAAAGCATTCTTCTGCATATTGGCGGCGACAGCTGCATGACCGCGCGGCTGCAAGTGGCGATGGACATTGCCCGAGCGACGGGAGCGCACATTACGTGCCTGCAAGCGGTCAGCTACGAAGTCTTCGCACCAGGCGATTTCTACGGCTCGGCAATGGCTGCTGCGCTGCCGGTTGTGCGCGAGCGGGCTGAAGCCTTGCGGGCCAAGATCGAAAGCGATCTCAGTAATGAAGACGTCTCGTGGGAGTGGCTGTTCATGTACGGCATGGCGGAAGATCGCCTGCTTGAACAATCCGCGCTGCACGATCTGATTGTGGTGGGACCGCATGATGTTGGCGATGAACGCAAATCCGCCTCGAACATGGTCGGCAAGCTTTCGCTGGCGGCATCTGCCCCGGTGCTGGTGGTGCCTGAACACACCACGCGACTGGACCTCACAGCGCCGATATTGGTGGCGTGGAACAATTCTTCCGAAGCGAGCGTCGCGCTGCGCGCGGCGACCCCGCTATTGGGCAATTCAAGCGATGTCATCCTCGCAAGCGTCATGGAGAAATCGAAACGTGACCGGCCGGAATTTCCTGCGACAGGCGGCGCGCGCTATCTCAGCCGCTATGGGATCGAAGCGGAAATCCTTGAGCTTCCTCGCGGCGATGCGAGTGTGACTGACGCGCTGTTTGCCGGTGCTGAAATGCGCGGCTGCGGGCTGATGGTGATGGGCGCATATGGCCATTCGCGGCTTTCTGAACTGTTGTTCGGCGGGGTCACCCGGCGCTCGCTGTCAGACCCCCAACTGCCGATCCTGCTGGCGCATTAAGGGGAAGGGTCGGTTGCCGCGCCAAGGCGTTTAAGCCACGCGGCGACCGGCTCGACAAACAGCTCAGGCTGACGAACGCCGTTGTTGCGGGCATAGGCGTCGAGCGGATTGTCGTACACGCGCAGCCCATGGCCTGCCTGCGGGATTTCAAGCCAGGTCGCCGTGCCGGGGCGAAGTCGGTTCACAAGATCGACGATGGCGCGGTGGCCATGGCGGCTTTCGAACTGCTCGTATTCGCCGAACACGACCATTATGGGCACTTCAAGTCCGGCCCATGCAGCCAGCCAGTTCTGCTCGGCGGCTTGCCAGTGCCAGGCATAGGGCCGCCCGTAATGCGGCGATGCATCGGTGCCGACGAGCGATTCCCAAACCCCTTGCAAGTCAGGATGCTCAGCCGCGATCTCAGCCGGGGTCTTCTGTTCGATCAGATAGCGATAGTGAAAGGCGAGCCGTCGGCGCATCTCGCGGTCGATTGCGTCTGGCATGAAGTCCGCTTGCCGTTCGAGCTGCAACCGATCGAACAACATCATCCGCTCAAAATAGGTCAGCGCCCCTGCGCCTTGCACGACCACCCCTGTAACCGGCTTATCTTGCGCAACGAGCGGCGCGACAGTCGAACCAAGGCTGCTGCCGATCACTACGATGTTGCTCTGATCAACCCATGGGTGGGAGCGCAATTGGTCAAAGGCCTCGCGGTAATGCCGCACTTCGGTCTCGTAATCGAGCGCGTCGCATCCTTCGCCTTCGCTTGCTCCTGTCCCTGCGCGTTCAACCCGGATCAGCGCATAATTGGCCGCGAGCGCCACGCGCTCCTGCCGCGCAAGCCTGTCTTTTCGCGGCGCAATCGAGCCGCACGCGACCGACTGCGTTAGAAACAGGCTTGGCAGCGGCCCTGATGCACCACGCGGGCGGCTGATATAAGCGGCGAGCGTCAGCCCTTCTGAAGTGCTGACTGAGGCCTGCTGGTGTTCAAGCTGGGCTGGCGAGGGTTCGGCAGCGGCGGCTATCGGAGCACAGAGCGCGGCAAAGCCGGCGGCGAAGCGGATAAGCGGATGGATCGACATGGCCTGCGGCGTGCCTTGCCGGGCGCGCGCTGATCAAGCGTTATGGGATGAAGGGACGAACGCGCCTGTGCTGGGCAGATTGGCGCGATAGCGGCTCCCGATCGGAAGCCGCGCTCCTCCTGTCAGAACGACATGCGAGGCCTCGATCCGGGTGACCGCGCCAAGGTGTACGGCGTGCTGCCGATGGATCCGGACCAGCTCCAGCCGCTTATCACGAACCAGCTGCGCGAGTGTGGATCGCACAAGCTGCATCGGCTCTTCGGCTCGGTAGAGCTCGACATAATTGCCCGCCGAACGCGCCCAGTCGCAAGGGCGATCAGCCATGGTCGGGATAGTGAGTTCAGGCTGCGGCGCGGGCGCTTGCGACCGGTAAAGCCGAAACGCGGCGATCGCTGCGGCTGCGAGCAGCGCGCCGGGCAGGCGCTTGATTACATCAAAGCTTGTCGGCCAGCCCGGATGAGCTGCGATATCAAGCGCCAGCGAGATCGCAAACGCAGCTGCAAAGATGGCAACAAGCGCGGACCAGCTGCGATTTGTGCGACCGATATCGAACGCTGCAACCCATGGCGCAAGGTGGATTGCGCCCCATGAAAACGCCTCGAACAGCGTCGCCGGGTTACCTTTCGCATAGCGGTAAGCGAGGCAATAGAACGCATTAAGCAGGATCACCGCGCTGACACCGGTCGCTAAGCGCACACTCAGCGGTGCGCCGAAATATCGCGTGAAAACCTTGCGCATTGTACCTGAGCGTATTGGCTAAGCCGCAAAGCGCAAGTCTTGCATATCGCGGTTTGACGGCGACTGAGCTGTCTTGGTCGAACCGTCGGACCAGGTACAGTGCTGAGTTGGATTTGACGCGCGCATCGCCTATGACCCCGGTATGGCAGACGCGCTTTCAGAAGACCCGCCCGAAGCGGCTTTGTCGAGTGAGAATTCGGACGCTGCAAGCCCTGCTGAAAAGATGTTCAGCGCGGTTGAGCGGCTGCTGCTGATCATCACCATGCTGATGACTTTGGCGGCCGTGGGGGTCGAGGTTTGGACTGTGATTGATCGCGGACGGATCGAGCTCGCTGATCTTCTGTTGATGTTCCTTTACACCGAAGTGATCGGGATGATTGCGGTGTTCTACACCGGCAAAGGCCAGTTCTTCGTCTTTCCGATCTTTATCGCGATAACCGCGATTGCCCGGCTGATCGTGTTGCAGGGTAAGGACATGGCGCCTGAAAACGTGCTGTTCGATGCGGGCGCGATTCTCCTCTTGGCGATCGCATCGGTGGTGATTGCGAAGTTTAAAGGCACTTGAAGCCGAGCGGGCTTAGGCCATCTGAGCTGACTGCGCGCTGAGGCCGCTTTCCTACTCGCCAGCACGCCATTAGACCGGGCAAGGCTCTTTTAAATCGTTGGTCCCCCGGTGCAGTGGCTGTGTCAGTTCTGGGTCAGTTTTGGCAGCGACTAATCGATAAAATCGATCAATGCGCGCTTCAGTAATCGATTTGATTTTTACCCTAAGACTGTGTTCCATGTGTTCCAACCGTGCATGACGTGCGACGAATTGAAACGATGTGGATGCTGCTGGGTCAGCGCCGTTTACGCATCATACCTTCCTGCGCGACGCTTGCGATCAGCTCGCCTTCCTGGTTGAAGATTCGCCCGCGATTGAACCCGCGCCCTCCGCCTGACCATGGTGCATCGGTCGCATAGAGCAACCATTCATCGGCGCGCGGCGGTTTGTCCTTTGGCGAATGAAACCACAGCGCGTGATCAAGGCTCGCGCCGACCAGCTCGCCGCGCATCCATGACAGCCCATGCGGCAGCGCGCTGGTGCCGAGCAGCGTGTAGTCGCTGGCATAAGTGATTACGGCGCGGTGCAGCGCCGGATCATCGGGCAACGGCGCGGCTGTGCGAAACCAGCTATGCGCGTGCGGCGCTTTAGGCTCAGAATTCATCCAATGCAGCCGATCAACGGTGCGCATTTCAATCGGGCGCGGGCGCAGCATCAGCGCGCGTTGCGCTTCGGTGAGGCGTTCGCCGAGCTGCTCTGCCATTTCGCGGCGCACCGCCATGTCGGGCTTAAGCTCGTCCGGCCCGCAGACATCCGGCATTGGCGCATCGAGATGCTCAAGCCCGTCTTCAGGAACCTGGAAGCTCGCGGTGAGATTGAGGATCGGCTTGATTGCGCCATGCTCGTCCTCTTGCGCTGCGACAACGCGGCGATTGGCAAAGCTGCGCCCATCGAAATCGCGCTCGATCCGGTATTCGATCGGCTGGCCTTCCTTGCCTCCGCGCAGGAAATAGGCGTGCAGCGAATGCGCGGTCTTGGCGTTTTGGCCGGTGCTGGGAATGCTGGACTGAGCAGCTTGCAAGGCTTGCGCCAGCACTTGCCCGCCGAAGACGCGCCCGATGCCATCCTTTTGCGGGTGTCCGGCGTAGATATCGGCAGCGCGTTTCTCGACAGTCAGCAGCTTTACAAGATCTGCGACCAGCATTTCATTACTTAGTGGTTCGGTCATCGCGCGCCTCATGCGAGCGCCGGGTTACGAGGTCAAGCAAGCCTGAGCTTGCGCAGCGCGCGGAAGGCCAGCGCGCGGGCTCGGTTGTGGTGCGGCCACCGGCGCGGAGCTGCGGGATTGAAGCCAAGCCCGCGCAGAATGTGGTTCAATCCGCGCGCATCGCTTTCGGCATAGCTCCATTGGGAACGCCACGTGATCGACAGTGAGATCGAGCTTGCCGGGCCGTTGCGCACGAAATGCGGCGCCATTACCGGAACATACAGCGCATCACCCGGACTGAGCGCGAATTCACGGCCTTCGCGAAGGAACTCGTCCTTCCATGAAAGCTCGCGCGGGCCACCTGCATGATAGCTCTCGTGCACTTGATCAGGCGCAAATCTGGGATCGCCTGCGGGAAACTGCGTCATCACCTTGGAGCCGCGTATTTGGAGCAGGATGTTATGCTCAGGATCGAAGTGATAGGGCGTCACTGCATCCGGGCTGGAAATGAAGATGAACCCTTGCGGGGTAAGGAGTTCGCCGGTGGCGGCTTCGATGTCGCTTTGGAGCTCGCTCAGCAGCCCGAGCAGAAACGCGAGATAGGCGGGCGCTCGCTCGATGTTTTTGAGCACCGCCCAGCTATTGCTGTGCGCGACCCGGCGGATCGTCTCGCCGATCGTAAGCCCGTTCGGTGCGGGCTTGCCATCCACTCCGATCGGCAAGTCGCCGCGGTTGTATTCGATGCTGGCAGACGGCAATTGCTCAGCCAATTGCGCAAGCGCTTCAAGCTCGAGGAGCGGATGCCGGTGCAATTGATGCGCGAGTGTGTGCGGCTCTTCCGGATAGTGCTGGGCGAACTCAGCGAGAGCTGGATCGGTAAACACACGATCAGTGCCTGTGCCTGTATGAGCAGGGTCGAACGGCGCGTTCATGAGGATTTGCTCCGGCGGTTTTCGCGTGCCGTCAAAGCGGCAAAGGCTGCCCGGCGCAGCGTTCCGCCAAGCGCTATGTTGCGGCTGACCATTGTACGTCGCTCGCGCCACAGCCGCTCGATCATGGGATGTCCTTCCGACGCGCAGCTATCGGCCCAAGCGAGTTCGGTGCGATCAAGCAAAGCAAGGTTTTCAAGCTGGAGCAGAAGGCCTGGCGAAAACCTAGCAAACCGCTCGTCAAATGCGGTTTTGAAGCTGAATGCGCCGGGCGGGCTGATGAAATTGGCGAGCATTGCAATGGGCTCTTCGTTAAGGCGCAAGGCCAATCGTTCGAGCCGTCCGGCATTCGCTGCGCGGGTGAGAGTATCGGAGAAGAAGCGAGCGCTAGAGGTGGACTTGGCAAGCGCGCTTCCCGCTTTGCCTTTCCACCCAGCGCTTTCGAGCAGCAGAAAGTCACTGACCCAGCGCTCTAGTGCGGTGTTATCATTAAGCCGTTCAAAGGTAAGCGTACCAAGTTCGGCAAGCCGCTTTTGCTGTCGCCGCAATTCCTTGCGTTTCTTAGCGCTAAGCGAGCTTGCAAGATATCCTTGCGGTCCAAGCGAAGAGGCGAGCATGGCGCGCTGCTGGCGCTGGACAATCGCATGTTGGCGTCCGCTTTCAGCGAGCACTTGATCAAGCGCGCGATTGAGCGGTCCTGCTTCGGGAAGCAGCGGCAGATGCAGGAAAAGCGCGAATTGCGGCGCGCTATCGAGCTGCTCAAGGAGCGCAGACCAGAAGCTCACTTCGTGCCCGCGTGCGACCAGCGGCGCCCCACAAAACGAGTTGGGATGAAGCCATACTGACGCATGCGGAAGCGGATAGCCATAGTATGACAAGTTCCGGCTCACCGGCACCAGCCCGGTCAGCGTGCCGCCCGTTACATGCGCGATAAAGGTGGGCTCTTGAGCCCGGGCAAGATGGCTGGCGGAAGGCAGCGCGAACCAAGGTTCGAAGAACGGATTGGGCTCGCTTGCATGGAGGACCAGTCGCTCCCATACGTCGAGGAATGCTGGCTGCTGCGCCACTTGCCGGGACACGACGCGAATCGCGGCGCGATCTGCCGGTTCGCCGTGGGTCTTGGCTCCGCTGTCATACAGACTTGGCGCGCTTGCCAGATCCATTGCGTTAACCTCGTCAAAGCGCGGTGATCCGCGCATCAACCAGTGGATTGCCATGAGCGGGTTAAGAAAGCTTTTGGATGAGGTGGGTATGTCTGGAAGCGGGACGGGCCTATGGCATAGTGTTAAGCCCCGCAGAAACCACCAATACTCGTTCGAGAAAGAAAAACCCCGCTCAGCGCACGGCCGAGCGGGGTTTCAATCGCCAATCGCTGACGCGGATTTAGTGCGCGCCCGCTAGCGCTGCCAGCAACAACAGCGCCACGATATTGGTGATCTTGATCATCGGGTTCACAGCGGGACCGGCGGTATCCTTGTAGGGATCGCCAACCGTGTCGCCTGTCACTGCAGCTTTGTGAGCTTCTGAGCCTTTGCCGCCGTGATTGCCGTCCTCGATGTACTTCTTCGCATTGTCCCACGCGCCGCCGCCTGCGGTCATGGAAAGCGCGACGAAGAGCCCGCCGACGATCACGCCCAGCAGCAACGCGCCGAGCGCTGCAAAGGCGTTGTCCTGTCCGGCGATAAGAAGGATCACGAAATAGGTCACGATCGGCGCGAGCACTGGCAGCAGCGAAGGTACGATCATTTCCTTGATCGCGGCCTTGGTGACGAGGTCTACCGTGCGCGCATAATCGGGACGGCTGGTGCCAGCCATGATCCCGGGGTCCTTGGCGAACTGGTCACGCACATCGACAACCACGTCACCCGCAGCGCGGCCAACAGCGGTCATGCCCATCGCACCAAACAGGTACGGCAGCAGCGCGCCAAGCAGCAGTCCCACGATCACATACGGATTTTCCAGCGCGAAATCGACGTCCGCGTCCGGAAAGTACCGACGAAGGTCAGCGGTGTAAGCTGCGAACAGCACCAGCGCGGCGAGACCCGCCGAACCAATCGCGTACCCCTTGGTCACGGCCTTGGTGGTGTTGCCAACCGCGTCGAGCAGGTCAGTCTTCTCGCGCACGCTCTCATCGAGCTCGGACATCTCGGCGATGCCGCCTGCATTGTCCGTCACCGGACCGTATGCGTCGAGGGCGACGACCATGCCCGCCAGCGCCAGCATCGCGGTCGCGCCGTAAGCGAGGCCGATCAGGCCTGCGAGCTGGTACGCGCCGATGATCGCCGCGATGATGACGATGGTAGGCAGCGCGGTCGATTCAAGGCTGATCGCGAGACCCTGGATCACGTTGGTGCCGTGGCCCGTTTCCGAAGCCTTGGCGATCGAGCGGACCGGACGGAAACCTGTGCCGGTGTAGTACTCTGTGATCCAGATGATGATGCCGGTCAGGACAAGGCCGATCAGCGAGCACAGAAACAAGTCCATGCCGCTAAACTCAACGCCGCCAGGACCAGCGCCGAGAGCAGTGTTCATGTCGCCAAGCGCGTATTGCGTGACCAGGTAGATCAGCGGAACGGCCAAAACGGCGGTTACGATGAAGCCCTTGTACATCGCGCCCATAACGTTGGTGCCTGAACCCAGACGGACAAAGTAGGTGCCGATGATCGAGGTAACGATGCAAGCACCTCCAATCAGGAGCGGAAGCGCCATCATCGGAAGGAGCAGATCACCCAGCACTTCGGAGAAGAGCAGCGCGGTCAAAACCATTGTCGCGCCGACTGTCACGACATAGGTTTCGAACAGGTCTGCGGCCATACCGGCGCAGTCGCCGACATTATCGCCCACGTTATCGGCGATGGTCGCCGGATTGCGGGGATCGTCTTCGGGAATGCTGGCTTCGACCTTGCCGACAAGGTCCGCGCCGACATCCGCAGCCTTAGTGAAGATACCGCCACCCAGACGCGCAAAGATCGAAATAAGCGAAGCGCCAAAGGCCAGGCCGACAAGCCCATAGATCACAGCGTCATCGTTTGGCGCGCGTTCCATGGGTCCCACAAGGACGTAGAAAAGGCCCGCAATCGCGAGCAGAGCAAGACCAGCCACCAGCATGCCGGTGATGGCTCCTGCGCGAAACGCGATCGTGAGGCCCTGTTGAAGACCTTTTTCCGCCGCCGCTGCCGTGCGCACGTTTGAGCGGACTGAGATGTTCATCCCGATATAGCCCGCGACGCCTGAAAGAACGGCACCAATGATGAAGCCCACCGCCGGGATCACGCCCAGCGCGACGCCAACGATGATCGCGGCAACGACACCGACCATGCCGATCGTGGTGTATTGCCGGTTGAGGTAAGCCTGCGCACCTTCCTGGATGGCTTCGGCGATTTCCTGCATTTTGGCGTTGCCCGCATCAGCACCCAACACCTGACTGCTTGTCACCACGCCGTAAATGACGGCGAGCAGACCAAGCCCGATCGATATAAGTATAAGGTCCAAGAATGATCCCCTCTTGAAGCGTGGAAGAACGCAGGATAGTGAAACTCACCCGCGCAAGGCTGCCTGTCATACGGTTGAAAACGTATGTGACAAGCCGAAAGCGTTGCGAAGCGGTCGCATTTCACCAGTTTTGCGAGGGTTAGAGGGCAAATGCCAGTCAGCCTTGCTTAGCCGTGTTGGTAGCCAAGACCCGTGCTGTTTACTACTGGCTCGCCATCTATGACGAGTTCAGCAAAGCCGCGCGGCTCTACTGTTCCGATCATCGTGGCAGGCACAGGCGGCAAAGTCCCGCGCGGTAAAGCAAAGAGCAGCTCATAATCATCGCCCCAGCGCAGCGCATCGCTACGGCGTCGTTCATCGGCGACGGGTGGCGCCGTACTCGCAAGTGCGACAGTCACGCTGCTTGTTTCTGCAAGGCGCCAGCAATCGAGCAGGAGACCGTCGGAAACATCCATCATCGCCGTTACGCATGGAGCAAGAGCGCGTCCCTCGGCCAGCCTTGGTTGAGGGCGATTGAACGCGTCACGGTGCTCAGTCTGGCCTTCAAACCCAAGCAAGGCCCGTCCTAAAGTGCCGGTCACAAATACGTTGTCGCCTGCCTGTGCGCCGCTGCGTGAAGGGACCGGCACATGGGTTGCACGGCCAATCGCGGTCGCGCTGAAAGTGCTTGCGCCGGTTGCCGCGATTGTATCGCCGCCCAGCAGCGGCAAGCCATATTGCACCAGTGCTTCGCGCAAGCCCTTGAGAAACCGGTCGTCCTGACCGCCCAGGGAATGGCCTAGCAGCACCCCCAACGGCTCAGCTCCTTTGGAAGCTAAGTCCGACAGGTTCATCGCAATAAGCTTCCACGCGATGTCTGCAGGGTCAGCATCAGGCAGGAAATGCGTGTCTTCCGCCATCATATCGTGAGTAACGATAAGCGTTTCGCCGCCAATTTCGATCAGCGCACAATCATCCTTTAGGTTGCGCGCTCCTGCATGCAGGGGAAGGCCCCGCAGTGCGGTGACAAACTCTGTCTCATTCATAGGTCTTATCGATGGTCCCAAACTCAATCCCACGTGTGGCTTTACTGCCAAGTCAGGCGCGGGAAAAGGGGCAGTCGCGCTTACTGAGGTTGCGTTCGAAGCACCCGGGCTTGAATTAAGCGCGCACCTGCTTGGCGATTGCATCAAGCAAGCCGTTTACAAACTTTGCGTCGCGATCATCGAAGAATGCTTTTGCGACATCGACATATTCGTTGATCGCTGCGTTTGCGGGGACATCAGCCCGAGCCAGCAGTTCGTAAGCGCCTGCTCGTAATATCTGCAGCATCGTGCGGTCGAGCCGCGCGAGCGTCCAGCCCTCGGCGAGGCGCGCGCCAATTAGCTCATCGATTTCCTCGCGCCGGGCATTAACCCCGCGCACCAGATCATCGAAGAACTCGTTTTCAGCATGAGCGTAAACTGCCTCGCCATGCTCATCATCTCCGGTCTCGCGTCCCAGTCGGTGCTCGTGAAATTCGTCGAGCAGTTTGGCAAGAGCGGTTTCTTCCATTTGCTGCTGATACAACGCTTGCACTGCCGCCAACCGAGCCGCGGATCGAGCTTGAGCGCGCGCCGGAGTATTCATTTCAGGCGTTGCTCAACGGAGCTAGCATGCGCGGGCAGACCTTCGGCCTTGGCGAGTTGAGCGGCCGCAGGCCCGATCGCATCAAGTGCTTTTCTGTCAAGCTCGAGAAAGCTGGTGCGTTTCATGAAATCGAGCACCGAAAGGCCACTGGAAAAGCGTGCGCGGCGCCCTGTGGGCAAGACATGATTAGGACCTGCAACGTAGTCGCCGACCGCCTCCGGCGTTAACCGGCCGAGAAATATGCTCCCGGCATGGCGAATATGGGGCATCATCCCGTTTGGATCAGCAATCGCGAGTTCAAGGTGTTCGGCCGCCAATCGATTGGCCAGGGCTGGCGCTTCCGCGGCAAGATCCTCAACAATGATAATTGCGCCGTTGTCCGCCCAGCTGGTTTTCGCAGTTTTTTCGGTCGCCAGTTGAGTGAGCTGGACGTCAATGCAGTCTTCAACATGCGCAGCAAAGCCAGCATCGTCGGTGATGAGGATCGATTGCGAGGTCGGATCATGCTCTGCCTGGCTCAACAGGTCTGCCGCGATCCAGTCGGGATCGTTTTCAGCATCGGCGATCACCAGGATTTCTGATGGGCCCGCGACCATATCGATCCCCACCACACCATAAAGCTGTCGCTTAGCTTCAGCGACATAGGCGTTGCCGGGCCCGGTGATAACATCGACCGGCGCAATGCGCTCAGTCCCGTACGCCAGCGCACCAATCGCTTGCGCGCCGCCCACTCGCCAGATTTCGTCGATCCCTGCAACATGCGCTGCAGCGAGGACGAGCGGATTTGAATTGCCTTTAGGTGTCGGCGTAACCACAACCAAACGCTCAACCCCGGCGACCCGCGCGGGGATCGCATTCATGAGAAGCGAAGAGGGATAGGCTGCACGACCCCCGGGAACATATAACCCTGCAGCATCAACCGGTCGCCAGGTCGCGCCAAGCCGCACGCCTGCGTCATCGGTGTAATCGCGGTTTTGAGGGATTTGTGCTTCGTGATAGCTGCGAATGCGCGAGGCAGCGAGTTCTAGCGCATCGCGCAAGTCAGGCTCGATCTCGCCATAGGCTTCGGCGCAGCGTTCACGCGTGACAATCCAATCGCTGTCAGTGCCCAGCGTGTATCCATCGAAGCGCTGCGTGTATTCGACCAGCGCTTCATCGCCCTTGTTCTTGACCTTGCTTAAGATGCTTGAAACCTGGCCAGCGACATCGCTGTCGGTTTCACGCCTGGTATTTACCAAGCGCGTGAAATGCATTTCGAAATCGGCATCTGAGGTTGTAAGCTTGCGCATCAGGCCGCCTCGTTTTGGGACTGCGTGCGCGCAGCTGCATCAGTGCGGAATAACTCAACGAGTTCCGCCACGCGGCGGTCGGTCTTGAACGCGGCCCGGTTGACAATCAGCCGAGCCGTAATCTCTAGAATCCGGCTGGTTTCGACCAGTCCGTTTTGTTGAAGCGTACGACCGGTCGAAACCAGATCGACGATCTGTCGCGCCAAGCCCAGCGAAGGGGCAAGCTCCATCGCTCCGTTTAACTTGACGCATTCCGCTTGGATGCCGTGCTGCTCAAAGTGTCGCCGGGTTAGATTGGGATACTTCGTCGCAACCCTTAGATGGCTAACCCCAGCGTTGTCGCCGAGATCATCGGCAAGGCGCGCGACTGACAAACGGCAGTGTCCGATATCGAGATCGACCGGTGCATAGAGGTCCGCGTAGTCGAACTCCTCGATCACATCTGAGCCCACGATCCCAACTTGTGCTGCACCATGCGCAACGAATGTTGCCACATCGAATGCGCGGACTCGGATCAAGCGCATGTCGGGCTTTTCAGTGGCGAAGGACAAACTACGATTGGCCTTGTCGTGAAAACCTTCCTCAGGCACTACGCCGCTGCGCGCCATGACAGGCAGCGCTTCGTCGAGAATGCGCCCTTTCGGAACGGCAAAGGTTATTTGCCTGCTCGTTTCAAAGGAAGGTCGGGTTGCCATTGCGCCGGCGACTTAGGCACTCGCCAGGTAAAGAGCAATGCCAAGGAGTGGGGAAGGGAGGCGATGACCTACGGCGATATCATGCTGATTGAGGAATTTAACCAAGCGATCACTTGGCAAGCCGATCACGCTTCTGAAAATGGCGCTGTGTGCACCGCGCGGATTATTCGCGCGCTTCCCAAGGTCCGAGAGAGTGACACTGCCCTCGGTCACCGGATGGCGACATGGGAAGGGCTGACACTGAAGGATGCGATGCCGCTGCGAGTGGCCGGAGGCCTGCATTACCTTGTACTGAGCGGCAAGGATAAGCGATTACAGTCTGTTTACTCAAGAGAAATCACCAGCCAAGATGCGGTCGACACGTTGGTTCTTGAAGTAGTCAGCCAGCACGATGAGGAGCTTTTGTCCTGGCTTGATGGTCCTCCCCAGACCAATGAGGCTGGACGCTCTGCAAGTATCATGGCGGGCTTGCTTTGGCTTGCGCAGCGTCTTCCCCCGCGCTTTGAGATGTTCGAACTGGGGGCAAGCGCAGGCGTCAACACGATGATGGAGCGCTATTTCTATGGTTTAGGAACAACAGAGGTCGGTCCAGCTGGATCGCCCATGCAGATCGTGCCTGAATGGCGCGGATCAGGCGCACCGTCTCCCGCGCCGCCTGACTTTGAGATTCTCGGATCGCGCGGCTGTGATCTCACTCCGATCGACCTTGCTGATCCTGCTGCCGCGTTGCGCCTTAAAGCTTATGTCTGGCCCGATGCGCCGGCGCGACTAGAGCGGATCGATGCAGCAATCAGGCTGGCAGCTGAAGATCCGCCCGAACTTGCCAAAATGGATGCGCTCGCATTTGTAGAGCAGATGCTGGCTCGGCCGCAGGAAGAGGGCTCGACCCGGGTGATGTATCATTCGATTATGTGGCAATATATGCCTGCTGAGACGCAAGCCGCCATTACCGCAGCGGTCACTGAGGCGAGTGCAAAAGCGGCACCGCAATCACCATTGGCATGGGTTGCGCTCGAGACCGACCCAGCAACATTTCGGCATGAGCTGAAAGTGCGTTACTGGAATGGCGGGGCCGGACAAGGTCATCCCGTATTGCTGGCGCATGCGCATCCACACGGGGCATGGGTTGAGTGGATCGGCGACCCCAACTAGGGCCGCCGCTCCTTAACAACAATCGCAATCGCTGCAGTTCGCACCCTGTTCGCAGGCAGTGCAATCGCAATCACAGCAATCAGCGGGGATATGATATATCATTGTAATACTCCTTATCTTTCAGGGTATTACACTATCTTTCGCTCATATACCAGCAAAACCGCAAATGCAGTCCTTGCTCCGTCCTATTCTGCATACTTTAAGCAGATCAGGCCTTACAGAACTTCACCGCTATCAGCATCGTCGCTGGCATCATCATGCTGATGCACCGCAGTCACATCCATCGTCACCGAGAATCGGGTGACGTCGAACGTTAAGGGATCATCGTCATGCTCGATCAAGCCGGCGAATTTGACGACCTCGAATGAAGTGAAGCGATAGCCTTTGTGGTGGGTATGGCCAGCATAGGGGTTCGTCAATTCCATAAGGCCACTGCGCACCGCGTCTTCAAGGCTCGTGTCTGAATTACCAATAACGCGAAGTACATGCGAATGCTCTAGGGGGTTAGCCATGTCATCGGCCCTCTCGATTAGGGTGTTGCGCCGCAGCAGCTTTAATCTTCCCCATCTCGCCAGCGAAATTGGAATTCGAGCTCATGGATCGGACCTTCTTGTTCATGTTCGATCGAGAACTCGGTTCCGGCGGGAATGTAGAGCCGCTGATTATCTACTTGGATTTCGAACGCGGTCCCTTCGCGCAGGGCCTTAACCAGTCGCTCAAGCTTCTGAATGTTCTGCTCGGTGGTGTAGGTTTTAGTTACGTCGCGGCTGGCTTCTTCAGTCATGCAGGGAATCTCCTCGTCCAGATTCTTTTTATATAGCGCGTCAAGATTGCAGGAATTTTTCCATCGCTGCATTTACTTTACCCGGTGCTTCCCACGGCACGAAATGTCCGCAGTCAGGTACGCGTTCGATTGTCAAAGGGTCGATGATGTCTTCGAGCCCATCAAGGTTCTCTTTCGGCAGCGCCAGATCATCAAGCGCCCAGATCACAAGCGTCGGTATCGTGAGCTTAGGCGGGTCAGGCGCAGTGAAATCGGCTGGCACTTCGAAAGGCGCGTCCATAAGAGGCACATCAATTGGGCTCGCGCGATAGTAATTGAGCATGCCAAAAGCCGCGTCGCGGTTCTGCCAGTCGCGCAGCAGAGCTTCGCGTTCCTCCGCCTCCATCGCTTCAGGTCGATCCCATCTTACTTCCTTTAAAAGCAACCCGGTAAGGCCATGCTCTTTTACCAGGGCATCGTTTGCCGGGTCTCGAAACCCTCGAATATACTGGCTTGCTTCGCGTTGAATCCTATTGGTGTAGAGCAGTGTTTGAAAGATTGCCGGATGCGGCGCGTTAGCGATCACCGCTTTCTCGACCCGCATATGCTGCCCACCAAGCGCTACACCCCAGGCAATAGCGCCGCCCCAATCGTGCCCCACAATCGTGAACTTGGCGATGTTAAGGGCATCCGCCAGCAGGAAGATATCGCCAATAAGCTTGTCAGGCGTGTAAGCTCTCACTTCCTGGGGTTTGGATGATCCGCGATAGCCGCGCTGGTCAGGTGCGATGCAGCGATAACGGTCTTTGAAGTACGCGATCTGATGGCGCCAAGTGCGGTGGCTTTCGGGAAAGCCATGCAGAAAGATCAGAGCAGGTGCATCAACTGGGCCTTCATCAACGCAGTCGAGCTCAACCCCATTGGCAAGCGCAACACGCTTTTGTTCCATTGCCGCTATCCTCCCTCTTCCATCCGCTCCATGTACCCACTGGCCACCAACGCCGCCATCTGATCGAACAGCGCTTCGGGTGTACGCCGCATTTCGCCCATCTGTGCTTCCATACCTTCGGCGACAATAATCTCGCGTTCGCCGTTAGCGATGGCATCAAGCATGGTCTTTGCAGCGTCAGGTGCTGGAATTCCCTCATCGATCACTTTGTCAGAGCGGCCACGCTTGCTGCCATCGGCGGTCAGCGCGTTCCGGCTCACGTCGGTCGCGACAGAGCCGGGATAAATCACATGCACACTAACCCCTGTTTGCGAGAGCTCTGCGCGTAAGGCATCGGCATAGCCTGCAAGGCCGAACTTAACTGCCGAATAGGCCGTGCGCATCGGCACGCCGACTTTCCCTGCGATCGAAGAGATAAAGGCGATCGCACCTGACCCTCTTTCCACCATGTGGTCGATAAGCCCCTGAGAAAATGCGATTTGAGCCGTCAGGTCGATATCAATAATATCACGATAGACTTGCATTTCTGTCTTCAGCGCTCGGCTGCGCTGCGAAACCCCGGCATTAGCGAACGCGAGATCAATTCCACCTTTCCAAGCGATCGCTTGTTGGGTCGCGTCGGCCAGCGCCGCATCGTCGCGCACATCGAATGGTAGGATGAGAGTGTCATCACAATCTGCTGCGACTTCAGCAAGACGGGTGCGATCTCGTCCTGACAGGACGAGCCGAGCGCCTCGACCAGCGAGATCGCGAGCGAGTGCCGCACCAATCCCAGATGATGCGCCTGTGATCCACGCGGTCTTTCCTGAATACTCCACGGCTTGCTCTCCCTATCTTTAGAGGCGAGATACCAGACCATGCGGCATGGGCAATCAGCCTTGAAGATGCTCACCTATGATTGCAGCGAGGTTCGCTGGAAATAGCTCTTCATGCCAGTTCGCAAGCTCGCTTAAGGTGAACCAGCGGTGCCGCGTCATGACGGCGCGTTCGAGTGGTGTGTGATGCGCGGTGTCGATCCATTCATCGCCGGTGCTCACGAGAAAGTAGCGCTCGTCGGCCTGCACCAGTTCGCCCTCGACCGTCACGAACTGCGGCGTGGTCCGCGCGATTTGAGGACCTGGGTCGGCTCGAAACCCGGTCTCTTCGAACAATTCGCGGCGAGCGGCCTGTTCAAAGCTTTCGTCCGCTTCGCATTCACCGCCCGCCGTGACCCAAAATGGCAAGCGACCTGTCACATTAAAGCGAAACATCAAAACTCGCTGAGCAGGGCTGAGCAATATGATCCGCGCCGAGCGACGGATGCGCAGTTTAGCGCCAGAGACTTCGCTCACTCTGCTGGAGCGCTTGCTTTTATCGCGACCGCGTGCACGCGCTGGCCAACAATGTCCCCAAGCACTGTGATTACCGCGCGCTGCCGGGCAAGCCTCGTCATATCTTTGAATGCTGCGGCTTCGATCACGATCGTAAAATGCGATTCGCCGGAGCCATCGTCGCCAGCATGGCCGGCATGATGCGCGCTATCATTGATGATCTCCAAGGCGCTTGGAGAGAACGAAGCCTCAAGCAATTCCTGCATTTCCTCTGCAACTGATCTTGCACTCAGATTCTCGACCATCACAGGATTTTCCTCATTGCAAGCTTGGCATTTGGCATCACTCGCCCCATTCTCAAGTCTTTATGTCTTCAACTAAGCTCCATGGCCGTTACGAAGGTTCAAACCGCCAATGCGACTGGCCTGGATGTACCAAACCCGGCGAGTTTCGCGCTCCGGGCTATCGTCCAAGCGGGTTCGATGGGCCTGGCGAGTGGCGTTGGTTCTGCCTTGAACATGTGCGCGAGTTCAACGCCGGATATGACTGGTTCGAAGGGATGAGCGCTGATGAAATCCTTGCCGCGCAATCGCCCGTCGCAGGCTGGCGGACTGAAAGCTCTGGGTTTTCCAAGCGGGTGCACGTCGATGGAATGCCGCGCTGGGCTGATTTTGACGATCCGCTCGAGGCAATCTCGGCTCGCGCAGGTGGGATCAAGAGCCGTGCCGAACGTGAAGCAAAAATGGCGATGGATGGGCGTTTCTCAAAAGATGAGGCGCGCGCTCTAGAGACTATGGGCCTTGGACTTGATACCGATCGGCGAAGACTCAGGCGCCGTTATTCGGAGCTTTTGCGGCGTTATCATCCGGATCGAAACGGCGGCGACAGGCAGTACGAGGCACGGCTCAACAAAGTGGTTGAGGCCTATAACCTGCTGAAGAACAGCGCTGCGATAGCCTAGCCAGCAATTGCCGCTTCGATAGCCGCAATATCGATTTTGGTCATTGTCAGCATCGCCGCCTGCGCTCTGGCTGCCGCCTCTGCATTAGGATGTGAAAGCGCATCCATCAACGTGCGCGGCGTGATCTGCCAATGAAAGCCCCATTTATCCTTGCACCAGCCGCACATGATTGCTTCCCCACCATCACCAACAACGGCATCCCACAATCGGTCGGTTTCCCCTTGGTCTTCAGTGTAGACTTGGAGCGAGAAGGTCTGGTTGGGCGGATTTGCCTGACCGGAATTGAGGAGAACGCAAGGCATGCCGCACAGCTGCATTTCCACCAGCTGCACGGCCCCAGCCGCTGTCCCCGGAACATCGCTTTGAGGCTTGATCACCTCTTCAATCGCGCTGTCCGGAAAAGTCTCGGCATAGAAAGTGGCGGCCTGCTCCGCTTCGCTTTCAAACATGAGAAAGATCGAGGCACGTTTACCCATTGGCGGCCTCTTTGATCAGCTTGGCATCAATTGCATTAGCCTCGTTGTAGGCCGGACGCTGAGTGACACGCTCGACATAGGCCTTGAAAGCCGGCGTTTCTGGAATTGAGCCGAACCTCAAGCCCCACACAAATTGGCTGCCAACATAGGTGTCTGCCATCGTAAACCGGTCGCCAGCGGCAAAGTCGTTCGTTTTCAGCCAGCTCTCCATCGCTCCCAGAGCCAGTTCGAGCGAGCCAAAACCAGCGGTTGCGCTTTTGCCCTCAGGCACTTCCCAGCCCATGGCCTTGCCAAGAATAGCCTGTTCCAGTGGGCCGGCAGCAAAGAACAGCCAGCGGAAATAAGATGCTTTCTCATGCAGTTCTGGCAGCAGCCCTGTCTGCGGATGTGTTTCGGCTAGGTAATGATTGATCGCAGCGGCTTCGGTGATGACATGATCATTTCCGCCGTGATGATGCACCAGCGCAGGAACCTTGTTCATCGGATTGATGTCTTTGAAGTTCTCAGGCCGCGTCGCCCAATCAAACACAAGTTGCTCGTAATCTGCGCGCGCTTCATGAAGCGCCCATCGCGAGATCTGCCCGCGGCTCATGGCGACGGTGTAGAATGTGAATTCAGCCATCGGTCGAAGCCTCTCCTTTTCCGATTAGTGCGAAAAAGGCCCCCTGCGGATCGGTGCCTTGAATAACGTAATCGCCGCCCGGAATTTGCGTTGGCTCACCCATCAATTGGCCGCCATTTGCGTTCGCAAAGTCCGCTGCGACCTGAATGTCCGGAACACGCAGATAATAGACCCAGGCGGACATGGGCATCATTTCAGGCTTTTGCATGATCGCTCCGACCCCGTACCCGTTGGCCGAATACATCTCATAAAGGCCCATTGGGCCCATATCCATCTCTTCGGTCTTCTCCCAACCGAAAAGGTCGGTGTAGAACGCTTTCGCGCCCGCTGGATCGGTGGTGACCAGTTCGTTCCAAGCGCAATGGCCGTCATGCGGCTCATGCTTGGCAAATGATGCGCTGTCTTCCTCAGATGCGCTGCTCATCAGGTAAATCGGGGCGCCTTGTGGGTCTGCGATCATCGCGAACTTGCCAACTTCAGGCATTTCTGTGGCTTCGACATAGACGTTCGCGCCTGCCTCTTTGCCTTTGACTAAGGAAGCATCGACGTCCTCTACTTCGACATAGCCTGCCCAAAGAGGTTGCGCGCCGCTAGCGATCATGTCGGTAGTGAGCGAGAGCATGCCGCCGACTTGAACTCCATCTTTCGAAAACACATGATAAGGCATCTCAGGCTGCCCGCTCACCTCGAACGCCCAGCCCATCAGGGGGCCATAGAACTCCTTCGCCTTATCAACGTCGCTGGTTGCCAACTCATACCAGACGAAGTCTCCGTGCTTGTTAGCCACGTCTTCTCTCCCTTACTTCGCCTTAGGCGGACTGATCGTAGATCGCCTCGAAGCTTCCAAAGATCATGCGCTTGCCATCGAACGGCATAGGGTTCTTTTCAGGATCAAGTCGTTCATCGATCCCTTCGCCGCCTTCCATTTTGGCCATGGCAGCATCGCGCGTTTTCTTATTGGGCCATTCTATCCAGCCGAAGGACACTGTTTCCTCTTCGGTCGCTGCTACGGCTTTAATAAGATCAGTTGTCTCACCTTTCGGCACGTCGGCACCCCATGTCTCGACAACACGCGTGGCACCGTTCTCGAGGAACCATGAGTCAGCTGTTTCGCAATGCGCTTGAAACTTTTCGCGATTGGCGGTCGGCACCGCCATTACAAAACCGTCGATATACGACATGTCCACACTCCCTTTCATGCATCCCATGCAAGAGTGTAACAGAAATATGGCGTCTTGCGGTCAGTTTTGGCGAAATGCCCAGCGTAGCGTCCGACCTACACCCCATGTTGCCGCTCGGGCCGGCAGGGCGGTGAGCACCGGTCTTTGCAAGCGCAGCATTGCGCGTGCCCAGTCGGGGAGCATCGCAACGGCTTCAGCGCCAAGCATTGTCTGCACGCCTGGTGGAGTGCCTGGAGGTTTTTGGCTGAGCACCAATTGCGCCACTTCGCGTGCTTCAGGCGAAGTGCGCAGGTCCGTGCGCAGGTCTCGAAAGATCGCCTCTGCCTGAACACCGCTTTCAGGCACTGGGTCAGCGCCTAAGGCGCGCGCGATGACCGCAAACTGGCGATAATACTCGTCTTGCTCAGCAAGCGGCATATCAGGCCGGACATGGCGCAGGTAGCCAGCGAGGAAGCTCTGCGCTTCCACAACATGCACCCAAGCCAAAGTGCGCGGATTGGTCGCATTGTATGGCGTCCCATCAGGAAGAGTGCCGTCCACCCTTTGATGAATGCTGTTGACGGCGCGAATTGAGGCCATCGCTCGATCGCGATGTCCGAACGTCGTAACTGCAATAAACCGCGCTGTGCGTTGCAGCCTGCCATGCATGTCTTCGCGGAAATTGGAGTGGTCGAGCACACCCTGCAAAGCGTGCGGGTGCAGCATCTGTAAAAGCAGGCCGCGAATCCCACCGGTCATCATTCCAACCAAGTCGGCATGGACAAGCCTGATGGGTGTGTCGCGAGCGAACAGAGCTTCATCAGACGGTGGAACCGGTTTTTGCCCGTTTGCGCGATCGTTGAAGACACCGCGTACTTGATCGACAACTTTCAAACGCAGGGTTTCGATCGGATCGGCCATAGATGCGAATATAGGGTAACTTCGCCCTGATTAAAATGTTGGCGGCCCAGCCTAAGCCTACGCTTGCAGCAAGCGTGATCGCGCTCTAACCGGGTCGCATAATGAATTCACTAGCTTCTCCCAATCTCGCCGGCGCCAGCGCCATCCCTCCAGAGCCTGATGCTACCGTAGACGTTCGCGATACCTTCGGAATTGACGTCGACTGGCAGGTTCCCGCGTTCAGCGCGAATGACGAACATGTCCCTGAGCTCGACAAGGACTATGTGTTCGATCCTGAAACAACGCTCGCGATCCTGGCTGGATTTGCTCACAACCGGCGTGTGATGATCCAAGGCTATCATGGAACCGGGAAATCAACCCATATTGAGCAGGTTGCCGCTCGTCTGAATTGGCCTAGCGTAAGGGTTAATCTCGACGCTCATATAAGCCGGATCGATCTTGTCGGACGCGATGCGATCGTCCTCAAGGATGGATTGCAAGTAACAGAATTCAAAGAAGGAATTCTTCCATGGGCGCTTCAGCACCCGGTCGCTCTCACGTTCGATGAGTATGATGCCGGCCGTCCGGATGTCATGTTTGTGATCCAGCGCGTGCTTGAATTCGATGGACGCTTAACGCTGCTCGATCAGAACCGCGTGATTACGCCTAATCCCTATTTTCGACTGTTCGCGACGACGAACACGGTCGGGCTGGGCGATACCAGCGGTCTTTATCACGGCACGCAAGCGATCAATCAGGCACAGATGGACCGCTGGAATGTCGTGGTCGCTCTCAATTACCTGCCGGCTGAGACCGAACAGGACATCGTCAAGTCAAAGACGCCTGAGACCGATAACAAGGTTATTGCAGACATGATCAAAGTCGCCGAGCTGACTCGGCAAGGCTTTATGAATGGCGATATCTCAACCGTAATGAGCCCGCGCACGGTTATTACCTGGGCCCAAAACGCGCAGATTTTTAACTCGCTCGGTTTTGCATTTCGCCTCTCGTTCCTTAACAAATGCGACGAAGCGGAGCGCACTTTGGTAAGTGAGTATTACCAGCGGGTCTTCAACGAGGACCTGCCGGAAGGCGCAGCTATCGGCAGCTAGAGCGCTTTCAGTTGCGGCTCGGTGTCATAGCCTGCTAATACACTTTTAATGGCGCTGTTTGAACGATTCTGGAACCGCTCAGCGGATCGCTCTGCAGAAGATGCAGAGAGCGATTATTACGCTCTTTATGAATCGCAGCGGCCGTATGTGCACGAGGACGACGATGAGCTGAAAACACATGTTCACTCGGCGCCTGATTATGCTGCCTGGGATGAACGGCTCGAACAGCTCGATGATTATGTTCGGATCGAAGAGCGCGATCGTCTACCTTGGTGGCGCCCTGCGCGTTATCGCGGTCGTAGAAAGCGCTGGTGGGCGGTCCGGCTGTTTGCCGCGCTTATATTGGTGTTTTTTCTGCTTGTTGGATGGCTCGCAATCACGGCACCTCTGTCGAAAAGCCTTGAGCCCATCGCAGCGCCTCAGGTTACACTGCTCGCCAGTAATGGCAGCCCCATCGCCCGCAGCGGCGCGGCGGTCGATGCGCCGGTTGAAGTGGAAGAGCTGCCGGATCATGTCGTTCAGGCATTTCTGGCGATCGAGGATCGGCGTTTTTATAACCATTGGGGTGTTGATCCGCGCGGCATCGCGCGGGCGGTGTGGACTGGGCGCGGCGGGGGCAGCACGATCACGCAGCAGCTCGCGAAGTTCACGTTTCTGACGCCGGAACAAAGTCTATCCCGAAAAGCTCGCGAAGCGCTCATCGCATTCTGGCTCGAGACTTGGTTGACGAAGGATGAGATTCTCGAACGCTATCTCTCCAACGCTTACTTCGGTGACAATCAGTACGGCCTGCGCGCGGCCAGCCTCCACTACTTCTATCGCCAGCCTGAGAACCTGCTTCCGCAGCAGGCCGCCATGCTGGCTGGATTGCTGCAAGCGCCGTCGCGCTATGCGCCGACCCGACACTATGATCGAGCTAAAGCGAGGATGGACCTGGTGATAGGAGCGATGGTCGAGGAAGGTTATTTGAGCGAGGCAGCGGCAGCTAAACTGCCCTTGCCAAAACTTGATGTGCGCACTCGCAACGATCTTCCGACCGGGACGTATTTTGCCGATTGGGCGCTGCCGATTGCACGGGCGGGGATGGAAGCGAGCTATTCGCGCCAGGTCATAACCACGACGCTGGATGCTCGGCTGCAGGAATTGGCAGGCCGCGTTGTCGGGCGCACGCAACTCGGCGAATCGCAGATTGCGCTTGTCGCGATGCGACCCTCGGGCGAAGTGGTCGCGATGGTCGGAGGCAAAGACTATGCAAGTTCGCCTTTCAACAGGGCAACGCAGGCGCGGCGGCAGCCAGGTTCGACTTTCAAGCTTTTCGTCTATCTCGCCGCGCTTGAAGCGGGATGGGAGCCTGACGATACGATCGCCAACACTCCAATTGAAACGGGGTCGTATCGGCCCAAAAACGCCTCAGACACATACTCGGAGGAATTGACGCTTGAGCGTGCACTTGCGACGTCAAGCAATGTCGCGGCTGTCCGCCTGTTTAACGAACTTGGCAGTGAGCGGGTGATCCGCACGGCAAGGACGCTGGGGGTAAAGTCTCCTTTGGCTGAAGGCGATCCCAGTCTGGCGCTCGGCACGTCGAGTATGACATTACTGGAGCTGACAGCCGCCTATGCTGGTATTGCTGCGAACGAATATCCAGTTCGTCCTCATGCGTTTCCGCAAGCGGAGGAGACTTGGTGGGACTGGTTGACTTCGCCTGAAGACAGCCTTTCAACTCGCACTCATGAAGACCTTGAGCAAATGCTGCGAGCGGCAATTAACTCTGGCACGGGCCGCGCAGCCACGCTGCCGATTGCCAATTACGGTAAGACCGGGACAACCCAGAACTATCGCGACGCGGTTTTTGTTGGATATGCTGAGGACCTCGTAGTCGGTGTGTGGGTCGGCAATGATGACAACTCGCCGATGGGTAACGTCACCGGTGGCGGCCTTCCAGCGCGCGTCTGGAAAGACTTCATGAACGGGGCACTTTCGCTCAAACCTGCACCTAAGCCCACAGCGTCGCCCGATCCGCAAGGCCCACTTCAGCGCTTTGACATCGAAGAAGGAGCGGAAATTCCGCTGGATGATGGAGGCTCGCAATTGCGCTTCGATCCTGACGGGGTGACGATCACAACCGAGATCGATGGAGCGAACGTTGAGTTTCGACTGGATGAAGACGGTCTTGGCGTGGATGGCATTGAGACGCGGCGCTAAGCCAAGATCAGCCTCTTAACCCGTAAGAATGTTCATGACGGCTGTGGCGATCGGTCGGGCACGATCACTTTGCCACGCCTCCGCAGCGATGTTTGCGTTGCGCCGCCCCAGCCGGGTGATGCGGCCGATGGCATAAGTCTGAAGCTGCTTGCCCGCTGCCAGATACTGCATGGTGATGTTGATCGGCTTCATCGTCAGTGCGCGCTGTTCGCGCAAGAGGACCCGTCGCAACGCGGCATATCCCGCAGTCTCGAGCAGTCCGGCAGTCGCACCGCCATGAAAGTGTCCGGGGCGCCCTTCGATGGTGGGTCCGAAAGCCACTGTCAGGACCGGATATTCGCCGTCCAGTCCATGCACACTAATCCCGAGCGATTGGGCATAGGCTGGCAAGTCGCTTTCCAGGAAGGGTCTACTCATCTGCATCGCCTTCGCTTTTTGCGATTTCCTTTGATCGTGCGTCTGTACCGATCACCATGAACACGCCCGCTATGTTAGCGACCGGATCGCTCGGTTGATCGTCATATGCGATGCCGCGCACAAAGGCGGCGGAGCGAGTGGTGCGATAGCATTCCACTCTTCCAAAAACCGCAGCGCGTTCGCGAGCAGGACGCTGATAATCAACTCGCAGATCAAGTGTCGCAATTGGGCTGAAGATACCCTTTGTCTGCCAGATCGCCATGCCGCTAGCCATGTCCATCAGGCTGATAATCGGGCCGGATGCCAGCACTTCAGCGGGCTCGCCTAAAAGGTCTTCACGCCAAGGAAGCTTGAGCTCGACCCAGTCTTCGCCATGCGCGCTGTATTCGAGACCGAGCCAGCCAGTGTGGCCGCCGCGAAAGAAAAACTTCGCCGCTTCGCTAGCATCAAACCTCGCAGGTGGGGCGCTCATTGCTGAAGCCTTGGGGCCGGTGGCGGCGCATTACAATCATTTAATTGGGCGATGCGGCGCGGCTCGCACATCATCTGGCGTGCGAGTCCTGCAAACTCGCGGGGACGCAAACAGGAGGGAATAACATGGACTTACCAAAGCTTGATCTGTCGACGCTGCCTGGTCTTGACACTGCGCAGGGCCTGTTTGGATCGGCAAGCAACGCCAGCGCTTCCTATGATGATCGGATCGTCGACATCATGGTTTACATCTACGACGTGCTTCCGCCTGAAATCCTAGGCTGAGCTCAGGCCTGATCCAAGATGCATACGCATCCGGCAATTGCGGCGCTGCGAGACGATCCGGACTTGCAGCGCCGCTCGCACACTCACTTGGGCGAGGTATCCGGGGCCTGGCGCGCGCGGGACGACGTCGCTCCAATCATCGAGCAGGTGCAACTCTACGGAAGCGGCACCGCCTTGTCGGAATGTCCAGATTTGCACGCGCTTGTCTGCGATCATGAGGCCGTATGCCGTTTCGTTGGAGGCTGGCAATCACACTTGATTGATGGACTACGCGCGCATCCACTTGGCGAAGTGCCATTTCGCCAAAGCTCGTCGCCTGGTCTGGCCACTATGCAATTGGTAAGCAGCGGACGGGCTACGTTGAGGTTGCTCGTATATGAGCAGCGCGAGGATGAAATCGCACCAACGACAGCGGTTTTCACCAGCAATGAAAGTCACGAATGCGTGATCGCGGGCGAGGCAAGCGGGCAGATTTATCATCTGCACGATAGTGATTATTCAAACACGCAGATCATCGCTCACAACGCTTTTTGGTTTCCGGGCACAGTCTTGCAAATCCTAGATCGAACCGAAGCGCGCCAGATCACCAAAGTGAATGGCACTATGCTGCTGATGCAGTTGAGCCGCGTGCCGGAGAAGCCTTGTCCTGTGCGCGAGTTTCGTTTGTCCGATGACCGATTGGTCAAGACGAGCAGCGGCGACAAGCGTGCCAGCCAGAAGGTGATGGCGCTCGCAGTTCTGGGTGCGATGGATCAAATGAAGGCGCTCGACACGATCGAAGCTCTCGCACTGGACCAAGCGCAAGATGACGATGTGCGTTGGGAAGCGCTGCGACAAGTCTTGGCGCAAAGTACTCGCCATGGCCTCTGTTTGTTGGCTGATCTTGCAGTACGACATGATGATCCACTCCAGAAACCTGCGTCGAGGCTGCAAGCCGATCTATTTGAGCGAGAACCAGACTTAGCCCGCTTCGGTCGAGACATAAAAATATGCCGCAAGTAATTGAACATTCGACAAACATGCAGTGCACATTGGCCGAATGTGTTGAAGCGCTAAGTAGTCTTGGCTTTGAGCCCCGCGACGCAGCGAACACGGATACGGCGGCGGGTTGGCTTCAGCGGCTCAGCAACAATCGCACGTTTCTGGCTGATCTGCTGATCGATCGGCTCGCTGGCCGGACCGAAAATGAGATCAGCAGCGGCTATGGACCACAAGCGATTGTGCTTAGTCCGGTTGCTGGCAATATGTTCTTGCGCGCCAACATCTGGCCCGCTGAGCGTGATTTGTGTTTTCGTAACAGCGGCGCGAAGACTTTCGTCTATGGCGTGCCGCATGATCACAATTTTGCGTTTCTGACATCTGGCTATCTTGGGCCCGGTTATCGCAGCGACTATTTCGAATACGATTATGAGGCGGTGTCCGGCTATGCTAACGAACGAGTGCCCTTGCGGTTTGTGGAGCGCAGCGCACTTCATGAAGGTAAGGTCATGCTCTATCGTGCGCACCGCGATGTTCATTCCCAACTACCACCCGAAAGCCTGTCGGTTTCGCTGAACGTCATGCATGCAGATCCCTCGCAATGCTGGTTTGATCAGTACGGGTTTGATTTGGAAAGTCGCGAAATCGAACGTGTACTTAGCCCCAATGCGACTGAGGTGTTCTTAAGGGTTGCTGTCGCGAGCGGGACGGATGAAGCGCTCGACTTTGCAGATTGGACCGGGCGAACGCATCCAAGCGAGCGTTTAAGGCTGGCAAGTTTCGAAGCGCGCGCGGCAAGAGCGCGCACTCCGGCCGACATTGATCGGATATGGCAAGACGGTGAGCGTTGCGGAAGCCTTATGGTCGCAGCTATTGCCCGTAAACGGCGCGCGACGGTTGTAGACGATTAGAGAATGCCGCCTGAAAGTCGATCAATTGCGCCTTGCAGGATCACTGCTGCAGCATGACTATCTATCGTCTCTGCCCGCTTCGCCCGGCTAATGTCTTGATCGATCAGCCCTGCTTCAGCGCTCTTTGTGGACCAGCGTTCATCCCACAACAAAACGGGCAGCGTGAACGCCTCCGACATGTTGCGAGCATAAGCTCTGACCGATTGGGCGCGCGGTCCTTCGCTGCCGTCCATATTAAGAGGTAAGCCTAGAACGATACCGACAAGGCGACGCTGGTTGATCAGCTCTCGCAAAGCTGCTTGGTCACGGCTCCATTTTCCTCGCCGAAAAGTCGCATGATTAGTCGCAAAGCGCCAGCCGGCATCGCAGGTCGCAGTGCCGAGCGTTTTAGTGCCGAGATCAAGACCAAGGAGCGCGCCGCCTTCGGGTAACGCGTCAGCAAACTCACTGGCCCGTTCAGTGATCAGGATGCCTCAGCCGGTTCGCGTTGTGTCGTCTGCGCCATCGCATTTGCGCGGCGAGCGACATCCGCTTTGGTGTTCGCCCAGAACAAAGGGATATCGTAAACGTGATAATTGTTGCCCGGAAGAACATATGAGCCAAGCTCGGGCGGGTCACCGATCAGCAGCAATCCGCGTTCGTCACAGCGTGCCGGGACCGCGGCCGGAACCAGTTCGCCGTTCGAAATGCTATCATCGGGTACGAGCGTTCCCAAGTTTGCGGCGGTATCCGCTTGGCCACCAAACGTTCCTGTAAGCGGGTTTGTGCACAAGATCTGACTATTGCCGCGCAATTCGCCATCATACCCGGTCGACTTGGCATAAGTCTCCATTACCCTGCTTGGATCAGCGGGCTCGGCAAAGCTTGACCACGACAGAATGCAGCCGGTTTGGGCTGGAGTCGCACAGGCAGCGAAGCCGAGCGCGGGCACGTCGTGCTCAACCGAGATCGGCCAGCCAATGGTGTAGGCTGCGATAAGCCGGTCAGCTGCATCCGATCCGTTTATCTCCTCGCGCAAAAGTCGCAGCAAATGGAGCGCGCCTTGGCTGTGACCGGCAAGCACGATCGGCACCTCTGGATCAAGCGAGCTTAGGAAATAGGCGTAAGCTTCTTTGACATCGGCATAGGCGGCATCAATCGCCTGCTGCGCCTCAGGCGCGTCTGTCAAAAACGCTCCCATCGTGGCCTGACGATAGCGTGGAGCCCAGATCTCGCTGGCTGCGTTGAACGGACTGGCCATGCCGCGAACGTAAATCTCAGCGATCCGCTCAGCTTCGGCATCGGCATTATCCCCGATCGGCGCGTTCCAATTGTTGCGATTGAGATAGCTTGTCGGGTGAACGAAGAATACGGCAAAGTCAGGTACATCGACAGACACAGCATTTTCGGACGGCGCGATGCTTTGTGTCGGCTCTTCAGTCTGTGAGCCAGTCTCGGCTGCTGCAAATGCAGGTTGCCAGCGTGCAGGGTCATTTAGTCCGATGCCCGGACGCGAATACCACAAGCCCGGATCTTCATAGGCGTTGACTTCGAGCGGCTCTTGCGGAGTAAATTCGCTTGAAGGGACGAGTGCGATTTCAGCGATTTCATCCTGGAACATTTCATAGCCAATCCGACCGACCAGAAAGATCACGATGCAAACCGCAATGAAGTATAGGAAGGCTTTAGCCATGGTTCGGTGAAACCCTGTGCGTCAATTGGAAGCTTGTAAGCGGTGTTGCGTTAATTCGCCGCCCGGCCCGATTGTTCCACCGGCACGGTTTCAGCGATCCCGGGACGCAGCGTGGTCCAGGCTCTGTCCGGTCGCAGGCTGGAAAACCAGCTTAGCGGGTTCCAAGTGGTCGACCCATCCAGCGAAAAGGTGATGAACTCCGCGCGGCCTCCGATGTTCTCCAGCGGGACGCCCTTGCCAAGACCACGTAGCTCTGCAAGCGCCCGGCTATCGGCGCTTTCATCGCGATTATCACCCATCACAAACACATGATTTTCCGGCACTGTGTAAGCCTCAAAATCGTCGAGTTCTTGAGTGGTGTGATCGATTATCAGGTAGGTCGCGCCGTTCGGCATGGTCTCGCGGAATGTGGCGGGTTCGAAATAGTCTTTCCCATCTTCGCCTGTTTCTCGGTAATTCTCAAAGCTCGCCAAACAAGGGCGCGGTCCGTCGTCACTTGGACACAAAAGGTCTGGCTCGAACGGCAGTCGCACATTGGGGACCTGTTCGCGTTTAACCGGGGTTCCACTTAGAATTATACGCCCATCGCGCACTTCTATGGTATCGCCTGGAAGGGCGACTACCCGCTTGATGTAGTCCTCATTGCGGAGCGGATGGACCGGAATAACGATATCGCCATACTCAGGTGTCGCAGGAAAGAGCCGCCAGTCGCCTCTTGGCAACAGGTGGAAGCTGGCCGACGCCCAGGACCAGCCGTAAGGATATTTGCTTACGACAAGTCGATCTCCAACCCATAACGTCGGCATCATCGACGTTGAAGGGATATAGAACGGCTTTGCAACAAGGCTGTGAAATGCAAGCACTGCTAGGAGCATCAAGGCAAGGCCGCGCAGCTCCGCGAGCCAGTTGACCTTGCTTTCCTCAGCTTGCTGCGACGCATTTTGACTCTTAGGCTCATTTGCCTCGTTCGATTGTGTCACTGTGTTTGTGCCTGTCAGACCGGTCACTTCGCGCGCGCCTCTATTATGATAAAGGCCTGCGCCCATGGATGATCGTCGGTTAGAGTAAGATGAATAGAGGGCTCATGGCCGGGCGGGATCAATTCTTCAAGCCGCTTGGCCGCCCCGCCGGCAAGCGCAAGGGTTGGCGCACCCGAAGGCGCATTCACAACGCCGATGTCTTTCATGAACACACCGCGCTTGAACCCGGTACCTACCGCCTTGCTGAAAGCTTCTTTCGCCGCGAAACGCTTGGCGTAGGTTCCAGCAATTGTAAAAGGACGCCGCCGGGCTTTCGCGCGTTCAACCTCGGTAAAGACACGATTTTCAAAGCGTTCGCCAAACCTCTCAAGCGAGTTTGCGATCCGCTCAATATTGCAGAGGTCTGAGCCGAGCCCGATGATCATATCCGCTCCCTAATTGTGATGATGTCACCCCTAGTCAACATGCATGCGATCAACTCAGCGCTCTCGATATCGCCATAACCAGAAGTGCCAGCGCCATTATGTGAAGCATAACCTGGCTCTTGAACAGAGGATGGGCGAAATCGCCGCTGGCGAATTTCAGGGCGCCGACATAGCCAAAGATCTGAAGACCCACCCAGCCGATCGCAAAGGCTACAAGAACGCCTTGCGAAAGGGAGAATCCAAGAAAGCCTACCGCAAGCAAGAAAAGCGCCGCTGCACAAAATGCCCAGAACTTTTGAGCTGCAGTTAGTTCAGGAAGGTCCTCAGTCGGCATGATCAGCGAGGTACCTTCCAGCGAAAACCTTAGCGCGCATTATCCATCAACTCGCGCATCTTGAGGATCGCCGATTCAAGCCCAGTAAACACTGCCTCGCCGATCAGGTAGTGTCCTATGTTAAGCTCGGCGATCTGTGGGATGGCCGCGATCGGCTGGACATTATCGAAGGTAAGCCCGTGTCCGGCATGTGGTTCGATACCGTTCTTGGCAGCCAATGCGGCCATATCGGCAATACGCTTTATCTCGTTTGACACTTTGTCGCGGTTCTCATCCAACATCGCATGTGCGTATTCGCCAGTATGAAATTCCACCACCGGTGCTCCGAGCCGGATGGCGGCTTCGAGTTGGCGTTCTTCTGCTTCGATGAACAACGACACGCGTATCCCTGCCTCACGCAAGCGCTCAACCATTGGCGCTAGGCGATTATCCAGCCCGGCGGCATCAAGCCCCCCTTCGGTTGTACGCTCCTCGCGCTTTTCCGGCACAATGCAAGCGGCATGGGGCCGATGGCGCAACGCTATTTCAAGCATTTCCTCGGTGGCGGCCATTTCAAGGTTGAGCGGTAAATCGGTCGCTTCTTGGATGCGTGCCAGGTCCTCGTCCCGGATATGGCGGCGGTCTTCGCGCAAGTGAGCGGTGATGCCGTCCCCTCCAACGCTGGCGACGATTTCAGCCGCGCGAACAGGATCGGGATGGTCCCCGCCTCTAGCATTCCGGATCGTTGCGACATGGTCTATGTTTACGCCGAGGCGTAAGGGGTTTGTCATTGAGCTCTGCTGCCTGGTTTTGTGATCGGTATGTCTGCGAGCTCGGGGGGGACTTCCGTTGGATCATAGGTCGGAAAGTCGAACTCAGCGAGTGGATAAAACGGCACACCCAACTCAGCTGTTCCCAAGGAGCGATCGATTAATGCGCATTCAGCGACGACTTCGCCGCCTTCTTCAGCAACAGCTGCGATCGCTTCCCGGCTCGATAGCCCGGTAGTTACCACATCCTCGACCATCAGGACTTTTGCTCCTGGTTTAAGAGCAAACCCACGGCGAAGGTGAAAAGTGCCATCCGGCCGCTCCAGAAAAAGTGCGTCACGGCCAAGTGCTCGGCCGACTTCATGGCCGATGATAATCCCGCCCATAGCCGGTGAAACGACCACTTCAACCTCGGCGACTACCTCTCGAGGCAGCTTTGCGCAGACTGCCTCTGCAAGCCGTGCGGCGCGCGCAGCGTTCATAAGCACACGTGCGCACTGCAAGTAATGTCCACTATGTCTGCCGGAGGAGAGTTTGAAATGACCTTCAAGCAAGGCTCCGCTGGAGCGAAACTCGGCGAGCACGTCTGCGGTATCAAGCCCGGAAAAAAGCATTGCTATGGGAGCCTATGTG
>JBCCJD010000037.1:0-31088 GCA_039027955.1 Pseudomonadota bacterium
CGCCGTCTGACGCACCCGTCACCAATCTTTCTGGTGGTGAAAAGCGCCGCGTCGCGCTCACCCGCTTGCTGATCCAGAAACCCTCGATCCTGCTGCTTGATGAGCCGACCAACCACCTCGATGCGGAAAGCGTGGAATGGCTCGAAAACCACCTCAAGGAATATGCCGGAGCGGTCCTGATGATCACTCACGACCGCTACTTCCTCGACAATGTGGTGGAGTGGATCCTCGAATTGGATCGCGGCACTTACTATCCCTATGAAGGCAATTACTCGACCTATCTTGAGAAGAAAGCCAAGCGTCTGGAGCAGGAAGCGCGCGAGGAATCGGGCAAGCAAAAATCGCTCGCCCGCGAACTCGAATGGATCCGGCAGACGCCCTCGGCGCGCCAGACAAAGTCCAAGGCGCGTATCCGCAAGTTCGAAGAGCTTCAGGAAGCGCAGGCTAGCCGCGCACCAGGTAAAGCTCAGATCGTGATCCAGGTGCCGGAGCGCTTGGGCGGCAAGGTGATCGAAGCGAAAAACATCTCAAAGGCCTATGGCGACAAGCTGCTCTTTGAAAACCTCTCCTTCATGCTCCCTCCGGGAGGGATTGTAGGCGTGATCGGCCCCAATGGCGCAGGCAAATCGACGCTGTTCAAGATCATCACGGGCCAGGAGCAGCCGGACAGCGGTACGATCGAAATCGGCGACACCGTGCATCTTGGCTATGTCGATCAGTCACGCGATGATCTGAGCCCCAAGAACAATGTATGGGAAGAGATCTCCGACGGCCTCGACTACATGCAGGTCAATGGTCACGACACGTCGACGCGGGCCTATGTCGGCGCGTTTAACTTTAAAGGCGCAGACCAGCAGAAGAGCGTCGGCAAGCTCTCCGGCGGCGAACGCAACCGCGTGCATATGGCTAAGATGTTGAAGGAAGGTGGCAACGTGCTGCTGCTGGACGAACCGACCAATGATCTCGACGTGGAGACTTTAGGCGCGCTCGAAGACGCGATTGAGAACTTCGCCGGCTGCGCCGTGGTCATCTCGCACGATCGTTTCTTCCTCGACCGCCTCGCGACGCACATACTGGCCTTCGAGGGCAACAGCCACGTTGAGTGGTTCGAGGGTAACTTTGAGGCCTATGAAGAGGACAAGCGACGCAGGCTCGGCGATGCAGCGGATCGGCCTACACGATTGGCTTACAAGAAGCTGACGCGGTAGTTTGTCAATACGATGTTGAAACTATAATCTCTACGCAGTCATGGTCGGTGCTCCGAGAATCTCATCTGAGAACTTCGAGAGCCACGTGCCGACAAATGGCAGAAAGTAGACAATCTGGATTGTTACAACTCCGGTGACGAAAAAGAGTACACCTTTGGCGTAATCCTTCAGCCAAAGAAGTGAGAGCACAAACGCCGCCGTTGGGATAGCAAGGGTTTGTCCTGCAAGAAGCTCGTATCGACCGGCAACTTTCATTCGTGCTCTTGCCTGATCAGCTGCTTCTCCAACCTCAACAAGCCCCCAGAATCCGTACCAAAACGCCAGAAGGAATAGAGCCGCTCCAGAGGCCATCAACATGGTCCGCGCGAGATTCTCCTTGGCAAGCAGGTTTGGAACTCGAGAATTGCGATCATTGGGTTCAATCCTCGACACGATAACATATGCTGCGGGGAGCATCGTAGTCAGAGTGATTATCAGAGTGTTGAGCGCAGCAGGGGTCAAAGTAGGAATATTGAGAAACAAGGACGTTTCCCTACCTACAAGTGCCATGAGTTTGTTCCAACCGACCAGAATGGCAATGATCATTCGAGCGAACTGCCATTGAGTCACGTCAAAGTATGGTGCTCCAAGACTCAATAGAGCGATAGCCGCAAAAACTCCCCTCAAGAACCAAAGTCTTCGGAACCACTCAGCTATCTCTTCCATATGAATAGCCAGTCTCTGCTCACCGCAAAATCAAAGTAGTTCGCAAAGTACAATAAGCACTTTGATCAGTCACCCCGGACTTGATCCGGGGTCCCGCTTCTCGCGACTGAGTACAACATAAAAAGCAAGAGTGATCCCGGCTCGGGGCCGGGACGACGAAGAGGGCTTGGTCAGCCTCGAGTCCTCAACCAAACCCAACCGCTCAATAAAATCGCGCTCGCCGAGAGATAGGTCATCAATCCGCCTGGGATGAAGTTCACATAGGCACCGAGGTCCATAAACACGAAATAGCCCACATCTGCCAGACCACCCGTCAACGCCGCGACCCAGGCCGCTGTTCGCCAGCTGGAGCTTGCCTCACCGCGCCACAGGAACACCGCGCAGACAATTGTCGTCACGCCAATCCAGCCCAGGTTCCAGCCGTGCTGGTTATAGAGCGCGGAAGCCGCCGGATGCGCTTCAAACATCAGATCTTCCTTCGCGATCGCATCGGCCACCGCTTGCACCGCGCCCGCTGCGTCAGGAGCGTTGATGATGATCACTCCCGCCAGGACATGGACCAGTCCCCAGATAACCCAAAGAACCGATGCAACCTTTAGTGCGATGGATTGGCTTTGCGACATAAGCTACTCCCTGCTTAGCCCGACGAACCTGTCCGGAGTGATTGAGAGAGTAGAAAATACGTTGATAGAGTCAACTAAATAGAATGGCCGAGCACGACCCTTATGAACTTGCCCATCAGATTGATCGGCTTATGCGGCGAATCAATGCCGGCGTTGTCGTGCGCGCACCGGTGTTCGATACGGAGCGCGTTGGCCCGATTGGCGGGATGATCCTGCTCACCATTGCCGAAGTCGAGCCGTCCCCGATGCAGCAGATCGCCGACGCCATGGCCCGCGACAAGGCTCAGTTGAGCCGGGCGGTAAGCATGCTAGAACGCCGCGGCCTGGTGATGAAATCGCCTCATGCAAGCGACCAGCGCAGCACGCTGCTGAGGCTTACCGAGAAGGGTCACGCCTTCGTACAGCAGATCCGCGCAACCTTGGCTGACGTAATCGACACAGCGCTGGAACCGCTGTCGCCTGCCGAACGCGCGCAGCTATTGGAGATGCTGTCCAAGCTTTAGTTTACGGAGCTTTAATCAGTCCTCGGTCATTTTACATACCGGGCACACAGACCAATCGCGTCAAAGGGCATGAGCGCGCATGGATTTAAGCAGCACCATTCAGCTCAATCTCGGCGCTCTCCTGCTATTGAGCATAGCTTCGATGAGCGTCGGCGTGATGCTTACACTCGCGCTGCACCCCGCCAGATCAAGGCCCCAGACTGCTCGGAGTAACCCCCAAGCGGGGCGTGCCGACGCCGACCCGCTTGACGGCCTATTCGTCCGAGACACGATGCGGACTGAAATCGAACAGATCGAGCAGCCGCAAGCGAGCGAGCGCGACGATCAGCGTATTCATCACATCCTCCGCTCAGGAACCGCAAGCGAGCGCCGCGAAGCGCTTGAGCAGATCGCGACCGTAATACGGCGAGCCGAACGCGACCCGGTCGTTGTTCATGAAGTGACCCGGCATCTGGCAGGCGAAGGCTTCATTCTGCTTGATCCGACACCCGCCTCGCAAATGGAGACTAAGGCTCACTGCAAGTCAGTCAGCGAAGCTGAGTTGAACGAGCCGCTTCTGCTGCTTCCGATGACCGGCAAGCCCGCTTTGCTTTTGCTCATGGCGCCGCAACTCCCGACGCTTAAATTGCTTGCGCCACCTGCGCCGCTCGAAATCGAGCTTAAGCAAGCGGCCTAAGGCGAGACCCAGCTTCCTTTCCACGCTTCGTCATCACGCAAGAACCGAGCGCGGGCATGTCCAGTATGTTCAAGGTAAAGCCAATCCAGCTCTGTCAATTCAATCCGTAAAACAGAGAAATTCTCGCGTGCGGGGATAAGCTGCTCATCGGAGGGCTCAACCCCTTCGAATTGCTTCGGAAGACCCGACGTAGGCGCATCGCTTACCGCGCCGGGTCCGTCACCGAGATAGCAGCGCCGTGCGAAATTGCTGCCATTGTCCCATGCGGCATCTGTCAGTGGGGCATCACGCAGAATTGCTCCAGTGCCGCGCACACGGATCTGGATCTTCGCACCCTTGTCATAGAACAGCACCGCGATACGCGGATCGGCCTCGATTGCGGCAACCTTCGGCGCGCGGGTATCAGTGTGAAAACGCAACGTCCAGGCAGCGCTGTCGAACTCGCGCAGAACCATAGTGCGTGCGTCGATGTCGCTGCTCACGACCGCAGGGGTGTGCATCGGCGACTTTCGATCCTTCGCCGCGCGGATCAGCCGTGTTGCAATGTCGCGCAGCGCGTCATCCAAGGTCTCTACCATGGCGCGCCATGTGGGCATACGCTGGCTTTGGTCAAGCAAGGTGTGCGTCACTGCGGCACATAGTTAAGAAAAACTACTTCAAACCTGAACAAAGACATTACCAACCGGTTAAGGCTGATGACAGCGACCGGTGTCTAGACCGGCATGTAACAAAACGTATCACTGATGCCGTGAGTGGTGGGGCGGCTATTTTTGGAGGCACTCATGTCACTTTCCCTTCTTTTGCGGGGGAGCGCGCTGTCGGCTATCGCCTTTGCGCTCGCCATCATCGCACCACCCACCACTAGCGAAGCGCAAGCTGCGAACGCGAGCGCTATGGTCGAGCAGCAACAGGCGCGTAGTGACCGCCGTTCCAATCGTCAGCAGGCTCGCAGCCAACGGAGCGGAAACCGCCAACAGGCTCGAAGTCAGAGGCGTGGAAATCGCCAGCAAGCGCGAAGTGAGAGGCGTGGAAACCGCCAGCAGGCGCGAAGTGAGCGCCGAGGAAATCGCAGCCAGGCTCGCAGCGAACGGCGAGCGGCGCGCCCAGAAGTCCGTCGCAACAATCGAGCGACGCGTGCGCTACCAAGCGAGAGCCGGCGCAGCGAACGCCGCGTCCAGCGGTTTGAAAACCGCCGCGTGCCCGCACGCAATGCCGGTCAGGCACGCAGAGTGGACCGTCGCAGCGAACGGCGCGCAAACCGGGTCGATCGGCGCAGCGAGAACCGGGCCAACCGGGTCGATCGGCGTAGCGAGAACCGAGCCAACCGAGTCGAACGGCGCGGCGACCGGCGAGCTGACCGCCTCGATAGGCGCGGCTTCGGCGTCGCTGCCGAAAGAGTTGATCGTCGGTCCGAGCGGCGCGCTAACCAGATAGAACGCCGCGGTGACCGCCGCGCCAACCGGATCGAGCGGCGCGGTGACCGCCGCGCCAACCAGATCGAGCGGCGCGGTGACCGCCGCGCCAACCAGATCGAGCGGCGCGGACAACGCGGTGTAAACCGTCGGGTCAACAATCGCCGGGTTGAACAAGCGCGCCGTAACGGGTTCCGCAACGGAGTGCGCAACGAGCGGCGGCGCGATCGGTTTGAGAACAGGCGCATCCGGCGCAATGCAGAGCGCCGCGGCTTCCGCAATGGCGTAAGAGCTGAAAGACGGTTCCGCAACAATCGCGGTTTCTACCCGCGGGATCGTGGTTGGCGTGATCGTCGCTTCGCTTACGGCCGCGGCTTCCGGGATGGAGCACGTAATTTCCGGCGCTGGGATCGGCGCTGGCGTGACAATCGCAGGTTTGGCTGGCGCAATTTCCGGCGCGTCAATCGCGGCCTGTTCCGGCTTGGCAATTATTACGCACCCTTCCGCGCGCATCGCTACAACAGGCTGCAGATCGGGTTCTTCCTCGACAGCCTGTTCTTCCAGCCGCGGTTCTTCATCAATGATCCGTTCGCGTTCCGACTGCCTCCGGTCTACGGTCCATATCGGTGGGTGCGGTACTATGATGATGTGATCTTGGTCGACATTTATAGCGGCGAAGTGGTCGATGTGATCTACGACTTCTTCTGGTAAATTCGACTAAATCAAAACTTAGCGCTCCTGTGGGAATTAGCCTGCAGGAGCGCTTGCATATTTGAAGCATCCTACGTCGCTATCTTGCTTCCATGCGAGGGTTTGATAGACCATTAATGCATGCCCAAGACTGCCACGATCCCAGACCAAAGCGCGCTGAAACGCGTCGGCGACAGCGTCCGCAAGCGCCTGCTATCCGATCCGGGTGTTTACAGGATCGAGACCGACAAAGCAGACATGTTTGCTGTAGGCGATTTTCTCACACCTGCCGAATGCGAGCGGCTATGCATCATGATTGATTTGGTCGCGCGACCTTCTTCACTCCATGAGCTGGGCTATGATGCAGGATTTCGCACTAGCTACTCGGGTGACCTTGATCCTTCCGACAGCTTCGTGCGCGGAATATCCCGCCGGATCGATGATCTTTTAGGCTTAAATCCGATCATCGGGGAAGCAGTCCAGGGTCAGCGCTATCTTCCCGGTCAGCAATTCAAAGCGCACAATGACTGGTTCTACACGACCGAAAAGTATTGGGAGTATGAGCGCAAGCGTGGCGGTCAGCGAAGTTGGACAACGATGGCCTACCTCAACAATGTCGAAGAAGGCGGTGGGACGCATTTCACTGAAATCGGCATCAATATTGAGCCTAAGGCCGGTGTCTTGTTAGTGTGGAACAACGCGCTTCCCGACGGCAGGCCGAATGAGAACGTCATTCATGCCGGAACGCCCGTGATCAAGGGCACCAAGTACATCATCACGAAGTGGTACCGTACGCGGCGGTGGAAATAGTCCTGGTCAGACCCGGGCGAGGGCCTCGGCGATCAGCTTTCGCGTCGGCGCGACGCCGTAAAGGGCGATAAAACTGCCCATCCGAGGGCCTTGCTCACTACCTAAAAGTGTCTGGTACAGGGCTCGAAACCAATCGCGCAGGTTTTCAAATCCGAATTCCTCGCGCTTTCCGATCTCATAGACGATGGTCTGCAAATCTTCCGCCGATGCATCAACTGGCACCTCGGCCAGTGTCGAATCAAGCTCGCGCAGAGCATCAACTTCAGCATCGACCGGCGCGCGCTTAGCCAAAGTGGGCGCTACAAAATCCCTGTTGTAGTTGACCGCGCATTCGATCAACCTAATCAACTCCGGATCGGTAATCTCGGCACCCGTATAACTCGCAACATATTCGGCGAGATTTTCTGGTGTAGCCTCTAACCCCAACACACTCACCAGGTTGAGCAACAGACTGTAAGGCACCTTGAGAGCGTCACCGGCACCCGGTGCGACGAGATCCGCGCGCTCCTTGTCCGATCGGGCGAGATGCCAAACCGGATTGCCAAGTTGTTTGTCGAGCGGTTGTTCAGCGAGACGTTCACGAAACTGCCAGTAATCGTCAATCGCACGTGGGATCACCCCGCCATGAAGCTGCTTTGCACTCTTGGGGTTGTTGAAGATGTAAAAGCCGAGGCTCTCTTCGCTGCCATATGTAAGCCATTCCTCGATCGAGAGCCCATTACCCTTCGACTTGGAAATCTTCTCGCCATTGGCATCGAGAAACATCTCGTAGATCAGCCCCTCAGGCTTGTTGCCGCCCAGGACCCGCGCAATTTTCCCCGATTGGACCCCGCTATCGGTGAGGTCCTTGCCATACATTTCATAGTCGACGCCCAACGCCACCCAGCGCATGGCCCAATCGACCTTCCATTGGCACTTCGCCAGCCCGCCCAATGCGGATTGCTCAACCACTCCGCCATCCTCATCGGTAAAGCGGATCGTGCCAGCCTCGGGATCGACGACTTCGATCGGCACTTGCAGCACTGCGCCGGTGGTCGGACTAACTGGCATAACCGGCGAATAGGTCTTGCGACGTTCTTCCCCCAATGTCGGCAACATAATATCGAGGATCGCTTGAAAATTGCGCAGCACCCCGCGCAGCGCCTCGTCGAAAGCGCCAGAATTATAGCGGTCTGAGGAACTCACAAACTCGTAGTCGAACCCAAACCGATCAAGAAACTCGCGCAGCTTGGCGTTATTGTGATGAGCAAAGCTCTCATATTGTTCGAACGGATCGGGTATGCGCGACAAAGGCTTACCAAGATGCTCACTCAACATGTCCCGATTTGGGACATTCTCGGGCACTTTGCGCATGCCATCCATATCGTCTGAGAATGCGACCAGCCGGGTTACTTCGCCACCAGAGACCGCTTCGTAGGCGCGCCGCACAAGCGTCGTGCGCAACACCTCCTGAAATGTTCCAATATGCGGCAAGCCTGAAGGGCCATAGCCCGTTTCAAACAAAACCGGAGCGCCATCATTCTTGCGGCTGCCGCCTTTGCCGTGCAGGCGTTTGTGAAGCCGCTGGGCTTCCTGGAAAGGCCAAGCCTTGGATGCACGAGCAGCTTCAATCAGCGCGGGGTCAGTCATAGCGCATGCGCATATCGGTATAGCGAGGCCGGTTGCAAGACTTGTGGGCCTCACGCCCACGCTCTGCTTTTTCAAGCAGGTCACTGTTGCATACGCGCCATGGACACGCGCTTGGATGCTTAAGCCACCAGTGATCCCCTTGCCGACAAGCATGATTGCGTTAAACGCTGATTTTATGGTCACGTCGCACCGTCCAGTTCTTTTGACAATGCTGCTGCTGGCGATCGCCTTGCGCAGCATCTTAGGCGCTCCGTGCTGTGTTGATCCTGCGATGGCGTTATCAGCTGAGCACTTGCACCGCGCAGATCATGCGCATCATGCGACGCATGGGTCGGGCACCCATGAAAAGCATGGTGATGGGCACGGCGATGACCCGAGCGCTAACCCGTGCTGCTCTGCCTGTGGCCCAACCCTACCGCCTGACCTTCCACTAATTGCCCTTGTTGCACCGCCGCAGACCATGCCGGAACCGGCGACGGCGCGCGCGCTTGCAACGCGCCCGCCTTTCCCAGCCTATGACGCAACCGGGCCGCCTCTCCTGACCTGAAACCAGATTTTCAGTTTTTCAGGAGATTATGAATGAAATCGCTGTTTAAGGCGGGGTCGACCCTCGCTGCACTTTGCGCAATGTCCAGCGCCGCTCCCACTTGGGCCGACGATACGGATGGCGTAATCAATGCCCTCGACCACGCCCCGATTGGAGTGATGGGTGACCACCGCCATAAAAAGGGCGAGTGGATGGTCAGCTACCGCTTCATGCATATGGATATGGAAGGGATTCAAATCGGCACCGATGATGTCACGCCTGAGCAGGTTGTGACTACTGTGCCAAATCGCTTTTTCGGAAATCCCGGCCAGCCGCCGACTTTGCGGATTGTTCCTACATCCATGCGGATGGACATGCATATGGCAGGCTTGATGTACGGTCTGAGCGATCGAGTTACGCTGATGGTGATGGGTAACTACATCACAAAAGAGATGGACCACATCACTTTCCAAGGCGGGATGGGAACGACCAGGCTGGGGACGTTCCGCACACGCACCGCTGATCTGGGCGATACCAAAGTGACCGCTTTAATCGGGCTTACCGATACACTTCACATCAATGCAGGTATCTCTTTGCCGACCGGCACGATTACTGAAGAAGACGACATCCTCACTCCCATGGGCGGAACTCCAACAGTTCGCACACCTTATCCGATGCAGATCGGATCAGGCACCTTCGATCTGGAGCCGGGGCTAACCTACCGCGATCAAAGCTCAAGTTTTGGCTGGGGCGCACAAGTACGCGGGACAATCCGGCTCGGCGACAACGATGAAGGATACGCATTTGGCGATCTCTACGAAGCCACCGCATGGGTAGCGGCATCATTGACCGAGGGTGTTGCGCTTTCAGCGAGGGTTCAGGCGCAAACCCTAGGCAGCATCGAAGGGATCGATCCAATGATTGTCGGACCAGTTCAAACGGCTAACCCCGATTTCCAGGGCGGCGACAGTGTTACTGCTTTAGCGGGCGTAAACTTTGCTGCGACTGACGGCGCCTTGAAAGGCTGGCGGTTGGGGCTCGAAGGCGGGATCCCGCTTGTACAAGACCTCAATGGACCACAAATGCCAACCGACTTCACATTCACAGTGGGTGTGCAGAAGAGCTTCTGATCACACGTCTGGACGGCTTACCCTAGGGCATGCTCCTTTGTCTCAAAGGTACCCTTAGGGTCGCAGGAGAGGGGCGGTACGGCGCTAAGCTGTGCCGTCCCTCTTTCAATTTAATGAGCAAGGAGCAGAACCGATAAACATAGGATTAGGGGTCGCGCCGCGTTTACAATTCATCTCGCTTTTAGCATTCCAGCGATAGTGACTGCATCCGCTCTCCCTCCCCTTACCAACTCGCCGGAACCAGTGCCGCTGCCTGCACTGCACGCAAGTCATGGAGGAACCTGGCTGCGCCCGCCTTCTGATGAGACGAGCGCTGTTGCAAAAGGCGATGCGATCATGGCGGCCGCTGATACCCCTGCTCTGCTGATCAATGCGCCGCTGATCGCAAACAGGCTGGGCTATCCCGATTTGTCCGGTCTTGATCTGCTGGAGCTTTTCGCGTTCGTTCACCCGGCTCGGTTTTGCGTACCAACCCCTCGCGGCCTTGCTCAAGCGCTTGATCTTACTGAACCAAGTGGCGACGAAGGAGTGCCAGAATTCTTACAGCTTGCGGCCGGTGCACTCGTCGCAGCCTGCGAGGATCCTGAATGGTTTGAACGAGAAGGCGCATGGAGCGCATTGCACACGCTTGAACGGCTGCGCTGGCCGTGGGCTCAAGTGCTTAAACCGCATATCAACCGCCCCAAGCGCGCTGAGAAATGGCTGTTTTCAGCCTTACCCGAATGGGAGGAAACCGGCGAGCGCAGTCCACCACTGCAAATCAACCTATCGCAGTCCGATGTGCTTGCGCAGCTTGATCGCCTGCTTGGACAAGGTTCCGAACAACGCGAAGGCCAGCGCACCTATGCCAATGAAGCCTCTCGGATCTTTGCGCCGCGCGACAACCGCGAGATGCCACATGTCGCTCTGGCACAAGCTGGCACAGGGATCGGCAAAACGCTCGGCTATCTTGCACCGACCTCGCTGTGGGCGGAGAAATCAGGCGGGACGGTGTGGGTTTCGACTTACACCAAGAACCTGCAACGCCAATTGCGCACGGAAAGCCGCCGCGCTTGGCCAGTCAAGCGCCCTGATGGGACTCGCCCGGTGGTGGTCAGGAAAGGTCGCGAAAACTATCTGTGCCTGCTCAATCTGGAGGATGCGTTGCAAGGCGGGTTCGCGGGGCGCCCAGCGGTCCTTGCCCAATTGGTCGCTCGCTGGGCGGCATTTACCCGCGATGGTGACATGATCGGAGGCGATCTGCCCGGTTGGCTTGGAACACTGTTCCGAAAACGTGGCATAACCGCGCTGACCGATCGAAGAGGCGAGTGCATCTATGCTGGGTGCCCGCATTATCGCAAATGCTTCATCGAGCGCTCAGCGCGCGACAGCTCTCAAGCCGACTTGGTTATCGCTAATCACGCGCTTGTAATGGTCAATGCCGCCCGCGCAGGATTTGGCAGTAATCGCGATCCCGCGCAGCGCCCGACCCGGATCATCTTTGATGAGGGTCATCACGTATTCGATGCAGCCGACAGCACCTTTGCTGCGACTTTGTCAGGGCAAGAGACTATCGAGCTGCGACGCTGGATCATGGGACCAGAACGCACAAATCGCGGACGCCGCCGGGGACTTTCCGCTCGGCTTGCCGATGTCGCAAGTTATGATGATGAAGGTGGGGAGGCGATCAAAGCCGCCATCGCAGCGGGTCAAGCCTTGCCGGCAGATGGTTGGCTCCAACGGATCACCGAGGCTGAACCTTCCGGTCCGCTTGAAACCTTGCTCGCAGCCGTCCGGACCGCGACCTATGCACGCGATGAAAGCGGCGGTGAAGCAGCCGGTTACGGTATCGAAACAGAAGCGGCAAGCTTGCCCGGGGAAGTGATCGAAGCGGCTGGCTGCGCTGCTCAAGCCTTGTCGGAACTGCGTCGCCCGCTGATCCGTCTTGCAGGACGGCTGGAAACAATTCTTGCAGACCCGCCGGACTGGCTTGACACACAAGGCCGAGCGCGGATCGACGGTGCACGGTTTGCGCTCGCTTGGCGTGTCGATCTAATCGCTGCCTGGGAGGCATTGCTCGAGCGACTAGGCGGCCCGGCCGATCCTGAGTTTGTCGACTGGTTAAGTGTCGAGCGATCCGATGCGCGCGAGTTTGATGTGGCAATCGAAAGACGCTGGCTCGATCCTATGAAGCCCTTTGCCCGCGTCGTGCTTGAGCCCGCACACGGCGTTATGCTGACAAGCGCCACTTTGACTGACCGGACGGGCGATGATCCATGGAGCTCCGCTATCGCTCGCTCAGGTGCAGCCCACATTGAAAGCAAACCTATGCTTTCTGCTGCCGAGAGCCCTTTTGATTATGCCACACGGGCCGAAGTGCTTATTGTCAACGATATCAAGAAAGGGGACCTCCCCGCGCTCGCAGGAGCCTATGCTAAACTGATCGAAGCCAGCGGTGGCGGCGTACTTGGGCTGTTCACCGCCATCCGCCGGTTAAGAGCTGTCCATGGCCGAATTGCTGATCGGCTCGCACGCACAGCATTGCCGCTCTATGCCCAGCATGTCGACCCGATCGACACCGGCACTCTGGTAGACATTTTTCGAGACGATCCGCGCGCCAGCCTGCTGGGCACCGATGCACTGCGCGATGGAGTGGATGTGCCAGGCCGATCATTGCGCTGCGTGGTTCTTGAAGCGGTCCCTTGGCCGCGGCCAGATATTCTTCACAAGGCCCGGCGGCTTGCTGCCAAGAACGAAGGCTCAAACGGCAGCGCTTACGATGACCGACTGATCCGAGCACGGCTCGCGCAAGCGTTTGGCAGACTGGTCAGAGGTAAGGACGACAAGGGCCACTTCGTGGTGTTATCAGCCGCGTTTCCCAGCAGACTGCTTAGCGCGTTCCCGCAAGGCATATCCATCCACAGAGTAGCGCTCGATGAGGCCATAGAAAGGATCAGCCAAAATCTGATCGGCGAGAATTTAGGACAGCCTGTCGAAGCGGCTGGCATACTTGACGATGACTTGCCACATATGGACGCATGAGCGGAACTGAGCTTTTGCAAGACCTTGATTACATCGTGCGTCTCGTGGCGGTTGGCTCGGCTTTGATGCTCCTTGCGTTGGTTGCAGCCGGCGAGATACGACGCGAAATCCAAGTGGCGATGATCGGAATGATCATCTGTGTGATCGCTTACCTGATCAATTCCACCCCTCTTTCCCGACCCGTCCAAGGGATCGGCAAATGGATTGACCTGCTTTCGATACTGGCGCCTTTCTGGATTTGGCTGTTTTCTCGGCGTTTGTTCGAAAGCGAACCGAACCAGCGCGTCATAATCGGCGCTGTTATGGTCATTGTTGGTGGCTGGTTCTTAGGGAACTTCATTCCCGGCTCGGGCCAGATCGGCTTTTATGTCCTGCATGCGATATCTTTGGCTCTGATTATCGATCTGGTCCGGGTAGGCTTGCTTGAAAGAGATGACGATCTGGTCGAACAGCGGCGCATTATCAGGTTATGGCTGCCGCTCCTGGTGGCGGCTCAAACAGCGGCAATCCTGATTTTTGAAATTGTTGAGATGGTGTCTGGTCTCGAGGATGCCTTCATTGGGGCGCAGCTGCTCAATTCGATGCTGATCTTTGTGCTGAGCATCTTTGCAGGGCTCGCTTTGCTTCGGACCGATCCGGAGTTGCTTATCGCTTCTCAGTCGGCGCGCACCGGTGATCCCATTGAACCAACACCAGAACTCAGCCCAAGCGAGACCGTGCTGCACGAAAGGCTAACCTTAGCGATGTCGCAAGGGACCTATCGTGAACCAGGCCTCACAATCGCAGCTTTGTCGGCAAAGCTCGATACACCCGAGCACCGCCTGCGTGCGTTAATCAATCAACGCTTAGGCCACCGCAATTTTTCAGCCTATCTGAACAAGTACCGCGTTGAGGAAGCGCGTGCGAAGTTGGCGGATCGTGCCCTTGTGGATATCCCGGTTCTGACCATTGCCATGGATTTGGGCTACAACTCGCTTCCGACATTCAACCGCGCTTTTCGAGCGGAAACCGGGACCACGCCGAGCGAATATCGCCGCGCCGCGATCACTTCAGAAAGCGATGCTAAACCGGACGGCGTACCGGCCCAATTGCCCTCTGAACCCGCCGTGCAAAACTGAAAAACCACGTGCGATTTTGAAATCGCAAGGCATAGTTCGGCTTAGCGAAGCCATTTTCAGATCAATCGAGCATCTATCTTCCTTGCGACGATAGGAGCACACCATGAAATCACAAAACGCCGTGGCCGTATCGACCTCAGGGGAAACGAGCCTCACCCACGGGCTCGATCTGATCAGTCAACACTTTATGAACGTCCTGTATTTTGATCTAGGTCGCTATCTCATTGCAGCCGGCGTGATGAGTTTGATTTTGGTGCTTTTTCGACGTTGGGCCCGCAACCGCAAAATTCAGGACCGCGGGGCTAACCGCAAAGACTATGCTAGGGAAATAGGATCGTCGTTCCGCACGGTATTCGTCTTCGGGATTACAACTCTAGCCACTTTAGCAGGGCAGCAATCGGGCATCATCAAACTCGAACTTGAGAATGCTGCGCTAGCAACAATCCTGTGGCAGTTCGCATTGATCGTGATCGTCCATGATACTTATTTTTACTGGATGCACCGAGCCATGCATACGAAACACCTTTTTCGGGCGACTCACTTGCATCATCACAAGTCGCGGACCCCAACACCTTGGGCTGCCTATAGTTTTTCGCCATTGGAAGCAGTGTTCGAGGCCGCCTTCATGCCGCTGTTTCTGTTGCTTACGAGCGTTGCGGGGATCGAATATGCCGGGTTCGCGATCTTCCTGTTTCTATGGCATATGATCATTCGCAATGTGATGGCACATGCCGGGCACGAACTTTTTCCAGCAGGGTGGGTCGACAGTCCTTGGACACGCTGGATCAGCACCACCACACACCATGACCTGCACCACTCATCTGGGCATAATTTTGGCTTCTACTTTACTTGGTGGGATCGCTGGATGGGCACCGAGCACCCACGCTATGCAGCAGAGTTCAGGAAGAATGCCAAACCGATCAATGTACTTGCTAGCGTAAAGTCTTGGCTGCCCCAAAGCTTGGCTGAAAAAGTTTCAATCCTGACCATGGCTCTCTTTGTCGCAATCATGACCCCGAACAGCCCAATCGCAATTATCTTAGCGCCTGTTAGGTAGCGTAGCGGCTTACGATACCGATTTCCGGACCGGTCCCCAAACAAAGGTGCGCCCCATGAAGCACCAATGTAGCGGCAGTCTTGTCTCGTCCCTTGCTTCTCCTCGGCAATACAAAGCGTCACGAGACTGCCGCATTTGCTTTACAGAGCATGGTCAAGTGTTCTTATAGGCGGCGGCCACACTAAATGAGGGGAGCAAGGCCCGGCGATGAAACTACTGGGTCTTTTGCGTCACGCGAAATCCGATTGGGGTGACACCGCACAGCGTGATTTTGATCGCGGCCTCAATGACCGCGGGCGGCGGGGCGCAGGGCTGATAGGTGAGCATATTCGAGCACATGGGGTGAAGTGGAACATGCTGGTGGCCAGTCCAGCGGTTCGGGTCCAAATGACCCTTGCCAGCGCGGTTCCAGAGCTTACGCCTGAATTCGATGAACGGCTGTATCTCGCAAGCTCGGACACCATCATTGAGACGGTTAGCGCGCACGGTACAACCGAGCCGGAACCAAACGCGCTTCTGGTTGCCGGGCATAATCCCGGGTTACAGGAAGTGCTGCTAGAACTTGTCTCCCCCGCGCACGAAAATGACCTATTTCGCGAGGCGGCGGTGAAGTTTCCGACAGCCACCTTTGCAGTGCTCGAATGCGCGATCGACCATTGGCACGAATTGAAACGGCACACAGCCACTCTCGCGCATTTTGCCCGGCCGCGTGATCTTGACCCGGCACTCGGGCCGAGCGACTAATCCTGCAGCACCGTACGTGGTCCTGCGCCGTCAGAAGCAAGCTTATCTTTCGGATTATAGATCGCGCATTTTTTCAAGCTGAGACACCCACAGCCGATACAGCCGTCCAGCCTGTCACGCGTGCGCTCCAGTTGACCAATCTTTCGATCGAGCATCGTCTTTATCGCAGTGCTGATCCGACGCCAGTCGCGGGCATTGGGCGTCCGACCATGCGGTAGCTTGGCCAGCTCGATTTCGATTTCCGTCAGCGAGAGCCCAAGTTGCTGCGCAATCAGCACAAAACTCACTCGGCGGATGTCGGAACGAAGGAAGCGGCGTTGATTTCCGCTTGTCCGGATAGGCTCTATCAAACCTCTCTGCTCATAAAAGCGGATCGCAGAAACCGAAAGCCCGGTCCGGCGAGCGATCTCGCCGATCGGTATAAGATCATTCTTTGACGGTGCCCTCGCCATCCTTAGTCTTTAACGCCAATATAGCTTGACCTCAAGTAAGGTTGAGGTTGCATGATCGATCAGATTGTCGAGTCGCAGTCATGGATAAGCGCAAAGGAAAGGAGAAATGCCATGCCAATAGGACAGATCGAACATGCCAATCTCACCGTTACCGAGCCTGAACGCAGCGCCGACTTGTTCAAGCGATTGCTTGGCTGGCATGAACGCTGGCGTGGCAAGTCTCAGATGGGAGGGAACACGATCCATGTCGGTGATGCGAATACCTATCTTGCCCTCTACACAAATGAAGAGGCAGAAGGTGGCCATGCCAAAGGCCAGCCGCTCAATCACGTCGGGTTGCTGGTCGACGACCTCTTTGCAGCAGAAGAAGTGGTTGCCGCAGCTGGGCTCAAGCCGTTTGGGCATGACAACTATGATCCCGGAGAGCGGTTCTACTTCCTAGACTGGGACGGCATTGAGTTTGAAGTCGTCAGCTACACGAGCGAAGCGACATGAACGAACTCATCTTGCGCGAACCCATGTTTCAAAGGTCCAGTCATCCGCCGCCAAAGCGACGATGCCAACCCCATACTCAGCTGGATGCCTGCAATCGCGTGCTTCGGAGGCTTTGGCGAGCTGGAACTTCATCCTTAGCCCTTCTCAGGGCGAGCCGGCTCCCGCATTTCCGACAACAAAACATGCGGCGGCCATTAGTGCCCCTGCCCAGCGATTAGAACGAAAACGAGCGAGCGGGTTTTCTGGAACGCCTGGATCTAGTGTCGCCGCCTGCCAAGCAAGATGCAGCGCAACCGGCAAAAGCGTAAGCACCGCGATCCAATCCGGACGATAAAGCCAAATGCCAAGCGCCCACAGACTTATCGTGGCAGTATAGAACAGCGCGATACCAGCTTGGACCTGCGCACCCATCCGCAGAGCAGAGGAGCGGATTCCGACAAGCGCGTCGTCTTCTCGGTCCTGTAAGGCATAAATCGTATCGTAGCCGATGACCCAGCAGATCGAACCAAGATAGATGCACGCAATTGCATCCCAGTTATCAAAGCGTAGGGCGCTCCAGCCGACAAGGAGCCCCCAATTGAACACCAAACCCAGCCATGCCTGCGGCCACCAAGTGATGCGTTTCATAAAGGGGTATGCCGCAACCAGTGCAAGGCTGGACAAGGCTATGACTTGCGCTTGCCAGCGCAACTGCACCAGCACGATCAATCCAACGAGACATAGCGCGATCAGCCAAAGCCATGCGATTTTGCGGCTCACACGCCCACTCGCGATAGGGCGCGTTCGTGTGCGCGCAACTTCAGCATCTAGCTCGGCATCAACGATATCGTTGTAGACACAGCCAGCGCCGCGCATCGCTATCGCTCCGAGCAGGAACCAGCCGAGCAAGGCCCATTGAAACCCTGCGCCCGCGAGCCAAACACCAAACACACACGGAGCAAACAGAAGCTGCCAACCAATGGGTCGATCAAACCGTGCAAGTTGAGCGAAGTCGCGAGGCAATTGCGGCAAACGCTCGATTAGCCCGCGATGTTCGCTGTCAGGGACGATGTCGCTCGATTTCGTGCCGATCATAATCATTCAGACCATAGCCAGAGGTACCAGCGCAGTCATCCAGGACTTTATCCGGTCAAAATGCCTCGCGAATTGAATGCCGGTTTGTCCCAGGATCTTGGACCGCGTGCGGGGTGACGGAAACACTAGACGAGGCTAGATGGCTTGAATGCCTGCAACCCCCGCCTGGCCACCGAAAAGCGCGCCGCGCCTGTTTGTGGAGCAAGCTCTTGCACAAAATACGGAAGTCGGATTGGAAGGGCCGCAGGCACACTATCTCACGCGGGTCATGCGGGCCGCGGTCGGCGATACCGTGATCGTATGCGATAACATCACCGGCGAATGGGCCGCGCGGGTTCTGGAGGCCGGCAAGCGAGACATTCGACTTGCGGTCATCCAACACCTTCGCCCCCGCGAAGCTGTTCCTGATCTCTGGTTGTGCCCTGCCTTGCTTAAGAAAGACCGGTTCGATCTGGTGCTCGAAAAAGCAACCGAGCTTGGAGCGGCGCGCATTGTACCGGTGCTCACTCGACGTTGTGTCGCAGACAAACTCAACCATGCCAGAGCCCGAGCAATAACGACAGAAGCTGCTGAACAATGCGCTCGCACCGCGCTGCCTGAGCTAGCCGAACCGCTCAAACTCCAAACATTGCTGCGTGACTGGCCTTTAGATCGCGCACTATTCTTCGCAGACGAGAAAGGCGGCGCGCCCGCATCAGCTTCGTTCCGCCTCATCAAAGGCCCCGCAGCGATCCTGACAGGTCCTGAAGGCGGATTTGACGACGCAGAGCGAGCTTCGATCCGCGCTCATCCTCGAGCAAAGGCAATATCGCTTGGCCCGCGTATCTTGCGCGGCGAAACGGCGACGATCGCCGCGCTATCGGCCTGGATGGCGGTGGTAGGTGACTGGTCGGACCAAGAATGACTTCGCGAGGCAAAACGCAAATTACGCTTCCCTCGTTCAAACCGGTTTTCTAAGGCCACGTGGTTGAGAGGGTCTATGAGCACACGCGAGACAAATGCAGCCGAGGACCCTGTGGTCGAAGGTATGGACCACCTTATTGCTCCGATGCTGGGCGGCGAAAAGCCCGCGAGCCGATGGCGGATCGGCACGGAACACGAGAAGCTGGTCTACAAGCGCTTGGACCGCGCCGCGCCATCCTATAATGAGGCATGCGGCATTCGTGATCTGCTCCTCGCATTGACTGAGTTCGGGTGGGAGCCTGTCGAGGAAAACGGAAAGGTCATAGCTATGAAAGGTAGCGATGGCACCGTCAGCCTTGAGCCTGCTGGTCAGCTTGAACTCTCAGGTGCCCCTTTGGAAAACCTGCATGAGACATGCGCTGAGACCGGTCGGCACCTTGAGCAGGTTAAGGCCATCGGCGAGCGCTGCGGAGTTGGATTTCTGGGCCTCGGGATGTGGCCGGATAAAGCCCGGTCGGAACTGCCCGTCATGCCAAAGGGCCGGTACGAGATTATGATGCGGCATATGCCCAAAGTCGGCACGCTCGGCCTCGACATGATGCTTCGAACCTGCACCATCCAGGTCAATCTCGATTACTCAAGCGAAGCCGACATGGCACAGAAATTCCGTGTCGGCCTTGCATTGCAGCCGTTGGCGACGGCTTTGTTTGCGAATTCTCCATTCACCGAAGGCAAGCCCAACGGGTTTTTGTCCTATCGTTCGCATATCTGGTCAGACACCGATCCGCACCGTACAGGCATGCTCCCATTCGTCTTTGAAGACGGTTTCGGTTATGAACGCTGGGCGCAGTACATGCTTGATGTGCCGATGTACTTTGTCTTTCGAGACGGCAAATACATCGACGCAGCGGGCCAGAGCTTCCGGGACTTTATGGCAGGGAAACTCCCAGCTCTACCGGGCCAATATCCGCGACAAAGCGATTGGTGGGATCACCTCTCAACCGCCTTTCCCGAAGTGCGCCTTAAGAGTTTTCTCGAAATGCGCGGCGCAGATGGCGGGCCATGGAGCCGCATCTGCGCACTGCCAGCCCTTTGGGTAGGGTTACTGTACGATCAAAGCGCACTCGACGCGGCGTGGGACCTCGTCAAAGACTGGTCGATGGAAGAGCGAGAGCAGCTCCGTCACGATGCGCCCCTCTTAGGCCTTGCAGCGCCAATACCAGGTCGAGGCAAGCTACAGGACCTGGGACGCGAGGCACTCAAGATCGCGCATTCCGGATTAGCCGCTCGCGGGCGCCTTAACGCCTCAGGCGACAACGAAACGGGCTTTTTGGAAACACTCGATGAAATTGTAGCGAGTGGTAAAGTGCCGGCACAGCGCCTCATTGACGCATATGACAGCGATTGGGCCGGCGATGTCAGTCACGTGTACAAGTACTCGTTCTGATCATTCGGCTGGGTAAGGCCGCACGCCTATTTGGGCGCTGGACCTGCGTCCCGTTAACGCCCGTTTGAGCCGTGCTAGCGGCGCGGTAATCAGTCCGTGCTGCTCCATCCAGTCATAATAGGCGCGGTATTTTGGATCTTCGGCAAGCAAGTGCTGTTCTTCGGTGCGCGCGCGCCAATAATAAATTGCATTCACGACCAGCAGAAAGAACGTGTTGCGAACTGCGTCTATCGGTGAGCCGCTGGTGACAAGGAATGGCATTGCAGAGCACCACCAAAAAAGGTTTTTTGCCAGATACGCAGGGTGACGCGTGTAGCGATACGGCCCGTTCGTCAGCACTCCGCGATACGTCAGATTGGAAAAGCGAATGCCAAAGGCAACAGTCGCCCAAGCGTACATTGCGGTCAGGAATACAAGCCAAATCGCCCAGACCCAAAGCAGCGCATCGTAATCCGCCAGCCACGTGCCCCACCCGGCGATGTTTGTCTCATAGCTTAGGACTTGATTGCCCGAGCCGATAATTCCCCAGACAAAGGGCGGATAACAAATCAGCGCCGCAAGCCAGCCTCCTAGGAGCGGATTACCCGATCGGATATGCGCATCGAGCGGGCGCAAAGTGAAAAGGTACCCGACCGTCCCGATCTGCACGTCGATCACAAACAGCAGAGTAATCGTGATCCCGCCCAGCGCCACCGGATTGCTTAGCACTTCCAAAGGCTGCGCTTCGATAATCTGCGCAAATCCTGGCGGAAGTATCGAAATCATGAAGGCGCCAAAAAAGCCTTTGATAATCCAGGCTCGCCAATGCTTGAGCACCTCTTCGCGATCCCAGCCCGCGCGCCTGAGCAGCATTGTACCGAAATGCCAGGTCGCCTCACGCGGTTCGATCATATAGCGGTCGAGCCATACAATGTACGGGACGCTGAGCATGATTAGCGGTATCGCAGCCGCGCCGAGCACCTGCATCGCAAACAGATATTGCCCATCCCAGTACCATCGGCACAGTCCGTATAGACCAGCAAGGATAGCGAAGGTCGACCATAGGCCAACCAACTTAACCGCTGAGATCGGAAGCACTTCGTTCAGCGCCCGCTTTTGCCTCCAGTCAATGCCGGTTGAAGGGCGCAGGTGCACTTTGTCGACCAGCACAGACCAAATCGCCATCGGTCCTGCAGTAAACAGCATTGCCGCTGCAGCGGCATGCGGTCCTGACAAAACCCCTCGCGCGCCGGACAACGGGCCTGTCAATCCGACCCAGTCAGCGAAAGCGGGGTAATTGCGACAGAATATGATCCACAGCGCTAAACCGGCGAGACCAGACAGACCAACGCCAGCCGAAACGTCACTCGGCGGCGGACCAGCATCAGAAACGCGTTGAGCTTGAGCGGCGGCTGTCCCCATCAGATTATCTGTAACGCAAAAGGGTTAACGCCGCGATGTGCTAACCGCGTTCTCGCGCCACGATCAATGAAGCAGATCAGCTTAGTATACGCTTACCGCCAGGCGTGCACGGTGCCACTATCGTCCAGCACATAAAGAAAACCGTCAGCGACGATCGGCGCTAGGCTAACTGGCTGATCGATATCAGCAAACAATTCTGCCGACCCCTCTCCTGCACTGACCCGCCAAATCTCGCCGCGTGAACTTGCCACCCATAAGTGATTTCCAGCAAGCACTGGTCCGGTCCAGAAGATCGGATCCTTCTTTTTCTTCTCATTGCGGAACGGCTGCAATTGGGTAATCCAGCGCACACGGCCGCTGGAGCGAGCAATGGCAAGCAGACGAGCGTCGTCCGTCAATGTAAAAATCCACTCGCCAGCAATGGCCGGAGTGGAAATACCTGCCAGACTCAGCTCCCAGATCCGCTGTCCGGTAACAAGCTCATACGCGGCCATGCGTCCGCCCTGCCCTAAAGCATACACCCGTCCGGAATCGATGATCGGATCAGCATCAATATCGGTGAGCGAACTGACCTGCGTCGAGATATTGGTCCGAGCGAGCGCATCAGCCCATAGCGGACGTCCGTTCTCGTAGCGATAGGCTGACAACTCACCACTCGAGTAACCCGCCACGACGGTTCCCTGGCCTACTGCAGGCGCTGCGACGCCAAACACTCCGGACTGCGCGGTAGAACCCGATTCAGCCCACAACTGCGCTCCATCAGCTGCATTAAGAGCGATAATCTGATTGTCTTGGGTCATCACATAGACCTGCCCAAAGGCGATCGTCGGCGATCCGCGCAATGGACCGGCGGGCTTCACTTTCCAGATCCGCTCGCCTGTCTCCGCATTCTTTGCCTTAACCTCACCCGCACCATTGGTCGCGTAAATGATGCCGTTGTCAAAGCTCACCCCGCCGCCAAAAGCCGAAGGCCGCATATCATCGCTCATGTCGGCTTCGCTGCGACGCCAGATTTCTGCGCCTGTCTGCTTGTCGAACGCGTGGATCATTCCATCCGTGCCTTCGACAAAAAGCTTGCCGCCACCGATCACCGGCGCGGCAGCTAAGCGCTTGCGATTGGTCGATCCGGCAATACGAGCGGTCCAAACCTTAGTCGGGTTTTCCGCAAGTTGCAGATGCCCATAAGACTTGTCAGCGGATCCACCAACCTGGCTCCACTCCGTGTTCGCGCGCGCTGGTGGCAGTACCACGCTGACGCTAGACAGCGCCGGATCAACGACCGCACCGCTTTCGATCCGCGAAAGTATCGGCATCCGTTCGCCGATTGTCGGCGTCGTTTTCTTGCCGCCAAATAGGCCCTCGCCTGCACAGCCAGTCAGTGAAGCAGCAGCTAAAAGCCCCACGGCCACACCCTTGACTAGGTCTTTGTATGTCATCTTACGATCCGTCCAAAATCTCATCACTCAAACCGCCACTTCGCGGCTTCAGCTCAGCCGCTCCCGCCGGGCAAATCATCTGACCCCTCAGACGGCACGGCACCCTCATCTTCAAGCAATTGCTCTACATCCTCGATAGCGTCGACCCCAAGCAAACCGGCCATCTGCCGCGCTCTTGAACGCAGGGTCTCCGGCAGTTCCTCGTCCTTCGAGATCTGCGCGAACAGATTACCGGCTTCCGACCGATTGCCCGCTTCTAGATGAGCGATTGCTGTTAACTCCGCTGCGCTGCCGAAAAAGGCATTGCCAGGCACTGCAAGCTGTTCGAGTTTCGCAATGACGTCAGCGGGCTCGCGTTCATCGAAAGTGCTCGCAACTTCTCGGATTAATGCAAGGTCACGAAGAGCTGGCGGCGCATCGGGATCAGCCGCAACCGCGGCATAGTGCTCGGCAGCCTCGGCAAACTTTTCCTGCTCAAGCGCAGTTCCCGCCTGCAAAAAACGCGCAGCTGTGCGAGCGCCAGCTTCCTCGCTGCTTAATAAGGGCGCAATTGTTTCATTGGCGCTTTCAAGCTCATTAGCCTGTATCGAATCCAACGCGCTGATCATCGTCTCAGACTGTTGTTCGAGCCCGCTTTCCACCTGGCTGTCCCAGAACAGATACCCTCCAAGGCTAGCGAGCACCAAGACAACAGCGCCGCCTAACACAAGCCCATACTTCTGCATGAACTGAGCGGCATCGTCTTGCCGCACAGCCTCATCAATCTCGCGGATGAGTACTTCATCTTCGGCTGATGGCTTGGTGTCTGGAGTCGGTTCAGACTTAACGGTATCTGATGAATCGGTCGGCTTCAGCGCCACGGGACGAAGTTCCTCAATCGGTCTATGATGCTGCGCGGCTCTCTAGTCAGGTGTGCAGGACTGCGCAATGGCCGCAGCACTCCACATCAACGTCTGCTTCAAGGCGGAACAGCGTTAACGTGACGAAAAATTGCCTCGAAAAGTTTGAACGCCGCATTAAGCAACAGGGATCAACACACTTCAATCGCGCCGCTCAACAGCTGTGGTGTAAAGATTGCGGTATCGCTCGATCATCGTACCTTCTTCGAATTCAGCTTGCGCCTTTGCGCGGTTGGCATTGCCCAACTCCACTCGCAGAGAGGGATCATGGGCTAATTTTCCTAATGCCTCCGAGAGGGCAGCAGGATCATTGGGAGCCGCGATAAATTCGACGTTTGGCTCTGAAACCATAGCTTTGATGTCACCCACGGCTGGAGCCGCGATCGGCAATCCAGCCGCCATCGCCTCGACGATCGCAAGTGGAAACTGCTCGGACTTCGAGGATAACGCGAAAACGTCGAGCAAGCCGATCACCCGCGCAGGATCGTTAATTGCACCGGGCAGATGAACCCGGTGGCTGATCTCATAGTCTCGCGCGGCTGCTAGAACGGTATCCTTTTCGGGTCCTTCGCCGAGGATCACAAGATGCCAATGCGCGGGTAGATCAGAGACCGCTTCGACCAACAAATGCAATTGCTTAATCGGCCGGAGACCAGCGATAGCACCGATCCAAGCTTCACCCTCACGCTTAACGACACGCAATGCACCGGCTTCGGGAGGCTTCGCAAACCGCGCTGTGTCGATGCCGTTAGCGATCCTGGTCAGTCGGCTCTGTGGCTGCTTCCAGACCTCAAGCGCGATCCGCTCTAACGTCATGCTGGGCACGACCAATTGTGAGACCCCGCTCAAGGCAACCCGGCGATACCAATTGCGCCGCGCTTTAAGCCGATCGGCTTCGTCTTCGTTGAAACCATCTTCATGGTGGATCAAAGGAGGCAAACCAAAGCTTCGAGCAAAGACTGTATGCGCCATCACCACATCCATCGCGCCCCAGTTGTAGGTGAGCACGAGGTCATAATGTTTCAGCTGCTCAGCAATTGCCACGAGGCGCGCGGGCGACGGAAACCCGCTCAGCTCAGGAAAACCATCCGGAAAAACCGCTTCGATGTCACGCGAGATAAGCTCGCGTGCGCTCAATTCATCGCGCGCGCCTGAGACAATCGTATGCTTCCAGCGCCTGCCAAATGCGTTGATCAACTTAACTGATCGCAGCTCTTTCCCGCCTTGAGCAAAAGTCGAATGGCAATGTAGCACATGCGGGACAACGCCCATCAAAGGCTGCCCAAAAGCGCATCAATTGCAAGCCGGACTTTAGGCTCATCCAGGGTCGGTGCATGCCCCACCTGCGGCACCTTGACGACTTGCATGGCAGGGTTGCGCGCACCCATCTGTTTGACTGTATCGTATGATATAAGGTCAGTCAGTTCCCCGCATACAAGCACCATCGGGACATCCCGCAAAGCCTCATATGCAAGCCACAATTTCGTCGGGGCTGCGCTGCCTGGAGTATTGAAGGGCTCGGCGATAGCCATATCGTAGTCATAACTTATGCGACCGTTCTGGCTGACGACCATGGTTCTTTTGGCCATTTCGAGCCAATCGTCGAGCTCATATGCTGGAAATGCACTGCCGTGAACATCGGCCAACGAACGAGCAGCATGGACCCAAGTCGGATAGCTGCGACCCTGCCCGACATAGCCACCGATGCGCTCGAGCCCATCGGTTTCGATTTCGGGACCGACGTCGTTAAGCACCGCTGCGACAATTCTGCCAGGTTTTGCTTCGGCGAGCAGCATAGTCATGATACCGCCCATAGACGTGCCAATCGCAATGAATGTGCTGATCTGTTGCTGTTCAAGGAGAAGTTCGACATCCGCAACATACTGCGTCGGCTTGTACGTCGATGCATCGCTTGCATAATCGCTGAGGCCGCGACCGCGCATATCGGGGACGAGCACGCGGCGCGAAGTCGCCAGATGCTCAGCTAGCCCGGCAAAGTCACGCGCATTGCGCGTCAGACCATGCAGGCAAAGCACCGGAGGGCCAGCGTAATCGGCTGGCCCGGTGTAATCGCGATAGTGCAATTGCAGCCCATCCGCGCTGGTCCAACTGCAATCTTCATATAGCGTTGCCATGCCCGCTTTATGTCCCCCGAATAAGGTGTCTTGGACGCTTGCACGCCTGATCATCGCAAGTCACTATCGCGTTATGCACAGCGAACCGCAACCGGGCGCCTATCGTGCCGATCCAGCCATCGATGCGCTAGCGTCTTGGCTGGGAGACCCTGTGACGGCGGCCGATTTTCCGCAAGGCATCATCCGCTTCTGCAACGATCGCTGGGCTAAAGCGGTTGGCTTGGACAAGCTCAGTGAAGAACAATGGGCCGGGCATTTCGGCCGGTTCGAGGGGCTGCCTCAGAATCTTCCAACACCACTCGCGTTAAAATATCACGGCCATCAGTTCCGCGTCTACAACCCCGAGATTGGCGATGGCCGAGGTTTTCTTTTCGCTCAGTTGCGTGATGCCTCAGAGCGTTTGCTTGATCTCGGCACCAAGGGTTCCGGTCAGACACCTTACAGTCGTACAGGCGATGGTAGGCTTACACTAAAGGGTGCGGTTCGTGAGATCCTTGCGACCGAAATGCTCGAAGCGCTGGGCGTAAACACATCAAAGACATTCTCGGTTGTGGAGACGGGCGAGAAATTGTGGCGTGACGACGAGCCCTCGCCGACCCGTTCGGCAGTGTTGGTGCGCCTCAGCCATTCACATATTCGGATAGGTACATTTCAGCGGCTTCTCGCGCTTGAGGAACGCGAGCATATGGCGCAGCTCGTGGAATACTGCCTTGCGCAATTTCCCGGTCCGCTTCCCCCCGAAGATGCGCCGGGCCGCGAAGAACCTGCAGTTATCCTCATGCATCAAGTTGTCGAACGTATGGCCGACCTGGCTGCGAGCTACATGGTCGCGGGATTTGTCCACGGGGTGCTCAACTCCGATAATATGAATATAACCGGGGAGAGCTTCGACTATGGCCCATGGCGCTGGCTACCGCACTGGGAACCGGGGTTTACAGCGGCCTATTTCGATCATGGCGGGCTCTATGCGTTCGGGCGCCAGCCAGAGGCGATCCACTGGAATTGCGGGCAACTGGCGGTTGCCTTACGCTTGCTGGCAGACAGCGAGCCACTGGTCGCAGCACTGGAGCGATTTGGCGACTTATACATGGCTGCAATTGCGCGGCGTTGGTGTTGGCGCTTGGGGGTCGTCTCGCAAGGCACCGCCCGCGATACTGAAATGATCGCTGGTTGTGAAAAGGTAATGCGGGAGCAGCGTTACCCACCTGATAAGTTCTTCTACCACGCGAGAGGCGGCCCGGAATACTGGCAGGGTGATCGCGAAGACGGGCTTGAAACGGCAATAAAAGGCTACAAACCGGCTGATAACCCTGAAAGCGAGCACGAGTTTTGGAATGAGGGTGGCCCTCAATCCATGTTGATCGACGAGGTTGAAGCAATTTGGTCAGCAATCGACGAACGCGACGACTGGCAACCGCTGGAAACCAAAATCCAGAGCCTGCGCCGGATGGGCGAAGCTCATGGCAGAGCGCCCGCACCACAAGGGCATGCTGAACCGTGACAGGTTACGTAACGCTGGTTTATCACTTTATTTTCCACGATTGAACGATTACGCCACGATTGTGACTGGGCCTTCGACTGAAACAGCGGAAGAAACCACGCTGGTTTCGTTTGAGCCGGCCACAGGCGAGGTGCTGTGGCGCGGCGAGCACAGCGATGTTGGTCAAGCAGTAAGTAGAGCTCGGCGTGCTTGGCCAGCTTGGGCTGCGATGCCGAACACGAACCGTGTGGAACTCGTCAGGCGTTTTGCCAACGAAGTACGCAAACGAACTGATCGCCTTGCAGAGCTTATAGCGCGTGAGACAGGCAAGCCGCTATGGGAAGCCCGCACTGAAGTCGACGCAGTGGTTGGCAAAGTTGAGATCTCGATCAGCGCCTATGCTGAGCGAACCGGCAAGAAGAAACTCGACAGCGCATTGCAGGGGATGGCTGCGGTCCGACACAAGCCGCATGGCGTCATGGCAGTGCTTGGGCCCTATAATTTCCCGGCGCATCTACCCAACGGCCACATGATTCCAGCACTAATCGCTGGCAACACTGTACTGTTCAAACCTTCCGAGAAAACTCCTGCCGTGGGCGCTGCTTTGGTCGAGTGTTTTGCCGCCGCTGAGTTCCCAGCCGATGTAGTGCAACTCGTCATCGGCGGTCCCGATGAAGGCAAAGCCTTGGTCGCACATCCTGGCGTTGATGGTGTGTTGTTCACGGGCTCTGCGCAAGCGGGGATCGCGATCAATCGCAAGCTAGCGGCCAATCCCGGCAAGATCGTCGCGTTAGAAATGGGGGGCAACAATCCGCTAGTCGTGATTGACACGCCTAAGCTTGGAGACGCAGCGGCTCTGATCGCACAAAGCGCGTTTACCACCGCCGGTCAGCGTTGCACAGCAGCCCGGCGACTAATCGTAAAAGAGAGCGTCTATGACGACCTCATCGCTGAGCTTGTTCCCCTGTCGAAAAAGCTGCTGGTCGGCAATCCGTTGGCCGAGCCGCAGCCGTTTATGGGACCAGTAATCGATAACGACACCGCGGACCGCTTGGAAGAGAGCTTCATCGCGCTGGTCACCGCGGGCGGTAAGCCGTTGTCGCATATGCGGCGCCTTGATCCGGAACGTCCTTTTCTCACCCCAGCAATCCTCGATACCACTGCAATCGAAGACCGACCTGATATCGAGTTATTTGGTCCTGTGCTTCAAGTGATCCGGGTGGCCGACCTTGATGCCGCTATTGCCGAAGCCAACAATACAAGGTTTGGCTTATCGGCTTCTCTGATTGGCGGCACGCCTGAAGATTACAGCCGATTTTGGGCCAACATCCGCGCTGGAATCATCAATTGGAATCGCCCCACTAACGGAGCCTCTTCAGCGGCACCTTTTGGCGGCATCGGGCTTTCTGGGAATCATCGTCCAGCAGCTTTCTATGCAGCTGACTATTGCGCTTATCCAGTTGCCAGCACTGAGATGGACCAACCGCGCGCCAATATCGGCATCGGTTTGAAAGAGTAATCGGCTGGCATTCCCATATCCAGTCACTTGCGCCAGTAGACCAGCGTGATCGTTTGCAAGCCATTTGGGCCAGAGCTCGCCTCGACCATGAGTGCTTCATCATCTCCTTTCGCGCGCAGCAAAGCTTGTGTGCCGGAGAAATACTCGGTTGCAAGGCCGGCTCTGATCGCTTGATTGTAGTGGTATTGCAGCGCGTCTTCGGCCTCGACGACTGTCAGATAACGGACTATGCGCACCTCGCAACCAGGCTCATCCGAACCAGCAGCCTGTTGAACCATGCCATGCGGCATAAGCCTTGCCGTAAGCGGCATACGAGCTGCCCAAAGCAGCCCATTGGACATTTTCTGGGCGCATTGTTGAGGACCACCGGCTTCGTTAAGGATCGCAGAGGCGCTGCCGAAATTCGCTATCGATGCTGTAGTTGATCTCTGTATCGCTGAGGGCAACTCGCGGATGGGGCCGCCTTCGAGCAGTTCGAACCGCGCCGTCGCACGGGCCAGGCGAGCCTTCTCTGGATCAGCACTGAACTGGGGTAAACGTTGGCTTGTTTGGCGGGTAAGCGCCGCGTTGGCTTCATTAATCCATGCCAGATCCGGACCGCTCATGAGAGGATCATTAAGCGCTTGGGCAATGATCGGATCGCCAACCGAGTTTTGCACTGGGCCGTCGGAAGCAGGCTGGTCAGCAGAGCATCCAGCGAGCCAACAAGCAACCAAGCCAAGGCAAATCAAGCGGTTTATAGATGGGATCATAAATTCATTTTAGGCTTTGAGACTTAAATTTGCATGCGCTGTCATTGGGTCCATTTGCAAGACCATTGGCAACAAGCCTCACCATCTGTCATGCCCGGATCATGTGCATCATCGAGAAATGAAAACGCCCCCATACCCAAATGAGCATGAGAGCGCTTTCCGCAGCTTAAAGTAGCCACGCCCGGGCCGTTGGTGGGATTGGCCCAAGTCTTAGGAGCGAGCGGCAGGGAAATATAAACGCCATCCGCTCGATCATCTTGTTCATGTATAGAGGATGGAAACTGAACGTGCTGCAATCCGGCATGACAGCCGGCATTCAGCTTATCTCGACTTCAAAACGTCCTACGCACGTCACACGGGCTACCCCCATCCTTGCGCCAATGCTCGCTTCTGCCTACGTCCCCGATGTGGTCAGCCCTGCTTCTCCAAATGCGTCTCCAGCAGGCTCTGAGATCAATGGTACAACCAATCCACCTTCGGGCCTGGCAGCGGCTTTTGGAGCCTATCTGATCTGGGGTTTTCTTCCCCTTTATCTAATGCTGGTCACGGAAGTTCCAGCGTTTGAGTTCGTGGGGTGGAGGGTTATCTGGACCTTGCCGTTCTGTCTGGCGATCGTAGCGGTGCGGGGCCAATTCAGAGCGCTTTGGGAAGCTCTAAGAAGCCAGCAAGCCATGCTCGCACTGCTGGTCAGCGCTACCCTGATTGCAGGCAATTGGCTGGTTTACATCTGGGCGATAACGAAGGGTGAGGTCTACGCCGCAAGTCTTGGTTACTACCTCAATCCGTTGCTCAACGTGTTACTTGGCACAGTGCTGCTCGGAGAACGGCTTTCGAAGTTGCAATGGCTTGCTGTCGCGATCGCCGCCAGTGCAGTCTGTCTGCTCGCCGCTGGTGCCCTTACCAGCCTCTGGATCAGCCTCAGTCTTGCCCTCAGCTTTGGCCTCTATGGCATTGTCCGAAAGCAGGTTTCAGTTGGATCGCTGCCAGGACTGACAATCGAAACGTTCATCCTGCTGCTTCCCGCGATAGCGATCACTGCCTTTCATGCTGCCAGCCCTGCTGGGGCTTCCTTCGGCCGCGAAGCGGGCTTGAGCCTAGCAATCGCATTTTCCGGTTTTGTCACTGCTGTGCCGCTGCTTCTGTTCGCTATTGCAGCGCGCCGAATGGCTTATTCAACCCTCGGCTTCATCCAATATCTTGCTCCGACCATCGTGTTCCTGCTTGGGTTGACGGTGTTTGATGA
>JBCCJD010000038.1:0-31032 GCA_039027955.1 Pseudomonadota bacterium
GTGATCGCGGCCACTTTTCCTTCAAGTCTCATTCCGGTCTCCCTTGGAGCATCGCATTAGCGTGCGTGGAATGCTCATGCACCTTGCCAAAATGAGCAATTGCCGCTGAGCTTGCATGCTGGATTATCATAGGCATGAGCGACATCGATCTCATCATCCTTGGTTGCGGCCCAGCGGGAATGACCGCCGCGCTCGCCGCTCACGAAGCCGGCGCGAGCGTAGCCTTAGTCGAGCGGTTTGACCGCATCGGCGGCACAGGCGCAATCTCAGGCGGAGTGATCTGGGTGGCCGACAACCCGCGCCAGCGCGCTGCAGGGATGTCCGATAGCCGCGATGAAGCGCTTGCCTACTTCCGGGCCCTCGATCACGGCGATCTGGTCGATGAAACGCTTGAAGCGTTTGTCGATATTGGTCCTGAAGCGCTGGCCTTCCTTGAACATACAGGCGCGCTCAAAGTGGCGCTGCTGGAAGGGTATCCTGACTATTACCTGGACCGTCCCGGGGCCAAGCCTGAAGGCGGCCGGGCGCTTGATCATGACCTGTTTTCGCTTGATGAACTCGGCGACTGGGCACAGCGCATCTACGCGATCGAAGAGCCAAAGCCGATGATGCTGCGCGAGACGCCGCTTGGCGGAGGCAGCGGTGTGGTCGACCCTTCAGAAATGCAGCGCCGTATGGCATCGAATGAGCGCGGATTTGGCCAAGCGATGGTAGCCCGTCTGCTTAAGGCCTGCCTTGAGCGCGGGATTGAACCGCAACTTGGGTTGGAGACCAAGCGCCTCATTAAAGACGGCCAACGGATTGTCGGGATCGAGGCTGAGACAGGCGGCGAAACCCTAACCCTGATGAGCCGTAGCGGAGTGATCATCACCACGGGCGGGTTTGAATGGGACGAAGAGCTTCGCCAGACCTTCTTGCGCGGGCCTGCGCCAGCGCCCGCGTCGCCGCCAACTGCGAACGGCGATGGCCTGAAGCTCGCGATGGAGGCTGGCGCGAAGCTTGGCAATATGACCAGCGCGTGGTGGTCGCCGACGCTAGCGATGCCCGAAGCGCCGTGGGCGGCTGGCGAAAAGCGCGCCGTGCCCATGCTGATCGAGCGTACCGTGCCGCATTCGATCATGGTCAATGCGGCAGCGCGGCGCTTTTGCAATGAAGCGGCGAATTACTCTGCGCTTGCCGGGGCCTTCCATCAGTTTGATCCCCAGACCTATTCTTACCCCAATCAGCCCGCTTGGCTGGTGTTCGATGCGCAGTTTGCCGAACGCTATCCGCTTGGCCCTAGGATGCCGGGTCAGCCCATCCCTGAGCATATTGCGCAAGGGGAAGACCTTGCTGCGCTTGCTAAAGCGATTGGGCTTGATCCGGCTGCGCTTGAACACACGATTGTCCGCTTCAATGTGCATGCCCGCGCAGGACAGGATCCCGATTTCGAGCGCGGGACCAGCGCGTATGACCATTTCTATGGCGACCGCACGCGGGAAGGTCCTGCCGTGACGCTTGGACCGATCGAGCAAGCGCCGTTCTATGCGGTCGAAGTGCATCTGGGCATGCTAGGCACCAATGGCGGCCCGCGCACTGATGCAAAGGCGCGCATCCTCGATCATGCAGGCGAGCCGATCCCTGGTCTTTATGGCGCTGGTAATGCGATCGCGTGCCCGACCGGCGGGATTTATGCCGGAGCAGGTGGCACGCTAGGACCTGCTTTAACGTTTGGATACATCGCAGGGCGTACGGCGGCTCGCGTGAACGTGTGACGGTCGAGTTTTGCCGCTCTTATTCGCTGGCAGGCGGAGGGTCCATGTAATCGCGGTAATAAGTGATTTTGCCATTTGCGACTTTATAGATGCCGACCCCGCCGCTTGCGCCGTCAGGTGAATGCATGGTCCAGCGCGCCCATACCGCATGATCATCACCGCAGATTTCATCGACTGTGAAGTGGATTTTGCGCGAGCCCATTTCCTCGACCATTTTGGTCATGAAACCGAGGATCGCGTCGCGTCCGTTAAACGTCCCGTACACAGGATCTTCGAACAAGGCGTCTTCTGCAAATAGCGGTGCGAGCCGCGTGTAGTCTCCATCGTCTTGGATTTGCCAGAATTGCTCGATCGTTTGCTGCGCTGCACCTGCCATTGTTCTCTCCCTGCTATGGCTAAGCGCAGTGTGCCACGTCTGTGACGCTACGGCCCCCTACGAAAAACGCGAGGCCATGAGTTGCGAGGATTGTCGTATCAGCATTCTGAAGGAGAAAGCTATGTCGACGAGCCCCCGTGTTTCCTCCGGCATACCCGGCGAGCCGCCGCATCTCGGATCGGTCCTCGCGCATCAGCCCGTCCTCGCTGAGCATTTCTCCAAACTGTATGCAGCTTTCTGGGACAGCGATGTGCTGTCCGCGCGGCTTAAGGAAGTGGCGAGAATGCGCAATGCACGCGTTACTGAGTGCGGGTTTTGTCGCAATGTCCGGTTTGACAAGGCGCTTTCTCAGGGGCTCGACGAAGCCGTGGTTGACGAAATTACCGAAGGGTATGAGACCTCTGAAACCTTGAGCGATGCGGAAAAGGCGGTGCTCAAATTCACAGATGCTCTGATCTATGATCCGGCCTTGTTGACGGGCGATGCACAGGCCGCGCTCAAGCGGCACTTGAGCCCCGCTCAAATCGCTGAACTGGGTCTCGGGCTCACGCTTTTTCTGGCGATGGCTAAAGCTCTCATCACGATGGGGCTTGAGCCCGAACAGATGGACCGGACTGTTCTTCCGACACCAGCGGCTGGAAAACCGGTCGAGCCGGTCTCGTGAGCTGGCTTGAAAGTGCACCGAAAGCAGCAAGCCCGCTCGAAGGATATCTCGGGCATGGCCCGGCGCTTCTTGCTCAGTTCAAGCAGTTTTATGGGGCGTTGTGGGATGAGCGATTACTCGATCCGGCGCTGCTTGAGATGCTGCGGCTGACCATCGCTAAAGTGCATCAATGCGATGCGGAATTGGTGGTGCGGCATGAAACAAGTGGGTTGAGCGACGCCAAGCGAGCCGCACTCGCCGACTGGCGCACCAGCGATCTGTTTGACGCAGGCGAGCGCGTTTGTCTGGCTTATGCCGAGCGTATCCCGTTTGAGCATACCGCGATTACCGATAGCGAAGCTGCTGCTGTGAAGGACACGCTGGGTGAACCGGGGTTCGTTGCGTTTTCCGTTGCAGTCAGCCTGTTTGATGCCTTGTGCCGGGTTCGCCTCGTGCTTGACCTTGAGCCACTTCCCGAAGGAGCCTTGCATCCACCCGCCAGCGCGCATGGTATGCTACGCTGAGGGGTTCAATTGATCGCGCGGGTTTTTCCGGCCCAGTATGGCTCGCGCAATTCGCGGCGCAGGATCTTGCCTGAAGGATTGCGCGGCAACGCTTCAATAAAATCGACCGACTTAGGACATTTATAGCCAGCGATATGCTCGCGCGCATGAGCGATGATATCCGCTTCATCAAGCTCTTCGCCGTGTTTGACCACGACGCATGCTTTGACTGCTTCGCCCCACTTTTCGTGCGGGACGCCGATCACCGCGACATCGGCAATCTTGGGGTGAGCGTAGAGCGCGTTTTCTACTTCCGCCGGATAGACGTTTTCTCCGCCAGAGATGATCATGTCTTTGACGCGGTCATGAATGTACAGATATCCGTCTTCGTCGAGATAACCGGCATCGCCGGTTCGCAGCCAGCCATCGGCATCGATCGTCTCGGCTGTTGCTCCTTCATTATTCCAATACCGGCTCATATTCTTGGATGAGCGCGTGGCGATTTCGCCGACTGTGCCGGCGGGCACTTCGGTCCCGTCCGGATCGATAATCTTGATCTCAACCCCGGGTAGCGGCGTTCCCACGCTGCGCATTTTAGGCGAACCTTCAGGCACATGATCTTCCGGATCGAGCGCGACAATCGTGCCGCTGGTCTCAGTCATCCCATACATCTGCACAAATCCGCATCCCAGCACATCCATCGCTTCGCGCATCAGCTCAAGCGGGATCGGCGAAGCGCCATAGGTGACGTATTTGAGACGCGAAAAATCAACTTCGCGCACTCGTGGATGATTAAGCAGGATCTGGATTGCAGCAGGGACGAGAAAGATCTTCGAGATGTTGTAATTCTGGATCAGGTCGAGCGCCTTAGTGGGATCATACTCTGGCAGCACGATCGAATTGGTGCCCGCGACCATCGTAGTGATACCGGTGCCGGTACCGCTGATATGGAAGCAGGGCATCGCCAGCAATGTGACATCGCCTTCGACTGGCTCTTGCCAAGGGCGCATCTCGCCTTCCTGTCCGGCAGCATCGCGGCTTGAAAGGATCGAGCCATGGGTCATCACCGCGCCTTTGGGCCGACCGGTTGTGCCGGATGTGTAAAGCTGCAGCGCGTCGTCTTCGAGGCTCAGGCTCAGCGGCAGCGGGTCAGCTGAAAACCCATCGCGCCAGATCCTGTAATCGGTGCCGGAATAATCGGGTGCATCGATCCCGATGATATGCTCGACCGCTGGTGTTTGTGGACGCACTTTTGCAAGGATTTCGGAAAAACCCTCGCCCGCGAAAATCAAGCGAGAGCCTGCATTGTCGAGGATATAGGCGACTTCCGGCGCGGCCAGTCGCCAATTGACCGGCGTCATCACTGCGCCAAGCTTGGCTGCGCCAAGCAGCGCTTCGAAATAGAGCGGATGGTTTTTGCCAATGAAGGAGACCCGCTCGCCTTTTGCGACGCCTAAGGCGGCCAGTGCATTTGCCACTCGGTTGCTGCCCGCTTCGAGGTCCGCAAAGGTGATGACTTCATCACCATAGGTAAACGCGGGAACATCCGCTCGCGCTGTCGCATGCTCGCGCACGATCTCACAAAACGAATTCGGCAGGCTTGTGTCTAGCGCTGGTGTGGCGGTGCTGGCCATGTGCGTTGTGTCCTATCCCAAGATCGCAGAACCTAATGCAGCCCGCCGATCGGACCATTGACACAATTCATAGCGCAAGTGCAGCGCTGAGCGACTAGAGTGAAGACATGAGTGATAATGCCGCGCCAATCGGTTTTGAACCCGCGCAGTTCTCGCCAGGGTTTCTTGATCATGGCGGGCCATACTTTCTTGGCCCGCATGGCGATGGCCCGCGCCCGGTCGCTTTGAAAATCGGCTCGCATCACATCAATTACTCAGACACGGCGCATGGCGGTGTTATCTCGACCTTCGCCGATGTCGCTTTAAGCCATGCCGTCTACGACAGCGAACGACCGCAACTCACCCCTTCAACCATCACGTTGACTGTAAACTATTGCGCGGCTGCCAGGCTTGGCGATTGGCTCGTAGCGCGTGTGCGAATTGATCGGCTGGGCGGGCGCACTGCTTACACCAGCGGAGAGATCAAACGGGGGCAGGAGCTGATAGCCACCATGAGCGGAGTGTTCGCGATCAGGCGTGCGTGACCGCTAGCCTAAGAACCGAGATACCACCGGAGTCGAAGGATCGCGTTCGTCATGAAAGCCGGCGGCTCCTTCAGGCGTATCCGACAGGTCGACCCCTTCCACAAGCCGGAACTCACGCCAGTCATAAAGACCAGTGCGCCGCGCGATCCGCCATTCGGGTCCATCATCCAGCATGCGGCGTTCAAATCGGTCGACATAGCGCCCGGCCACAACAGCTGAGTAAATCACGCCTTTATCAGGAAATACCTCACTCATCGGATATCCTGGCGGGATGGTGTGCATCGCAGTCATGTAGGTTTCAGTGTGACATAGGTCTTTGCTTTCAAACCCAAATTGCGTCTGGCCAAGCTGGTGCTGTGTTGCGAGACATGGATCGATCAGCGCGCGTGCCTGGCCGACAAAGCTGCGCCAATCGCCTTCGAGTTCGCCGAACTGAAACTGCGCATCCTCGTGGAACAGATGCTCCATTATATGCCAGCGGCGCCGGTCAATTGCATGCGCGTAGGCGGCGAGCACATCACTGATCGCTGCGCGATCTTCCAGCCGGACAATCGCTTGTGATTTGATCATGCTACGAGCTCCACGATAACCTTGCCAATATTCCTGCCTGAAAACAGCTTCGAGTAGGCGCGCAACGTGTTTTCGAGACCGTGCGTCACATCGTATGGCATGATGAGCTTGCCTTCCTCGAGCCAGACTCTGAGCTGCGCGGTCAAGCGCTCTCCCTGGTCCATGAAGTCGGGCGAGAAGAAACCTTCGACCCGCAAGCGCCGCATCAGGATCTGATCGAATTCGTGTGGAGCGGTGCGCCTGCCTGAGGAGTAATCGGACAGCAACCCGCACACTGCAATCCGGCCATAATGGTTCATCCGGGTCAGAACCGCATCGAGGATCGGCCCGCCGACATTATCGAAATAAACGTCAAACCCGCCTGCTTGATCGAGCTGCGCGGCGATGTCGCCTGACTTGTAATCGACTGCGCCTCTGAGCCCAAGGTCTTCAACAAGGAACCGGCATTTGTCAGCCCCTCCGGCAATTCCCCAGACTTCACAGCCCAGCAGTTTGGCGATCTGGACTGCAAGCATACCGGTCGCACCGGCAGCAGCGGAGACCAGAACCCGCTCGCCTGCTTGAGCGGCGCCGGTTTCGGTGATGCCCCACAGCGCAGTCCAGCCATTCATGCCGAGCGGTCCAAACCACGCCCGCCTGTCGCTGAGCGCTGGGTCGAGTTTGATCGCTCCCGATAGCGCTGCATCGACTTGGCTCATCTGCCCCCATACGCCAAAGGCGCGCACGAGATCGCCTTCGCAAAAGCCATCAGCGCGGCTGGCGATCACTTCGCCGACGACCAGCCCGGTCATCGCTGCGCCGACAGGCAGCGGCGGTTGATAGCCATCTTCTCTGTCAGTCAGCCACAGCCGGGTTCCGGCATCCATTGAAAGAAGCGCATTGCGGATACGGATTTCACCCTCGGCGAGCTCAGGCAAAGGGGTTTCCACCAGCGCTAACGCGCTTGCAAAATCATTCCCCTCCGGCCGTCGTTCGATGCACCAGTATTGATTGTTCATATCTATGCTTGTTCCGGCTCAGACCGGTTCGGGCAAACTCGCCTTTTCGCTAGGGCATCGCTTGTTTGAGGCTATCAAAATACACCGGCGCGCCGGGTTTGCCCATCGCATAGGATCGGGCCAAACAAAACATGTGGGAGAGAAACAATGGCTCTGATTACGGTTATCGGCGCAAGTGGGCGGCAAGGCATGGCGCAGGTCCGGCAGGCTTTGAAAGCGGGCTATGATGTTCGGGCGATCTCGCGTCAGGAAGATCCTTTTGGCGGGGCTAAGATCGAGGGGATCGAGCGCGTCGAAGTGCGTGCAATGGACCTGTATGATCCCGCGACGTTTAGGGATGCGCTCGAAGGCTCTGACTACATCTTTTATACGCATCCTCTGCAAGCGCGGGCGGACCGCGCTGTGCTGATCGGCGATCTTGGCAAAGTGGCTGCGGAATTTGGTGTGAAACGGCTCGTCTGGAACACGTCGAGCTGGATCCCGGACAAGCCAGGCGATCCTTTCACCTATGGAGAGAATACCAAGGGGATCAATGCCCTGTGGCGCTCGGGTTGCCCAGGCACGGTGTTTGGCAGCGTGCTCTTTATGGACAACCTGCTGACCAATTGGGCGCGCCCTTTCATCGTTGATGAAGACCGATATGTCTATCCGCATAACCCCAAACTCGAGGCCAATTGGATCAGCTTGGACGATGTCGCGCGGTTTATGCTCGCCAGTCTTGAGCGGCCTGACATGGAAGGCGCCTGGCTTAACATTGGAGGCCCGGAGCGGCTCGTCGGCAAGCAGGTTACGCAATATCTAACCGAAGCGCTCGACAAGCAGATTACGTATGATCCGTGTACGCCGGAAGAGTTCGGCCGCTATCTTGTCGAGGCTGCCGGAGATTCGATGCCGGAGGAAATGCGCGAGGACTTCGCAAAAGGCATACAGGCGTTCTACGAGTATAACAACGAAGCGCCAACCCGACCGTTCGAAGTCGATATGGACCACGTCTATGAGCGCTTTCCCGAGCTTGACGGCAAGCTTGAGACCTTAGGCGAGTGGACTAAGCGTCAGGATTGGGGCGAAAGCAACTTCCGGCCAGCCTTTGGGTAAGGGTCGCTTCGCTATGAGCGAATTGAATCTCTGAAGCGAAGAACAAAACCGGTTGGTCTATTCGCGACCCATTTACGGGCATCATGGCAAAGTCAGCATGATCCCGGCACCAGAATATCACTTGGCGGATCGCGAGGAACGAATTCCTCGCGAGGAAGTCCGGCAACCGTCAGCAGCCGTTCGGTAGGAAGTTTTACTGATAAGTTGGTGTCACCGACGCGCAGATCTTCGATCGACCCCTTTAGTCCGGCCATCCTGGTCCCTAGCACTTCGGCTCCCAGAGCATCGAAGCCCACAGCTATCCCCTCTCCCATGCTGCCCGTCCAACGTCCTACAAGGATTGTCGGAAGGCTCGACCGATACTTGCCCTCACGAGGCAGAACCTGCTCGATCCACTGACGCGGAACGCCGGTCTCGCGCTCTTCGGCTGGCCGGTTGTGCACTTGATACGCTTCTCCTTCGGTAACGAACCAGCCCATGACAGCTCTCGCGACAGTCGTATTACCGCCAGAGGGCGTATCGCGCAGATCGAGAACCAGCGCATGATCTTTCGGAATGGTTTTCATGGCCTGGTCGAACGCTTCGATAGACGCAAATTCACCGAGACTGTTGTTGAAGCGGACGACCGTGAAACGCTCAAGATCGCATATACTTATCGGCGGGCGCGCTTCCTGTTCTTCGTCATACATCGAATTAAGGACTAACTCGCGAACTCTACCGGAACGGTTTTGGACAGTGATTTTCCGGGCTCGATCGCGCCGCCCCGCGACAAGAACCCGGGCGGCGTATTCTTCCCGAGTGGGTGTTGCAGAAAGGCCAAGTGCTTCCCAGAATTCCGCTACCGCCTGTCTGGTCGGCGTTCCCTCGATCGCAACGATCGCGTCGCCGACGCTTATCCCGGCATTTGCCGCAGGGCTACTCTCCCGAACTGCATCGACGATGAACCGGCCATCTCGATTGACGATCCACAAGTCTGCGTAGGTCGGAACAACAGCCCAGCTATTACTGAACGAGCTTCCGGTGATGGCATGATGGTCCGCCAGAGAAGTAATGCGTTTTTCGGCATAAGCGAGGAGCGTAAGGCCGTCATTGACCGCTTCTCGTTCCGAAGTGAGCAGGTCCGAATCCGGCAGCTGCCCATCAGGCAGCTTCTCAAGATAAGCATATTGCTTCGCTATCGTTGCGTCGAGATCGCGCGCAGCTGCAGCATAGTCGTTCTCAGCTGAAGCTGCGCCAAGACACAACACAGCGGATAAGGCGATCAAACCGTTCGAAATTCTCATTCGTCGAAATTGCATGAATGTATCCGGGAAGGGAAGCCTGGTGCCTGCTTTGCTCGCATTCATGCAGCAAACCCCCAGCCCGCTTTCACCCCCACTTTAAGTCTTATGGGCCCCGTTCAAAATTTGCCGAATCAGTCGGTTTGCTAACAAAGTCAGCGCTTACTCAGCCGCTTCGCGCTGCTCGCGTTGAAACAGCTCGCACAATTCGTCGTCTGAGGCATGCGTGAGCTTGTCGACCCATTGATGAAACACTTGTCCGCCGCGCTCATTGCGCCCGAACAATACCTCTTCAAGCAGCCCGGATTGAAGCGCTTCGTGTTGCCGTTTGCCGGTTAGATAATCTTCATCGCGCACGACGATTTCGAGGAAATCGAATTGCTCGTGGGCGGATTTGATATCGGCTTCGGTCTCAGGCTGGTTTTCCATCACATAGAACTGTGTTGTGGTGCTTTCGCCGACACTGTCGCCGGGAAACAGCTGGCTGATCATCGCGCCGCGCTGTCCGCCGCCATAAAAGCTCGCAATCGAGATGTGCGGGAAGATCGTCCAGACCCCTTGCAGCAAAGCATCGTCAGGGATCTCGTGATCCTTCATTTGCGTTACATCAAGCTGCTCGTCTGTGCCGATCTTGTGCGCAAACTTGGACGGGTTGGAAAGCCGGATATGCGGACCCCATTCGAAGTAGTTCGCGCGGTTGAAGAAGTCGGCGCCGAACGTGTTTCGATGCAGCACGGGCAAGTGATAGAAATCGAGATAGCCGTCAAACGCGGTCTTCCAGTTGGGACCCGTCAACGTCCGCTGGCTGAACAAGGTCCAGTCTTTGAACCCGAACGCTTCAAGCAGCTCGTCATAGCCTTGCAGATAATCCGCGATCTCAAGCGGTGAGTTGGGATCGAGCGTGACCCAGATCAGACCCGCGCTTTCATGAACCGGGAAACGCCGCAAGCACAGACTAGCCTTGTCGATCTCGCCAAAGTCCTGCTGGTCGGCAATCCCGATCAGCGCGCCATCCGATTTAAACGTCCAGCCGTGATAACCGCAGGTAAAACGCCCCGCCTTGCCCGACCCGCTGGCAATCGGATTGCCGCGATGGGTGCACATATTGAGGAACGCAGCCATGCTGCCGTCCTTTTGCCGGGAAAGCAGCAGCGGCACCCCGCAAATATCCATCGCCTTATAGCAGCGCGGCTCAGGCAATTCGCATGACGGCGCCACCATCAGCGGAAGCCGGCGAAAGATGTTGGTCTTCTCCAGCTCAAACACGTCCGGGTCTGTGTACGCGCGGGCCGGAACGCTCACGACTTCATCAGCGAGCTCCATCGTGTCGGCTTCACCATAAGAAGCGAGACTACGGGTCATGGTGACTAGTTCTTCACGCGACATAAGGCTCTCCGATTTTCAGATAGAATGCGGTGGAGGAGATAGACCCGGCAATAGGCGTTTTTGTTGGGTGCGGCTTGAACGCGTTCTGACAGCTTGAGCGCACCGGTAAAACCAAACGAGCGGACCTTCCGGCCCGCCCGCTGGTGACGATAAGCATGCTTGCGATCAGAAGCTGAACGAGACTTCAGCGTAGACTTGACGGCCGCGGTTCTGCGTGAACAGGCGGTCATCGCCCAGCGGAAGACCAAATCCTGCCGCACCGCCCGGTGAGAGGAATGGGCGCGGCGCAGAGGTGTTGACCCAAATCTCGTCCGTCAGATTGACCCCGATGACTGAGAACTTCCAGGCTCCGTCGATATCCCCCAGCGAGATGGTCGCATCGAAAGTCACGTAGCTGTCCTGAACGAAATCATCGAGTGTGTCTTCGTTGGTAATGTAATCATCGGAAAAAATCACATTACCACTCAGGCCAAATTCAAGACTGTCGCCGATCGGGGTGAAATAGTCAGCGGCAAAATTGCCTGACCAGCGCGGAGCACGCGCTGAATCCCGACCATCAAGATCAGTCCCGGAACTTGTCACGAAGCTGTCCGAGAACGAGGCATCAAGATAAGCGATATTGCCGGACAGCTGCAGGCCATCTGCCGGTGTCCGCCAACTCCACTCGACATCGACCCCTTGCGACGTCAGTTCACCTGCGTTGAGGGTGATGAACTGGATCGCGACCGCGTCAAAGTTCTGCACCTGCAAATCGGTAAAGACGTAATAATAGGCGGTGGCATTGAGAGTGAAGGTGCGATCGGCCCATTGCGATTTAAAGCCGATTTCGCCGCCTTCTGTCGTTTCAGAATCGAAGATGATTGGCGAGAAGTCACCTGACAAGGCAGCCGCGCTCAAACTGGCGGAAGGAAGGGCTGAGTTGTCGATCCCGCCTGACTTGAAGCCCGTTTTATACGATGCGAATATATTGATGTCATCGGTTGCCTGATAACGCAGCGTGACTTCAGGCGAGATATTGTCATCGTTAAAGTCGATATTGCCTGAGTTAAACCCGGGCTCAACAAATCCTGGCCCTTGCAGGAATGTATGCAGGAACGGCACCGTGATAACCGCGGTTTTGCTCTCATCGGTGTAGCGGATGCCGCCTGACAGCTCGAGCTTGTCAGTCAGGTCAATGATGACCGAGCCGAAGGCCGAGAACGCTTCGGTGTCGGTTTCCTGCCGCCTGTCCCAGTCATAGGTGAAGCCGGTTACCGGATCAGGTCCGATCAGCGAGATGTTGACCGCCTGCTGAGCTGTGTCGAACACGAAGGTGCGGTCTTCATAGAACAGGCCGAGCATGAAGTTGAACGGCCCATCGAAATCGGACGTAAGGCGCAATTCTTGTGTAAACTGCTCCAATTGGTTGACGGGGTCTGAGCACCCGGTGCCTTGCGCTGAGCCCGGCGTGTTGGTCGCGGCGAGCGCTGGGGCGTTGAGGCCAAGGAAGGTGGGATCCATCAACGCATCGCCGATCGGCGAGAACGCCGGACCAACCCCGCCATAGGCATAGCAATCGAAGTCGACTGCATCGAGATTGAGATAACCGGTGGTCGACGTCAGTGTCAGCCCTTCTGCGACTTCAAAATCCATCAGCAAGCGGCTGAACCACACATCTGTTTCGGCAAATGGCACACCATTCCGGCCCGCTGCTTCAGAAGGAGTTGGAACACCGCCTGCCAGCGATGGCGCGGAATCGGGCAGATAATATAGCCCGTCAAAGGCATCGCAGCTATAACCCGCGGGGATGGCGGCGACCCCTTGTAGCAGGAAGATCGGATCAGCTACGCCATTCGCGCCGCAATCCTGATCGGTCTGCTGGATCGCGCCGTCGCCTTCATTGCGGACATACTGCACCTTGAGGTTAGCATCGAAGCGGTCGCTTGGCTCCCAGTCGAGCGTGGCGCGCGCGATAAAGTTGCTTTGCCCGCGGAACCGGCCATTGGCGGTCGGCGTGCCCGGCTCCATTTCGACAAATTCGTCGATGTCGTTGTATTGCGCGGCGAGGCGAATGCCGAGCGTTTCTGTGATCGGGCCTGAGACATAGCCCCCGATTGTGTAGCCTGCTTCTTCGAACTCATACGAGCCGCGCAGATTGCCTTCCCACGTGTCGGTTGGATCCGCTGAGCGGATCGCAAACACGCCAGCAGAGGCTGACTTACCAAAGAACAGCGATTGCGGGCCTTTTAGAACGTCGATCTGCTGCGTGTCGAAGAACCCGGCTTGCACAAGCCGCATGGTCGAGACCTGGACGCCGTCAAAATCGAACGCGACCGCGCTGTCAAACGCCGCTGAAATGTTCGAAGAGCCCACGCCGCGCAAGCTGAGCTGCCCACCTGAACCCGAGCCGCCGACCTGCACATTCAGCGTCGGCACGCGGCTGACCACGTCAGCGACTTGGTCAACGCCATATTTTTCGAGCACTTCCCCGCCAATTGCAGTCACGGTGACTGGAACTTCCTGAAGGCTTTCGTTCTGACGGCGAGCCTGCACCACAATAACCTGATCGCCGAACTCGTTCTGCACCTCTTCTTCTGCTTCAGCATCCTGCGCGAACGCAGCCTGAGGTGACAGCGCCAGAACGCTCGCCGCAGCGCTGCCGAGCAACTGCCGACGCAGACGCAAAGCAGCAACGCCGGAGGCATTACGGGTGTTCGGTGTGATCATTTTTCTCTCCCTTGCGAGCAGCAGCGATTTGGCCGCTCATTTCCCCACCCCGAGACGCATTGACTGCGCCTTTCGGTATGTCTCGATGTGTATGGTGGAGGGATTCCCGGCTCATCTAGCAAAAGCGCTAGGCAGGTCGGAAAAGTGCGGCATTTTCGTCACAAGTGCTCACAATAATGTGCTTTCCGTAGCGTCATGGGACAGGTTTGCGCTGAGTTTGGTGGGCGCTTGCGGTTTCTGCGCGGCCCTTTCCCTAGGCTTGCAACGCGTCTGCATGGCCGGCTTTCTCAGCGCTTTAAACAGTGGCGCGAGCGACGAACCGGCATAGGCTGGCGCGCAAACGATAAGGTTTGGGAGAGTGTGTGTGGCAGGACGGGTAGAGGGCAAGGTCGCCCTGGTGACGGGCGGTGCAATGGGCCTTGGCAAAGCCGATTGCGAGACCCTTGCGCGCGAAGGGGCGAGAGTGATCGTAACCGATCGCGATGCCGAGCTGGCGCATCATGTGGCCGATCAAATCGGCGGCAACGCGCTCGCGCTTGATGTTACCGATGAAACACAGTGGATTGAAGTCATGCGCGCCGTCCAAGAGCGCCATGGCGGGCTCGACATCCTCGTCAACAATGCCGGCAACGTGATTTTCGAGAACATCGAAGATTGCCCCTCGGATCATTTCCGGCTGCATCTCGATATTCATGTGATGGGGACGTTTCTCGGCTGCAAATACGCGCTACCGCTGATGAAACATCGCCATAAGGAGCACGGCGGAGGGGGTTCCTCAATCATCAACATGGCGTCGACAGCGGCGCTGATGGGCTATCCGATGATCCCCGCTTACACCGCCGCAAAAGGGGCAATCAGCGCGATGACGCGTTCGATTGCGTTGCATTGCCAAGACGAAGGTTATGGCATTCGCTGCAATGCGCTTGCGCCGGGCGGGATCGAAACCCCGATGGTGCGCGATATCTCGGGCCGGGCAGGCGAAGAGCTGATGGATATACCAGCAGGACCGCTGCCGAGCGATGCGCTAGGCGATCCACGCGACGTTGCAGGTTGCGTGCTGTTTCTGGCTTCGGATGAAGCGAGATTTCTCAACGGTCTGACGATACCGGTCGATAATGGCCTCGACGCGCGCCCCCATCACTGATCCCCCATCCGGCACTCAGCCTGAGACAAGGTCTGAGGGGTCTTCCCGCTGGTATGTGCTCGGCCTGCTGACTGTAGTCAGCCTGTTCAGCATTGCCGACCGGCTCGTCTTCTCGATCCTGATCGAAGACATCAAGGCCGAGTTCGCGCTGAATGATTTCGAGGTCGGGTTGCTGGGCGGGCTCGCCTTTGCGCTCACCTATGTGATCGCGGGCTTTCCTGCAGCGCGGCTAGCAGACCGGTCCGTGCGCAAGAATATCGTTGCGGGCGCGATTACTTTCTGGAGCGTGATGACAGCCGTTTGCGGCGCGGCGACGGGCTTTTGGACGCTTTTTCTTGCGCGCACGGGTGTGGGCGTGGGCGAGGGGTGTTCGGGCCCCGCCTCGCAAAGCCTGGTTGCAGACCTCTTTCGCCGCGAGGAGCTCGCCAAGGCGATGGGTTTTCTGAGCATCGGAGCCACCCTTGGCACGGTAACCGGCCTGATGGCCGGCGGGCTTTTGTCCGAAGCGTTCGGCTGGCGCTGGGCGTTTGTGCTGATGGGCCTTCCCGGTGTTTTGATCGGGGCCATTGTCTATCTCACTGTGCGCGAGCCAGTGCGCGGGCGCTTTGCTCCCAAAGGCGCGCGGATTGAGCAGCAAAGCGTCGGTGAGACCGCTCGCGCATTGTTGGGCAACCGGGTGTTCCTGGGCCTTGCCATCGGCTGGGCGGTCCAGATTATGATCGGCTATGCGCTGGCAGTGTGGATGGCTCCAGTGATGATGCGCGGCTTTGGCATGGGGCCGGGCGATGTCGGCCTCTATCTGGGCCTCGCCTTCCTGATCGGCGGCATTCCAGGCCCGATCCTTGGCGGGATTGTCACCGGTTGGCTGGCCAAGCGGGACGAACGCTGGCGCGCCTGGGTGCCTGGGCTCGTTAGCTTCGGGTGCCTCGCGCCGCTTGCGATCAGCCTCACGGCCACAAGCTTTTGGCCGTTCCTCAGCTGGTTCGCGCTGGCTTACGGCATTTTTGTTATGAGCCAGGCGGGAATCCTGTCAGGCATCCAGTCCAGCGTCGAACCCGGTCAGCGTGGCTTTGCCGTCGCGATTGCGCTCTTCTTCAACAACCTTATCGGGCAGGCCTTTGGCGTGCCGCTGATCGGCTGGGTGAGCGATGGGCTCGCGGTGACATATGGCGAGGCGGCGCTGACTTATGCGGTGTTCGGCGTATGCCTTGGCGCCGGGATTTTGACGTTGGTCATCTTCGCTTGGACCGCTGCTCAGATGAGCCGCACCGGGTATCTTGACCGGATGGCGCAAACACCGGCCTAAAACCCGGGATGGATCGCCATCATCGCCCCATCAACCAACATTTCTGCGCCGGTCATGTATGGACATTCGTCTGAAGCAAGAAAGGCGATGGCCGCGGCGGTTTCAGCTGGATCAGCAAGGCGGTTCAACGGCGAGGTCGCCGCGACTGCCGCTTTCAGCCCTGGCGTCACGCTTTCTGCTGCATCGAGGATGCCAGTCTCAGTCGCGCCGGGGATTACTGTGTTGCAGCGAATGTTGTAGCCTTTTTTAGCGCAATGCGTGGCGATGCTCTTTGTCAGCACCCGCACAGCACCTTTGCTTGAGCAATAGGCGGGATCGCCGGGCAAAGCGCCCATCGCCGAGGTCGAAGCGATATTCACAATCGAGCCTGATGATCCGCCGGGATTGGCCTTCATCGCCCGGATTGCAGCGCGGCATCCGGCCATCGTGCCGGTTACGTTGATCGCGTAAATCCGCGCCCACGCCTCGTCCGTGACATCTTCGATCGAAAGCGAAGACACTATCCCAGCATTGTTGACCAGAATATCGAGCCGACCCCACTTCTCGCTCGCTTGCGCGATGATGACAGGCCACAGCTCAAGGTTTGAGACATCCTGCGGCGCAAACTCTGCGCCCGCTTCATCGCACAAGGCCTGACCGCCAGGCGCATCGATATCGGTCCCGAGTACCAGCGCGCCGTCCGCTCTCAGCCGGCGCACCGTGGCGGCGCCGATGCCGCTCGCGCAGCCAGTGACGATGGCAACTTTTCCGCTAAGGTCTGGCACTATTCGGACTGCTGCCAGATGCTTGCGCTGGCCCTAGTGTTATGCGTTTCAACGAACCGAGCAAGGTTGTCAGTCCCGTCAGGCAGCTTCCAGCCGACCGTGAACCCGAAATTGGCAAAGCAGAACACGATCAGATCGGCAAAAGTGAAGCGATCCAGCGCGAAGTGATTTTTGCTTCCAAGCGCTTCATCGAAATAGCGCCATTTTTCATCTGACATCGCTGCCAGCTCTGCGCCCGCTTCTGCTGAGACCACTGCCATGCGCGGCTCGAACATCGGGCGACCGCCGGTGGCGCGAAAGCCCATCGTCATCGGCACCACCACTTCCTGATCGAACAGCCGTGCCCATTTGCGTACGTGTGCGCGTTCGGTCGGTGTTTCGCCAAACAGATTAGGGCTGGGATGCTCTTCTTCGATGAATTCGCAGATCGGCCAGCTTTCGGTAAGACAAGTGCCGTCATCAAGCTCCAGCATGGGGATCGTGCCGAGCGGATTTTTCTCTATGTAATCAGCGCTCTGCCGGTTTTCCCCGGTGATGATATCGTAATGCACCCGTTCAAAATCCTGACCTTCAGCAAGGCCTTTTTCGACCATGAACATCCGGACAAGGCGTGGATTGGGCCCGAGGCTGGAATGCAGCTTGGTCATGACGTGTCTCTCCCGATCTGTGTTGCGCTGTTCCTATGCCGATGCGCTGCGCGCGTCGCCCTCACAAATGCGCTAGGGGACGATCTGGCAAGAGGGGACTTTAAGAGGAACCATGGATTTTCAACTCAATGACGAGCAGCGCGAGTTGCAGGAAACCGCCCGCAAATTTGCTCAGGCCGAATTGCCCGAGCTTGCCCGCGAAATGGAAGACAAGGACTTTCCGGTCCCGCCTGACATGCTGCGGACCTATGGCGAGATGGGGTTTCTCGGAATAAATCTGCCGGAGGAATATGGCGGGCTTGGCCTTGGCCATCTCGAAGCGCTGCTGGTGCTTGAGGAATTTGCGAAGATCTCGAACGCAGTCGCCTTCCCGGTGTTCGAAGCATTGGTCGGTCCGGTCCGCACGATCGAGCGGTTTGGCTCTGACGAGATGAAAGCGCGGATCTTGCCGCAGGTGATCAAAGGGGAAAAGATCGTTGCCGTCTCCATGTCCGAACCGGATGCAGGCACAGCGCTCACTGATCTCAAGACCAAAGCGGTCGCCAGCGGGAATGGCTATCTCGTCAATGGCTATAAACGCTGGACCAGCGGCGGCGGGCATTCCGACTATTACGTAACCTATTGCCGGTTTTCTGATGCGCCCGGAGCAAAAGGCATCGGCGCAATCCTGCTTGAAAAAGAGATGACCGGGATCAGCTTTGGCAAGCGCGAGGAATTGCTCGGCTTTCGCGGTATCCCGACCGCTGACTACGCGATCGACAATGTCCAGGTGCCCGGCGAAAATGTGATTATCGGCGCTGGCGGCTTTGCTAAACTTATGAGTGCGTTCGGGTTAGAGCGCTGCGGCAATGCCACACAAAGCCTTGGCGTTGCCTCCGCCGCGCTGGAAGCGGCCACGACCTATGTTCAAGAGCGTGAAGCGTTCGGCAAGCCGATCATCGACTTTCAGGCGGTGCAATTGAAGATCGCTGAAATGGCGATGAAAGTCGAAGCGGCCCGGCTGCTGATCCATCGGGCTGCGGCTAATGCCGCGCATCAGGATGACGGGTTGCCGACCGTCTATGAAAGCTCTGTGGCAAAGTGCTTTGCCAATGAGATCGTGCGCGAAGTCACTGCCATGGGCCTCCAAGTGATGGGCGGCTACGGCTATCACAAGGAATACGGCATGGAGCAGCGCCTGCGCGACGGGTTTGGCTGGGGGATTGCTGGTGGCACCACAGATGTTCAGAAAACCAATATCGCCGCAGCGCTGATTGGTCGGCGGTTCAATCAGCGCGCCTCCTGACAAGGCGATCGCAGTCGGCTGACATTGAGCCAAATTGGCGCTTGCGCGCAGCGCCGGTGCGTCACATTTATAGGCGATGGACACCAGCGTTACAGCGCCGCTTCCCCCCGCCAGCGCGAGCGGGCCGCTTCCGATCACGCAGGCGGTGCGCGACGATGATCCGCTAACGCCTCTGCACCCCAATTACGTCCCGGCCCTTCGGCTCACCGCCACTCTCACCATGATCCCGGTCCTGATCGGAGCCTTAGTCGTCGAAGCAGCTATCGCCGACCAGGATTTCCTTCCTCCAGGAGTGATTGTCGGCCCAGTGCTTTTGCTGGCGCTTTTCCTGATCATTCGCATGCCAATGCGTCGCTATGCCGCGCGCGGATATCAGATCAGCCCTGATCGGCTGCGGGTGGTGCGCGGGATCCTGTGGCATTCCGATACCATCGTGCCGTTTGGCCGAGTTCAGCATATCGATGTCGATCAAGGTCCGATCGAGCGTTTTTTCGGGATCGCGACGCTGACTTTACATACCGCTGGCAATCACAATTCCTCAGTCGATCTGCCCGGGCTCGGCCATGAGCTTGCGACGGAAATGCGAGAGGAAATCCGGGCTCACATCAAACGGGAAAGCATGTGAGCAGCAGCGAAGCGACGCTCGCATCGGGCGCGCCTGCACGCAAGCTCGCGGAAGCCGAGCAGCAGGATGACCGAGACGCGCCGCAGCGCACGGCTCCGCTAAGTATCGGGCTAGGCGTACTGTCGGCTGCGCAAAATGCCGTGATCCCGGTCCTGCTGGTGGGTCTCGGCAATCGCGGCGAAGGCTTTGCCGTGCTCGCGTCGTTGGCGCTTGGCGCGGTGTTCGTGCTGATCGGCCTTGGTTTCAGCTTTCTGCGCTGGCAGCGCCTCACTTATTCGATCGGAGCGCAGGATATCAGGGTCGAAAGCGGCATTCTAAGCCGTTCGGCTCGTTCGGTTCCCTATGAACGCATTCAGGATGTCAGCCTTGAGCAGAGCTTCCTGCCGCGCTTGCTCGGTTTGGTCGCAGTCAAGTTCGAGACCGGGGCAGGCGGCGGTGATGATCTCAGCTTGACCTATCTTACGCTAGAGCAAGGCGAAGGCTTGCGCCAAATGGTGCGCGAACGGCGCGACGCCGCGAATGCGGAGGAACGGGTCCAGCTCGGCGCCTCCGCGCTAGAAAGCGCTGACAGCGATGCCGAAACGCTGTTCACGATGGGCCCGCAGCGATTGTTCGTCTTCGGCCTGTTCGAATTCTCGTTGGCGGTCTTTGCAGTGCTCGCTGGTCTGCTCCAATATCTCGACGATCTGATCGATATCGACCTGTGGGAAGTCGAGTTCTGGGAAGATCTGGCGCGCGAACAAGGCGGCTGGCTGCTTGAGCTTGGCGCTTATGCGCAGGCGCTTGGTGCCATTGCCGGGCTCACCGGCGTATTCGTACTTGGCTCGGCCACGGGAATTGTGCGCACATTCAACCGTGAATGGGGTTTCCTGCTAGAGCGCACCGCGCGCGGCTTTCGTAGGCGGCGCGGGCTGTTTACAAGGACTGATGTGGTGATGCCGGTGCACCGCGTGCAAGGCGTGCGAGTGGGCACCGGCATGCTGCGTTACCGTTTCGGCTGGCATAGCCTCCGGTTTGTCAGCCTTGCTCAAGATGCCGGTTCAGCCAGTCACGTCGTCGCGCCGTTTGCGCGGATGGAAGAGCTCGCGCCGATTGTCGCAGCCGCAGGGTTTCAGCTTCCCGACGATGACACAGCCTGGCACCGCGCAACGATCGCCTATCGCACCGATGGGATGGTCCTTGATGGACTGTTCTTCGTGCTCGCCGCGCTGATCGCAGGGGTGGGCACTGCGATCTATGCGCCTGACTGGGTGTTGATTGCGACTGCGATACCGCTCGCCCTTGCGCTTCTGGCGGCCGGGCTCAATTGGCTCTCCTGGCAGCACAAGCGCCATGCGCTCGGGACCGATCAGATCATGGCGCAAGCCGGTGTGCTCGCTCCGCGCAGCCAGCTTGCCTCGCGTTTGAAACTTCACTCAGCCGAGATCACGCAAGGCCCGCTGGCACGCCTGCGCGGCTATGCGACGCTGCATCTTGGCCTTGCTGGCGGCGTGCTCGCGATCCCGGGTATTCCGCTTGCTCGCGCCCGCCAAGTTCGCTCCCAAGTGCTTGAAACCATCACGGCGACAGACTTTTCTCAGCTTGAGACCGCTTGACGCTCTTTAAGACGGCTTGCGCGTTGCGGCGGCGCGGCTAGAGGCGGTAAAAGCAATGACCAAGTTTCTCTCCGACAATGCAGCGCCCGTTCATCCCCAAGTGTGGGATGCCATGCGCAACGCCGATAGCGCTGATGCCCCATATGATGGCGATGCTCTGTCGGCTGAGCTGGACGCCCGCTTCAGCGCGCTGTTCGGCCGCGATTGCGCGGCATTGTGGGTTGCCACCGGTACTGCGGCCAATTGCCTTGCGCTGGCCACTATTGTCGAGCCGCATGGCGCAGTGGTGTGCCATCACGAAGCGCATATCGAAGTTGATGAAGGTGGAGCGCCCGGGTTCTATCTCCACGGTGCAAAACTGATGCTGGCAGGCGGAGAAGGGGCAAAGCTCAGCGCTCAAGGAATTGCTGAGTTAATCGATCCAATTCGCGACGATGTCCATCAGGTGCAGCCGCACGCGATCGCTATCACGCAAGCGAGCGAATATGGCCGGACCTATCAAGCCGGGGAGATTGCAGCGCTCGCCGAATTTGCAAAAGCGCGCGGACTTGGTCTCCATATGGACGGTGCCCGCTTTGCCAATGCCGCGGCGTTTTTGGGCGGTTCAGCGCAAGATGCTGCGCGCGCCGCCAGCGGTCCGGTCGACAGCCTTGCCTTCGGGTTTATCAAGAACGGCGCGATGGGCGCTGAAGCTGTGGTGCTGTTTGATCCTGAAAGAGCCGACCGGGTGCGTTATCGCCGCAAGCGCGCAGGCCATCTGCAATGCAAGGGGCGCTATCTCGCGGCGCAGTTGCTTGCGATGCTGAAGGATGATCTGTGGCTGGCAAATGCCGCACATGCCAATGCCGCGGCGGCTGAAATAGCAAGCGGGTGCGGCGAGCGTTTGCTGCATCCAGTCGAAGCCAACGAATTGTTTGTGCAGGTGAGCGCGCCTGAACGCAGCTCGTTGCGGAGCCAAGGCTTTGAGTTCTACGACTGGGGCGCTGAAGCTGCCCGGTTTGTAACGGCATGGGATACCAGCGAAGACGCAGCCCGAGCGCTCGGCCATGCGATCGCTCACCTGTGAGGGGACCGACTGCTTCTGAAAGCCTGCTTGCGCCGCGCAATCTTGCAGCTTTCGTCTTAGTCAGCGTGATCTGGGGCGGGACCTGGCTGGTGATCCGCGACCAGCTCGAAAGCGTCGCGCCGCAATGGTCGATCACCTATCGCTTTATCATCGCGGCCGCCGGAATGTTTGCGCTTGCCGCGCTTCGCGGAGAACGTCTGCTACTTGCGCCAGGCGGGCAGCGTTGGGCGCTGATCCTTGGCCTGTTCCAGTTCACGTTGAACTTCGTGTTTGTCTACAACGCTGAGCGGTTCATCACGTCTGGCCTCGTCGCAGTGATGTTTGCTCTGTTAGTGGTGCCGAATGCGCTGCTTGGACGCGCGTTTTTAGGTCAGCCCATCCGCCGCGAGTTTGTAATCGGTTCGATAATCGCTGCGAGCGGCGTTGCGCTGTTGTTCTGGCAGGAATGGCAGGTCTCCCCGGCCAGCCTTGAAGATGTCCTGCTGGGCGTCGCGCTGACGGCGGGCGGCATCATGTCAGCGAGTTTTGCCAATATCGCGCAAGCGCTTGAAGGGGCGCGGCGTCAGCCCTTCTTGAGCCTGCTTGCCTGGTCGATGGTGTGGGGCGTTGTGATCAACACGCTGGCAGCGCTCATCACCGCAGGCCCGCCAAGCTTCGATCCGCGGCCCAGCTATGCGCTGGGTATTCTGTATCTCGGACTGCTGGGTTCGTGTGTTACGTTTCCGCTCTATTACGGGCTGGTGCGCAAGGTCGGCGCAGGCCAGGCCGCCTATTCGAGCGTGATTGTCCCGATTGTCGCGATGGTGCTTTCAACTGTGTTTGAAGGCTTTCGCTGGGGTCTGGTCCCAGCTGCCGGTGCTGCGTTGACTTTAGGTGGCATGGTGATCGCCTTGAGGGGGCGTTAAGCGAGCAGGCTTTCAAGCCCTTCGACATAGGTCGGATAGCGTGGCTGCCAGCCAAGCACCCGCTTGGCTTTGCCGTTCGCCACGCGCCGGTTTTCGGCATAGAACCCGCGCGCCATTTCGGACAGGTTAGCCTCTTCAAGGCTTTCTAGCGGTGGCGGCTCAAGTCCTAACAGGTGGCAGGCATGCTCGGTGACTTCATTACCGCTGGCTGGCAGATCATCGCTCAGATTGTACGCGCCAGACGGTGCGTCCTGACTGAGCGCTCCAACCACCCCGCTTACGATGTCATCGACATGGACCCGGCTGAACACTTGATCCGGCAAATCAATCCGCCGCGCTTTACCCGCCTGCACACGGTCAAGTGCGCTGCGTCCAGGCCCATAAATGCCGGGTAGCCGAAAGACCCGCGCGCCGCGCTCCAGCCAGGCTTTGTCCGCCTCTGCCCGGGCGTTGCGCCGCCCAGCGCCGGTCTCGACCACTGTGGGTGTCGCTTCATCGACCCAAGCGCCTTGCTGGTCGCCGTAAACTCCGGTGGAGGAGAGGTAGAACAGCGAGGGTCCATCGAGCACATCGCCATAGGCTTTCAGCACCGGGTCCGCCCCGCTTGAGCGATCCGGCGGAACCGAAGAAAACACATGACTTGCGCGTTCCAGCGCCGCTGCGATTGCCTTTGCATCAGCAAAATCGAGATTGCCCGCGCTGCCTGTCGCATCGACCTGCCAGCCATGCGCTTTGATAGCCGCAGCAATCCGTTTCGCTGTATAGCCTAGCCCGAAGATCAATAATTGCGACATTTTCGCAGCTGTGCCGCTGGACGGACTGCAAAATCAATCTAAATCGCCATTATAGCCCGGAAAGGAACGTCAATGGATATCGCGCAAGACCCGCTCGCTCTTGAGGACGCTCCGGCTCCGATTGAACCGCCGGTGATCCGGCGTGAGGATTATACGCCTTACCCTTGGCTGGTGCCAGCGACACATCTTTCCTTCGAACTGGGCGTGGACAAGACCAGGGTTCTGTCCAAGCTCACGCTTGAGCGCAATCTGGCGGCTGAGCCTAGCGCTGAGCTGCGGTTGAATGGCGATGGGTTAAGCCCGCTCGCCGTCAGGATCGATGGCGCCGCGACCAATGAGTATCATCTCGATGGTCCTGACCTTGTCTTGAAGCTGCCCGGCGATGCGCACGAAGTTGAAGTCGAAACCGAAATCAATCCCCGTGCCAACACCGCGCTGATGGGCCTTTACGCCTCGAACGGCATGCTATGCACGCAATGCGAAGCCGAAGGCTTTCGCCGCATCACCTTTTTTCCTGACCGGCCTGACGTTCTGTCGGTCTTCCGGGTCCGGATGGAAGGGTCAAAGGCCGATTTCCCGATCCTCTTGTGCAATGGCAACAAGCTCGCACAAGGCGAGCTCGGCGATGATCGCCACTTTGCCGAATGGCATGATCCATGGCCTAAACCATCGTATCTGTTTGCGCTGGTGGCGGGCGATCTGGTCGCCAATTCAGCGCCGTTCACGACTATGTCGGGCCGCGAAGTCGAGTGTAACATCTGGGTCCGCGAAGAGGATCTGGCGCGCACCGACCACGCGCTTCAATCGCTTCATCGCTCAATGAAATGGGACGAAGACGTGTTCGGGCGCGAATACGATCTCGACCTGTTCAACATTGTCGCTGTGTCGGATTTCAATATGGGGGCGATGGAGAACAAAGGCCTCAACGTCTTTAACACCAAATATGTGCTGGCTGATCCCGACACCGCGACCGATGCGGATTTCGATGCGGTCGAAGGGGTGATCGCGCATGAATATTTTCACAACTGGTCCGGCAATCGCATCACTTGCCGCGACTGGTTCCAGCTGAGCTTGAAGGAAGGCTTTACTGTCCTGCGCGATCAGCTCTTCAGCCAGGATATGCGCGGCGAGGCGGTCAAGCGGATCGAGGATGTGCGTATCCTGCGTGCCGCTCAGTTCCCTGAAGATGCAGGACCCCTTGCGCATCCGATCCGGCCGGACAGCTTCCGCGAGATCAGCAATTTCTACACCGCCACGATCTACAACAAAGGCGCTGAAGTCATTCGCATGATGCGCAGCATGGCTGGGCCTCACGCCTTTCGCAAAGGGTGCGACCTCTATTTTAAGCGGCATGACGGCGAAGCAGCAACATGCGAGGACTTTATCCGTGCGATCGAACAAGGCGCAGGCCTTGATCTTGAGCAATTCCGTCTGTGGTATTCGCAAGCTGGCACTCCGCGCATCACTGTGGAAGCCAAAGCCAGCGACAGCGAACTTGCGCTGAGCCTCTCGCAAATCGTCCCGCTCACGCCGGGTCAGGACGAAAAGCGCGCTATGCCGATCCCGCTTCGGGTCGCGGTGCATTCCCGCAGCACCGGAGCGCTCGGCGAAGAGACGCTGGTGGTGCTGAACGAGAATGCTCAGACCTTTACGCTGCCGCTTGCAGGGCCAGACCCGGTGGTCTCAATCAATCGCGGCTTTACCGCACCGGTCGTGATCGAGCGCGCGCTTGATCCTGCTGAGCTGGGTTTTCTGGCAGCGCGCGATGATGATCCGTTCGCGCGATATGAAGCAATGCAGGAGCTTGCGGTCTCGTATTTGATCGGTGCTGCGAGCGGGACGCTGGTTGATCCTGACCGCACGGCACGCTGCGATGCGATCATCGCTGCGATGCGTGCCGCGCTGGAAGATCAAGCGCTCGATGACAGCATGCGCGGCGAGCTGATGATGCTGCCGAGCGAAACCTATTTGTTCGAAGCGATGGCAAGCGAAGCGGGAGCGGCTGATCCTGGCGGCATCCATCTTGAGCGAGAGGGCTTGAAGGCTATCTTGGGTCGCGAATTGTCGCGCGAGCTGCATGGCCTTTACGAGCGCTGTGAACAGGTCGCGTTTAGCGATCCGAGCGGAGTGGGTGCGCGCAAGATCAAAACTCAGATATTGGCCCTCGCCGCCGCAAGCGACCCGGCAAAGGCGGCGGAGCTGGCGGCCTATCAATACGACCGGGCCGACAACATGACAGACCGCCAAGGCGCGCTGATGGTGCTTGCTGGATTAGAGACCCCGCTGCGAGACGAGCGTCTGGCCGGGTTCTACGAGCGTTATCAAAGTAACGCATTGGTGGTCGACAAATGGTTCACCTTGCAAGCGCTCTCGCTCCACCCAGACGTGATCGGCCAGGTCAAGGAGCTGGCAAGGCACCCCGACTTCACGCTCAAGAACCCGAACCGGGTGCGCTCTTTGTACATGGCCTTTGCTGGCAACCCCCAGGGTTTTCATGCTGCTGACGGTGCCGGCTACCGGATGATCGCTGACCTTATTATCGAGCTTGATCCGATTAACCCGCAGACCGCTGCGCGGTTCGTGCCTGCCTTAGGGCGTTGGCGACGGATCGAGCCGCAGCGCGCGATGCTGATGAAAGCGGAGCTTGAGCGGATAGCTGCGGTTAAACCCCTGTCGCGCGACACGTTCGAACAGGTCACCCGGAGCCTTGATGGCTGAAGCGTCGGGCTTGCAGTTTGAACGTGCGGCTGGCCTGAGCGATGTTGCACACGGGTTTTTTGGATCAGCCGGAGGGCGCGATCAATATGGCTTTGGTGGGCCAGGCGATCCGGCCGCTATCGCTGGCCTGCGAGCGCGCGCCGCGCATGCGATTGCGCCTGGTGCAGTGCCGGTCCTGCCGCATCAGACCCATTCAAGCGATGTGCTGACCGTCACGCAGGCTTGGCCGGATGAAGCTGAAGGTCGCCCGCGCGGTGATGCGCTTGTGACTGCCCAGCGCGGCCTTGCGCTCGGCGTGGTGACCGCTGATTGCGGCCCAGTGTTACTGGCGGATCCTTCCGCCGGTGTAATCGGCGCGGCACATGCCGGTTGGCGCGGAGCGCATGGCGGCGTGCTTGCGCACACGATCGCGGCGATGGAAGCGCTTGGCGCGCAGCGGAACGCGATCACCGCAGCGATCGGACCGACGATCGCGCAACTGAGTTACGAAGTCGACGCCGCATTCAAGGCGCACTTCGGGCCGCGAGAGGAAGCGCATTTTCGCCCAGCGCCTGAGCGCGCTGGGAAAGCCCGTTGGCACTTCGATTTGCCGGGTTACATCAGGGCTATACTGGCGCGCGAGCGCATTGGCGAAATTTTTGATTGCGCGCGGGATACTTATTCCAATCCGGAGCGTTATCACTCGTATAGGAGAGTCTCTCAAGTTGAAGAGCCTGTCTATGGACGCCAGATCAGCCTGATCTCACTTGGCTGACCAGCACCATACGGGTTTGCGCGAAAGCGAACGTGAGATGCTCAAAACGCTGTTGGAAAAACAAAAACATATAAGTAGATAATCGCAAGAATCCCGCAGGCAGTCATGAGCTGTTTATTCGGATTCATTAGGGATAAATCACGCGATTTCGCCGTTTGAGGCGAAGACAAGATGGATTTCAGAGCGCATTGGCCAACCGGCTGATGCGCGTGAATTGGCAGGATGAACGATAATGGCTGATATGAGCGGCGCGGCGACAGCGCCGGGCGGTCCAGGAACAGACTTCGACCCTGAAGATGGCGTGCGGCGGCGCGATTGGATTCATATTGCAGCGCTGAGCACCGCTGGAGTAGGCGGGGTTGCACTGATCTATCCGCTGGCAAGTCAGATGGCACCATCAGCAGACGTGCTTGCAGCGAGCACCACAGATGTGGACGTCTCGGCTATCCAGGCTGGACAGACGATCAAAGCGACGTTTCGCGATCAGCCGCTGTTTGTGAGGCGGTTGACGGCTGATGAGATCGCAGCTGCAAAGGCTGACGACAGCGCCGATATGCGCGACCCGCAAACGCTGGCTGAGCGCACCACCGAAGGCAATGAAGACATCCTCGTCACCCTTGGCGTCTGCACGCACTTGGGATGCGTTCCGCTGGGCGCTGCTGAAGGCGAGAACAAAGGCGAGTTTGGCGGCTACTTCTGCCCTTGTCATGGCTCGCACTATGATGTGGCGGGCCGCATCCGCAAAGGCCCGGCGCCGACCAACCTTGCAGTGCCGGACTACGAATTTGCATCAGAAACGGTCATCCGTGTCGGGTGACGCGCCGTATCTGATGTGGTGAATTGAACCTGTAGATAAAGTCGAGAGAAGATCATGAGTTTCGCTTGGGCTAAACAGTACGAACCAAAGTCGGACTTCACGAAGTGGATCGATGACAAATTGCCGTTGCCGCGGCTCGTCTACAACGCGGTCGGCGGCGGGTATCCGGTGCCGCGCAATCTTAACTACATGTGGAATTTTGGCGTGCTCGCCGGGTTCTTCCTCGTGGTGCAGATTGTGACCGGGGTGATCCTTGCGATGCACTACGCGTCGAACACCGCAGTTGCGTTCGGCCAGGTTGAGCACATCATGCGCAATGTGAACTGGGGCTGGGCGCTGCGTTATGCGCACGCCAACGGTGCCAGCTTCTTCTTCATTGTGATCTATCTGCACATTTTCCGCGGGCTCTATTATTCGTCCTACAAAGCCCCGCGCGAGATGATCTGGCTCTTGGGCGTTGTCATCTTCCTGTTGATGATGGCCACCGCATTCATGGGTTACGTGCTGCCATGGGGTCAGATGAGCTTCTGGGGCGCGAAAGTGATCACCGGGCTGTTTGGAGCAATCCCGTTCATCGGTGAGCCGCTGCAGGTTTGGCTCGTTGGCGGCTATGCGCCGAATGATGCGACGCTCAACCGGTTTTTCTCGCTGCACTTCCTGCTGCCGTTTGTGATTGCAGGCGTCGTAATCCTGCACATCTGGGCGCTGCACATTCCCGGTTCGTCTAACCCGACCGGCGTCGAAGTGAAGGCCGAGAGCGATACGATTCCGTTCCACCCCTATTACACGTCGAAAGACGGCTGGTTCTTGGGCCTCGTGCTGATCATCTTTTCGTTCATGGTGTTCTTCATGCCGAATGCGCTGGGCCACCCGGACAATTACATCGAAGCCAACCCGCTTTCGACGCCTGCTCACATCGTTCCGGAATGGTACTTCCTGCCCTTCTACGCGATCCTGCGTGCGTTTACCGGTGATCTCACCATCCCGTTCACCGGCATTGTGTTGATCGAAGCCAAGCTGCTGGGCGTGATTGCCATGTTCGGTTCGATCCTCGTGTGGTTCTTCCTGCCATGGCTCGACAAGAGCCCGGTGCGTTCAGGTAGCTATCGCCCGATGTTCAAGAAGTTCTTCTGGTTCGGTCTTATCCCGACCATGATCGTTCTGACGATCTGCGGCGGTGCTCCGGCGGAAGAGCCCTATGTGCTGCTTAGCCAGATTTTCACGGCGTACTACTTCCTGCACTTCCTGGTGATCCTGCCGATCATCAGCCAGATCGAGATACCCAAGCCATTGCCGTTCTCGATCACCGAAGCGGTACTTGGGACTGACGCCAATAAACCGGAGCGGACGGCTGTTTCAGGCAGCGGTTCGACTGATACCGGATCCCTGCCAGATGGGTCGTTGCAGCCAGCCGAGTAATCGGCTGGCCCCGCAGCGGGCTCAATCACCTACCTTTCTGTTTGATCTGACAACCTGAGAGAAATCGATCATGACAATCCGTCTTGGCGGTATTTTTATAGGACTAGGCATCGTGGCGGTGCTGATCCTGTGGTCAATGGCCCCGGGCCTCTACAATTATGTAGCTGGACCTGCGCCTGAGAAGCCTGATTATTACGCGTTTCAGGAAGACAACATTCAGCCTGCCGGCGGTTTCAGCTTTGATGGCCCGCTCGGCACGTGGGACAATCAGCAGCTTCAGCGCGGCTATCAGATCTACAAAGAGGTCTGCTCGTCCTGCCACAGCATGAAGTATGTTGCCTTCCGTAATCTTGAACAGCTCGGATATAGCGAGCCGGAAGTGCGCGCCGAAGCAGCAAGCTGGATGGTGCCGGGAATCGACCCGACCACCGGAGAGCCGACAACGCGCCCGGGCGAACCGACCGACATGTTCCCAAGCCCGTATGTCAACGAAGTGGCGGCGCGGATTGCGAACAACAACGCGCTTCCACCGGACCTTTCGCTGATCACAAAAGCACGTCCGGACGGGCCTAATTACATCTATTCGCTGATGCAGGGCTACAACGAGCCTGATCCTAAGGACCTTGAGAAATCGCCCGATTTCGAGACGCCATCGGGCCTGTATTTCAACGAGTACTTCTACAACATCAACATCGCGATGCCGCCGCAGCTTTATCCCGACCTCATCACCTATAGCGACGGGACTGAAGCGACCCCGGAGCAGATGGCGCAGGACATCGCCGCTTTCTTGACCTGGACGGCAGAGCCTTCGCTCGTCCAGCGCAAGCAGACCGGCTGGTTTGTGATTGGTTTCCTTCTGTTCGCGACCGCTTTGGCCTTCCTGTCTTACAAGCAGATCTGGGCTGGGGTGAAGCCGAAGAAAGCCAAGAAAGCGTAAGCTCGCCTGCATTCACAGGCCGGTAAATTCGAGATCGCGCCCCATCTTCCCTTGCGGTTGGTGGGGCGCTCTGCTTTGACAGGGGTGACGCGGCGAGAGCTGGATTGAGGGGTTTGTCACGATGAATGCCGCGCAGCTTGCTCCCGCTCAGTTGAAGGCTTTGGTCCGCACCGTGCCTGATTTTCCCGAGCCGGGGATACAATTTCGCGACATCACGACGCTGATCGGTCATTCCGAAGGTCTCAGGGCGACAATCGCGCATCTGGCTGAGCGCGCGAAGGCTGCCGGTGCAGCGAAGGTCGCGGGCATGGAAGCGCGCGGCTTCATTTTCGGAGCGGCGGTCGCAGTGGCTTTAGGTGTCGGCTTTATTCCGGTGCGCAAGCCTGGCAAACTGCCGGTTGAGACGCTCGGGATCGATTACGCGCTCGAATATGGCAGCGACCGGCTTGAGCTTGATCCCGGAGCCATTGGAGCAGGAGAGCGCGTCGCCATCGTCGATGATCTTATCGCCACCGGCGGCACAGCGCTTGCCGCAGCGCAATTGCTCCGCAATGCTGGTGCTGAAGTCAGTGATGCGCTGTTTGTCATCGATTTGCCGGATCTTGGGGGCGCTGCCAAACTGCGCGATGCAGGCGTCGAAGTCAGTGCCTTGATGGAATTTGCTGGCGCTTGAGACATCGCAGCTGCGCGCGGGCAAGCGATTGCGGAACTGCGGCCTTACGCCGATCATTACGACACAGGATATCGCGGGCTAATTAATGGAATCACAAGCGCTTGTAATTGCCAC
>JBCCJD010000039.1:0-31018 GCA_039027955.1 Pseudomonadota bacterium
ACCAAGACTGCCACTGCGATCAACAATCGCCGTGGCTGATCCTTCGTCATTTGCGGTGACCGCATTGATAGTGCCGCTGTTACGCAGAATGGGCAGGTTTGAACCGCTCTCAATCGCAATCGCAGTCGCCGTTTCGGCATCTTCGCCAACAGCCCTTGCTTCGATAGTGCCGGTGTTTTCGAGCTCGGGGAGGCTGACTTGGACCACCGGCAACAGGTTTGCTTGGCCGACGCGCAGCGCGGTCGCAGACGCATCGCGCGCAATCGCTTCGATTGTGCCGTTGACTTGCATGCCTTCTTCGATTGTCACGACCGCGCCAAAGCCGCCGATCTGCATGCCTGCGGCATCGACGCCTTCATAAACACCTTGCCCGCTGATCTCGCCATCGATGATGATTGCGAAATCATCACCTGTGGCATCGCCTGCCGAGATCGTGATGTCGTTTGCCGCACTGCCAAGCGAAACCGCAGGAGCACTGCCAAACGATGTGATCTCAGCGCTGCCTTCTTCGGCATCTGGGATCCCGTCATCGTCTTCATCGGCATCGTCAGGGTCAGTATTGGCAGGGGCGACCGCAAAGATGATGCCTTGTGCAACATCGCCTTCGATTGACACTGCGCTCCCGCCTTGGAGCAGATCGTCTGCATCAAGATCGGACGTGTCGTCCGGTGCTTCGGTCGCGCGATAGCCGGTTGCGGAAATCTCGCCCTGAATAACCAGCGCGCCATCAATATTGCCGAGGAATTCAGCCCCGCGCGCGTCTTCGCCGACCGCTTCGATCTCGCCGGCAAGCCGCACATCACCTGAGATGTCCTGCGCGCTCACACCAACGCTGCGGTCACCCAAAACCGACGTTTCGCCATCGTGGCGCAAAGTGCCATCAAGCGGGCCTTCAATCACGATACCGAAGGAGTCTTCGCCTTCGACCACGATTTCTCCGGTATGTTCGATATTGCCTTCAAGTGCGCCGTCAACGCGAATGCCTGCGCGATTGGCGCCGACTGCGAACGGACCATCAAGATCGCCATCATCATCATCGTCTTCAGGCATGAAGGTTTCATCGATGGTGATCGTGCCTGAATTGACGATATTGGCAGCGCGATCACCGGAGACGAGAATGCCGTTCGCGCCGTCATCGTCGGTGACGGTGATCTCACCGTCATTCTCGACATCATTGTCGGTATCAATCGTAACCGCTGTGCCGCTATCGAGCTCAATCGAGCCGTCGTCCTCGATCACGAGGTCATCGCCTGCTCCATTTGCAAGCTCGGAAGTGACAACCGGAGTGGTGCGCTCGTCGTCGATCACCGTTTGCGCAGCGAGCGGGGCCGCCAGTGCGGCAATCGACGTACCGGTGAGCAAGATCTTTAACATGGGTCCTCCTTGTCTGTCGTTGAGGAGGACGAAGGCACGCGCTCGCAGCCTTAGTGATTTGTAAAATTTTTTTGCTGGCTGCTCAGAATTGCATGTCGAGACCGATACGGATCGTTCTGGGCTGGAGCGGGGTTGTCTGCTCTCTGCCAACCGCAAACGGAGTACCGAGCGCGAAGCGATTTCCCCTGACGTTCGCGATGTTCAAGACCGATAGCGACAGACCCATCGCCCCGCGCTCGACCCTTACGCTGGCACCGCTATCTAAGTAGTCGCCTTGCTCCTGGCCCAGTTCTGGTCCCACTCCAAGCCGTGACCGCCCGACATAGCTGACCCACACATCCGCATCGAGGCCAGTGCCTGCGTCCAATTCATGTGTCCAGGTGATGCCAGCGCGACCCGACCAGCGCGCGATGTTCGGGATTGTCGTTACCTGTGCAGAGGCAAGAAAGGGCGATTCATCCACCTCGCTGTCATTGTAGGCCAGTCCGGCCCGCACTTCGAGCCCGGGAAGGGGTTCGAGCCGGCCGGTCACACTTGCAGTCCAGATAACCCCATCACCGATATTGGCGGTCGAAGGCAATCCAAACGGATCAATAAAGTCGGCCTGGATATTGCGCCAACGGGTCCGCGAAAGGCTTGCAGTAAGGGCTGGGCCCGCTTGGTTGAGCTCGCCGATACCAAAACCAATTTCGCTGGTTGCGGTCTGATCGCTTTCAAACCGTTGCACGAAATCGGCTGCAACCGCTAACCCGCCTGGTCGAAAGCCCTCTTGATAGCGCGCGAACAGACGTGCTGACGGGCCAATCTCGGCGATCAGCGAAAGCGAGGGAAGGAACTCGAACTCCTCGCGCGTCGCCGTGATATCCGCCAAAATGTCGATAAAGCCTGGCGGAAGATCTTCGCCCCCTCCCCCGAGCCGCGAATACGTCGCACGCAGCCCGCCGCCCAATGTGAGAAAGTCAAACAGGCGCACATTCGCTTCGCCATAACCCGTCGCCTCAAACACCGTGTTAAGCACGCCGGTTGAAATACTCTCGAAATCTTGCAGCTCGAATGCGCGCGAAAGACGGGTTCGATTGTGAGTTATGCTCGCGCCAGCAATCCATCCGAAATCATTGCGCATCGGCTGCCAAACCCGGGTCTCGTGGGCAAACATCCGGGTCTTGTTGGTCTGGATAAACACCAGCTCGGGATCGTCCGGCATGGTCGCGTCGTAGCGCTCTTCGAGCGTTTGCAGCGAGAAGCCGGTTGACGAGCGCAATCGGATATTACCCAGATCACCAGTGATCGCCACTTGGCCATGCAAATAGTCGGCCTGCGCTCCCTCTTGAACGCGCGCGAGGCTTTCAAGCGGGTCACCATTGCGGTCGGCATATTGGCTGTCGCGAGCGCGCGTGCGTTGGCCTAGCGCAAGCACGTCAATCTGCCAGTTCGGGCTGACTTGAAGCTTAGTCGCGAGCCTTCCCGAGAGTATCCGATTGCGATTGACGTCGTCGCGGCCCAGCGCCGGTTTGTCGATGTAACCGCCTTGGCTCGCTGCATCGATCGTGAACCGCATAGCCGCTTTATCTTCGGCCAGCGGAATATTGGCCGTGAGATTGAGATCAGCGCCGGGGGCGCCATCCTGCGTCAATGAACCGCCGCCTGATGCGAAAACGCTGGTGTCGTTCAATTGCGGAGCGCGCGGCACCAGCCGGATGATGCCGCCTAACGAGCCTGCGCCATAAAGCGTCCCCTGCGGCCCTTCGAGCACTTCGACCCGTTCAAGATCTGATAGCCGCAAGTCTGGATCTGGCGCGTTATAGCTGAGCCGCAAATCGCCTAGATACTGACCCACCGTCGCCTGCGTCGGCCCGGTAAAGCTCGAATCCGCGATCCCGCGAATAAACAGCTTGTTGCGGCCGCTCCCGAGATAGGTCGACGTGACAGCCGAAGCGCGCTGAGCGATGCGTTCGCTGCCGCCTACACCAGCGCGCTGCAAATCCTCACCGTCAAGCACTGTGACAGGGCCGGGCACTTGATCCACTCGCAGATCGCGCTTGCTGGCAACAACGATGATCGGCTCACCCTTGGTTTCAGGCGGAGGCACTGATGCGCGGCGCGGTGCCCGCGGACGTGTCCGGCGACCCGGGCGAGCGGGCGGGCGCGCTTTGGCTGCGACGAGGCGCCAGCTCGACGGCCCGATTTCAATCGCCTCCATATTGGCGGAGCGGGCGAGACGTTCGATCGCTGTGCGCACCGACATACGTCCGCGAACAGCGCCAACGCGGCGTTGCCCGGCCGTTTCACCTGAGACGATAATGCTGGTGCCGGTTTGCCGGGCGAGAGCTATCGCGGCTTCGGAAAGCGTGCTGGCAGGAACCGAGATGTCGACTGACTGTGCTTCGGCTGGGGCCGCGATGACCGATACTGCGATGATCGGCAGGATTGTGGCATAGCGCATGATCAGCTCGGCGAAATCAACCAGCCTGCATTAGTCTGCTCCACCTTAAGGTCGAGCAACGGCCCAACGCTTGCAGGATCAGCTTTGATCGGCTCGACCAGAATGCTTCCCGAAAGCGTCGCGTTGCTCCGCGTCTGCGCGGAAAAGGCGATGCCGGTCGCGCGCGTCAGTCGATCAGCCACTTCTGTAAGGCTCGCCGAGCGAAAGCTCACCCGGCCTTCACGCCATTCTCCGACAGCGGCGATATCGACATCGCTGACCGCATAAGTCTCGCCGCGTTTTACAAGGGACTGGCCCGGATCAAGCCGAAGCTTGCGGGTATCCGGATTGACGATCACGGCCCCTTCAGCAACTTCCACCTGGAGTTGATCCGCGTTCAGTCTCACATCGAATATGGTGCCAATATCGATGATTGTATCGCTGCCCGCGATCACTTCGAAGCCTTTTGCAGCGCCGGTTTCGACAGAGAAAATGGCTTCCCCTTCGATCAGCCGAGCGAGCCGCTGGTCTTCGCCTGACAATTCAAGCCGAGTGCCGCCTCCCAGCTCGATCATCGCTCCGCCATCAAGCTCGATGGCAAGTGTTTCGCCTGGCTTGGTCTCGTACTGCGCCAAGCTCGGCCCTGTCGGCACTAAGGCGAACGCAAACAACGCGGCAAGCGAAGCGGCTATCCCGCCACCGAACCATCGCCGGCTGACAGGCCAACGCCGCACGCCATCATCGTCATTGGCGGCGATCTGTTCGTCGTTCGCTGCGACCGCGGTGCGGGTTTGAGGCGCAGGCATTGACCTTGCAAGTTCCGCTGCTTCATCAACAGCAAGCATCATGTGATCATAAGCGGCATTGTGCGCAGGGCTTTGCTCCAGCCAGGCGGTAAAGCCTGACCAGTCGTCAAAATCCGGATCGCTAGTGCGAACCGCCCACAGCGCAGCTTCGCGATTGATCGCTTGCTCAGAATCCATCCTGAAAGTCTCCTGACCACATGACGGAGACACTCCTATCAAGCCTCATCGAGCCGCTCCTTAAGAGCTGCCAAAGCTGCGTAGCAGCGTCGCAAATCACCTTCTACCGTGCTCAGGCTGACGCCGAGCTCCTTCGCAATGGCCCGCTGGGCCAGCCCATCGATGCGATGGCGCCGAAAGATGATCGCGGGCCGCTGGCCGAGCCGCTCCAATTCCTCATCAATCAGCTTCAAATGCTGCTGAGCGGCGAGCGCGCGGTCTTGCGTTGCATCCTGGATAGCCGTTGAAGCGCCGCCAGTGAATGTATCGGCCCAGGCGCGCTCACGGCTCGCAGCCTGGGTTTTCGAGCGATGACGATCAATCATCAGATGGTTAGCCGCGCGCATCAGATAGGATTGCGGCGAGCGGATATCCTCCGGCGGATTACGCTGAATTCTTAGCCAAAGCTCTTGCAGCAGATCTTCAGCTGTGTCTCCTGCTCCACGCGCAGCGAGGAACCGAAGCAGAGCTTCGCGATGTTCAAGAAACGCGCTCTCAAGATCGGTCACAATTTGGCCTGTTGAGTGATGGCTGCTCGTAGAGTTAAGGGCTCAAGAGCGAATCGGACGCGTGCTCTAGGCTCCCCAATTGTTTCGATAAACACCAGATGGACCGCTTGCGTCAAAGCGTGCTGGACGAACGGTTGAGCTGTGATGCACTCGTCGCGCCTCATGTCGCTACAGCGCAAGCCCTTGAGTTAGCTTCTCCAGCTAACCCGGCTAGTCGGTTAACTCCATTCTGAAGTCTGGATGCGCGTCACTGGGGCGAGGTCTGAGGGGTAAGACGTCATCAAAGCCGATTCAACGTCCGCAAAATCAATCATTTCGCCGCAAGGGCATCACCGCTCATCGAGTTAAAATGAGACGCCTTAAAGGCTTGCCATGGTCGCGACTCGCCCTTTCCCAACGATTCTCCTGTATTTGCTCAAAAGCGAGCGTCGATTCATCGAAAAAAACCGCTATCAAATTGTAATAATAGGGTTATAACTATTGTGAACATAAAGACGGTAACAGCCGTAATTAATTAAAAGACGGTCGCTTTAATTTACGACGACTTGATATTTGTTGGATCATGCCGATTCCAGCAAGGGGGAAGTCATGATCAGGTTAGAGCGATTCTTAAGCTATGGTTTTTCGGCCACGCTCGCTCTTTGTGTTTCGCTCGTTATAAATCATCGCGCCAGCGCTCAGCTTTTCATAAGTGATGAAGAGCGCAGCGCGCGCTTTGTTTCAGAACAAGTTGCCACTTGCCCGGTCAAAGCTGCCCTAAGAATACCTGGCCGGGCATCGATTGATCGGTTTGTCTCGCTCAGCGGTTGCAGCGACGACTTGATTGTAAGCGAACAACTTGCGGTTGGCTCTCCATCCTTTGGGTCTCTTCCAAGACCAACGCCCACTATTGTAATCCCAGGCGCGGCGGAACAAGACCGGCGTGAAGCAGGCCAGCGGCCAGAGGATAGCAGCAAGTCCCAAGATCAGCAGGACAATTCGCGTGATGCGATCCCGGCAAACCTTGGCCCTGCAAGCTTCGGGATGATCCGCATCGCGCCTGAGCAGCCCGAAACGCCGTCGCCAGGTCTGGCAGAGACGCTCGACCGGCTGTCCTTCTTGCGCAGCGGCATTGGCGCAGTCGATATCACGCGTAAGCAGCCGCAGGCCTATCGCACAGATTATGACCCCCATATCGCCGCAGCTGCATACGAGCACCAGATCGATCCGCTGCTTCTCCATGCGATTATCTGGCAGGAATCGCGCTACAACCGCACCGCCCGCAGTCACGCTGGCGCAATTGGCCTGATGCAGATCATGCCGGCGACCGGGAAACGCTTTGGTGCGGCCAAGGCGGACCTGCTCGATCCCATGCGCAATATCGATACAGGGGCGCGCCTTCTGCGCACACTTGGCGCGCGCTACCGCGGCAACCTTGATCTCATGCTGTCGGCTTACAATGCCGGCGAAGGTGCAGTTGCGCGCTATGGCAACCGCATTCCTCCGTTCCGCGAGACTCAGAACTACGTCCGCAAGGTCAAGGCGCGTTACGCCGCCCTCGCCTCGGGCTCCGGGCTATCGGACGGTATGCAGTGACATTCCTCCAGCAAATCGCGGCGCATGTGCCGCTGCGCTTCCGCGCCGCTGACGCGCTGCTTGTGACGATGATTGCGCTGGTGGTCGCGTTGCTGATCTTGCCGATGCCGCCTGCCGCGCTTGATCTCCTGATCGGGATCAACATTGCCGTTGGTATTCTGCTGATCCTCAGCGCGCTCTATGTGGTGCGACCGCTTGACTTCAGCACCTTCCCGACAGTGTTGCTGCTGGCAACGTTGTTCCGCCTGTCACTGAGCATCGCGACCACGCGGCTGATCCTGACCGAAGCGGAAGGCGGCCAGATCATCGAGCGGTTCGGCCGGATGGTCTCAGGCGATAATCTGGTGGTCGGACTAGTCGTGTTCATCATCATCACGCTGGTGCAGTTCATTGTGATTTCCAAAGGCGCAGAGCGGGTCGCTGAAGTCGCCGCGCGGTTCAGCCTCGATGCAATGCCCGGCAAACAGCTTTCAATCGATAGCGACCTTCGCTCAGGTCTTTTGTCCAAAGACGAAGCGCGCGCCAAGCGGCACACGCTCGAACAGGAAAGCAAGTTCCACGGCAGCCTCGATGGCGCGATGAAGTTTGTCAAAGGCGATGCGATCGCGGGGCTCGTGATTGTGATTGTCAATCTGCTGGGCGGGCTAGCGGTTGGCACACTTTATCACGGCATGGACATGGCAACCGCGGTCACGACCTTCTCGATCCTGACCATCGGAGATGGCCTTGCAGCCCAGATCCCGGCGCTGTTTGCCGCCATGGCAGCGGGCTTCCTTGTCACGCGCACAACCGATGAAACCTCAGAACGCGATCTTGGCCCGGCCATCGCTAAGCAAATGGTGGGTAAGCCGCACGTGCTGCTGATTGCAGCTGGGATGTGCGCGCTGATGGCCCTAATCCCAGGCTTTCCTGCGCTGACCTTCGGGGCAATTTCGCTGGCCATGCTGATTGGCGGCGGGTTGCTTATCCCGACCATCAAAGAGCGGGCCTTCGCGATGGTCGGGATTGAAACCGACAAACAGGTGGAAAGCGGTGTCATCGAAATCGAGCAGTCATCGCTTGAGCCAGCGGCGCCTTTGGAAGTGCAATTGGCGCTGACATCAGGCGTATCTCAAACGGACGAATTCGCGTTGATCTCAGACGCAGTGCGAAAGCAGTGCCGTTCGATCGCTTCCGAATTGGGCGTTCCCTTACCGCCGGTCCGGGTAATGCGGGCCGAGGCCGACGGATCCGATACCCAAACATGGCAGATCCACGCCTTTGGCTCGCCGCTTGGTGACGGGACATTCGCCAGCGATCTCGGCGCAACCTCGGATGCAATCGCCCACGAACTCCGGCGGCACCTCCCACTCTTCCTTGGTCTTCAGGAAGTGACAGATATGCTTAACTGGCTGGGCGAAGACTATCCCGAGATCGTCAAAGAAGCGGTCCGCAACCTTCCCATGAGCGTCATTGCAGAAGTGCTGCGGATGCTGGCCGATGAGCGCGTCTCGCTGCGCAATCTGCGCGATGTCGTGCAAGCGCTGGCGGATGCAGGACAGGCGAACCGCGAACCGGCCATGCTGCTGCAGGCGGTGCGTCCCGCGATCAGGCGTCAGATCATCGCGCCGCTCGTGCGCGACGGGCGGCTCGCAGTTCTCATGGTAGGAAGCGAAGCCGAAGCGAGCATCAGGCGCACTCTGACGGAAGTCGAAGGGGTTCAGCGGGTTGCGATTACGCCTACCGAGATGCGCAATCTGATCGACGTGATCGAGCGCGAGCATGCCGCTTGCGGAGGCTCAGCGCTGCTGACAGCGCGCGATCTGCGCCGACCTTTGCGCTTGCTGCTGGCGGCCGATTTGCCGGACCTCCCGGTGATTTCCTTCAATGAACTGGTCCCGACAATTCCGCTCGATGTCGCAGCAGAACTGCGCTGGGGGCCTGCTTTGCAGCCTGATAGCAATGGGATGATCGCTGCGTGACGGACAGGATGTTCATATTACGGCTGGTGCTGGTCGCGCTGATGGCGTCATGCGCGCTGTCAGTCCCCGTAACGGGCGTGCGCGCCCGCGAAGTCCCGCTCTCTGACGCGCAAGTCAACATCACCGCGCGCAACACCGATTTGCCCGATTTTCTCGAGCGGCTGTTCACCGAAGGCGGCTACCGCGTCCAAGTCAGCAATTCGCTTCGGGGGGTACGCATCAACGGGCGTTTCACCGGGACTGTGTCCGAGGTTTGGGAGAGAGTGAGCGATGCTTTCAATCTTGTCGGATATTACGACAGCGCTGTAATCCGCGTCTATTCAGCGCGCGATATCACGACCCGCCGGTTCGAAGACGTCAATGCAGGCTTTATCGTTCGCGAAGCGCGGCGGCTGGACCTTATCGATCCACGCAACAGCGTCACAGCGAGCGGCAACAGCATCAGCGCAACCGGCGTTCCCGCCTTTCTCTCGCAGATAGCCGCGATCGCTGACCGCAATCGTGCAGCGCTGGATGATGGCGGCAGCGCTGTGCCGGGCCCATCAGGGGTCTATCCTTCAAATGATCCGGACGCGCGCTATCGCCGCCCGCGCCCGGATGCACGAGCGATCGTCGAATCCGAAATCCTGCGCCGGGCGAGCGTGCGTGACCCTTACGAAGTGCGCATCTTTTTCCTGCGCTATGCTTCGGCCAACGATACCTTTGTCCGCACCGGCGATGTTGAAACCCGCGTGCCGGGCATCGCCAGTATTCTCGCCGGGATCATGGGCGACGGACGTATTCCGCAAACGGTGCGGACGAGCGGGGACGATTTCGATCGGTTCGCGCCGGGATTACGGCCTGCCATCGATATCGTCGGCGACGATGGGATTGCGCTGGTGCCGACTGCCCCCAGTAACGACAATCGCGCCGCTGACCGCTCGGACGACCTTCCCCTCAGCGTTAACGGCCCGAGGATCGAAGTCGACGACACCCAGAACGCGGTCATAGTGCGCGATCGGCCTGAAGCGATGAGCGTCCACGAAGGGATCATCGCTGCACTCGATCAATCGCCCCGCATGGTCGAGATCGAAGCCACCATTATCGATCTTAACATCGACCGCTTGAAAGACCTTGGCCTTGAATTCGATATCTCCGTCGATGGGTTGAACGTCCTGTTCGGTGGGGACTCGTTTAACCCCACTCCCGATTTCTCCAATCCCAATCTTGAGGGCAGCTATGTCACCGGTTCAGGCGACACCTTTGCTGCACGACTGACCGCGCTGGAACGGAATGGCGCTGTGAATGTCGTCTCGCGGCCTCAGCTTATCACGCTCGATAACCGCGCGGCGCTGTTTGACAGCACTCAGGAAATCTATGTCGAAATCGAAGGCGCAATCAGCCGGCTAGAGCGGATCAATATCGGCACAGTGCTGCGGGTCACGCCAAGCGTGGTCTACGATGATGCAAGCCCGCGCGTGCGGCTGAGGATCGATATTGAAGACGGCTCACCCACCAATTCGATTGTCGATGGACTTCCTGTGCTGCGGCGCTCGCGGGTGGCAAGCCAGGCGGTGATCAATCAAGGCGAAAGCCTGTTGATTGGCGGCATCACCATAGTCACCGAATTTGAGAACCGCACAAAAGTGCCGATACTTGGCGATATCCCGCTGTTCGGCCAGTTGTTTCGCCGCCGCCGCGAAGGCTCGACCCGGGTCGAGCGATTGTTTCTCCTTACCCCGCGCATCGTGGGCGTCGATGACGCCGGCACTGCGATAAGACAGCGCCCCCCGATCCCGCTTGAAACGCTGCAATCGCTGCCCGCTGATAACGATGATGAGCGCGCAGATGATGAGCGGCGCAGCAATAGGAGGAGCACGCGGTGAACGCGACAGCAGCCGTTGCCCCATCGGAAACGCACCGCGAGATGATCTTGCGGGTGTTTGGCGGGCGGCTGGATGGCGCTGAGTTCCGTTTGCCACCTGATCGCCTGCTCACGCTTGGCCATATGCTTGACAATGACATCGTCTTGCGTGGAGCCGACACCAAGGGCTGCCGCCTCGAATTGCAGGAAGATAAAGAACGCTTGCGCGTGCGTCTCGTGACCGGCGAAGCCCAGCTGCTGGGACAACCGCTTGAACCAGATCGCGACGTCGTGCTGCCGTGCTTTGTCCCGCTAGCGCTAGGCGAATACCGTTTTGCAATCGGTGAAGAAGGCCATGAGCGCTGGGTAGAAGCGCAGGAATTGGCACAGCAATTAGCGCTCAGCGAGCCGTTGCAGGCTGCCGATCAAGCAGAGCGTCTACCGCGCGCGGAACAGGCAAAACAGCGTGCCCAATCGCTTTTGCAATATGCACCCGGATGGCTGGCGCGTCCGGCAACGCCGATTATAGCCGCGCTTGTGCTCGCGTTTCTGGTGGCGCTCGGGCCGATCCGCGATTTTGCCACGCAAGACCTTGACGGGCCTGATCAGGCGCGCGCTGCCTTAGCCGCGAATGGGCTTAGCGGCGTTAAGGTGGCGCGCGATCCGTCAGGCGAGTTTCTCGTCTTCAGCGGCACTGTCTCGAGTGATCAGCAATTGGTGAACTTGCGCACCATGGTGGCCGAAGACTTCCCGCAGGCACGGCTGGACGTCGACACCAGCGCAGCGCTTAGCCGTTCAGTGACAGACATTCTTGCCGCCGAAGGGATCGACGCCGAAGCACGGTTTTCCGAACGCGGCGTGGTCACGGTAACCTCTGAATACTTACCGGTTGATCGCCAGCGCGAGCTTGAAGACCGGCTGAAGGCTGATCTGCCAGGGCTAAGGCGCGCGGACTTCGAGTTGACCGGCGATCGCGGGCCGAGCGATCTCGCCTATTTCTTCAACTCGGGCCGCTACGGATTAGCGACCTATGTCGACGGCGCGCCCGGCTATCTCGTCACAGCGGACGGGTCTTATTGGTTCGAAGGCGCAATCCTGCCGACAGGACATGAAGTCCTGTCGGTGATGGCAGGCCGGGTAACGGTGCGCCGCAATGGACTTGTCGAACAGTTGATCATCGATCCCGGTGCGCGGGCCGGGACCGTAAGTGACGCGCAAGCGCCAGACCTGAGCAATCCGCAACCTCCACAAACTCAACCTTCACAAGAACAGCTTTCACAAGGAGAAGCCCCATGACCGATGTGACTACCCAACTCAGCACTCTCGCCGCCGCGCCTACATTCGGCCAGAACCGCCGAGCGTCGAACTGGTTCGAGGCATTCGCAGCAGCCTGGGGCAATGCGCTGGACAATCAGGCGAACCAGATCGAGGCGCGCTCCAACACGCTGAGCGAAGGCGCGGATTCGCCGTCCGAAATCACGATGCTGACCGCTGACAGCATGCGCATGAGCTTCATGTCGCAAAGCTCGCACACCTCGCTCGACAGCGTCTCCAAAGCGCTTGAGACCATGGCCCGGAAGAACTGATCATGCCTGATCCTATATCAGCTCAGTCCGCTATTGCGGCTGTTGCAGGCCCGGGCGCAGCAGCCCCGCCAACCCGTCTCGATGCACCTGGCGGTGCGGCAGGTGGCGGCGAAGCCTCGCAAGCGGCTGCACAAGCTCGGTTCGATGCTGCGCTTGAAGCTGCCGGCCGCGTGTCCCCGATGCCCGGCAGTGGAGAAGTGCCACAGGTCATGGGCGGCCTGTTCGATACGCTCGACAGCGTCGACAAACAGGCCAAATCAGTCTCCGACTATGCCCGCCATGCCGAAGCAAGCGATGGGCAACTCACCCCCGGCGAAATCGTCAATCTGACGATGCGATGTCAGGAATTTATGTTCCAGTGCCAGCTCACCAGCAACATCGCCAATCGTAGCGCCGACGGGGTCCAGCAATTGTTCCGGCAGCAGGGCTAACGACATGACCCGGGCCTTCCGCGTCTTTCTTTCAGCCACCGCAGCACTCGCGCTCGCTGCATGCGGTACGCAGGAATTGCATCGCGATCTCACTGAAGATCAAGCCAATGCGATTGTCGCGGCGTTGGCGGAAAAAGGGATCGCATCGGACAAGCAGGGCGGCGATGAAGGCACCTGGTCAATCGGTGTGGCGGATGGCGATTTCGCGCAAGCCGTCTCGGTCTTGCGCGAACAGGGTCTGCCGGGCGAAAACTTCGTGTCACTCGGCGATGTGTTCAAGAAAGAGGGCTTTACCTCTTCACCGCTCGAGGAGCGGGCCCGGCTGATCTTCGGCCTTTCGCAAGAGCTATCGCAGACGGTTTCGGCGATTGATGGCGTGGTTCAGGCCCGAGTTCACATCACCATGCCTGAGACCGATCCCTTAACGCGCGAAGTGCCTGCGTCATCAGCATCGGTCTTTGTAAAATACCGCCCGGGCTTTCGGGTCGAGAACCAGACCGGGCCGATCAAGACGCTGGTTGCCAATTCGGTCGAGGGGCTGACCTATGACCGCGTGTCGGTCGTGATGGTGCCCGCAGCAGCGCCGGTCGCGCAGCCAGTCAAAGACGATCTCGTCTTAACGGGAGACTTGCGCTTGATCGCAGCGCTGTTGGCAGGTGCGCTTGTCTTGACTGGTGTGTGGCGATGGTGGTCGACGCGCCGCGCCGCTGAAAGCTCTGGCGCTGGCGAGCGGACTACGGCGCTGTTCGGGCGGTCCGATGGTTAAGCGCAATCAGGCAAAACCCGACCGCGCTGCGCTGCGCGAACGATATCTCACGCTGCGCGGTGCCAGTAAGGATTTTGCGGGGATGACACTGCGCGCGGGCCGGTTTGCAGCCGCGCGCCAAACCTGCGCGATCGATTTTGCGATGCTGGCGCGAATGCCTGATTGGGAATTTGCCGACGCGCTTGATCGAGCACGCTTTGCAGAGATCATCGGACTGGTCGCAGCGCGCGATCATCTCGCCCGGGCACTTGATGGCGCGACCTTGCGCAAGCTTGCAGAGCATTTCGGATCGGACCTGATCGATCGCGTTCTGGATGATGCCGATGGCGCGCTCGAAACGGTCGTGGCCTTGCCTTCGTTTGCCATTGCAGACCTGCGCCAGGTCGGCTCGGACTTGATGATGGCAGCGCAGACCGACTGGCAAGAAGCGCGAACCATTTGCGAGCTGGCTTGGGATTATTATCGGCGGGAGCACAGCGAGGCATGAGCTACCGCTTGTTCACAACCGGCAAAGCCAGCGCACTTTTCGGCGAATCTCGGGTGATTCAGGCGAACGAAGCCCAGGCGTTCGCCGACGCCGCGCAGCTTCTGGCGCACGCAGCCGCGACTTTCGCTGATGCTGAAGAGGCCCGAGAAAAGGCGATTCTCGAAGGCCGCCAGGAAGGACGCGATGCCGTGCTCGCAGAACGCGATGCGTTTGTGTCCGAACGCCTCGCCAATGTGATTGCGGACCTCGAAAAATCGCAAGCGAAAGTGCGGCAGGATATCGGTGCGCTGGCGCTTGAAGCGCTGCGTCACATTGTCGGCGAGTTGCCGCAGGAAATCGCTGTCGCTGGGCTCATTGAGCAGGCGCTTGCACAGCTTGCCATCGAAACGATCGATTGCATCGCGATCGCGCCTTCGCTGGCCACGCCGGTCACCGAAAAGCTGGACGAAGAGCTTGCAGCGCTGGTGAGCCCGGATCCGGAGCTTGGGCCAAGCGATTGCGTGATCTACGCGAAATCAGGCCGCGTCATCGCCAGCCTTGACCTCCAGCTTGAACGCCTGGCCGAGCGCTGGGAAGCATTGGGATCAGCATGACCGAAACGCTTGCCCATAGCGAAAGCCGGGTTGCAGCGCTGGTCGAAGCGCTTGATGCAGCGCCGTTAGTAGAGCAGCGCGGCAAGCTGGTCGAAGTGATTGGCACAACACTGCGCGTTGCAGGTTTGCGCGCAAGGATCGGCGATGTGTGCGAAATCTCGCGGGCAGAGCCATCGACGCCGATCAAGCTGATGGCTGAAGTGGTTGGCTTTACCGGCGAAACAGCGGTACTCACTCCGCTTGGCCCGGTGCGCGGCCTTGCACCTTCAGACGAGATCGTACTGGCCCGCAGCGAACCGCGGGTGCCCTATGGCGAACATCTGCTGGGCCGGGTTGTCGACTGCGCCATGGAACCGCTTGATGGCAAAGGTGCCATTCGCACCTTTCCGCAGCGGGCGCTGCATGGCGATCCTCCCGCGCCATTAGAGAGGCGACCGATCAAACTCGCATGGGAAACGGGCATTCGCGCAATCGATGGGCTTATGCCGCTCGGGCAAGGCCAACGGCTCGGCATCTTTGCAGCAGCGGGAAGCGGCAAAAGCAGCTTACTGGCTATGATTGCCCGCCATGCCGAAGCAGATGCGTTCGTGATTGGCCTGATCGGCGAGCGTGGGCGTGAAGTGCGCGAATTCATCGAAGACGCACTGGGCGCAGAAGGGCTCGCTAAAGCCGTGGTCGTGGTTGCAACTTCAGACCGCCCGGCAAAGCAGCGCGTCCGTGCGGCCGAAGTGGCAACCGCCGTCGCCGAAGGTCTGCGCGAAGAAGGTCGGCATGTCGTGCTGATGATGGATTCGATCACTCGCTATGCCAGGGCGATGCGTGAAATCGGACTTGCCGCAGGCGAACCGCCAGTGCGGCGCGGCTATCCGCCATCGCTGTTTGCTGAATTGCCAATGCTGTTCGAACGCGCAGGCACTAGCGCGAAGGGCTCGATCAGCGCAATCTACACCGTCCTGCTCGAAGACGAAGAAGGCGATCCGGTGGGCGAGGAAGTGCGCTCTCTGCTCGATGGCCATATTCATCTATCGCGGGCACTGGCCGGGCGAGGCCACTACCCTGCGATCGATGTAAGCAAAAGCCTGTCACGACTGGTCGGGCGTGTCGCTGGCGAAGAGACCCGCGCGGCTGGCACCAGCATTCGCAGCGCGCTCGGATTGCTCGCCGATATCGAGCTGCTTGTGCAGATGGGCGAATACAAACCAGGCCAGGATCCCAAAGCCGATGCGGCGCTAGCGGCGCGGGAGATGATCGAAGATTTCCTCCGGCAAGATCTGCGCAAAGCCACACCTTTACCCGAGACCATCGCGCGGCTGCGCGCAATTGCGGAGATGCTCAATGGCTGACACTGATCTGTCGCGAATGGAACGGGTGAGCAAGTTGCGGCGCCATGCTGACGAACTGCGCCTCATGCGCACACAGCGCGCGCTGGACAAGGCGGTGCTGCTGCGCGAAGCGGCTGAGCAGCGCTCACAAGCACAAGCAGCGATGGAGCGTGCGCTCATCGTCGAATGCTATGGAGCGCCCGATAGCGAACAGGCTTGGATCGCTCACGAGCACCGTGTCGGGCAAGCGCGCGACGCGTCGCAACAGGCACAACAACGGTGCGAAGAAGAAGCTGCTCTGGCTGATCAAAGGGCCGCTGAAGCAAGGGTTGTGCTTGGCGACGATGCCCGGCTCACGGCGATCCATGCGCGGATCGAAGCTTCGCGGCGGACCGCAGAGGCGCGCAGCGAAGAAGCCGCTGCCGAGGACAATCTCGATGTCTGGCAAGGTGCGTGCGAGCGATGATCCAGGACCCCGCCACCACAAACCAGTCGGCCGCTTCGCATCGGCCTGCCACCCCCCGGGAACAGCAAAATGGTTCGCGCGCGCAAGGGCAAGAACGGCTGTTCCGTCAGGCGCTCCGGGAAGCGTCGAAAACGCCGGTTAGCGAAGCTGGCGGCGCGCCCGATGAGCCGCTTGGGCTGAATGAGGAAGGATCACATCCCGCACGGCCAATCGTAGGGCAAGGTGATGCTCGCGGCGGCCAAGACCTTTCCGGCAGCAAGCACGATCAACGGCACGAAGCGCTTGGGCTTAGCACCGGACAGACTTCAATCGCCGCCCCGGAACGGGGGACAGCACAAGTCGCTCAGGACATTTCGTTCAGCCAGAGCGATGCGGCTTCTTCCAATTCCGAATTGCTAACACGCATTGCAGCTGCGCTTGAGACGCCGCTTAAATCCTTGCATCTGTCAAGCAAAGCGGCGTTCCTCGTCTCGATCCCTGGCAACAGTCACGCTGCCGATATGATCGCCCGGATCGAGAGCTCGCAGAACGGCAAGCTTGCGATCGCGCTCACTGTTCCGGGAGTGAGCATATCGCAAAAACGTATATTGGCCCGCGATCTTAAAGCCCATCTCACCGAGCGCGGCTGGCGCGATTGCAGCTTGCGGATCGACGGGCAAGAAGATCAGCGCGGTTGAAAGCCGCTCTGCGTGAGGGTTATGCGGTCGAGATCCAATCCTGATGCGCGTGCCCCTTTCTTCACTGCCGAAGCGATTTGCCGCAACCGCGCTTGATCGCCGCCAGCTTGGTCAACCGCCGCTTGGATCATGGCCGCCTGGACGATGTAGATCTCGGCCATTTCCTGTTTTTCTGCTTCACTCAATGAAGCGAATGCAGGCGAAGCTAGGATCGCATTCGAGGACTGGCTGCGCACCGCCTGCGCCATCGGACGGGTAGGCGACGCGGAAGGATCGAAGGCCGCCTGCCAGGCGGTAACCGCCCAGACCGTGTAGGCATCAGCCACGTTGCTAACCGACAAGCCGAACGGAGCGAGCTCTCTGTCAAGCAGTCCGATCACATCGTTTGCCGCGAAGCTGCGCTCAAGACCGGCTGCGCCCTCAGGATCATTTTTGCGGGTTTTTTCGACAAACGAAGCAAGATTGGCGCGGCGGCGCTCAATTGAAGGCCGGTATGTGAGCGATGCAGTGCTGACAACCTGCGATTGGCCTGGCGAGCGATCCGGTGCGGAAAGGCTGTTTTGGAGGGCCTGGCTCGTTCTCAAGGTAAGGCTGTTATTGGCCCAGTTCTGCGCGCCTTGGAGAAACACGTCTTGCGCATGCGCCGGAGTGACCGAAAGACCAAGAATAGCTACTGCCGAAGCGATTTTGTAGTATTTACGTAACATTTCAGGCGACCTCCCAATTGCTCCACAGAAGTACAAAAGAAAAGGGCGGCCGACAATTCTGCCGACCGCCCCAATCTTTCGTTTTGACGTATTCTTATTGTTTGCGAGCCATGTTGTTCAGAGCTTCGCCGACGGCCTTGATGGCTGTCGAAACCGAGTTCATGAAGAAGCTGAACTTCTGCTGCTCGGCCTGGAATTCGGTGACAGCCTGAGCGTCCTTCCAGTCGGTTGCATCGGACTTCCGCTCCAGAGCTTCGAAGCCATCGTTGAGTTTCTTGCCCATCATTTCAGCAAAGCGGGTGAAGAAGTCAGCACGGCCTTGAGCGGCGCTTGCGCCGGTCCTTTTGCCGCCGTCTTCGTCTTCAAAGCCGAGCTCGCGCTTCACTGCTTCGTTGACCAGCGAAGTGATCGCATCGTCCATTCCGCGGGCGAGCTGACCTTCTTGAGCAGGGTTAAAGCCGAGGCCGGCTACCGCTTCAGTGAGGTTTTGCTGCGCCAGGCCTGGCAGGCCAGCCGAACTGGCGAAAGCCGATTGCGCCATATCGATCATTGGCTGCGGGAGACCCAGTTCCTGACCGAGACGCTGGATGAGATTCATGCCAATTTGCGCGCCGATTGTGCGCATTGCGATCGACGCCCACCCGGCAGGGCCCATGGCGAGCTGCGCAAGGTTAATGGGGTTTATGAGTGACCCCGCGATACTGTTGAAAAAACCCATCATGACCTCCGTCGTAAGTCCACCCAGGTAAACGCGGCTCATCCGCGTCCTGCTTGAGTGTTATGCGCCTCATGCTGCTGATTCGCCCTCGGCAGAATGGCTATCAAGGGTCATCGATTTGCGTAGGGCGGCGAGGTTTGTTGGGTCAGCAGGCGTCCATGCGCCCGCTTGGAATGAATGAATGGCGGATAGTCAGCAGCGCTGCGCCAGCGTAAACTAAGCCTCACAAAGGATGGAAAAGCAGCCCGGCAAGGCACGCAAGTCCGCGCGAACCATCAACATCAAGTTTGCCGATCGCATTGTTGAGATGGGTGCGCACGGTATTCTCATGAATATTAAGCAGGCTCGCAATATCCCGGTTTGAGCGGCCCCAGCCAAGAAACCGGATGACCGCGACTTCAGTGCGCGAAAGCGATTGCAGCGCGGCAACCCGGTCTTGCGGGACGCGCCAGCCTTCGACCACGAATTCGCCGAGCTGAACTTCGCGCTGCGCTGCATCGCGCTCGCTTTCGCGCGCGCGCAAATCGGCAATAAGATGAGCGAGGCTGTCAATATCAGCTTTATCAAGCGAGACGCGGCGGTCATCCTGTCGGCGATCGTCCTGCGCGGCTGATGCTATGCCAAGCTGATGGGTCTGATGGCGCTCGCTTACCATGAGCTTTGCTCGATTGCCCGGCTCGCGCGCTCGATCGCTACGCAAGCGGCCTGAGCTGTATCAAGCCCGTCGCCGCCTAACTTGTCAGCAACCACAGCCCGCACGCGCTCCACCGAAAACGCCGCAGGCTGCGCCGCGATCAGAGTAGCACAGCTTTCTGCGAACCGATCCAGCGCCCGGTTAAGCTCAGCTGCCTCGCTCGGATCAGCCTGCAACGCCTGCGCCAAGGCTTCGGCTTGTTCGCGCACGGCATAAAGATCGCTCGGCAGGACTGCATTGCGCCCACGCCGCTGTTTGTCCTGCGAATTGCCGGTTAGCTCAAGACTGTCCGCGATTTGCTCAGCGACGCTCGTAGCAATGGCTGAAACCGTGGCGCTTGTTTGCGTGCCGGTGCCGCCTGCCTGCACGCGGCCGACAGAGCTTATGCTCGAGATACGGGAACGGATATCGTTGCTCATCACCGCTCAGTGTACGGTCCAGCGGACATCCTGCCAAGCGGGCGGGCATGGTCATTTCGCGCATCCGGCTTAACCGTTTCGATGAGCGCATCCCTGTGCGTACAGTGTCATTGTGTGCTCACTTCAAGACGAGTCGTGCCACAGGGCGGCGACGCAAAAGGAGGAAGTGACATGAGCGCAGCGATCAACAATGCTCTGACTGGAGCATTCTTTGCCAATCCTTCGCAGGCCATCAACGGCCTTGGGCTTCAAATGGCTGCGGGGATCATGGGTCAATTCTTCAATCCGCTTGGCGCATCACGCTTTGCGTTTGGTGCGCTTCCTTCGCTGTGCAACATGCGCTGCTTTTGTCAGATGCCGCCGCAGCAGCCTCCGATTGGTATCTTCCCGCCAGTACTCGTGCCACCGGGCCCACCGCAAGCTGAGTGGACCGCGCAGCTAACCGGTGAGCACACTGGCGAAATCGATCTTGGCGATGGCTACACCTTGCAACTCGATGAGCGCAAAAGCGAAATCTACATCAAAAACGCCAACACCGGCGAGGTTACGCGCATCTGGGGCGATCCCCATGTCGATGTTGATGGCAAGCGGGTGTTCGACTTCTGGGGCACGACCACGTTCACGATTGAGAACGGGACGAAGGTGACGATCAACACCGAGCAATGGGGCGGCAACCCAAACGCTTATGTCGCAAGCCAAGTGGTCATCACTCAAGGTTCGAATGCGATTGTCGTGGATGGCATCAGCCAGAACCAGATGGGCGATCTTGAGATTTCGATGTCAAATAATGGCTATGCGATCGACGCAGCGCATCGCGATGGCTTTGTCCTGCACGAAAACGCCACAGGCTCAAGCTGGCGTTCTGAGTACACTGGCGAGGTTGCCACGCAGAAAGATCTAGACGCGACCCGCGTCGGTCGGGAATTCGGCCCCGGCAGCACCATGCCGAGCCTCGGCGAATCGGCGGAAATGATCGGTCAGTTCCTGATGTTGGGTGTGCTTTCGAGCTTGATGGGGGCGGGGCTGCAACGCGATCGCGCGTAGCCTGCCAAAAAGAACCGCCTGGAAACATCGTAAAGAGTCGCGGACGGTTCACAAATATCTAGTTTATCTTGAGTTCAATGGTAGGACTCAAGGATGGCGGATAAAAAAGATAGCGGCGAGAAGACCGAAAAGCCGACACCCAAAAAACTTCGCGATGCCCGCAAGAAAGGCGATATCGCAAAGTCAAAGGATGTCGGCGCCGCCTTTACTACGCTTACTTTCTGCCTGCTATTCGCGATCGCAGCCGGTTATAGTGCACATCTGGTCACCGAATTCAGTTCGCAGACCGTGGAAATGGCGACGCGCGGCGAGTTCGCTGATCTTGCCGATCGGTTAGGTGCGCGTGCACTTTGGCTGATGGTCGGGCTTTCCGCTCTCATTCTTGCGCCACTCGCGGCGATCGGGATGGCGGTGGAATTCATGCAGACCGGCCCGATCCTAACCGGCGAAAAACTCAAACCATCGCTCGACAAGCTCAACCCTGCAGAGGGTTTGAAGCGCATGTTTGGAAAAGAGGGGCTCGTCGAGCTGCTCAAGACCACGCTTAAGGTGCTAGCTCTCACCGCAGTAACCGCGATAGTCTTCCTAGTCACACTCGAAAGCGTTGGAGGTCTTGTCCAGCAAGCGCAGTTTAGCGAGACGCCTAATGGCGGTGCTTTAGCAGCGGAGCGCTCAGCGGGCTTTTTCTATTCGGTCACGTTGCAATTGCTGATTTGGACTGCGTTTTTGTTCTTGGCGATTGCCGTGGTTGACCGGATTCACCAGCAGCACGCCTTCACTAAGAAGATGCGGATGAGCCGACGCGACATCAAGCAGGAACACAAAGACGACGAAGGCGACCCGATGGTGCGATCCGAGCGTCGCCAGATGCACCAGCAATGGGCAGACAACAATGCCGTTGGCGCGACTGCGGATGCCTCCGCGCTACTCGTAAACCCCACGCATATCGCGATTGCGCTTGACCACGATCCCGAGCGCGCGCCGATCCCGGTCGTCGCGGCTAAAGGCACCGGACCGCTAGCGCAATTGATGCGCGAAGTGGCGCGCGAAGAGGGGGTGCCGATCATCCGTAACGTGTCAGCTGCACGCCGCTTGAACGGTGCGAGCGAAGTGGGCGAGATGGTGCCTGAAGACATGTTCGAAGCGATCGCGGAGATCATCCTGTGGGCGCGCCGCGCACGCTCGGGACAGGCCCCGATGGAGCAGGAACTGGGCCGCGAGCCGATGACTTTCGAAGGCGCGGTCTGACGCATCTTGCAATGAGCATTGGCACGATCTTCTCATCGCTTCTCGCCACGATATTGGCTTTGGCGGTGGTGCTGGGGCTCGCCTGGGCAACAATCTGGCTGCTGCGAAAACTGCAAGACAGCCGCTTGAGAACCGGCGATGATGCGGTTGAGGGACGCTCATTGCGGTTCGTCCGCGCTTTACCGTTAGGCCCGCGCGAACGGCTGGTGCTGATCGAAAGCGGCGGCGAACAATTGTTGCTCGGAGTGACCGGCGGGATGATTACGCTCGTCGCGCGATGGGACGGAGAAGGCAAACGGCTGGACACCCAAAATGGTGCGGACCCCGTCGCCGGCTATTCCCCGTCAGCGCTAGCCGCCATGCGCGAACGAGCGGAGAGCTCACGCAATGGCTGACGGCGCACACGACCCGGTTGCACAAGAACCGCGCGCGCTTCCCGTCGCTTCCTGTTTACGCGAGCCAGATGAAGCACTGGTCGCATTCGCCAATCGCCTTCATCACTTGGTTGCGGCCTCGCCAAAACTGCGCTTAGTGCGCGGGTGCCACCACCGTCCTGAGGCAGATGGGACAAGCGTTTTTGCAGATTCGTCAGGCCTGCTGTGGGAGCCAGTCGCTCCCCTTACGCGAGCGGCAGACGACCTCGATGAACAAATGGCGGTATTGGCTCTATACGAAGGCGGGCTCGCCGCTTTAGAGCATGCGCTAGGCTTGCGCTTTTCTCCTGACGCGATTGTCAACTCCTGGGATCCCAGCACGCAATGGATCGAAGTGGGATATGGCGATCAGATTTCGGCCTTTGGGTTTCTCCCAGGCCTGTGTTCAGCGGCGACACTCACCGATCAAACAGAGCCCTTAAAGCCAGCCCGCACCCCCTTTGCTGCTGCGCTTCTGCTAGGAGGGCCTGCAGTCTTGCTCGACGAAGTCGAAGCGCTCTTGCCCGGAGCTTTGATCTGTCTCCCGGATGGTCCCGTTAAAGCCACGCTTGAGACCGGTTTCGACGCGCGATGCTTGCCCGGCCTGTGGGACCCGTGGAGCGGGAAACTGGATGGTGCGAGACCCACAGGAGCCGAAGCGATGGCTGAGACAAACCCCAGTGAACCGCAAACAAGCCTGAAAGTGCCTTTGACGGTCTGCCTGCCATCGCTTGCCGTCCCCGCGAGCGATATCGAAGCGCTGGCCGAAGGCGGCACGATCTCGCTCAGTCCGCTTGCTGACGGCCTGGAAGCCCGCTTGCTGGTCGCAGGTCGCCCGATCGCGCATGGCGAGATCGTTCGTCTGGGCGACAACTTCGCATTTCTGGTTGATCGCATGGTGCTGGAGCCACCGCCTGAGGCACCGGTCCCGGCAGAAACCGAGACAGGAGACGCGTGATGGATTTCACGTCCTTCACGCCCGGTTCTGCCCTCGTCACTGTGATGCTGATTGCGCTCGCGCCGTTCTTTGCAGTGATGGTCACAAGCTTCACGAAAATTGTCGTCGTGCTGAGCCTCTTGCGGTCAGCCATGGGGCTGCAACAAGTGCCGCCCAATCTGGTGCTTAACGGCCTCGCTTTAATCCTTTCGCTGTACGTTATGTATCCGGTGCTTGCTGATATGACCGAAGCGGCCGGCTACACCGTGGAAGCGGCGGGGATCGAAGGCGAGCAGATCGAAGACAGCAACACCATAGCAGGCACCGGGGAGATTTTTGCCGCCGCAGACCGCGCAAAAGAGCCCTTGCGCCAATTTCTGATTAAGCACTCGACCCCGGGAGAGCGGGCTTTCTTCTTGCGCACGCAGCAACGCATCAGCGATCCTGAAAGCGCCGAAGAGTTAAGCGAGACCGATTTCATCGTCATCATGCCTGCCTTCGTCGTGCGCGAACTCACGATCGCGTTTCAGATTGGCTTTCTGATCTTCCTGCCGTTTCTCATCATCGATATGGTGATATCGAACATCCTGTTGGCGATGGGGATGATGATGCTGTCGCCCGTCACGATATCGCTGCCATTCAAAATCCTGCTGTTTGTGCTGGTCGATGGTTGGGTAAAGCTCGCGCACGGACTGGTCCTGTCCTATGTTTAGCGTGGGAGAGCCCGCCTGATGGATCCGATCGGCCTGACCATCGAAGCGCTCTGGATGATCCTGCTGCTTTCAGGACCGCCGATTATTGCCGCATCCCTCGTAGGTCTGCTTACCGCCGTGATCCAGGCAGCCACCCAATTGCAGGAGCAGACGCTCCAATTCACGCTTAAATTCTTCGCAATTGTCCTTACGATCTTCTTGACCGCGTCGCTCGTCGCCGGGAGCCTCTACACTTTCAGCGACAACATTTTCAGTCGCTTTTACACCGTAGCTGGATAGCTCCACAATGGCACTTGGAGCCGAGACAGGCGGCGCGCTCGCAGACTTTGCACCCTGGATGGGGCAAGCGGTTTTAGTCGGGCTTGCTTCAGCCCGCTTTGCATTTGCGTTTTTGTTTATCCCGCTTTTCGGACGCGATCTTGTCCCGCCGCTGGTGCGCAATAGCCTGATTGTGACCTTCGGGCTCATTATGCTCAATACGCAGGCGGACCGATTGCCAAACGATCTCGGCGCGTTCGATATGCTGCTCGTGTTTGCTAAAGAAGCGGGTGCCGGCACAGTCATCGGCTTTTTCTTCGCGACGATCATCTGGGCGATGGGCATGGCAGGCGAGATCATCGACAACAAGGTTGGCGCGACGATAGGCCAGATCGTCGATCCGGGAAGCGGCACCAACGCTTCACTGACATCGACGCTGCTTTCGCGCCTCGCCGGCGTTCTGTTCGTGACTGCAGGCGGGCTCATGCTTCTGGTCGGCACAGTCATGGCGAGCTACGCGATCTGGCCGCTCGGTCTTGGTGGCCTTAATTTTGATACCGACACCGTGGTCCTGTTCGAGCGGGAATTTGGGCGGCTCTTCACGCTTGCTTTTCTGTTCTGCGCGCCAGTGATCGTGTTGCTTTACCTGATCGATGCAGGATTAGGCCTGCTCAACCGGATCGCTCCCCAATTCAACGTCTTCATCCTGTCGCTGCCGATCAAGAGTGTCGCAGCGACGCTCATTCTTGTGATGACGCTGCCGCTGTTAGGCCATGCGGTGCTTAACGACCTGGCGAGCCGAAGCGATACCGCAGAAGCGGTGCTGGATCAGGTTGGAGGAAATGCCGGCGGCTGGCGCTAACCGTCGCCGCCCCATTTGTTTGTCTCGCGCCCGTCGCAGCCGCGGAGAGCTTTAGCGTCGACCAATCAGGAGTTTCAAAAGGCTGGCCGGGTGGCCGGGACGCTTTCGCGAACAGAGAGTGCCGATGGCCTTTGAAATCACAGGCGTTGGCGCAGGCTGTCTTCTAGCATCGCGTTGACGCTCGGATAGGTCTGCAAGACGTCGCCTGATACCCGGTCGCGCAACGCCGGGTTGGTTGCATCCGGTGCCACGGTAAGCAACTCCATATCGGTGTCGCCCAGTATCAGATATTCGTCGTGGTCGCCGGTGCGCCGCCATTCATGATTGGCAGCCACCAAGCCCTGCCAGAACGAGCCAGCACCCGGCTCTTCTTTGCTCTGGCTTGCGCCGTAGAGCACCAGACCATTGAAGTCCAAGCCGCTCGCTCGCAATAAGAAGCGCTCATAATCAGCCGGAAGCGAAGCGTCGAATTCATCCCTCAGCGAAGCTTTCAAACTGTCTACCTGCGCTTGGGTTGCAGGCGATTGGACAGTCTCTCCAACCTCATGCTGTTCGACTATCGCGCTTTCCAAAGGACCATCGAACATCACTATATCGCCACTCGCCATCAAACCCGAGAGAATCAGAAATTCAATCATTGCGCAGGGTAGACCACCCCAGGCGGAACCGGGAAGTCAATTTGCCGTGACTGCCCGACCTCCAGGTCGCCGACAAGCTGGCGCTGAGCATTAGTGAGCGCAATATGCTGCGGATCATTGCGGATCAGCACGAGGTTATCAAAGGCATTGGTCCCACCATCATCAAGCGGCAGCTTGTGATGAACCTGCCAACCCTGCGGAACTCGCCCGGAAGCGATCCGCTCGATTGCCGCATCATCAAAACCCGCCCGGCGCAGGGCAGCGAGATTGTCCGGATTGGTGGTAAGCGATTGGAGGAAGTCCGCGCGTACGCCTGAATTGAATTCCTGCCGCAGCGCATTGTAAGTTGCCCGGTCACGTTTCACATAGTTCACCGAAACGATGTCGATGTTTTCAAGCACGACCTGCTGACCGCGCACTGTAGCGGTGTAGGTCGAGGAGCCGTCGGCTTGTCGCGCGCCGGTTCCGAAGAACTCATCGAGCTCGGTCTTCATCCGCTCAAGCGATTCGCGCGCGCCTTGTGGGAGCGAGTCCATCACGTTTTGCGGAATGCTATTGAGATTATCGGCGATCTCACGCAGCAATGGCTGAACCGCTTCGCGCACCACCGGACTTTCGGAGGCGGCTCGAATGGCGCTTGTGATCGTGTCTGCCCAGCGACCGATTTTGCCAGCTTTCGCAAGGTCACCCAGCGGCACGATGCTGATCGCAGAAAGCGCGCCATTACCCAGATGACCCAGCGCTTCGCCGCCTTCACCGTTTAGCACAGCCAGCCCAGCGCGACCGAGTGAGATGAGCGCGTTTGCCCCATCAGCAAGCCCGGTTGGATCGACTATACCGACCAGATCGATCCCCATCTGCGTCAGATCGGCGACCAACGTCGCGGTATCGGTGCCGTTCGCTGGAGTACCTGCAAGCGCGTCAGCGGGAAGGCCGCTTTCCAACAAGCCTAAATCAAACAGCGCATGACCGCCCTGCATCGCGCGCAAGGCGTCCTCGATGGCGGGACCATCAAACGTGGTCAGATCACCATCGCCATAGAGTTGATCAAATTGATTGTATTGTTCGCGCGCAGCGCTGCCAGCCGGGCTTTCGAATTGCTGTGCCACTGTCATCCCGTCTTCAGAGAAAGTGACCGGGCGCCCTTGCGCAAACAAAGTGTATTCTGCCCGCGCCAACTCGCCGCGTTCAACCGGCGACAATTGAGCTTCGACAAGTTCGCGGACCTGTGCGCCCAATTGCCCATCGACAGAATCGACCGCCGCGATATCGCGCCGCATTTGGCTAAAATCGAGCCCGCCGTTTTCTGTCTGAGCGCGCTCAATGATCGAAGCGGCGACCGAAGCAGGATCGGCTGTCGAGCCGCCTTGCGCTACCTGGGTGGCTGTATCCGCTTGTCCGATTGCCGTATCGACCATTGCCATCATTCCTCCGCCCCCGGGATCAGATGCCGACAGAGATTAGCCTCGGACGGCTCGATCGCAGCATAAGCGAAACGACCACCAGCGCTCATCGAAACGCCTAGTGAATACAGTCACCGCGCGGTCCATTACCCTTCGGGTAAATTTGATCACAAGGGCGCAACTCATGTCAGATCCCGTGCAAAACACTATCGACCGCACCCAGGAGAGGCTTTCGACCGGCTGGACCGACTGGGCGGTGACGCCCGGCGACCTTCGAAACATCGCCGCGGATCTTGACGCACTAACCCCTTCGCAGCGTCAGGAAGTCATCGAAGGTCTTTCCGACGATGACCTACAAAAGCTCGCTGGCGAAATCATGCAGACCCGCCCGCTTATTGGCGGGCTGAGCAGCGGCGAGCGCCAGGAACTCTTCGCCGACCTCGCACGCGGCCTTGACGGGACCCAGCTGGCACGGGTTGCTGAGGCATTTGCGACGACGGGCGGTGACAGCGACGGGTTCACTCCGATTGGCGAACTTGCCGCCGCAGTAGCAACGCATAGTGGCACTCAGCAAAAGCTGGATTTCATCGCTGAGCTCGCCCCGCTGACCACTGACAGCACCAGCTTCAGCTCGACCGGGATTGGCTATTCGAGCTCAACCTATGCCGATGCTCAGGCGAATGCTGTGGGCAGAGTGATCGCGAGCATGCGCGGCCAGGCCGTCACACAAGCGCTAAACATCCTTGATGATGCGCAATTGCAGGCTGTGATCGACACCTCGGTCCAGGCCAATATGTCTACAGCTTCGGCGTCCGGCGGTGTCGCCGCGAGCATGAGCTGGGATACCATTGGCTATGAAGGCATTATGGAAGCGGTCGCGAGTGCGCGCACGGTGGGCGGAAGCTCGCCGATCGACAGCGTCGAGCAGCGCGCGCGTGTGTTCGATGTGGCAGGCAACGCCCTTGCTGAAATTGATGATACCAGCACCATTATCGGCGGCCTTACCGTCATCGGCAAATCGGACACCATGGCTGCTGTCACCCAAGGCATGACTGAAGTGTTGGAAAGCGACACAACCGGTATCGTGTCAGAACTGGCCTATGATCAGCGCTTTGATGAAGGCAATGCGATGACCGCCTATTCAAAAGCGATGCTGCAAAGCGGCCAAGAGCAAGAGCTTGGTGAGATCATGGGCCGCCTGCAATTCGGCAACAACCTGAATGAAAATCCGATTGCGCGGCTTGAAGCTCAAGTCGACGTTGGAAATGGCGGCACAATCAATGCCAATGCAGGCACACTTGGCTATTTCGTCGGCTCGGTCCATGCCGCCACCCGGCAGGTCTCCTCTGACATCGCTGAACAACAAGCGCTCGTCAGCGATGTACTCGGCGCCGCGCTAGGGTTCATTGACTTTGGAGCAGTTGGGCCAGCGATCGATTTCGCTTCGAAACAACTGATTACCGCTTCCGTCGAAGCTGCCATCAATGATACAGGTTCTGCACCGGCCGAGCGGCTTGAAGACGCTGCGATCCCTGCCGATCCGGAAACCAACAACAGAGCCATCAGCGATGCTGCCAACTCCGCATTCGATGACAGCATTTCGAAAGTCATTCGCAATAACTAGGAATACGGCGCTCCTCGGCCTGTCCGCACTGGCGCTGCTAGCCTGCGCGGACAGTTCGCCAGCCAGTATCGAGATGGCCCTGCCTGAGAGCCTTTCGACCGCATTCCCCGCAGACGACGTGCCGTTCAGCAATGTTGAGCGCAGCCGCCTCAAACGGGCGACCCGACACGTATTCGATCACTATGGCGAGGAACTGCCGGACCATAGCGAATATGAAGCAATGCTGCGCACAGGCGAGCGGCTGGAGGATCTTGCCCCAGCGGTCGAAGAAGCGCTGGGAGGCGGTTGGACGCGCGAGCGCGAGATGCCGACATTGCGCGAAGCCGAGATCATCTCGTTTGTCGGAAGCGACTCGGATGGGAGCAGCAATGCGCGGGTGATCTTTGTATCTGTGCCAAGCGAAGGACGCGAAGCGCTGTTCCAGCCCACACGGATCATTTCGAGTGTGCCGATAGAGGGGCTCAAATAGAAAAAGCACCGTCTAATCGAATTGTGCAGTGACAGCTATCCGACCATTCGCCACAACCGGTGTATGGCTCTGACAGTGCGTCCCGATTTGTCACCGCCGCGGCTGCCGCGTCTCGATCCGTCGCCGGTGCCGAACGCGGGGCATGCTAACGCGCCCGCAGCGCCCATTGGTCCGATGATGCAGCCTGCGTCTCAGCAGCAGGCGCAATTGCTTGAGGCTTTGCTGGCGCAACTCGCCGCATATCGCGGCGCTGCGGCACCTCATGGTGTGGGAAACACCGCGCTCGAATTCACTCATATCGCAGACGATCAATGGATCAGCGATACCGGCTTTCACTGGCACGATGCGCCGCCTGAACTACTGGCGACCTGTCAGGATGGCGGCAGACGTATGATGACAAGCTTGCTCGCTTTTTACGCACGCTGATGTGCCTCGCGCCAAATCTTGAGTTAAACATTTGTAGGCCGAGCGCGAACGCGTTGAAGCGGGCGATGATGCAGGTTTACTTGGGCTAGCAGATTGGCGCAAACGAACGACTGCCAGCCACCGGCCCCAAAAAACCATCTCGAAATCGGTCAAAATCCAAATGACTGAGCATTAGTGCTGCCAAAGTAAGCTAAATTCCAATTACATGAATAACAGTATTCTGACCCAGGGCGGTACTTTTTGAGAAAATAAAGGCATTTGTGTCCGCATTGCGCTATTGTGTAATTAGTCGGCGCATTAACGCGGTGATTTGGGGCGAGAAATGGGGGCGCGGCAGCACGTATCTGTGTTGAACAAATGGCCATGCGATTGGACGTAAGGTCAACAGGGGCGCTCCCTTCCTCTGGCTAAGGAAGGGAAACCAATTTGAGAAACTCCTATGTGCTGGTCGTTGGGCTGGGCTTTGCGGCGGCGAGCTTTATCGCTGCTGGTGCGCCAGCCAGAGCGGACGATTGCCTGCTCGATCGTAACAATGACGGCGCGGTTGATCTTGGCCCGGTCGACAATGATGGTGGAGCCGATTCCGCAGATGATGAGACCGCGACTGCATGCGGTGTCAGCGCATCTGCCACAGGGAGTTTCGCCACAGCCTTTGGCAGCGCGGCAAACGCAGCGGGAGACCGCTCGACTTCGCTGGGGCGCTTATCGATCGCGAATGGTGAGAATTCCACCGCAGTTGGGCAAGATGCCACATCGAGCGGGCTTGAATCGAGCGCTTTGGGTCAGGGTGCACAAGCAAGCCATCAAGGCGCAAGCGCATTGGGCCAGAATGCGTTAAGCGATGGATCGGGCTCATTGGCAGTGGGCTGGAACTCGCAAGCAACCGCAACCGGAGCGGTCGCGCTTGGCGGTGATGGCAACGACCCCGGGATTGACGGCGCAATCGCAAGCGGAGCCGATTCAACCGCTGTGGGAGCCGACAGTGTGGCCAATCGGATCTTTGCCACAGCCATCGGCGCGCAGGCGGCAGCCACAGCGGTCGATGCCGTGGCAATCGGCGCGGTTGCGCAAGCGAGCGGGCTGGACAGCATCGCGATTGGCAGCGACGGAGACGATGAAGGCGTGATCGGCGCGCGTGCGAGTGGAGAAGGCGCTATAGCCCTTGGGGTGGACGCTCTTGCCGATCAGGACTGGGCGATTGCGATTGGTGCAGGCGCACAAGGCACAGGTGTCAATGCTACGGCTTTTGGCATCGGCACTACAGCGAGTGGCGGGGATGCGACGGCCGTCGGGTTTGGTGCTGAGGCAGCAGGGACGGCAGCGAGCGCGTTCGGTAATGGCGCAAGCGCCAGCGCTTCGACCTCGACCGCAGTGGGTCGGCAAGCCAATGCCTCTGGCGGGAGTGCGACCG
>JBCCJD010000040.1:0-30964 GCA_039027955.1 Pseudomonadota bacterium
CCCAACTTCGTCAAAATCGGCGATACCGTCAGCGAAGGCGATACGTTGCTTATTGTGGAAGCGATGAAAGTTATGAACCCGATCGCGGCGGACCGCTCCGGCAAAGTCTCTGCTGTGCTCGTCGATAACGCCCAGCCGGTCGAGTTCGACCAGCCGCTCGTTGTGATCAGCTGAGCTGAGGCCAAGTATGGCAATCACCCGCATTCTGATCGCCAATCGCGGCGAAATCGCTCTGCGTATCCACCGCGCCGCGCACGAGATGGGCATTGAGACGGTCGCGGTGCATTCCACTGCGGATGCTGACGCAATGCATGTCAGGCTGGCCGATCATGCCGTGTGTATCGGCCCGCCACCCGCCGCTCAAAGCTACCTCAATCATGCAGCGATTATCTCGGCTGCTGAAGTGGCTGGCTGCGACGCTATCCACCCCGGGTATGGTTTCCTGTCAGAAAACGCCAAATTTGCCGAAATCGTCGAAGCGCACGACATCGCCTGGATTGGCCCTAAGCCTGAGCACATCCTGACAATGGGCGATAAGGTTGCCGCAAAGAAAACTGCTGGCGACTTGGGCCTGCCGCTGGTCCCCGGTTCCGATGGTGCGATCTCAAGCGTTGAACAAGCCGCCGCTATAGCCAACGAAATCGGCTACCCAGTGCTGGTCAAAGCGGCAAGCGGAGGCGGCGGACGCGGGATGAAAGTGGTCGCCAACGCCGATGAACTCGAAAGCCAGATGAGCCAGGCCAAAAGCGAAGCCAAATCCGCTTTCGGCGATGACACAGTCTATCTCGAAAAATACCTGGGTAATCCGCGCCACATCGAATTTCAGGTGTTTGGCGATGGCAGAGGCAACGCGATCCATCTGGGAGAACGCGATTGTTCGCTGCAGCGTCGCCATCAAAAAGTGCTTGAAGAAGCGCCCTCACCCGTCATTTCGGATGAAGAACGCACCCGTATGGGTGAGGTTTGCGCACAGGCGATGCGCGACATGGCATATCGCGGCGCGGGCACCATCGAATTTCTGTGGGAAGACGGTGAGTTCTACTTCATCGAGATGAACACGCGGCTTCAGGTCGAACATCCCGTGACCGAAGCCATCACTGGGGTGGATCTGGTACGCGAGCAGATCCGTATCGCCGCTGGCAAGCCTCTTTCGGTAGCGCAGGATGAGCTTGAGTTTACAGGCCACGCAATCGAATGCCGGATCAACGCTGAAGACCCGTTCACCTTTGCGCCTTCGCCAGGCGAAGTGACCTACTATCATGCAGCAGGTGGGATGCATGTCCGTGTCGATTCAGGCCTCTACGCGGGCTATCGGATCCCGCCATACTACGATTCCATGATTGCTAAGCTGATCGTCTATGGCCGCACCCGCGAGGGCTGCATAATGCGCCTTCGCCGCGCGCTCGATGAGATGGTGGTCGAAGGGGTCAAGACCAATATCCCCCTCCACCAAGAGCTGCTTCATCAGACAGATGTGCTGAACGGCGACTATTCGATCAAGTGGCTTGAACAGTGGCTGGAAGAACGAGCCGGTTAAGCCAAGCGCATACCGAAATTTACCAAACACGCTGATCGTGCAGCTCTGGCAGCGCCGCGCGGGCACTAACCACTCACCTGTCCGTTGTTCAAAGATAGCACATGCCGTCGACTTGATTTGGTAGTTGCGCACAAAGACGCTAGCTACGGCTCATCTCCCCAGGTTGACAGACGTGCTGCACCCAAAGCCTTAGTGGCTTTGGCAAGACTTCAACCGACAGATCTAATCTGTCTTAGCCATGGATGGACCTATGCAAGCTCGTGCTCCCGGCAAAGTCAGCGCTGATCTGACCCCGCTGCCTGATGCCGCGAATGATGCGGCCAGCGATGATGCCAGCGGTGCAATTGCGCTTGATCCAACCAAACCGCGCAAGACCCAAATCGTGGTGGTCGGCGGCGGTGCTGGTGGGCTTGAACTGGTAAGACGGCTGGGCGCGCGTTTCGGTCGCAAGAAGTACGATATCATTCTGGTCGACAAGAACCCTTCGCATATCTGGAAGCCTCTGCTGCACGAAGTGGCCGCAGGCTCGCTTGACGCCAATCTCGATGAGGTGGGCTATCGCGGGCACTGCTACCGCTGGGGCTATCGGTTCTTTCAAGGCAGTCTCGACGGGATCGACCGCGAAGCCAAGACGATCAGCCTCGCGCCTGTTGACGATGAACACGGCGACGAACTGATCGCAGGCCATACTATCCGCTACGATTATCTCGCGCTTGCGGTTGGCTCTGTCTCCAACGATTTCGGTGTGCCAGGCGTCTCGGAGAATTGCATCTATCTTGATTCGCGCGAACAGGCTGACCGCTTCCGCACGAAACTGCTTAACCACTGCCTGCGTGTAAGCCGCGCGATGAGCGCCAACCCCAAAGCGGATGCGCGAGTAAAGGTCGCGATTGTCGGCGGCGGAGCCACCGGGGTTGAACTGGCTGCAGAGCTTTACAACGCAGCAGGAGCGCTAAGCCATTATGGGCTTGAAGTGTTCGATGAAAGCCGGCTCGAAGTCACCTTGCTGGAGGCAGGCCCGCGTATTTTGCCTGCTCTGCCCGACAAACTCGCTAAAGCAGCGCGGCATGAACTCACTGAACTCGGCGTTGATGTGAAAGAGAAGACTCAAGTGATTGAGGCGCGCCGTGGCGGCCTCGTAACGCACAAAGGCGAAGAGATCGAAGCCGATCTGATGGTCTGGGCGGCTGGGGTCAAAGGCCCAGAATTCCTCACTGAACTCGGGCTCGAGACCAATCCGCGCAATCAAATCCTGGTCCGCGACACGCTGGAGACCACCGTCGATGACGACATCTTCGCGTTCGGTGATTGCTGCTCGTTTATCCCGCCGGGCGGAGAAAATCCGATTCCACCTCGTGCTCAAGCCGCCCATCAGATGGCCGATGTCGTTTACGACAATATCATTCGGAAAGTGAAACGCCGCAAGACGCTCAAATCCTTCATGTATCACGACAACGGCTCGCTGATTTCGCTCAGCAGGTTTTCTACCGTGGGGAGCCTGATGGGCAATCTGGTTGGCGGCAGCTTGGCGGTTGAAGGGCGGCTCGCCCGCTTCATTTACACCTCGCTCTACCGGATGCACTTGCTCGCAATCCACGGCTGGGTGAAAGGCGTAGGCCTGATGGTGATCGGCCGTGTAAACCGGATCGTGCGCCCGCGCCTGAAACTGCATTGAGCGGCTGGCGTCAGATCCACCGCGCAATCCCGCTTCAATCGAAGCTAAAACCAGCGGCCATTGCCTCGGCAATGATTTCTTGGCCTGTCTTCATTGGGCTATCCTGAGCCAAGTCATACCAATCAGGCTTTTCATCAACAAATATCTGATGCTTAATCCCCATGCCAGACGGCAGATCGAACAGCCCAGCGGTGAATGTGCAATTGCCTGTGGGAAGAAATCGGTACCACAAATTGCTGCCGCATTTGGAACAAAAGGCTCGTTCGGCCCAATCGCTCGACTTATAGACGGAGATCGCGTCTTCGCCTGTCAGCGAGAAGTCTTCACACTCTATCCCGGCATACATCGCCCCGCCCCAACGCGCGCACATTTTGCAATGGCACACGTCAACGTCCTTGAGAGCGCCTTCAATCGTGATCGTCACCGCGCCGCACAGGCAATGTCCGCTAAGCGGCTGTGCAAGCCGTTCCGGGCCGCCGCGCTGGCATTGGATTTGATCACTCATCGCCGCTTAGCACTAGCACAAGCAGCCTATAAGGGCACGCCCGGTTCGTGTTTAGCGGTGCGGATCGTCAGCGAGGTCTTCACGCTTTCAACATTTGGTGCAGGTGTCAGCTTTCCAGTGAGAAACTCCTGAAAACTCTGCAAATCCTGGCTCACAACTTTGAGGATAAAGTCAATCTCGCCGTTGAGCATGTGGCATTCGCGAACTTCCGGCAGATCGGCCATGTGCTCTTCGAACTCGCGCAGCGCGCTTTCAGCCTGGCTTTTGAGACTGACCATAGCAAATACGGTGATCGCAAAACCGAGTTTTGATGGGTCAAGATCGGCATGATAGCCACGGATCACGCCGTCTTCTTCAAGCCCGCGCACACGTCGCAAGCATGGCGGAGCGGTGAGCCCCACCCTTTGAGCGAGTTCGACATTGGTCACTCGCCCTTCCGCCTGCAATTCGCTCAGCAGGCGTTTATCGATATCGTCCAGATTCGCCATATGGCTGCCGCTCCGATAAGTTCAGGTGACGGATTGGTTCGGTCGCCTATGAACCACCAACCGTAAGAACATGTGCTGGTTTTATTGCGCACATATAATATTATTGTTTCTGACAGCAATTGTCCCGCTTTGCAACGCAGTGTGACAGCGAACCTGCGACATTTGCTGCAAACTGATAGTAAAAATTACGCAAGAGTGTAGCTCGTGAAGATCGCGGCAATGCTATGCGTTTCAGTCGGAGCCGGGATGTTTTTTGATGATCGCCTTGCCACAGTGCTACGCCAGCGCGGTGAAAGCGATCTCGGGCAGCGCACGCAGTACCGGCAATTGCTCGACATTCTGGGCAATCGCAAATACGGGCGCGACCAAGGCCTGATTTCCGCTGCATGGCTGCGGATGGACGCTTTGGCACAAACGATTTCAGCGAGCGAACGAGCGGCGATGATCCGCGAACCGAGCTGGCGTTTCCGGAGCGCCGATCTAGCAGCACATCTCGCCGATTTTGAACCAGAAGTGGCCTCAGCTGCGTTAAACAGGGCAAACCTGTCCGAAGAAGACTGGTCAGCCTTGATACCACGCCTGCCGGTGCGCGCGCGCGGGTTTCTGAGGCTGCGCCAGGATTTGCCGGTCGACATTGAGCAATTGTTGGAGCGTTTGGGAGTGTACGATCGCGGCTTGCCTGCCCCTGCTCCTGGTCCTGCTCAGACAACTAGAGGGATTGAGCCATCGAGCGAAGCCGACGATAAGGCGACATCTCAGCCGCACGAAACCCCAGATGAAAGCGAGAAAACCCGCGCCCTCCCTGAGATAACGGATACTGATCCGGTCGACGCACCAAGCCGGACCTATCAGTCCCCCACGCCAAGCCCTCTGTTCAAGTCAGCAGATAGCGATGCAACGGAAAGCGGACGCAGCGAAATCTCTGCCTTGGTCGAGAGGATCGCGCAATTCCGCCGAACGCGGGAAATCAGCGCCAGCGAGGCCGAACGCTCACCGCGCCTACCATTCGGTGAAGCGCCGCCTGCTGTCGAGCGTCAAGCCCAAGGGTTTGGATTTGTGTCCGACGCCAACGGCCGAATTGAGTGGGCAGATGCAGATCTGGCAGCGATGGTGATCGGCACCCGATTGGTGGCTCCGCCAGTAATCGGGATGAGCGAGCACGAAAGCGGTCTGGAGCGAGCCTTCGCGCGCCGCCAGCCGCTCGATGGCGTGGCGAAGACGCTCGCCGGTGCCCCACTCATCGCCGGCGACTGGGTCGTTCACGCTGACCCGCGATTCAACGATGACGGCAATTTCGCTGGCTATGTCGGCAGGTTTCGCCGCGCCGCTAAAGCGAGCGACGACGCTCGGTCCGCCGCAGCACGCGAAGCAGACCGGATCCGCCAATTGCTGCATGAACTAAGAACACCGGTGACCGCTGTTCAGGGCTATGCCGAAGTAATCCAACAGCAATTGTTCGGCCCCGCACCTCACGAATATCGCGCACTTGCAGCAGTTATCGCCGCTGATGCGGCTCACATTCTGGCAGGATTTGAAGAACTCGACCGGCTGGCTAAGCTTGATACCGGAGCAAGCGAGGTTGAGCCGGGTGAAGCTGACCTTACAGAGCTGGCCACGCGCACCGCGGCTCAACTCGCTGAAGTGCTGGCGTCGCGGATGGCCGGCATCGAGTTCTCAGAAAAGCCTTTCGAACCGGTGATGGTCGCGCTTGATCCTGACGATGCCGAAGCGATGATCTGGCGCTTGTTGGCAACTCTGGGCGGTGGCTGTGCGACCGGTGAAACGCTTGAAGCAACACTTTTAACGCGCGGCGGAATGGCCCGGCTGAGCTGCGATTTGCCCGCACAATTGCTGTCGGAAGAGGATATCTTCGCAGCCGAAGCAAAACCCATCGGCAGCGCAATCAATGCAGGGCTCTTCGGAGCTGGCTTCTCATTGCGGCTGGCCCGAGCGGAAGCGCGCTCTGCCGGAGGGGGGCTTGCTCGTGAAAACGAGCGGCTAACCCTCTCTTTGCCCTTACTCGGTGAAGCCAATGCGCTCCAAGGCGAGGTCTGAGCGTCTAAGCATACGATGCGGACAAACCGCACGCGAATAGTGCAGCACGGCCAGCTGATCGCTATAGATGACGGTGTATGACCTCACATTCGATGCTGGAGGCACCAGCCCCGTCAAGCAAAGCCCAATTTGCCGATGGCTTTGAGCCGCGAGTTTTGCTGACTGTCGATACAGAAGAAGAGTTTGATTGGTCTGCTCCGTTTACCAGAGAGAACCACGGCTTAACGCATGTCTTGCAACTCGGACGGTTTCAGGCGTTTTGCGAAGAGCTCGGCGCGCGTCCCGTCTATCTGGTGGATTGGCCAATCGCGAACGATGAGGCCGCGATCGAGATCATCGGTGATGCGGTAAAGCGCAATATGGCCGATATCGGGGTGCAATTGCATCCTTGGGTTAATCCGCCGTTTGAAGAACAGGTGAACCAGGTCAACTCCTATGCGGGCAATCTGCCGCCCGAGTTGGAATTTTCCAAATTCAACATGTTACGCGATCAAATTGAGAGCACGTTTGAAACCTCGCCCCGGATTTATCGCGCTGGGCGCTATGGGCTTGGGCCGGCAAGCGCTGCAATGCTCAAGGCTGGCGGGATCCAGCTCGACAGTTCGGTTCGCTCGCTATTCGATTATCGGTCACAGGACGGCCCTGATTACTCGTCGCACCCGCTCACGCCCTATTGGGTCGATGATGAGCGCAAACTGCTCGAATTGCCGGTTACGTCAGTTTATTGGGGCATCCTGCGGCAACTTGGTCCGCAATTACAACGCCTCGCGGCCAGCGCACCGGTCGTGCTTGGCGGCCTAGCCAAACTCGGGCTGCTGGAGCGGATTGCGCTAACACCAGAAGGCGTGACAGCCGATGAAGCGATCCGCGGGATTGATATCGCACTCGATGATGGCTTGCCGCTGCTTGTGCTGTCCTTTCACAGCCCGAGCCTCGCGCCAGGACACACCCCCTACACCCGGTTCCAGGCGGATGTCGAAGCGCTCTATGAGTGGTTTCACACGATCTACGCCTATCTTGATCAGCGAGGTGTCCGCAGCACGAGCGTCGATGAAATCCTGGCTGCAGCCATCTCTTAGTGTATCAAATTTGTGCTCTATAAACCTAAGCCCGCTTGTCTCACGTCAAGCTCGACGCTAGGGGGCGCTACGATGGTTATGCCGCCGGCGCTTTTGGGCCTGTAGCTCAGTGGTTAGAGCTGGCCGCTCATAACGGCTAGGTCGCGGGTTCGAATCCTGCCGGGCCCACCGGTGCGGCGGTTATAGCTAGCAAAAGGACGGTCGCCGCACGGCATACCGATCAGTCGGGGAGTAGCGCAGCCTGGTAGCGCATCTGCTTTGGGAGCAGAGGGTCGCTGGTTCGAATCCAGTCTCCCCGACCACTTACATTGAAAACCAGCAACCGCGTGCGGTCAATCAAGCCGATCCCAATCAAGCCGATCTAAGTTCAGCTCGGTCTTGAATTGCGCAGGCGATAGAAAATACCGCTTTCATCGTAACCGGTTAGTTCAAGCACGCCGCTTACGATATGCACCTTTGTTTCATTTGTTGTGAACGGTGTGTCGGCTAAAACTTCAATGAATTGATTTGGCGCCGCGTGAAAATGGAAAGGACAGCCGGGCGGATAAGCGAGCAGGACAAAGCGCTTTTGCTTGGCTCCGTTTTCCAACGGCATCATCCACCCCGCGACTTTTATCCGCTTGCCTGCGAGATTCCTGACCGCAGGAGTGAAACGCGGCTTAGACAGGATGTAGCCCTGTTCGTCCTTGCGCGTGGTCTCGCCGGTCGATTCGAGCAGTTTCCAGGATATTCCGCCTCTAGGGGTTGCGGCTGGTTTCCAAATGTCTTCGATTACAGGCCCAGCTTTGGGATCAGGCATCTGCGCGCTGATCGAAACAGCGGGAAGTGACATGCCCATGAGCATTACCAAAAAGACCAAAACAACGTTCCAACGGGTCATTCCCGAAGACTCCTGCAACCCAGTTCTTATGTCCACGCAAGCGTTTGCGCAGGATCAATCCGATAGACGCGCCAAGCCGGGATCAGCGCAGCAATCGCTCCGATACCGAGCACGGCCAAAACCAGGAAACCCTCCGTCGTAGTGATCCTCCACGGTTCAAGACCGAGGTCAGCCAGCGTCGGAAAGCTCGCCCGGGCGAGCATGATCAACCCATGCGCGCTCAGCCAGCCGAGGACAGCGCCTAAGGCCGCTGTGATGATCCCTTCCATAATCACCGTTGCGAAGACCTGAACGCGGCTGGCCCCCATAACCCTAAGTAGCGCAAGATCGCCTTCACGATTGCGCGCCATGTTAAGTAGAGCAACGAATATCGCGAGCCCGCCGGTCACCACCAGCAGCCAAGCAAACACTCTGACCCCGTCCAGGCTTGCTCCAACCAGTTCGAGCAACCGCGCGGTTTCGGCCGCGGGAACGGCAGATTGCATTTCGGTCTGACGGTTGATCATGGTCGGAATTCGGATTGCTCCAGCCGCATTGCGATACGTCACAAGCAGCGCAGTGAGTTCAGGCTCAAGCCCGCTACCGCTGGCTTGCAGGGCCGGGCCAGCTTCGTCCTGAGACACCTCAGCAAAGGAGGCTGTCGGCGTGCTGTCTGTAACCACGCCTTCTTCGTGGTCGTGATCGTGAGCATGGTCCTCGCCGTGATCATGCGCATCACCGTGCTCGTGGTCTTCATGGTGATGATGCGCTTTGTCGGCGTGATCTTTGTCATGATCGTGTTCATCTTCATCGTGGGCATGGTCCGCGCCGTTTTCATGGTCGGCTTCATCGCCATGATCGTGATCGTGATCGTGATCGTGATCGTGCGCTATCCCATGGACATCCCATACGCTTTCGACCGAAGTGAGGATCAACCGATCAGCCACAGTGCCTGTCGGGGCGAGGATTCCAACCGTCTCAAACGGCGCATGGTCGTGGTCCAGCGCTCCGTCCTCTTCGCTGCTGAACCCATGACTGCCAATGAATTTCTGTCCTAACTCCGCACCGGTTTTTGCGGCGACACTTGCGCCAAGCACCGCTTCCATAGGAGCTTCGAACGAGCGTCCATCGGAGATTTCAGCACCGTAAAGGTCAGAAAAGCTGCCGTCGGTCCCGACAATCCGGTATCCGCGGAAATTGTCTCCCAATGCCAGCGGGACCGCGCGCGCTACCGCTGGATCACTGCGCAGCATATCGAGACTGCTCAAGGGAATGTTTCCGGTCGGCTGGTCGACATGAAAGACGCTCGACAAAATGAGCTGCAGCGGCGAGCCTTTAGAGCCTACGACCAGATCAACGCCGCGCGCATCGCGTTCGAAGCGCTCATTGGCTTGCGTCCCGAACTGTACCAGCAGCACAAGCATCGCGACCGCAATCGCCAATAGCAGCACGTTAAGCGCGGTGGTGAGAGGGCGATCCTTCAGATAAGCCAGCGCAAGTGAGATCATCGCGCAACTTCCTTTTGCGGGGCTGTCGCATCCTGCAAAACGCCATCAGCAAGCGACATTGTGTGATCAAAATACCCTGTTAATCGATCATCATGCGTTGCGATAAGCAAGCTCGCGCCCGCGCTCTGTGCGACTTCGATCAAGAGCTGAGCAACACTTTGAGTGTTGGCATGGTCAAGCGCCGAAGTCGGCTCATCGGCAATCAGCAGTTTGGGCTTGACCACTAACGCCCGCGCAATCGCGGCACGCTGCGCTTCGCCTTGGCTAAGCTCGAACGGTCGCGCATTTGCTCGGTGAGTGATACCTAGGCGCTCTAGCGTATCGTCAATTAAAGCGCTGTCACTGGCGCCTAATTGGAGCCGCTGTGCAAGCGCTAGATTGGCCCGCACATTAAGCGCGGAAACCAGCCGGAGCGTCTGGAAGACAATCCCCATATGCGCCCGGCGAACCTCATCACCAGAGCCGTCATCGGAGCCAAAAATACGCTCATTACCTAGCGTGACAGAGCCGCTATCAGGGGTCTGCAAACCGCACACAATATTGAGGAGGCTGGATTTACCTGAACCCGAAGGGCCAAGCAGAAGAGCATGCTGGCGAGCTTCAAGCCCAAACGTGATGTCGGTAAGGACGCGCGTGTCGCCGTACGACAGGCTCACTTCGCGAACGTCGAGTTGCATGGTTAGGTGAAGATCGCCTTGTCTTCTGCACTGATTGGACCGTTGCCTGTATCAAGCTCCCACTCGCGCACAGGCACCGCTTCAAGCGCTCTTTGCCTCCGCTGTCGCTCACTGGCAGCTTTCTTGTCAGACGAGCGTCGTCGCGAAGCCGTCTCGCGCGAGGTTCCGTCCGCTTTGGCTGATCGCTCCTCGCGCGGCTCAGCAGGCAATGGCGTTTCGGCAGGAAACGCCCCGCGATGCGCATTCGCAAACGGATTGTAGCGATGAAAGCCGAGCCCCGGCAGACCATCGAGGTCACAAGCCGCCGCCGGAGCGTGCAAAACCATCGCTGCTGCGGCAGCACTCAAACTGAGCAGGATTGGTTTCATCTCAAGGCCTTTCTACTTGCCGCGCAAGCAAGTTTGATAAATCCGGAACGGACAGCTTCACGGTATCGATTGAACACGATCAAGCCAATCGATTTAGCCACGCCACTGTGATACGCAGATTGCCGAGAAGAATTGAACACTTGCAAGCCAATAGGTCCATCAATAACTTAAGTTCACGCATGTCTAGCTATCGAAAAATCCAAATTACCGTAACGGTTCAGCGTTTGCAATCCGCTCAAGCTGCCACACACATCGACAAAGTGCATCTCGGCCCGTTCGTCCAGCCTTTCTCTCAAGCAATGGGTGCAGGTTCATGATCCCGGCATCGAACTTAATCCCGATCACTTTGCTGACCGGATTTCTTGGCGCTGGCAAAACCACACTGCTCAATCGGCTGATTGCGGCACCTGAAATGGCCCGTTCGCTCGTTATCATCAACGAATTTGGAACGATCGGGTTAGACCATGATCTGGTCGCACACAGCAATGAAGATGACACGATCATCGAAATGGCGAGTGGATGCCTGTGCTGCACGATCAAAAGTGACTTGCAAAAGACCTTGAAGGAAGTGCCAGAGCGATTTGCGAAGATCGACGGCGTGCCATTTGCGCGGGTCATTATCGAGACCACCGGATTGGCTGACCCAGCACCAATCATTCACACGATAATGGCTGATGAAATGCTGATCGAGACCTATCGACTGGCTGAGATCATCGCGCTGGTCGACGCCGTAAACGGGCAGAGTACGCTTGACCTGCAGCCCGAAGCGTTAAAGCAGGCAGCGGTCGCGGACACGCTTATCATAAGCAAGACCGATCTTGCCGAGCCCGAAACCGTGGCGGCCCTATCTCGGCGGCTGCGGGGGATTAACCCAGCAGCTCAAATCCTTAGAGCCGACAAAATGTCTGACAATATGATGGCTCTGATCGGAGGTGCGGGTTTTAACCCCGCCCTAAAAAGCGAGGCAGTGAAGGAATGGCTGCACGAAGAAGCTTATCACGCATCCGATCATCACGGTCATGCACATGGCGATGGACACAATCACGGGCACCATCACGATCATCATGAGCATACCCATCTGCATGACATCAACCGTCATGATGACCGGATCAGCTCGGTTTGTCTGACCTTCGACGAGCCCATGCCCGCTGCTGTTGTAGATGAGTGGTTTGGCCTGCTGACGACACTCAACGGCGTCAATCTGCTGCGAGTAAAGGGTCTGATCCACCTTGCGGAAGTTAAACAGCCATTGGTCATCCACGGGGTGCAGCACATCTGGCACCCTCCCGCCATGCTCCCGGAATGGCCCTCTGATGATCGCCGTTCCCGGATCGTTTTCATTCTAAGAGATATAGAAGAGAGCGACCTCAAAAACGCGTTGAACTTTGTCCAGGAACGCTATGAAAGCGCGCGGCTCGAAGGGGTTGCCCCTTGATACAGCAAGCATAATCATACGCATAGAGCTCGGTCGAAGCGTTGCGGATCGCTAGAGCGTAAATGTTGCACCAGACGCTTTTGGTACGCTTTCATTTTGATTGACCCGGCAGCGGGTTACGCATAGCGACCGCGATCTCGACACTTAGTGTTGTACCGAAGTGAAAGATCTCAGCTTATGCAAATGAGCCACAATGCCGATCGCGCTGCCGTCTGGCTGAGCATAGCGTGCATCGCTCATTGCTTGGCATTGCCATTGCTGGCTGTGTTTCTCCCGGTCCTAGGCGTGGTGGCTGAGGCGGAAGCGGTGCATTGGGCACTCGGACTGCTTGCTATTGCGATCTCGCTTAGTGTTCCGTTGCGCCATGCGAACGCCCGAGCGCCGGGGTTTCTTATTCCGGCAGGTCTCGGCGTTCTGTTGATCGGCGGCGCTTTATTTGCTGAACAGTTCGGGATCGATGAAACCGTGCCCACTGTGATCGGGGGCTGCTTGCTTGCTGGCGCGCACTTGACCCGGTTGCTGCAACGCAATCAGGACTAGTCTTTCGCAAATCCTGGTGCCGCTGTATCACGCAGTCTCACTGTCTATTAGCTTTGGGCGCCGGTCGTGCCATTACAGTTGGTTATCGTGCTAATTACGGACGCTAGGGGTTATCCACTCTCTGATTTCTAGCTCGGCTTAAGCCTTCGTAATTAGACCTTCGGCTTATGACCGAAGAACGACGTCTTGATTGCCTCCGCGAACTTGCGCTCGATCGGGTTAAGCATCCGGAACTGTTCACTAAACTGACCCGGCTCGCATCGACGATGCTCAATTGCCCGATCGCTCTTTTGTCGATCGTCGAGGCTGAGCGGCAGTGGTTTCTCGGTAAGACCGGGATTGATCTTCATGAGACACCTCGCAGCGCATCATTCTGTTCGATCTGCATCGATGGTGAAGGCCCGATGCTCGTTACCGACGCGACGACGGATCCTCGCTTTCAAGACAATCCGCTGGTAACCAGCGCGCCTAACATTCGCTCATATCTCGGCATTCCGATTAGGGCTGAATCGGGCGAGTATCTGGGTTCGCTATGTGTGATTTCCCCGCACCCGCGCGCATTTTCTGCCGAGAATATCCCCTCGCTTGAAACCTTGGCTGACCTTGCTGAGCAGAGCATTATCGCCCATGCGCGCACACTAGCCTTAACTCGCGCTAATGCATCACTCAGCGAGCTTAATCTGCTGTTCCGGCAGGCCGAAGAGGCGGCGCACATTGGCTCATGGCGGGTCGATTTGCGTAGCGACACGCTGTTCTGGTCTGATGAGACTTACGCAATTCATGGGGTCCCTCGCGATGCTGATGTGAATGTCAGTAACGCGATAGATTTCTACGTTCCCAAGGATCGACCGCTTGTGCGTCAGGCCCTTGCGGATGCTCTTAAAAACAATCAGACGTTTCGTATCGAAGCCGATATTCGCCGGGCAGATGGGGAGATACGCCGGGTTCGCTCTGTCGGAGAGCGGATCGATACAGATGGCATTCCTGAAAGCATCGCCGGCGTATTCATCGACTGCACGGAGGATCATTTGCAGACTGCAGCGCTTAAACGCGCTGCTGAGCGCGACCGTCTGACCGGGCTTTACAACCGCGCGGTATTTGACCGCGAACTTGCCAAAGCCATCAGCCAATCCGCTACCTCGCCGGTAACCGTGATGTTGCTGGATCTCGACGGCTTCAAGGATGTCAACGACACTCTTGGACATCTCGTTGGCGATACCGTGTTGACCAGCCTGTCTGAGCGGCTGAAAAAGACGACTGCGGACGAGACCTTTGTTGCACGATGGGGTGGAGACGAGTTTGCTTTTCTGTTCCCGCCAGGCGCCTTGATGACCGAAGCGATCCAGTTCGCCGAGAAAATTGTCGTCGAGGTCTCAGAAACGATTACCTTCGGGGACGAAACCATATCGATCGGGGCGACCTGCGGTATCGCTCAGATCGAAGGAGAAGGAACGAGCGAAGAAGTAGTGCGGCGTGCAGACCTTGCACTCTACCACGGAAAGACTGCTGGACGCGGCTCCGTGCATTGCTGGGATCAATCGATCGAAGGCGCACAGGCAGCCCGCCAAAAAGCCATCTGGGGCTTAAGCACGGCCTTGAAGCAGGGCAATGCCTATGCCGCCTATCAGCCGATTGTTGACATGAAAACGAAGAAGGTCGTCGCGGTGGAGGCGTTGCTTCGTCTGACGGATGAAACAGGCGAAGTGATCTCTGCTGGTGACATTTTCCCTGCGTTACTCGATCCGAAACTATCGCGCGAAGTGTCGCGCTTCATGCTGGATCAGGTTTTAGTGGAGGCCGCTGATGTGCTCGACATTTACGGACCTGCATGCCGCATCGGCATAAACGTTTCGGAAGCCGATTTACGAGCACGGCAGGACGGGCTCGATTTTGTGCAGCTAATCAACCGTGTCGTCGCGAAAAGCGTGCTGACACCGCTCAATGTGACCTTGGAAGTAACCGAGACGATGCTTTTGCAAGACGATGCGGGGCACATTCGAGGCATCCTCAACGAACTCGACGCACTCGGTTACACAATCGCACTTGATGATTTCGGAACAGGCTTTTCCTCGCTTACGCACTTACGTGATTTTCCAATCCGCAAAGTGAAGATCGACAAGGAATTCATCACCAGCATCTCGACCGATCATCAGTCGCGCTTGATCGTTCAAGCGGTGGTACAAATGGGTCAGAGTCTGGGTATCCGAACGGTCGCGGAAGGCGTCGAAACCGATGAGCAAGCTAAGTTTCTAGCGTCAATTGGATGCACACATGCGCAAGGCTACCGTTTTGGAAAGCCAGTGGCTATCAAAGAGCTGCAGGCCCTTCGCAAAACAGCAGAAGATCGCGCATCAAAAGCCAGAAACGTGGCCTGATCACCCACCGGTGAAAGCCAGCAAAGCAAGCGCGGTCGCCTAACGACCGCGCCCTACTAAACTACGCGGCACTGGTTTGTGAGATTATCCATGGTGCCAGCAATTCCTGGGTCAGGTCCGCATGATCAAGGCTCAACTCGCGAACAGCTTCATAGCGGTCGCGCGGGGCGTAATCAGCGGGCTGTTGCACAAACACTTTGCCGCCAGAGGCTGCGAGGATTTGAAGTCCTTTGGCACCATCTGCGCCTGTACCGGCCAGCAAACCGCCGATCGCGGGGATCGAGCCTTTCGCCATGGACCCTAACAGCAAATCGGCCGATGGACGGAAACCGTTGACTGGGTCCCGGTCAATCTCTCTCAGAACCGGTGGGTTTCCGGGCTCAACAATCACATGACGCTTGCGATCATAAGCTAAATAGGCACGGCCAGGTTTGAGAGCCAAACCATCGACGGCGTTTTCCACTTCACAGGCGACCGAACTGCGCATCGCGCTGACAGCTTTTTCGACCGCTTCTGGGTCTCCATCAATAACAATGATCGTCGGCGGGCATTGCGCAGGATAGGCGGCGAGAATCTGTTTGGCAGCATCCAGCCCCGCCAAGCCGCAAGCCAAGGTTACAATAGTGCCATCGGGCTCATATTCGCTGTTCTCAGCGGCGTTGCAATTTGCGCTCTGGTCAGCACCGGGCGCAAGCTCGCCACTGGCTGCTTTGCGCACGATATCTCCAAGCTTAGCGACAGTGGCATCGAATTCCTCTCGGCTGCTGTGCAACGGTTTAGGAAAACAATGCACTGCACCCAGTTCAAGCGCGCGCTTGGCGGTGCCCGTCCCCGCCTGAGTTATGCTTGATAACATAATGACCGGCATGGGGCGCTCTGCCATCACCTCTTGGAGAAACTCCATGCCTGACATGCCTGGCATCTCGACGTCCAAAGTGAGGACGTCCGGCTTTGCTTGAGGCATTTTCTCACGCGCCTCATCGGCGTTCGAGGCAACACCGCAAACAGTGACGCCTTTGGCATTGTCTAGGATGTCGCAGAAAAGCGCACGCATCGCAGCCGAATCGTCGACCACCATCACTCGGGCATTAGGCATTGATCGATCTTCCTGAATTCTTGTGGCCCATTTGTATTTCGCAGCCGACGAAGAATGGCTTTGCGCGATGCTAAGGATTTGCGCTGGGGAGAGCGGAAAAGATGATTTCAGCCATCGCTCGTAATTCGGGACTCAACAACAGCTAGGCTTCGGCAAGAGGAAGGTAATCCCGGTGAGTATTCAGCGCATTTCATTCTACGGGGCGTGCGGCTTAGTGGCGCTTCTGAGCCTTGCATGCTTGGTCACGTATCTCGGAATGAATCAGATTCGCTTCGGCGGACCAATTCAATTGCGCAATCAGGAAATGCATGAGTTTCGCGCGGATATAAGTCCCCCGCCCGCCTACCTGGTCGAAGCATTCGCTCTCGCCAATGTAATGGCGGTTCATCCTGAATCTTATGAGATCAATGACAATCGGCTCAATGCCCTGCAGCGCGATTGGGCAAAATCGAACACGAAGTGGGCAGAATCAGACCTCGACGAAGATCTCAAGCGCGAATTGCGCAAGATTTACGAAACCGATGCCGCCAAATTCTGGGACGAAGTCAACAACACGCTCAAACCAGCTGTAAGACGGGGTGACCAGGCGGTCATCGACCAAGTGCTGGACGACTTGCTTACGCTATATCGAGCGCATCGCAGCGCGATAGATGATTTGGTCGATCAAACCGGCGAAAAACAAGCTGCCGTCGAAGTTGAAAGCCTGAACTTCATTACTGTTACTGTATCGCTATTGCTTGGTCTTGCGGTGATCGTACTCGCTTGCGTAGCCGGCGCGTTCGTTTTGTTCCGCAGGACCGTTCTAAATCCACTGGAGAAGACGGCCAGCACCATGGAACGCATGGCCAATGGCGATCTCAATATTGGTCGGCGCAAAAGCGATCGAAATGACGAAATCGGCACTATGTCAGCGGCAATCGAGAAGTTTCGGGTAGCGCTGCTTGCTGATCGCGAACGAGAAGCCAAACAGCAGCATGTCGTGGATACTGTTTCCAACGCACTCGAACGTCTTGCTGCAGGAGATCTTACCACCCGGATCGAAGAGAAGTTCGAGGGCGCACAAGACAAGGTTCGCATTTCGTATAACGATTCGATCGGCAAACTTGCAAAGATGTTCGGTGACGTGCGTACTTCGGCGCTAGGCGTAAAAACCGGTTCCAGTGAAATCCGCGCGGCAACCGAAGACCTCTCCAACCGCAACGAGCAGCAGGCCGCAAGTCTGGAAGAAACCGCCGCCTCAATGCAGCAGGTCACCAGTTTGGTGAGACAGTCCGCTGCGAGCGCCAAAGAAGCGCAGCAAGCGATGAGTGAAACTCACGAAAATGCGACAACTGGCGGCGATGTCGTAAAAAGAGCGGTAACCGCTATGTCGGCAATCGAGAAGTCCTCAGCCGAGATCACGCAGATCATTGATGTTATTGACGGTATTGCCTTCCAGACAAACCTTTTGGCGCTGAATGCCGGAGTCGAAGCAGCGCGAGCTGGCGAAGCTGGCAAAGGGTTTGCAGTTGTAGCGAACGAAGTCCGCGCGCTTGCTCAGCGTAGCGCTGAAGCCGCGCAGAACATCAAACAACTAATCCACAACAGCACTCAGCACGTTGATGACGGTGTGGGTCTAGTAGGCGAGACAGGCTCTTTGCTTGGCGAGATCGTCACGCAAATCGGTGCGGTGACCTCCCAAATCAACGAGATTGCCGAGATGGCCGCAAATCAAGCGGACAATCTTGAACAAGTGAACACGTCGGTCGGATCGATGGATCAGATGACACAGCAGAATGCAGCTATGGTCGAACAGTCCACTGCCGCAGCACGCAACCTGTCCGACGAGGCGGAGCGGATGTCGCAACTGGTACAGCAATTTCAGTTTGCCCAAGAGCAGCACGAGACGCGCCAGGCCGATGCTTCCACGCCTATGCCTGCCAAAATAGAGCGAAAAGTACCGCAGGTTGAAGCCAGCAAGAGCGCTTCACCAAAGCTCGCGACTCAAGGTAACCTCGCTTTGAAGTCGGAGACTGCGCCAGCTGTAGCAGTGGTCGATGACGATCAGGATTGGAGCGAGTTCTAGCTCAATCCTTCGCTCACGCCAGCAGTATAATCCACAACTCGGAGTAAATTCGTGCAGCCTTTGACCCTGCCATCCATCTGCGACCGCGCAGCAGCAAACGCGATCTATTCCGAACTTTGCGACGCGCTTAGCGCTACCCCGCAGCCGGTCGATGCAAGCGAAGTCCGCAAAATTGGTCAAGCGATGTTGCAGGTGCTGGTTGCTGCGCAGCGCACTGAAGGCGGGATCGCAATCACTGCAGTCAGCGATGACTTTGTCGCCGCGACCAAGCTCGCAGGACTTGATGATGTCCTGAGCGAGGAGACAGCCAGATGAATGATGATGACATCCAACAGATCTTCTTTGTCGAGTGCGAGGAATCGCTCGAAGCTGCCGAAGCTGGCCTAGATGCTTGCAAAGCCGGTACGCATGACGACGAAACGATAAATGCAATCTTCCGAGCGGTGCATTCGATCAAAGGCGGCGCTGGAGCCTTTGGTCACGAAAAGCTGCAAGCTTACACGCATTGCTTCGAGAACCTTCTAGGCGAAATCCGAGAAGGCAAAATCGAGCTTAAACCACACCTCGTCGATTTGCTCCTGCTCGCGCTTGATTGCCTGCGCGACCACGTCGAGGCAGCGCGAGGCCATGCCGATGCGCCCGATGATAGCGACTTGATCGCAAGGCTTGAGGCAGCGCAAACCGGCGGAGACGAAGCAGGACCGCCGGCAAACGAAGCGTCGCAGGATGAGGCAACCGAAGGCGGGCAAAGCGATGATTTTGCAGACCTCGATGCGTTACTGGACGAATTGACGGGCGACACAGGCCCAAGCAGCGCTGCTTCCTCAGACACCCCGCCGTCTGATGATTGGCTGGTCCATATTCGCGCCCATGCCGGCGCAATGGGAAATGGCGGCGAGCCGCTATTGTGGCTTCGCGAGCTAGCCGCAATGGGAGGGACATGCGAAGTCTGTCACACGGGCGATATCCCGCTTCTTCACGACCTCAACGTCAATGATGGCTATCTGGCCTGGACGTTTCGCATGCCCGGAACAGTCAGCCGCGATGACGTTGCTGAAATCTTTGATTTTGTCGGCGATGACGTCGCGCTTGCCTATGGCGCTGATGCAGACATTCCACCGGCTCAGCTGTCGCATAAAGAGGTGGTCGCCCCTCCACCGACCGAGCCCGTACCGTCTGAGACCTCGAAAGCCAAACCTTCACCATCTCCCGAGGCGCCCAGCGCACCTGCTGAAAAGGGCCCTGAAAGGACCGTTCCCGCACAACAAGGCTCTCAATCGGTCAGGATTGATCTCGCCAAACTTGATGCGTTGATCGATGGTGTCGGTGAGTTGGTTATTGCTCAGGCGATGCTTACGCAGCGGCTTGCCAACGAGGATTTTGCGCACATTGAGGAATTGGCCTTGCTCGATGGACTGGTTCGCGATGTCCAAGAGCACGCCATGGCCTTTCGCGCCCAGCCAATAAGCTCAGTGTTCGGGCGAGTGCCGCGTTTGCTGCGCGAGTTGGCGGGGAATACCGGCAAACATGTAAAGCTTGAGGTCTTGGGCGAAACCACTGAACTCGATAAAACCGTTATCGAGCGTCTCAGTGAGCCGATGACCCATTTGATCCGCAACGCAGTCGATCACGGGATCGAACCGGTTGAAGAGCGCCGCGCTGCCGGCAAAGATCCAGAAGGCACACTTACGCTGTCGGCTGAACAGAAAGCCGGGCGGATCGTCATCAATATTGGCGATGATGGGCGCGGTCTCGACCGCGACAAATTGCACGCCAAGGCTGTCAGCAACGGGCTGGTGGCTGACGATGCGCAGCTCTCCGATGAGGAGATCTATCAACTCGTGTTCGCACCCGGACTTTCGACCGCAAAACAGGTCTCCAATATCTCGGGTCGAGGCGTCGGGATGGACGTGGTCAAGCAGAACGTCAAAGACCTTGGCGGTCGCATCACAATCGCGTCAGCTCCTGGAAAAGGCACAACCTTCACGCTCGCTTTGCCGCTGACATTGGCGATTTCAGACGGGATGATTGTTCAGGTTGGCGACCAGTCATTGGTGATCCCGCTTACTCATGTGATCGAAAGTCTGCGGCCTCAAGAAGGCGAACTCAAAGGTCTGGGAACCGCCCGTCAGATGCTTAATGTCCGCGGTCAATTCGTACCGGTTATTTCGCTGGGAGAAATGACAGGCGCGCTCGATTACGAGACCGATCCTTGCGCTGGCGTACTGGTAATGGTCGATTCTGAAGGGTTTGGTTCGGCCGCCCTTCTGGTTGATGCGATCACCGATCAACGACAGTTCGTTATCAAGAGCCTCGATGCGCATTATCGCTCAGTCGATAGCGTAGCCGGTGCGACCATTCTTGGCACTGGCCAGGTCGCCTTGATTGTCGATGTCGACTATCTGGTACAAAGCTCAGCCTCCCCCGCTCCGCTGACTGAGGCTGCCTAATGGCTCATCAAGCTTCGCAGGAAGCCGAGCAAGGCGCGCTTGTTCCTGGCATAAGCCCTTCGGTCTATTCGCCGTCTGATTTTGCGCGCATTTCGACATTGGTGCAGCGCGAAGCGGGCATAGTCCTCAATGATCGCAAACAGATGCTGGCTTACACCCGGCTTGCTCCGCTTGTGCGCCGCAGCGGACTGGGAACCTTCGCGCAATATCTCGACAGGATCGAACGTGAACCAAAGCTCGCAGCTAAAGTGATTGCTGCGCTGACGACCAATCATACGTACTTCAATCGCGAGCCTCATCACTTCGAACACTTCACAAAGAACGTGCGCGCAAACCTTATCAGTCGAGCAGAGCGAGGCGAAACAGTGCGGCTCTGGTCTGCTGGGTGTTCGAGCGGCGAGGAGGTTTGGACGCTACTGATGGTGCTGCTGGGCGAAGACCGTTCGACTGGCCAGCGCCTAGCACAGCGCAAAATCATCGCTTTGGCGAGCGATTTGGCCGATCACGCGGTCGAAGCTGCACGCCTTGCGATCTATCCAGCGGACGCCTTAGAGCCGATGCCCGAGCAACTGCGCCGCAATTGGTGCGAAAAGGCCGGCAACGGGGATGAAGGAAAAGATCAACTCTCGATCACACAAGAATTGCGCAGGATGGTTCGCTTTCGGCAACTGAACCTGCTGCGTCCGTGGCCGTTTTCCAACCTGTTTGACGTAATTTTCTGTCGCAACGTGATGATCTATTTCGATCAGCCCGCCAAGGAGCAACTGGTCTTGGCCTTAGCGCGGCAACTGCGGCCCGGCGGCACACTTTACATTGGTCATTCAGAGCGGGTTTCGGGCGAAGCGACTGCCCTACTGGATCCGGTTGGTCCGACAATCTATCAACGGAGGGCCACATGAGCATCCGCGTGCTGGTGGTGGACGATTCCGCACTTATGCGGGCATTGCTCACCCAAAAGCTTGAAGCCGAAGCTGACATCATCGTCGTTGGCACCGCTGCCGATGCAAGCGAAGCGCGTCAGCTTATCAAATCTCTGAATCCCGACGTCGTCACGCTAGATATCGAGATGCCGGGCATGGACGGACTGTCATTTCTTGAAAAGATAATGACGCTACGCCCGACACCGGTCATCATTGTCTCAGGCGCAACTTGCGAAGGTGCAGCAGCGACGGCGCGCGCACTGCAACTTGGCGCGGTCAATTGTTACGCCAAGTCCACGGCGGAGCGCTCGCTCAGAGACGATGATGGTGGCGAACTCGCACGCCTTGTGCGTGAAGCATCGAAGGTGCGCGTTGCGACCGGAGCTATTGGCAAATCCAACGGCGCTCGCCCGCTAGGATCACCTCAACACATAGCTTCGAGCATTTCGGCTCAATCCCGCTCAACGAGCATGATGCCTGAGATGATTGCAATCGGCGCTTCAACCGGCGGTGTCGAGGCGCTGCACACTCTATTGAAGAACTTCCCGGCGCATTGCCCGCCAACGCTCGTTGTTCAGCATGTTAATGCCTGTTTCTCTGAGGCTATTGCGCAGGCGCTTGATAAAGTTGCCAAACCAACGGTCAGGCTGGCTCACCACGACCTTAGGCTAACGCGCGGAATGGTCGTCTTGGCACCGGATAACGAGCAGCACCTGCAAGTCGCAAGAGATGGTGCAAACGGGTTGCGCTGTGTGCTGAAAGCCGATGCACCGATGAGCGGGCACCGCCCGAGCGTTGATCGCTTGTTCCATTCCGCCGCGAAGAACGCCGGCATCAACGGCCTCGGCATCCTCTTGACCGGCATGGGACAGGACGGAGCCGAAGGTTTGTTAGCCATGGCCAAAGCGGGCGCTCGCACGATTGCGCAGGACGAGGCTTCGTGTGTCGTCTTTGGCATGCCGCGAGCCGCCATCGCGCTCGGCGCTGCCAGGCAAGTCTGCCCGCTAGGCGATATCGCCAACTCGGTCTTCTCTACCCAAGGAGCCCCAGCATGAGCGCACCGAGTTCTATTCCCGATACATCGGCCTCTATCAAACGGCGCAACATTCTGCAGGGCGAAGCCTATGCCAGCGGCGATCGCCAGCTGGAATTGAGCACGGTCTTGGGAAGCTGCGTTTCAACATGCCTGTACGATCCGAAAGCTCGCATTGGCGGCATGAATCACTTCCTTCTTGCTGAGCCGTTGGGGCACGCTCCGAAGGCGGGGTATGACAGCGATTATGGCCTCTATCTGATGGAGGTGCTGATTAACGAGATGCTTAGTCTTGGAGCGAGCAAACGGAACTTGAAAGGGCGCCTTTATGGCGGGGCTAACATCAATGCAGAGCTTGCCCCGATTGGTTCGGCAAACGCGGCTTTTGCTCGGGATTTTCTCAAACGCGAGGGGATAGAACAAGTGTTCGAAGACCTCGAAGGGCGCCACGCACGCCGGATCCATTTTCGCCCCGCTTCGGGTCTGGTCCGCTGCCGCGAAGTGATCGACGAGACGCCGCCTAGGGAAAAACCACTGGGTCGCCCGAAATCTGCGCTTGGTGCAGTCGAGCTATTCTAACTCAAAGGACTTAGCGATGATGCAATCTACCATCCCGCACCAACCCGACGCGATCAGGGTTCTGACCGTTGATGACAGTGCCAGCATGCGCGCACTTCTGCTCAGCGCGCTGACCTCGCGTGGTTTCAAGGTTGAGCAAGCCGAAGATGGCCAGGAAGCGCTTGATTGGCTTGCTGATCATGAGGTCGATGTGATTATCACAGATATCAATATGCCACGCCTCGACGGGTTCGGCTTGATCGAAAAGCTGCGGACCAGTGCACTGCATGCCGATCGCCCCATTCTGGTGCTCACGACGGAGAGCTCCGATGAGAAGAAAGCCCGCGCGCGAAATGCCGGTGCGACCGGTTGGATCGTGAAGCCGTTCGACGCCGAAAAACTAAGCACCGCATTACGCCGTGTGACGCATTGATGAGCGATCATCTGCGCAATCGGCAAAAGGACTACTTATGCGTTATGAACTGATCACTTTCGGCGTTTCCGACCAATTGTTTGGGATCGACATCATGACGATCCGCGAGATTCGGGCATGGTCCCCCGTAACTCGCCTTCCGCGTGTCCCGCGATACGTTGCGGGGGTAATCAATCTACGCGGTGCTGTGCTGCCGGTAATCGATCTCTCGGTCCGGCTTGGCTGGGCTCCGATCGAAACCACCCCGCGCAACCCAATCATCGTCACTGAGCACCATGGGCAATCGCGCGGACTGATCGTGCACGATGTCAACGATATCGTCGCCATTGATCGCGACAGCCTGCAGCAGCCAGATGCCGTCGCTCACGATGAGATCAGCAATTATCTCGAAGGCGTGGCTCCGCTCGATGATGAGATGGTGATGGTACTCGATCTGGCAAAACTCTTGGCGAATGACGAACTGGATCTCGCCGCATGAGTGCGCCTATCGATCACGCAGATATGCGCAGAGCGATCGCGCAAGCCTTGTCCAAGCTGGCTAGCGAGGCGGAAACGATGGGGGAATTCCTCTGCATGGACCCGAACGTGGTTACCGCGCATCTTGACCGCCTGCAGGACATTGATCGCATCTCACAATCGCTTCGCGAATTGAGCCAATTGCTGATTGCGAACGATCCAAATGTTGCACTCAGCCAGGTGAGACTTGGTGAGTTGCAACGCCAATTGACCGCAGACTGGGCACCATAGCTCGATTCTTTAGCGCTCAATTAGACGCCATTCTCTACCGCTTTGGAGATATGCCGCGAATTTACGAGAAACAGGCAAAGGGTTGTTCTTCCAGCGCCGTTAATCCCTTGGATGGCAGCAATTGCTACAAAATGGGACGTGACAGTCGTATGTCATCGCGGCAAATTCATATCCGCTGGAGGCTAGAGCAATGGACCAATCAGCACGAAGGCTGATCGCGCCATGAGCAAGCAAAGCATCGCTTTGAATCGGTTCGGCTATGGCATGCGTCATAGCGAAACTGCGCCGAGTGTCCTTGTGCGCGATCCCAGGCGTTTCTTGCTCAACCAACTTGAACGCTATGATCCCAGTCCCCGCTTGATTGCCGATAATATTGGAAAGAGTGGTCAAGGCGCACAATTGATCGAAATGCTGCGACGCGGTCGCCAAACACGACGCTCAGCCCGCCGATCTGCAGCGATGACAATGGACGATGGAGCTATCGCTGGTACCGCATCTGAGCGCGACCAGCTGGCGTCGGCAAACCTTGATACGAACGCGCCCGAATATGTCGAGGCAAGAAAACGAGCGCGCCGCGCCTATCGCAGTGCAGTAGCTGACCGGATCAACGTGGCGGTTATGAGCGACACGCCGTTTGCTGAACGGCTTGTCCATTTCTGGTCCAATCATTTCAGCGTTTCAGTGGAGAATCTTGGCAGCCAATATGAAGTCGCTCAGCATGAGTTTGCAGCCATCCGGCCGCATGTACTTGGCAAGTTTCCCGATCTGCTGAAAGCTGCGGTGCTGCACCCTGCGATGCTCATTTACTTGGATCAATACCGCTCGATTGGTCCCAATTCCCCCTTTCACTACAGTCGCAAGCGTCGCGGCAAGCGCAACGAAACCCTGCGACAAAGGGGGCTTAACGAGAACCTAGCGCGCGAAATCCTCGAATTGCATACGCTCGGAGTGGATGGCGGCTACAGTCAGGCTGATGTGACCGAGTTCGCCCGCGCCTTAACCGGATGGACACTGGAAGGCCTTGCCCGGTTTCCCGGTTACTCCGAATCGCACGGCCAGGGCACCGCGTTCATTGACGTCACTCATGAAATAGGCCCTCGCCATATCTTGGGACGCAAATATAGCCCGGGCGGCGCTGAGCAGGCTCTGGCGATACTTGATGATCTCGCTGCGCACCCTTCAACGGCCCGCTTTATTGCCACCAAATTCGCACGCCATTTCGCGGGAGATGCTCCGCCAGAACCACTGGTGAAGCGATTGGAGCAGGACTTTGTGCGTACGGGCGGTGATCTTGCGAGCCTCACTGAAACATTGATCGCCGCACCAGAGGCTTGGCGTCCGGGGCCGGCTAAGTATCGGCAGCCGCATGAGTGGATGATCTCGGCTTTGCGTATCGCGGGGGTCGAGCGATTAAGAGACTACCGGCTATTCATGTCGTTGAACGAGATTGGGCAGCTCCCCTGGCGCGCGCCCTCCCCGGCTGGGTATGACGATTTCGAAGCGAGCTGGGCTGGCCCTGACGCGCTCTTTCGAAGGGTCGAGTTGGCCGAACGCATCGCTCACAACTCGCCAAGCGAAAGGGTGGTGGAACGAGCGCAGCAAGCGTTTCCCTCGGCACTTAGCGACCACACGCGGCTATGGCTCGAACGCGCAGAAAGCGGAACCCAAGCGCTCGCCCTGCTGCTTGTGTCACCCGAAATGATGCGGAGGTAGCAGAATATGATTGTCAACCACGACACACGCATCGACCGCCGCAGGCTCCTTGCCGGATCGGCTCTGTTCGGCGCCGGCACCCTTGCTGCCCCGCGCATGACCTTTGCTCGCGCGCCGGGTGAGAAAAACCTGCTCTTTGTCCTGCTTCGCGGAGCAGCTGACGGGCTCGCGCTGCTTGCGCCAGTGGGCGATCCTGCCTTGCCGGGTCTGCGCCGAGCGGCGATGGCCGAGTATGAAAGCGCGCAGCGCGCCGATGGTTTCTTTGCAATTCACCCCGCTTTAAGCGAGGTCGGCAAAGCGTTTACCGCGGGAGATGCGTTGTTCGTCCATGCCACCGCTACCGCCTATCGCGAGCGCTCGCATTTCGATGGGCAGAACCTGCTCGAGACCGGCGCGCAAGTCCCCTATGGCGTGAAAGATGGGTGGCTGAACCGCTTGGTTGCAATGACACCAACAAAAGCAGGCGGGATGCCGCCTAAAGCGCTCGCAATCGCTCCTACTATCCCCCTCGCTTTGCAAGGCAAGGCGCCTGCTTCAAGCTACGCGCCATCAGCCCTGCCCGATGCAAGCGACGACTTGATCGAGCGTGTCTCGCGACTGTACGCGGATGACACACAGCTGAGCGGGCTCTGGAACCAAGCGCTTGAGACGCGCGCCATGGCAAGCGATGACACGCTGCGAAATCTTCGCGATGCCAAAGCCGCTGGCGAGCTGACTGCATCGCTGATGCGAGGCGAAGCCAGAGCGCGGATCGCCATGATCGAGCTTGACGGATGGGACACCCATGCCAACCAGAGGGGCCGCTTTCCGCGACAAGCCCGCCAACTCGACACTCTACTTGGCGCTTACCGCATTGCCATGGGCGATGCGTGGAAAAGTACGATGGTTCTGGTGGCCACTGAGTTTGGCCGCACCGCCCGCTTCAACGGCACAAATGGCACAGACCACGGTACAGCTGGCGTCGCCCTCGTCCTGGGCGGAGCCATACGCGGCGGCAAGGTCATTGCCGATTGGCCAGGCCTTGGGGAGAACCAGCTCCATGAAGGGCGCGATCTGCGCCCCACAATTGCGCTTGAAAGCGTATTAGCGGGCGCGGCAGCCGAACACCTCGGAGTAGACCCACAGGATGCCATGCGTCGGCTCTTTCCCGGCAGAGAGACCGCTGCGCTTTCTGGGTTCGTTCGAACTTAAGGGCAAAGAGACACGCCCACGTCCACCTTCGCAGGCGGTCAGTGCTTCACTCAGCCGGTTGAGGGACTTCGTCTGGATCGCCGATCGTCGGCGGACGAGGATCCGATCGCTGGGTGATCTGCTTGTCTCCAGAGGCTTGTCGAAGCCAGCGCTGCAGGCAGAAGAACAAAAGCGCTGCTCCAATAAGCGGCAAATAGAAGAACATGAGCCGCCATGTGCTCATAGCGGGAACCAAGACGTCGATCTCCACAAACGGGGCAAACAGCAGCAAAAATCCTGCTTCTGCGCCGCCCACACCGCCGGGTGTCGGGACTACAGAACTGATGGACTGCACGAGATATTGAAGCAGCCAGAAAAGCGCAGCGCTCCAGTCAGTGCCGAATGCAGCGAGCACAAGTCCGGCAATCGAAAACCGGGCCATCCATTGCCCGAGCGCCAGCATAACGTTGACCGCAGCGATCCATTTGCCCCGCCGCGCAACAGCAGCCCAGTCGCCTGCAATGGTTGCTATATAATCTCCGACCCGGCGCGATAAATCGGCAGCCCATAGCCTGACGCGACGCCCGAGCAGCCCTCCTGCGACAATCAGGGCAAGTCCTGCAAGACCTACCAAAACCCAGATCGCTGCCATGCTAATTGTACGGAGCGTAATATCCAAACGGGCAAGCAAATCGGGATCCGAACCGAGGAAATCAAACATCGCAAGCCCGGTAAAACCAAGGCATACTCCAACCAGGCTGAACAAGACCAGCGCGTCTTCTGCCGTCTGGAACGAAATGAGCGTCAAAGCGCGGCGGGATTCGACCCCTTCCCCCATAAGAAACAGCAGTTTTATGGGCACGCTTCCGGTCGCTGAAGGGGTCATCGAATTTGCGACCATTGTTCCTGTGACAACTTTCAGTGCAGAAAAGAAACCGAGCTTCAAACCGAGAAAGCGCCCCCACAAAGTGAGCCGGATCGAATTGGAAATCATCGGGACAAAAACCAGCAGCGCTACCAGTCCAAGGAGGTGCGGCGCTACCAATCGCTCTGAAAGATCGATCGCTCCGAGCGACCAGATCAGAACGCCGACATTAATCAGTGCGACGAGCGGCAAGATCGAAAGGGCGATGGTTAGCGTACGACGCGGGATGCTATGCCATTGCGTAGCAATAGGCTTATCTGGAGACTGGGCCGACGCTACGGGATCGCTCGAAGAATTAGAGGTATCGGTCAAGAGAACTTCAATGCTCTTTTCAATGTGCCGCGCACGAATCCCCGCTGGCGCTTATCGCGCGCCTCCAACGCTGCGGCATATTCAACATCAATCAATTGTTCGAAGGTTTGCTGCCAGCGATTGTGCCGGTTAGCAAGCATTATTGAACGCCTTCGTACATTTTCATAGTCATTCTGCCAGACCTTGACCACGTTGTGCGCCATTGCAGCGGCATCATCGACCGGGCCTAGCAGGCCTGTTCCGTCCGGGACGCGCTCAGGCATTGCGCCACTGGAGACGCCGACCACTGGCAAGCCTGAAGCCTGTGCCTCGAGGACTGAAATGCCGAAGGTCTCGTCCGCCATTCCGCTGACATACATGTCGCTTGAGGCAAGAGCTCGGGCTAAAGCGCGGCGATCCTTTTCATACCCGGGAAACGCGATTGGCAGCCCTTGCGCCTCTTCCTGTAGGGTTTCACGCAGTTTGCCATCGCCTACTAAAACCATCGCGGCACCAAGTTCACGCGGGAGCTGCTTGAACATCTCTGTAAGGATGTAAGCGCGCTTTTCGTTGTCCAGGCGCCCCGCGTAGATGAGCAGCGGGCCATTCGTCTCAGGCAAGCCCAATTCGGCGCGAAAACCCGCATCGCGGTAGCTGGGCGAAAACTTGTCGATATCCACCCCAAGTCCGAGCACACCGGAATTGTGATACCCGAGCTTGGCCAACATCGTGCGTGCCGCCTCGTTCAAAGTATAGACCCGATCGAACCGGTGATAGGTCATCCATGCATAGAAAAAGGCGACATGCTTGAAAAAGCTGGCCGGATAGTGACCCGATAGGTCTTTCATCACTCGATAAACTTGAGCGTTAGGAAAGTCGGTTCGATAACCCGCCACCAAAGCGGTATCGGGAAAGCGCCAGCGGTGGCGGATCGCAATCCATGGCAGCACCCAAGGACACAGGCTCTCGATTATGTCAGGCTGATAGCGACGCAGCAGCTCGAAGACCGCATCATTGCGGCTTATCCAGCGATAGTTGGGGCTTCCCCACACTTGGCCCGAGCCGACTTCGGCAAAGATAGTGCGTCCCTCGACGGTTATCTTGTCTTCCGGGCCCGGCACGATCTGCAGCAGGCGATGTTCAGTCTGGTCCTGGAAAAACTTCCTCTTTTCCTTCAAATACGTTGAAATTCCGCCGCCGCCGGTCGGAGACCAACTCTGCGTCAGGTCACACACAAGCAGATTTTCGGGCATGTTGAGGAATGCTCCCGAGGGTGACTGTCCGACAAGTGCAAAACCTTATGTCTTCTCGACTGACCCAAGCTTCGACCAGAAGACCATCAGCGCCCTTGCCTCGCGCGGCCAATGCCGCGCTGCTGTGACCGGGGTGAGACCTTTTAGCGAAAGTTTGATGGCGTTTTATTGTCCATCATTTGACGCACAGCGCTCCTTCTTGCTGCACTGCGGTAAATCGAACCGAGCGTGCGATTATTCGCATCGGAATTTTCTGAGATGCTGAAATGAACGGAGCGGCCTGATCAATAGTCTGGCATATCAGTCAGACACGTGTCGGGCCTTGCCAAGTGCGGGTTGCCCTCGTTTGGCCCGCGTCCTATTTGCCCCGGATACGCTTCCCCGATCGACAAGGAAAAACCGATGGCCGCGCAATACGCCTTTGTTATGAAAGGCATGACCAAGAGCTTTCCAGGCGCTCAAAAGCCGGTGCTCTCCAACATCAATCTGCAATTCTATCAAGGCGCAAAGATCGGAATTGTCGGCCCTAACGGTGCGGGCAAATCAACGCTCATGAAGATCATGGCAGGGATCGACACCGATTTCTCTGGCGAAGCCTGGCCGGGGGAAAACATCACTGTGGGCTATCTCCCGCAGGAGCCGGAACTCGATCCGTCCAAGACTGTGCTCGAAAACGTGCGCGAAGGCGCGGGTGAAACCGCTCAAATGGTCGAGCGCTTTAACGCAATCTCGGCTGAGATGGGCGATCCGCAAGACGACACCGATTTCGATGCGCTCATGGAAGAGATGGGCACGCTTCAGGAAAAGATCGACGCAGTCGATGGCTGGACGCTCGACAACCAGCTCGAAATCGCGATGGAGGCGCTGCGCTGCCCGCCATCCGACATGGGCGTGACTAGCCTTTCAGGCGGCGAAAAACGTCGCGTCGCCCTTACCCGCCTGCTGATCCAGAAACCCTCGATCCTGCTGCTCGACGAGCCGACCAACCATTTGGATGCGGAAAGCGTCGAATGGCTCGAAAACCACCTCAAGGAATATGCCGGAGCGGTCTTGATGATCACTCACGACCGCTACTTCCTCGACACTGTGGTGGAGTGGATCCTCGAATTGGATCGCGGCACTTATTACCCTTACGAAGGCAATTACTCGACCTATCTCGAGAAGAAAGCCAAGCGTCTGGAGCAAGAAGCGCGCGAGGAGTCGGGCAAG
>JBCCJD010000041.1:0-30302 GCA_039027955.1 Pseudomonadota bacterium
GTTACGATGGCAACCCGCACGGGAGCATGAGCGCGCACACTTGGCGGTGCCGATGCTGGCTTAGCGGCATGAGGCCGGGCAGAGGCGGAAGCCTTACCGGGCATAATGCGCCTTAGCATCGTAGAGCGTTTCGAGGTCGATCTCAGTGCGGCCCTGTTCGGCAGCAAACGTTTCCGTATTTCGCCGGGCTTTGCCGCGGACAAAAAACGGTATCTTTTTTAGCTCACGAGCAGCTTCCTCGGTCCACACTGCCCCATCAAGCTCGGTTACAATCGGTTCAGCAGGTAGCGGCTCACGCTCCTCGGGTGCGTTTTGCGCAGGTCGACGAGGCGAGTGTGCTGCATGATGCGACGCGCCCGCTTCGTCGGAAAACTCAAAGTCTTCCCGGAACATCGTGAGCAAGTGCTCTTCGAGACCCATGACCAAGGGATGCACCCAAGTGTCGAAGATCACATTCGCGCCTTCAAAGCCCATTTGCGGGGAATGACGCGCAGGGAAATCTTGGACATGCACCGGCGAGGAGATAACCGCGCAAGCGAGACCAAGCCTCTTAGCAATGTGCCGCTCCATTTGCGTGCCCAACACGAGTTCAGGCGAAGCAGCGGCGATTGCATCTTCCACCGCTAAATGATCATCGGTGATCAGTGGCTCAACGCCGTATTCCTTTGCAGCGGTGCGGATCTCGCGCGCGAATTCCCGGTTGTAGCAGCCGAGCCCGCACACCTTGAAGCCTAGCTCATCGCGAGCGATCCGGGCTGCTGCGACCGCATGGGTGGCATCGCCAAAGATAAAGACACGCTTGCCGGTGAGGTAGGTCGAATCGACGCTGCGGCTCCACCACGGCATTCGGGAATGGGTGTCGCCGAGGGCAGGCGTGGGATCTGCACCTGCCAGCTCGGCGACGTCGGCAATGAAAGCGCGTGTGGCGCCCACGCCGATAGGGATTGAGCGAACCGTCGGCTGCTTGAACGTTCGTTCAAGCCAGCGAGCCGCTTCATCCGCAATTTCGGGATAGAGAACGATGTTGAAATCGGCTTGGCCGATCCGCGTGATGTCATGCGGTGTCGCATCCAGCGGCGCGACTAAGTTAACTTCGACGCCGAGACGATCGAGGATCTTGCGAATCTCCACCAGATCGTCGCGGTGCCGAAAGCCCAGCGCGCACGGTCCAAGGATGTTGGCGCGCGCTGGCCGACCTTCGCGCGGGGCGCGCTCAGCATCCTTGTCCGCTAAAGCGCGCACGATCTGATAGAAGGTCTCAGCTGCGCCCCAGTTTTCCTTACGCTGATAGCTTGGCAATTCGAGCGGAATTGCCGGGCAGGGCAAGTCCATCGCTTCAGCAAGGCCGGCCGGGTCATCCTGGATCAATTCTGCGGTGCATGACGCACCAACGATCATTGCCTGCGGTTTGAAGCGCTCAGCCGCTTCGCGTGCCGCAGTCTGGAAAAGTTCAGCGGTGTCCTTGCCAAGGTCGCGCGCTTCAAAGGTCGTGTAGGTAACCGGCGGGCGCTTATTGCGACGCTCAATCATGGTGAAAAGCAAGTCCGCATAGGTGTCGCCCTGCGGTGCATGCAGCACGTAGTGCAGCCCCTCCATCGCGGTTGCGACACGCATTGCTCCTACATGAGGCGGTCCTTCATAGGTCCAGACGGAGAGTTGCATCGCGTCAGACCTCCAACACATCGCGGCGGCGCAAAGGCCTGGCAAACAGTTCTGCCAAATCTCCAGCCTGATCAAAGCCGTGGATCGGCGAGAATACGAGTTCGATCGCCCACTTCGTGGCGAAACCTTCAGCTTCGAGCGGGTTAGCCAAACCCAGACCGCATACAGTGAGATCAGGCTTATCGGCGCGCACGCGATCAAGCTGGCGCTCGACATGCTGTCCTTCGCTGATCCGCGCGTTGCTGGGGATCAAGGCTAGGTCTCGCGCGCAGTGTGCGCGATGGAGATAGGGGGTGCCGACCTCAATCGGCTTCATACCCATTTCGCTTGATAGGAAACGGGCAAGCGGCACTTCGAGTTGCGAGTCGGGCAGGAAACTGATGCGCTTGCCTTCAAGCGCAGAGCGCGCGTGTTCCATCGCCCGCTTGGCGCGCTCGCGGCCCGGCGCGATGACCCGGTTGAAGTGTACATCGCCAACGCCGAAAGCCTGAGCCGCAGCGCGCAGCCAGTCAGTTGTTCCTTCCGCTCCGAACGGGAATAGCGCATCAAGCCGTTGCGCTCCGCGGTCTTCGAGCGCCAACGCGGCTTCAGCCAGAAAAGGCTGCGCCAGCAGATAGCGTGTGTTGGGACCAATCGCTGGCAGTTCGCGCGCGTTACGTGCCGGTAAAACTCCGACCCGCTCGATCCCAAGCTCAGCAAACAGCCGCAGGAACTGATCTTCGACAATGTCGGGTAACGCCCCAACCAAGAGCAGCTCTAGCGGAGCATCAGCCGGTAGGGCAGGCATTTCAGGCACGAGCGCAGCAAGGCAGGCGTCTTCGCCTTGCGTGAAAGTGGTTTCGATCCCGCTGCCTGAGTAGTTTAGAATGCGGACATCCGGCATATGCCGCGCGCCAAGGCGCTGGGCGGCCTTAGCGAGATCGAGCTTAATCACTTCGGACGGGCATGACCCCACCAGAAACAGAGTTCGGATGTCAGGCCGACGCTCAAGCAGGCGATTGACCACGCGATCAAGTTCGTCTTGCGCATCGACCATTCCGGCCAAGTCGCGCTCTTCCATGATCGCTGTAGCAAAGCGCGGCTCAGCAAAGATCATCACACCTGCGGCAGACTGTAAGAGATGCGCGCATGTGCGCGACCCAACCACCAGAAAGAATGCGTCCTGCATCTTGCGGTGCAGCCATACGATCCCGGTGAGGCCACAGAACACTTCGCGCTGTCCCCGCTCGCGCAGCACCGGGCGAGCTTCGCCATTGGCCTTTACCCGTGACTGTTCTTGAGGCTTGGCGCACGGGGTAAGGGTGATCGACGCGCTCATGCCGGCACCACTTTCGATTGCCCGGGTTCTGCAGAAGCAGCCTCGAGCCGGGCAGCGCGCAGTTTGAGGAGGAACTGCGCGGCATTGATCACATAGGCTGCATAGGCCGCTAAGGCGACCAGAAGCCGCTGTTCGGTGGTTCCAAAAGCGCCGAACAGCATCACCAGATACAAGGTGTGCAGCGCCAGAACGAGCATGGAGAAGACGTCTTCCCAGAAGAATGCCGGCGCAAACAACCAACGACCGAAGACCACCTTTTCCCAAATCGATCCGGTAATCATGATCGCATAAAGAACCGCAGTCTTAACCACGATCGAAACGTCTGCGGCAAACGCACCTTCGCCGCTGGTGAGGGTACGGATGACAAGAGCGAGACTAACCAGAAAGACGACAAACTGGAGAGGTGCCAACACCCCTTGGATCACCGTCCAGACGGATTCGTCACGGCGCCGACGCTCTTGCGCTGTGTAAAGCACACGGTTTGATCCCATCATATCGCTCGCCTGAGGTGCAACAGCCCTCTGATCGACCGGGGACACATGATCCGTCCGAGTCATTTCAAGCAATTACCCTTGCTGTCAGAACGCAAAGGTACGCTCTTATGGTAAAATGTGTCAACTCAAATTGACGTATAGAAAAAATGACAGTTTATTCGCGCTCTGCTCAGGTGATTGCGAAATTTCGCCTTTTGCGTTATCCTCAGGTCACCGACCATTGGACTCGCAAAAACCTGGCAATTGTTCGGTGAATGCGCGCTTCGCGCTACGACCGGAAATAATGCACCGGGAGACCTGGGAGGGTCCAACATGACAATGTCTAAAGGAGATGGCGTAATCGGAGCAGGCTCTGCCGTGCTTCGCCGTGTAATGAGCAGTTCGTTGGCACGGCGAAAACCAAAAGGAGCCACGAATGGGCTCGCGAACAGCGCAACGCTGAGCGATGATCCTGTGAATGAGATCATCGAGGCGGATATCATTCCGCGACTTCTTATGGCGCATTCAGGCGGCCAGGCTACGACGAGCCCTTCTGTCTCTGTCGAGCTCGATCATCCTGAGTTTGAGACAGTGGATGCGGAACGATTTGCTCTTTTGCCGCTTAAGCTTGATGCGACCAATCTGATCGAGGAGATCGACGGCTTGCTTGATCGCGGGGTTAGCGTGCAGTCGATCTATGTGGATCTGCTAGGTCCGGCGGCTCGCAGTCTTGGGGAAATGTGGGAACGCGATGAGTGCGATTTTGTTGAAGTGACGATGGGTTTGTGGCGGCTTCAGGAAGTCATGCGCGATCTAAGTGCGCGCGCGTGGCACTCTCGCCCGCTTGGTGAACCGGTCTATTCCGCTCTATTTGTACAAATGCCTGGGGATACACACGGCTTCGGCTCGCAAATGATCGAAGAAGTTTTTGCACAGGCCGGATGGCAAAGCGAAGCGCTCATTAAGTCGGAACGCCGGGAATTGCTTGGGCGTCTTTCCCAAAAGGCGTTTGACCTCGTCGGTTTGACCATTTCCCGAGATTGCCCGAGCTCAGCGATTTCGAGCATAGTAAAGGCAATGCGCAGCGTGTCAGCTAATCCCAACATCTCAATCATGATCGGCGGCAATGTGATCAACAACGATCCGTCGCTTGTAGAGGAAGTAGGAGCGGATGGGACTGCGCCTGATGCAAGAGCAGCCCTTTCGATTGCCAAAGCTCTTGTTAATAACGCTCCCAACCGCATTGAAATGGTGCGATAGGCCAACACGACATGCTGACCCGCAAGCATAGCATCGAAGGCAAAAGTCCATTTGGGACTGCCGCTGAGCTGTTCGATACGCTTGACGCTGACGCGGCGATGAAGCTGGCGATGGTTGCGGGCGATGTGACGCTTGTGCTGGACGATACCGGCACTATTCTCGACGCGGCGTTCGACCCCAAGGAGTTCCCTGAATTTGGCGACTGGGTCGGCACCAACTGGATCGAGACTGTCACCGAAGAAAGCCGTCCCAAAATCATGGAGATGCTTGCTGCTGCACGGCGCGGAGAAGTGCAGCATTGGCGACAGGTCAATCATCCATCGCTGGGGGCCGATGTGCCCATTCGCTATGCGGTGCTGAGTGTAAATGGCGGCGAACACCGGATTGCCTTTGGCCGCGACCTTCGTGAAGCGGGCAAACTTCAACAGCGTTTGTTGCAAGTGCAGCAATCGCTTGAACGTGACTATTTGCGTATGCGCCAGCTCGAAGCGCGCTATCGCATGCTGTTTGACCTGTCTGCTGAACCGGTCCTTATCGTGGAGGCTTCCAGCCTGCGCATTCGCGAAGCCAACCCAGCTGCTCACACATTAGCCGGAGCCCGTCTTGGGAGCTTGCCGGGCAAAAAACTGCCTACGCTGTTTGATCGCAATTCGCGAGACAATCTCCAGGGTTTGGTGGGCGCAGCTTTGGCGTCCGAGGAGGTCGGGCCCACTCCAATTGTTCTTGCTCGCGGGTCGCGCGAAGTGAGCGCTTCGCTGGCTGGGTTTATTCAGGATCGCGGCCAATTCTTGCTGGTCCGACTGGTGCCTGAAGATAGTGAAGGCCTTGGCAATGGCTCGCCGATTCCGAGCCTCGTTGATGAAATGCCAGATGCTTTTGTGGTCGCCGACAGCAATCTTGAGATCATCACCGCAAACAACTCTTTTGTCGAATTGGTCCAGGCTGCAAGCGCAGAGCAATTGCGCGGTCAACATTTGTCCGGAATGATCGGCCGGCCTGGAATTGATCTCGATTTGATTGAAGGTCAGATCGATCAGCATGGTGCAGCGCGCAACGTCAGCACAGTGCTGCGTGCCCGGAACGAAATCGATGGCGAGCCAGTGGAACTTTCGGCTGTGCGTAGCAGCGGGGAAGCACCGTTATACGCCTTCGTAATCCGACCGATTGGCCGACGTCTGCGCGATCTTCCGCCAGGGTCGCAAGATTTGCCGCGCTCAGTCGAGCAGTTGACCGATCTTGTTGGGCGGATGTCGCTTAAGGATATCGTACGCGAAAGCACCGATTTGATCGAGCGGCTGTGCATCGAGGCAGCCCTGTCTTACACTTCGGACAATCGCGCTTCGGCTGCTGAAATCCTTGGTCTCTCACGCCAGAGCCTCTACTCCAAGTTGCATCGGTACGGCCTCGGCAATCTGCCGAGCGATCCTGACTAAGCTCTGCCGAGCAGGCAAGACGGGCGCGGTCGCATTGTTGGCTTGACCTCGCCAGATAGGCGCTGTGCACGGTTCGAAACAGCGCTACTTGGAACACTCATCAATATCGGTCGCATTTGTGCCAAGCTGATCTGTCGCGAGAGGCGTTCGCGGCATCTCAAGCAAACGTGATATCGCGTTTTCGTTGCTCGATTGGTAAGCGTAATTGACGCTTCCATAGTCAAGCCGTGAACCATTCGGGTGGGTGCGTCTTGGTCGATTTGTAACCGAATTATCGAATATCTGGATGCTAAGTGTCAAAATAATTTGACGCTTAGTGCTGTCATGCATAGCCTAGCGATATGGGACGGGAGATTGCTTCGAATCGCTCAGTGCCGGTTCCGGCAATCAGCGATGTTGTGCAATTGCTGCGTCCGATTACCTGGTTTCCTCCAATGTGGGCATTCATGTGCGGCGCGGTCTCATCCGGCGCCGGACTGGAAGGACGCTGGTTGTTCATTGCCGGCGGCATTATGCTTGCAGGCCCGCTGGTGTGCGGGACTAGCCAAGCGGTCAACGATTGGTTCGATCGAGAAGTCGATGCGATCAATGAGCCTGATCGACCCATTCCTTCTGGACGCATCGCTGGACGCTGGGGTCTTTACATCGCGCTGATAGGCACGCTTTGCTCTGCATTGGTAGCGTTCGCGCTTGGCCCCTTAGTGTTCGCCGCTGGGTTAGTTGGCTTGGCGCTGGCCTGGGCTTACAGTGCACCCCCATTTCGTTTCAAGACGAGCGGCTGGACCGGCCCTGCAATCGTTGGTTTCACTTATGAGGGATTGAGTTGGTTCACAGGCGCTGCGGTGATGCTTGGCGCTATGCCAAGGGTCGAAGTGCTTATCGTGCTCGCGCTCTATAGCATTGGCGCGCATGGGATCATGACGTTGAATGACTTCAAGGCTGTCGAAGGGGATCGCGCGACCGGTCTGAACTCACTACCGGTTACTCTCGGGATCAGCGGAGCCGCCAGATATGCCTGCGCAATCATGGCCGCAGCTCAGGTCGTAGTGATCGCGTTGCTGGCATGGTGGGGCATGTTGGTCTCAGCCCTCTTGGTCAGCGGCGTACTGGTCGCACAGCTCGCTGCGATGCCGCGCCTCCTGAGCAGTCCAGCGCGTTATGCCCCATGGTACAACGGCGTTGGCGTAACACTTTACGTGCTTGGTATGCTGGCAGCAGCGCTCGGTCTCGGAGGGTATATCTGATGTCCGATGCTGCCGCGCCTGACACATCGACCACGCCGCCCTCAGCCGCTAGCCTTGGGTTTGGCTGGATTGACATCGTCCGCATTGGCCTGGTCCAGGCTTCGATCGGCGCGCTGGTGATGCTCGCCACCACAGTGCTCAACCGCTTGATGGTGGTCGAATTTTCGCTCGCCGCAGCGCTCCCCGCCGGCCTTATTGCATGGCATTACACAGTACAATTGGGCCGACCGCTCTGGGGCCACGGTTCTGATCGAGGCAAGAAACGCACGCCTTGGATGTTAGGCGGCATTATCGTACTCGCAGGAGGCGCACTGCTCGCAACCCATTCGACATTGATGTTGGCCGAGCCAACGACGCTGGCATTTGTTCTTGCGGTAGTGGCCTACACGCTTATCGGCGTCGGGGTCGGGGCTAGCGGAACCTCAGCGCTAGCGCTCCTCGCCTCAAGTGTGGCGCCAGACCGCCGCGCGGCCGCCGCTGCTGTAACCTGGATCATGATGATTGCCGGGATTGTGGTATCGGCGATAACTGTTGGTGCGCTGCTGAAGCCCTTCTCTCCTGAGCGCCTTATCTGGGTCGCAAGTGGGCTCGCGCTCACTACAGTCGCGGTGACAGCTTTAGCGACATTCCGGCTCGAGACCGGTCACCATGTCTTTAAGGAGACCGCTAAGAGTAGCGCAGCCCCGGATTTCCGGACCGCTATCGCTGAGATTTTTGCTGAGCCTGCTGCTCGCCGCTTCACGATCTTCATCTTCGTCTCGATGGTTGCATACAATATGCAAGACCTGATCCTGGAGCCATTCGCCGGGAAGATCTTCGCGATGGCCCCTGGCGATTCGACTCAGCTGGGCGGTATGCTGAACGCCGGCGGGCTGGTCGGCATGATCGTTGCGGGTATTGGCGGAAGTGCCTTCCAAGCGCGTATGCCGACCGATCTCAGGATCTGGATCGTTGCCGGATGCCTTGGGTCCGCGCTTGGCCTTGCGGGTTTGGCAACCGCAGCCATGGTTGGTCCGGGCTGGCCGCTTCTCGCCAACGTTTTGTTCCTCGGCTTCTGCAATGGCGTGTTCGCCGTTGCGGCAATCGGCGCGATGATGGGGCTCGCCGGAGCTGGTGAGAAAACCCGTGAAGGCGTGCGCATGGGCGTGTGGGGCGCTAGCCAGGCTATCGCGTTCGGTTTTGGTGGACTTCTGGGCGGTGCGGGGCGCGACGTCGCTCTTGCAATCTTCGCGCATGAAGGCCGCGCTTTCCAGATCGTGTTCGCATTCGAAGCAGCATTGTTCATCGTCGCAGCAGCGCTTGCATTACGAGTCAGCAAAGCCGACGCGACGTCTAAACTTCACACCGCGCAGGAGCAGGAGGTGTTCGCATGACCGAAGTGATCTATGATGCCGTCGTAGTAGGCGGCGGGCCGGCGGGTGCCGCTGCCGCGACCGATCTGGCGCTCGCTGGCCATAAAGTTCTGCTGATGGAGCGAGGTGGACGGATCAAGCCGTGTGGCGGGGCAGTTCCACCCCGATTGCTCCAAGACTTCGACATTCCGCAAAGCCTGCTGGTCGCGCGGGCGCGTTCGGCAAGAATGATCGCGCCTTCAGGCCGGGCTGTCGATATGCCGGTCGGCGAGATCGGCTATGTCGGCATGGTCGACCGCGAGGAGTTCGACGAATGGCTTCGCGAGCGTGCTCAGAAATCCGGTGCAGAGCGGCTCAGCGCAACTTTTGAGAAGATCGAGCGCGATGATGAAGCGCACCCGCTGGTCACCTTCCGGCGCGAACGCGGCGGCCCGCTTGAGACGGTCCGCGCGCGGGTTGTCATCGGAGCCGATGGCGCACGCTCGGCCGTTGCAAAGCAGTGTCTCCCAGGAGCTGAGCGAGTGCCTTGCGTATTTGCTTATCATGAGATCATCGAATCCCCTGAAGAGGACTCCGACGCATTCGATGCCGCGCGGTGCGACGTGTTCTATCAAGGCCGCCTTTCGCCTGACTTTTATGCTTGGGTTTTTCCGCATGGCGAAACCGCCAGCATCGGGGTCGGCAGCGCGAACAAGGGTTTTTCTTTGCGCGGAGCGGTCTCGACCATGCGCGATGATCTTGGTCTTGCGCGGTGCAAGACAGTGCGCCGCGAAGGAGCGCCGATCCCGCTCAAACCGCTTAAGCGATGGGATAATGGCGCCGACGTGATTGTGGCTGGCGATGCTGCCGGGATTGTCGCGCCGGCGTCGGGCGAAGGCATTTATTATGCGATGACTGGCGGACGTTATGTTGCTGAAGCGGCGAGCGAATTCCTCGCGACCGGCGAAGCGAAAGCGCTGAAGACCGCGCGCAAACGTTTCATGAAGGAACATGGGCGAGTGTTCTGGATCCTCGGGATGATGCAGTATTTCTGGTATTCTAGTGACAAGCGACGGGAGCGCTTTGTGACGATGTGCGACGACAAGGACGTCCAGCAACTGACCTGGCAAGCCTATATGAACAAACGGCTAGTCAGAGCCAAGCCGATGGCGCATGTCAAAATCTTCCTGAAGGATTGCGCGCATCTCCTCGGTCTTAGAGAAGCGACACACTGATGGCACTGGCGATGAGAGCAACGCTTGTGGCACCAGTCGCAGCGGCAACGGTTTGCGCTGCGTGCGTGGCGGCGCTGGGCGCGACGATGACGGATGTGGGCCCGTGGTATCAAAGTCTTGCAAAGCCAGCTTGGACCCCGCCTGATCCGATGTTTGCGATGATATGGACGACTGTTTTCGCGCTGATCACGGTCTCTGCAATCACCGCCTGGCGAACGGCTCCCACAGGGCGCGTAGCGGAATGGATGGTGTCGCTGTTTGCGCTTAACGGCTTTCTCCATATTACCTGGAGTGTGCTCTTTTTCAGGTTTCAGCGACCGGATTGGGCGTTGATCGAATTTGCCTTTCTATGGCTCTCGATCGTTGCGCTGATCCTTTATTGCGGAAGGTATTCGCGCACCGCTAGCGCTCTGCTGCTCCCATATTTGGCATGGGTGAGTTTTGCCGGGGCTTTGAACTGGGCTGTGGTTGATTTGAACGCCCCGTTTGGTTGAACTCGCTTTGCGCATCACGTTTGCGCAAGGTTCCCCTGGTGTGTTTTGCAAGCCGACAAAGATGCAAGGCAAAGCCGTGCTGCGTACGGTCAGTGCGAAGATATCCGCCTGCCGTTTGGGCAAATGGCTCTTGCGAATTTTGCTACCTAGGACAGCGCTTGTGAGCCACGATCTCGGCACGGCGCATAGCGCATGATCGATTGGCTATTCGAGACCGGACATGCGGCTTACATAGTGCTCGTGGTGCTCGTCGTGCTCGTGTTGCTCGGCCTGAATGCGCTTTGGCTGCGCGCAAAAGGCTTGCGCTGGCACCCAGTTCTGGTTTTTCTCGGACCGGCAATACTGATCGTTCTTGGTTTGCGGGCAGCGCTTATTGGCGCAGCGTGGCGTTGGGTTGCTATGCCTCTTGAGCTCTCGCTCCCGGAGCAGGGGTTCGATCTGAAAAGTCGCGCGGCGGGGCGAGAATTGGAGATTGATTAGGCGATCCGGCCTTAACTCCGCACCGGCGGGTTGAGGCCCGCCACGATCTTCTTTGGATACATTTGGACATCAAAAAGCCCGACCATGTTCGGAAACATGACCGGGCTGGATGATGATCGTTAAAACAACCGCGGCACAACAACCCCAGTCGCTTCACCATGACCTATTACTTAGGCGCGTAATAGTGCTCCTGCGCCCAGACATACCAATTGTCGACCACGGTGCCTGTCAGCAGGATGCCGATTCCGCCGGTCAGCGTTGTCAGCACTGCGAACCACCAGGCCCAACGGTGGATTGATTCCATCGTCGCGTTAAAGCCCATCGTCCAGCGCCAGAACAATCCGGCGCGTTCTGACGCTGTTCCGCGGTCAGTGATCTGCTCAATCTCGCGCTCGCCGCCATACCGGCCAACCGCAAGGATCGTCGCGCCGTGCATGGCGAACAGCAGCGCCGAACCATACAGGAATACGATTGAGAGAGCGTGGAACGGATTGTAGAACAAGTTACCGTAGATCAGTGAGAAATTGTTCGTCCAATCAAGGTGGGAAAAGATCCCGTAGGGCACAGCTTCAGACCATTGGCCAAGCAACATCGGGCGGATGAAACCCAGCACTAGGAACAGCCAGATCGCGCTCGCAAAGGCCCAGGGAATATGCATCCCCATGCCGAGCGCCTTAGCCCGGAAATAGGTCCGCGCCCACCAGCACAGCACCGAGATTGTGAGGAATGCGCCGGTCAAGATGAACCAGCCACCTTCGCGCAGCGGCACGAACGGGCTGAACCCATATTCAGGCCCTGGCGGATCAAGCGAAAGCCAGAAGAACTCTCGCATAAAGCCTTGTACGCTCCAATTCACATCAGCGGCCATATTGAACCCGATGATCGTAATCGCGATGCCGCCAAAAGCGAGTGATACCAAGCCAAGCCAGCCAAGATAGATCGGCCCGAGTTGTGCTTGGCCCAACTTACCCATCCAGTAATTGTATCCGGTGACGGGAATTCGTTCTTCGCTCCCGTCGAGATGCGGCACGCCCATTTCCGGGATTGCCTTGACCTGCACCTGAGTGAAAATGTTTTGATAGGTTGCCATGGTTCAGGTGCTCCTCAGGACCAGATCGGGATTTTCTTCCAGAAATCCCAGAATTCGGGCCAACTGCCGACATAAATGGGTCCGGAGATTACGATGCAGATAGCGCTCCAGAACCCGGCATTGAGCGCCAGGAACAGACCCACCCGGTGGATGCCCAGAGTGCCGACTGAATAGCCTATGAAATCGCGGAAATAGGTGTCTTCATATTCCGGCGTCTTAACTTCGGTTCCACCTGAAGGATTGACCGCCGAAAGCACCAATCCGCCGTGCAGCGCGAGCGCTAGGCAATTGGTGAAGAAGAACGTGATCGCGAGCATATGGACAGGATTGTAGTGGAAGTTCACATACATATATCCGGTGTTCGAAACCCAATCGAGGTGGCTCCAGATACCGTATGGGAAGCCATGCCCCCACGCACCCATCCAGAACGGACGGATCACATTCAGCGTGACATAAGCAAACACTGCGACCGAAAACGCGATTGGGATATGGTAGCTCATGCCCAGCTTGCGCGAGATTTCGGCTTGCCGGAACACCCATGAATAAAACGCGATGACAGCGCACACGGTGATCCATTGCCAATAGCCGCCTTCGCTTAAAGGAGCGATCGCGAGCCCGTTTTCAATTGGTGGTGGCTGGATATCTATCAGCCAGGGATTGAGTGTCGGACCATCGGCTGCAGCGGCGAAGATCAGTGCCGTGCCAAGCAAAGCGCTGATAGCCGTCGTTACCCCAAAGAATCCGACATAAAACGGCCCGACCCAGAAATCGAAAAGGTCGCCGCCGATCAATGTACCACCGCGAGTGCGGTATTTCCGCTCGAAACTTAGGAGCGCCATAGGTCCATCCTCCCTGCCATCGCGGCAGGATCTAAGGGTTTGCGTCAAGTGTTAGGAGGCAGGCAGGCGAACCTGCCCCCTCACATTTTCTGCTAAGTCAGCCGACCGCCGGAGCTTCCGACAGTTCAATCGCGGCCGTATCCGAAGCGATCGGTGCGCCCGATGCCTGGTCAAGCCAGTTGTAACGATCCGTGCTCAGCAGGATGAAGTGAATCGAAAACGCCAAAACAGCGAGGCCGACATGCAGCCCGACCAGGGTCCGGCGGATGTCGAAATAGAACCAAAGTCTCCACATGATGGAAATTCCTTTTACTGTAGGTTCGGATTGCAAGAGCAAACGGCGCAGCGCCGTCTTCTCAAGCGATCAGAGGCCGAAGCCGCCGGTGAACCAAGGCTTGTGAGCCCAGATGAGTGCGTGTGCGACCAGCGCGATCGCCACATACAGGCCAAATGTGCCCATAAAGCCTTTATGGATCTCCTGTGCCTCTTCAGGCGTCAGGTGAGTCCCAATGCGTTCCGGATCATTCATTGGTATGTCTCCGTATCAGTTGGTTGGAGTGGAGGCCGAAGCCTCCGTCGGCATCCCCGCGTGATCCCCCACGTGGATTGGATGAGCCCGATCCCCAGGCAACTAAATCAGGTGTTCTCGCAGCCCTGCGCATCGAAGCGCAGTCTGCGACAGGAAGGGCGCTGGCGATTGTCATGCGCGCTCTCCTTCCAGCTGTGTCTTATTTGCCGCCGCCTCGACGCATGCCAGGCTTACGACGGATAGATTCTGACCGCGGGCCATCTTTTCCGCGCCATCGCGCAGCTGCTTGGCAGCGGAAATACGGATGAGTACGGGTTGCTGCTCGACCAAATCATCAAGCAGCGCCTTGGCTTCTTTGTCCCAGCCAAGCTGTGCTTCGTCGCGCGCCGGTGTCGCGGCGACCTTATCCATGTCCGTACCCAGCGGAAGGATATGAAACAGCGCATCGAACAGCGCATTGCACACTTCCTGCACTAGGTAAGTCGCGCCTGCATAACCCATGAATGGAGTGCCAGTGTGTCGTCTGATCGCAGCGCCCGGGAAACTTGCCGGAATGAACATTCCGCGCGCTCCGCACTCAGCCATGTACATCCGCTCATTATAGCTGCCGAGCACCACAAGCGGCGGATTGCTGTAGATCGCTTCGCGCACAGCATCGTTTTTTGGCTTCACGCCAGCACAGCGGGCAAAGTGGAACGCACACGGCAAGCCGAGGTCATCTTCCAGGAAATGTCTGATCCCACGAGCATAGGTCTCGTTCGCGACAATCCCGAAGCTGGCCGTGCCGAAAAAGTCCTGTGTGACCGAACGCCACAGGTCCCACAGCGGCTTGATCGTGGTGTGTTTCTCGCGCTCGATAAATGGTTCGGGATCGAGCCCTAGTTCAGCGCCAAGCGCGCGCAGAAACTTGGTGGTGGAGTCAAGCCCGACAGGAGCCTGGAAGTAGGGCCGTTCGAGCGTCTCGCACAGGTTCCGACCAAACTCGCGGTACATGCAGACATTGGCTTCGGCAGTGGCGAGCTGGCGGATATCGGCGAGATGACAACCGAGCGGGAAGACCACACCCACTTCAGCGCCTATGCCTTCGATCAATCGGCGAACTTCAGCAAGGTCGCTTGGCATGTTAAACATGCCATAGGACGGACCGATAATGTTGACGCGAGGGCGTTCGCCTTCTTTGCGCGGTTTGAGTTGCGGCGACTTTTTGGGGCCAAACTCAGTCCAAAGCCATGTCAGCGCGCGGTCTGCCGATTGCCACTGATCCTCATCGATCGTGCGCGGCAGGAAGCGTTTGATGTTCGTGCCTTCAGGGGTTACGCCGCCGCCGATCATCTCGGCAATGGAACCGGTGACCACTACCGCGGGAAGCTCAGGATCCAGCGTTTTCCAGGCGCGCTTCATAGCGCCTTCCGTCCCGGTCTTGCCGAGCTCTTCTTCGCCTAGGCCGGTTACGACGATCGGCAGCTCATGCGGTGGTAGCGCGTCACTGTAGTGGAGCACCGAGGTAACTGGCAGATTTTCGCATCCCACCGGCCCATCAATGATGACCTGCAGGCCCTTTACCGCGGTGAAGACGTAAGTTGCGCCCCAATAGCCTCCGGCCCGGTCGTGATCGAGGACCAGCGTCATGTTCCCACCGCCTCGGACGCTTTACGTGCCGCTTCGTTAAGCGCTGCATATTTCTTGCGGAATTTAGGCCTGTCGACTGGAGTGTTTTCCCACACCCCGGCGGCATGCTCAGTCCCGACACCTTCAAAAAAGTCGCGCATTTTGTCGAACCGATCCTTGTTCGACATGGCCGCATTAATGACCTGCGCGAGACTGCCAGCGCCGGCTGGACCCATCATCGGTCTGGCAGAAATCAGATTAGTGAAATAAAGCGAGGGGATCGCTTTTGATTTGGCGTGCTGAACCACAGGTGTGGTTCCGATTGCGAGGTCCGGCCTAAACTCCTCGATTGCGGCGATGTCCTGTTCGAGACTTGCCCGGAAATTGACTTGGCATCCACGCGCTTCAAGCCATTCGCGATCTGCATCTGACCATTTCGTTTGCGGGCACGCGCTGCCGACATAAGGCACTTCCGCTCCGCTTTCGATGAGCAGCCGCGCTACCAGCAATTCTGACCCTTCATAACCTGAAACGGTGATCCGGCCTGTGATCGGCAGTGCTGCAAGTGCGCCTTGTACCGCGCCGATCATCGCGTTCTTGACGCCGTCAACCTTGTCTTGGGCAAGCCCAAGCGTCTCGCCGATCGATTGAAGCCAAGCGGCTGTCCCGTCTGCACCGACCGGAGCCGAGCCGACCACGGGGCGTCCGGCGGCTTCGAATTCACGAATACTTGCGGTGTAAAACGGATGGATCGCAGCGACTGCTGCGCAGTCCAATGCTGAGTATAGCTCGCGCCATTCGCGCGTCGGCACAACCGGCCCTGCGGCTAAGCCGAGCGGCTCAAGCATTTGCCCGATCACGACCGGGTCTGCCGGGAACATCTCGCCAAGCAATGTGACAGTGGGTTTGTCCGAACGCTCTGATGGTGCTGCGACTGGGCCTGCGGTCACCTCTTCGCGAGCATAAGCCAGCATTGCACCAGCGAGCACATCCTTCGCTTCGGCATGCGTGGGAATGCCAAAGCCCGGGACATCAATGCCGATAATCCGCACACCGTTGATTTGCTTCTTAAGGAGACGCAGAGGCACCCCGCTAGCAGTCGGCACGCACAGATTTGTAACAACAATTGCATCGTAATCCGCTGGATCCGCAAGATCCTCGACAGCTTCCTTGATGTCTTCGAACAGCTTACCTGTGACGAGCGTTTCCGAAGAGAAGGGCACATAACCCACGGTTCGCCGTGCGCCATAAAAATGCGAAGTGAAAGTCAAACCGTAAACACAGCACGCGCTGCCTGAAAGCACAGTTGCTGTGCGCTTCATCCGCAGCCCGACGCGCAATGAACCGAACGCAGGACACATCGATTGTGGCTGGTCATGCGGACCCGCTGCCGGATCGACCGGATAATCCGCCGCGTATTGATCGAGGATATCGCTCTTGCCAGCGGCGCGCGCGGCTTCTTTCATAGTCGTCTTGCTCGCACATCCGCCGACCTCGGCGCTGGCGAGATCGAGCTGGTCGCGTTGACGGTTCGAGGCGGGTTGGTCAGCCATCACACTTCGTCGTAAACGACCTCCAAGCTTGGTTTCTGTTCGAACACCCCGCCGCGCATATCGGCCTGGGTGGCGGGGATCAGCTCGATGTTGCCGCCGGTGTCTTCGGGGCTAAACAGATCGAGCAAACCATCCTGGTCGAGCGGCGTCGGCCGTCGCGGCGGGGCATCGGCGACATTGGTGGCAAGCGTTTCAAATAACCCGCCCCATTCGCCGCCAGGCTTTCCGATGATCTGGTAATTGGCGCTTTTGCGCCGGATATCTTCGTCTGCCGGGATTGCCGTCAGCACCGGGATGTCGACCGCATTAGCAAAAGCGTGCGCTTCGCCCGTACCGTCATCTTTGTTCACGATCATACCTGCAACGCCGACATTACCGCCCATCTTGCGGAAGTACTCGACCGCATGACAAACATTGTTGGCAACGTAGAGCGATTGCAGGTCGTTCGAGCCGACCACGATCACTTTCTGGCACATGTCGCGCGCGATCGGCAGGCCGAAGCCACCGCACACCACATCACCCAGAAAATCGAGCAGGACGTAGTCAAAGCCCCATTCGTGAAAGCCCAGCTTTTCGAGCAGTTCGAAACCGTGGATGATCCCGCGACCGCCGCAGCCGCGACCAACTTCCGGCCCGCCAAGCTCCATTGCGAACACGCCGTCGCGTTGGAAACAGACGTCTTCGATTGTAACTTCTTCGCCAGCGAGCTTTTTCTTGGAAGAGGTCTCGATGATGGTGGGGCAGGACTTGCCGCCAAACAGCAGGCTCGTCGTGTCTGATTTAGGATCACACCCGATCAGCAGTACGCGCTTGCCCTGTTGCGCCATCATGTAGCTAAGATTGGACAATGCAAAGCTCTTGCCGGAGCCGCCTTTACCATAGATTGCGATTACTTGGGTCTCACTGGTTACTTCGCCAGTATGAATCGCATCAGGCTCTTGCGCTGCCTCGTCGCGCAGCGCTTTGACTTCGGTTTCAAGCATGCTCATGTGACATCACTCCAATCGAGCACCATCTTAAGACAGCTGGGATCGCCGAATGCATCGGGATAGGCGGTTACCGCCGAACTTGCCGGGCGCCGGTCTGTGATAAGGTCAGCAAGATCAAGCCTGTCGCTTTCGATCAACTCGCGCGTTGCGATGAGATCGTCCCGCTGCCACTCCGCCGCGACGCGAAGCCTCGCTTCTTTCATAAAGGCTGGGGGGAAGGCGAAATTGATCCGTTCCGAGTAGAAGCCTGCAAGGGTGATTTCGCCGCCTTTGGCGAGCCGACTTATCAACGAATCGAAGATATCCGCATCACCGCTCGCATCGTAGATCGCCTTGTAATCTCTGCGCGGGTCCGTTTCGGGCTCCATCACCTCATAGCCAAGAGCACCGCCGCGCCGATGATCAGCCACTTCCCATACCGTCGGGGCAGGCGCGCCTGTAGCGATCGTCAGGCGCGCCAGCAATCGCCCCAAAACCCCATGGCCAATAATGAGGTCAGGCGGCGCAGCACCGCCATCGCGGCCACCGGTGATTGCATGCAATGCGGTGGCAGCCAGCGCGCACAGCACGCCCGCTTCTCCGAGCCGCTCTGGCACCACCAGAGCGCGGGCTGATGGAACAACCACGCGTTGCGCCGTCCCGCCAAACAGCCCTCTTGCATCGGTGTAACAATTGGCTCCCGGCACAAACACCCAGTCGCCGATACGCTCTTTCGCGTCAGCGCCAGAATCAACGACACGGCCGATTGATTCATACCCCGGCACAAGGGGGTAACCCATTCCTGGGAAATCCGGCATCTGCCCGGTCCAAAGCAGTTTTTCAGTGCCTGAGCTGATCCCGCTCCAAGCAATCTCGATCACGACATCGCCAGGGCCAACTGGCGACAGCTGAAGCTCCCTCAGCGCTAAGCGCTCAGGTCCTTCAAGTATCACCGCCAGCGTTTCCATGCGGGTCTCCCTTGGTTCAGTGCCTCCTCCCGCAAGAGCGAGGAGGCCTGTTGCGACTCGTGCAATGCAATGAGGCACGTTCTCCAATTGTTGAATATGCTTTACGAGCAAAAGTGTCAATTAAATCGGACAGTTTTTTGTCAAGCTCGCGCTACAATCATGCTTGCGATGACCGGTTGTGAGGTGGCGATGACCCGAGCAGAAGAAAATCCGGCGCGCTTCAGCATAGCGATGATCTCGTCGGGGCTGCGCGGACGGCCTGATCCCATGGCCCACAGATAGAGGCCGAAAAAGGCTTCGCCCATCGCCTCGGCGCCCGGTGCTTGTGCCATTGGTTCAGCGATCAGCAGGCGCTTTTTGGGGCCAAGGCTTGCGCGAATGTTTGCCAGTAAGGCGTGGGCCGGTTCGTCATCGTGATCATGCAGTATCCGCACCAGCGAAATGAGATCATAGCCCGTTGGGATGGAGTCGATAAAGAAATCGCCGGGGTGTAGGCTGCAGCGCTGCGGACCCAGCTCGCGCACGAGCGCGGTTTCTCCTCCTGCGATGACTTGCGGTAAATCGAATACTCCGAGTTTAAGCTCGGGATATGCCGCGCCGACTCGCTTCACAAATGCACCATGGCCGCCGCCCACATCAAGCAGTCGCTTCGTGCCGCGGAAGCTGAATGCTGCAAGCACCTGATCGGCAATGAAACTCTGCGAGACCGCCATCAGTTCGGAATATTCGTGTGTGCCTTCTCCTGCTTCGGCGTTTCCGTGAAGCGCACCAGCATAGGACCAATATGTCGATAGCCCCGTCGGCTGGCCCCGGTTCTCGCGTAACAGAGCAAGTGGGTCAGCCAGATCGCTGTAAAGCAAGCGGTGATGGCGGATCATCGCTTGTGTCCCGGGATCGGCGTCAAGTACCGCGCCTTGTTCGCCTAGCATCCAGCCATCGGGCAGAACTTCTTCTGCGAGTTGGAGCGAGCGAGCTGCGCGTACCAAAGTCGCTGTTGCATGTTCGGTTAAGTCAATTCTCGCTGCGATGTCGGCGAGCGAGATCGGACCTTCGCGCAGGATCGGAAGCAATCCGCTGTCGATCACAGCGCGCAGCACTTGCGAATAGGAAAACCCGACCACAAGATCGAACATGGCGCCTGCTCGGTTGCGAGCTATGCGGCGGACAAGTGGAAGACGGGCTGCCCAGTACTGAAATTTGGGATTGGCAAACAATGCGTTTCGCCAAGCCTTTCGCCGGACCTTGAATGGGCGATTATCCGTCATTTTTGCATGAAGCACGTTGCATATGTCCAAATGCTTGGACAGTTGCTATAGTCACGTCAATCATATTTGCTTGATGGGGCTAAAGAGAACACGGTGGGCCAATCAGTTGCAATTATCGGAGCGGGCATAGGCGGGCTGACTAGCGCTGCGCTGCTCGCTGCGCGCGGGTTTGACGTAAACGTGTTCGAAAAAGAGGCTTGGGTCGGCGGAAAGGCGCGCCGGGTCGATGTCGATGGCCAGCCGGTCGATGCAGGGCCAACGGTTTTCACGCTGCGCGATGTGTTCGAGACGATCTTTCACACCTGCGGCGCTCGCCTTGGCGATTGCATCAAGGTGCGCCAAGCCGAAGTCATTGCCCGCCATGCCTGGAGCGAGGATGAACGGCTGGACTTGTTCGCTGATCCAATCCGTAGCGAACAGGCGATCGGCGATTTCGCGGGAGCTGATGCGGCGGCTGGTTACCGCGCGTTTCGAGCAGAGGCGAGGCGGATATTCGAGGTCCTCGATCAGCCATTTCTGCGCGGCAAGAGCGCTAGCTCACCGCTGCCAATGATGTGGCGCATGGGCATCTGGCGAATTGACGCAATGCTCGCGATGCGTCCGTTCGACAATTACTGGAAAGCGCTTGGCAAACATTTTCCCGATCCTCGCTTGCAGCAATTGTTCGGTCGATATGCGACCTATTGTGGATCGTCACCTTATCACGCACCTGCAACTTTGATGCTCATCGCGCACACCGAAGCGCGCGGTGTGTGGCTAATTGAGGGCGGCATTCATGCTCTGGCCAAAGCCCTGCGAGAGCTTGCTGAGCGCAATGGTGCAAGGATCCGCACAGACGCCCCGGTCGCAAAAGTGCTGTTCCGCCATAACCGCGCTTGCGGTCTGCAACTTGCCAGTGGCGAGGAAATCGCGGCTGATGCCGTGTTGTGCAACGCCGATCCTTCCGCGCTTGGCGAAGGCCGGTTTGGTGAGGCTGCGCAAGCTGCGGTGCGTCCGCTGCCGCCGGGCAAGCGCTCGCTCTCTGCGCTGGTGTGGTACGCTCATGCCAAAACCTCAGGGTTTGAGCTGCAACACCACAACGTGTTCTTCTCGCCTGATTATGCACAAGAGTTTCGCGAGATCGCAGCGGGCCAACCGCCAAGCGATCCGACCGCGTATGTCTGTGCGCTTGATCGAGGCGCCTCAACCAGTCGCCACCGCGTTTCCTACCTGGCGCAGGCGCGCGAACGAGAGCGACTTCAGGTGATCGTCAACGCGCCAGCCAATGGCGATACCCGCACTTATCCAGAAGAGGAGATGGAAAGATGCACAACAGCGATGAGAAGCACGCTCGAGCGCTGCGGTCTGATACTGGAGGACCCGATGCCGTATTTTCTGGCAACTCCTCAGACCTGGGAGAAGCTCTTTCCGGCGAGCGGCGGAGCGCTGTACGGGAGAGCGTCTCACGGCTGGGCCGCTTCTTTCCAACGGCAAGGTCCACGCACGCGGATCAAGGGGCTCTATTGCGCGGGGGGAGCAACTCATCCATCAGCCGGAGTGCCGATGGCGGCCTTGTCCGGAATGCTGGCAGCCGACACGATCCAGTCGGACCACGCTTCGATGCGCCGCTCGTACCCGGCGCATATTCCTGGTGGTACATCGATGCGATCAGCGACGACGGGCAGCACGGGCTGACCATTATCGCGTTTTTGGGCAGTGTGTTCTCGCCCTATTACAAGCGCACCGGACGCAGTGATCCGATTGATCACGCGTGCCTTAATGTGGCGCTTTATGGGCCAAGCAGTCGCTGGGTCATGACGGAGCGTCCACGCGCCAGTGTTGCTCGCACAAAACAAGATCTTGAAATTGGCCCCAGTGCAGTACGGTGGACCGGCGATGCGCTCGAGATCGATATCTTTGAGCGTGACACCCGTTTGTTTGTACCGTGGGGCCGCCGTGTCGCGGGCAAGGTCCGGGTCATCCCGGAGGCGCTCAATCCGCATTCATTTGCGCTTGATCGCGATCGGATACACACATGGCACTGCCTTGCTCCGCGTGCGCGGATCGAAGTCGAAATGGAGAGCCCCGGCCTGGCATGGAGCGGCAAAGGATATCTCGATCACAATCGCGGTGACGAACCGCTCGAGGATGGCTTTCGGGTGTGGCATTGGTCACGCGCGCATATGCGGCGCGGTGCGATGGTCTGCTATGAAGGCGAGCGCACGGATGGCTCGTTGTTTGCAAGCGCCATCCGGTTCAATGCCGAAGCGATCCCGAGCGAAGTTGAGCTTCCGCCCATCGCGCAATTGCCACGCAGCAGCTGGCGGATTGAACGCAGCACCCGCTCAGAGATCGGCGTTGCAAGAATACGGCGGACTTGGGAGGATACGCCGTTCTATGCTCGCTCTGAACTGGCCTCGCAGCTTGATGGCGAAGAGGTCGTAGCCGTGCAGGAAAGCCTGGACATGCGCCGGTTTGCTTCACCGATCGTGCAATTCATGCTGCCCTATCGGATGCCGCGAGCCCGAAGCTGAAGCGTCCTCCGGAGCACCAGGAGTATCAGCGCTCGCGGCCACCTTTCCGGCAGTCTGGGTCGGTGCCGCCCGCGCGGCCTTCGCTTCTTCTTCGAGCCGCTTGGCGCGGGTGCGTTTCAATTCGCGGTCGGTTTTCCAGTACTGCCACACCGCAAACCCGATCGCGAAGCCGTAGAAGAAGACCAACTCAATCCAGCCCAGATTCATCCGTCTTAGCCTCGCGCAGTGTTCCCAAGGGTTGGGCTCTCATACTCTGCAAATAACCCGCGAACCAGACTTGCTGCGCGGTCGGGTGCTTCCTCATGTGCCAGATGTCCGTAGCCCTCCAGCACGTCGAGCGAGGACGTGGGTAGCCAGCTATGCGCTTCACGCGCCCAATCGAGCGGAATTGCCGCGTCCTTGTCAGAATGGATGAGCTTTATGGGATTGGTGACCTCGCTCATCCGTTCCCGCAGACTGGGCAAGTCCCAGTTTGCCATCATCGCAAGCGCACCTTTGGTATGGCGAGGGTTACGCAGAAGCGCTCGATAACAGGCCAAGTCAGCAGGCTGAAGCCGCGATCCGGTCGCCCTGAACAAAAATCGCTCCGCTTCGCCAGGAAAGGCCGCAGCGCCTGAAAACACGCGCGGGACGAACGGATTCACAAACAGCACTTTAGCAATTGCCGGAAAGATCTGCGCCGCAGGCCCGGGGAACGGACGCACTGCCGAGTTAAGTCCGATGATCGGGCCCGTCATGCGGTGATCGAGCGCCATTTGAAGCGCCAGTGCCGCGCCAGCGGAATGACCAACCACGGCGGACGGGGTGATCTCAAGCGTATCAAGCAAGTCCGCTAGCGTGCGCGCCATACGTGGGAGCGACATGTCTTCAGGGACATGACCGGTGGTGAACGCGTGGCGTGGCAGATCGACTGCGATCACCTGATGGTCCTTAGCCAAAAGCGGCATTAATCCGCGCCACGAATGCACTGAACCGCCGGTGCCATGCAGCAACAAAACGGGTTCGCCTGCCCCCATTTGCTGAACATGCCAGCGGGCCTTGCCCAGCTTTATAAAGGTGCTGGCCTCGCGGTGCGGCCAAAGGCGCCCTTCGCGGTTCCAATCGAGCGGATTGCTCATGCGACTTCTCGCTGTTGCTGGCTTTGGGCAATAGCTTGGTGGAGAGTTGCGGCATCAGCGCGCGGTAGCGCCAGAAAGCGCGCGCCCATTGCTTGAGCAAGCGCTGGCCCTTCGCGGCCTGGTCGGGCGGAGATATCCACTATGAGGCCATCGATCCCGCTGCGCGCGATCGCCTTGGCTGCTGTTTGTGCATCTTCACCCGCTTGCTTGCGCCCCGGCGCACCATCAGCGTCGATATTAGCCCGTCCATCGGTCAGAACAACAATGCTCGCAGTGCGCCCGCGCGCACGGACAGCTTCAGCGCATTCGCGCGCTGCATTAAGGCCGAGCGCGAGCGGCGTGCCGCCCCCTCCGGGTAGCTCGGCAAGGGCGCGGCGTGCTCGAGTGAGCGAGCGAGTGGGGGCCAGTAGGAGTTCAGCTGTTTCACCGCGAAACGCAATGAGCGCGACTTCGCTGCGTGTGACATAGGCTTGCGAAAGCATCAGTTCGACTGCGCCTTTGGCTTCGGCAAGCCGCGCGGCGGCGGCTGATCCAGAAGCGTCGACTGCAAAGATGGTTACCCATGCAGCGCGCTCTTCAAACCGGCGGATCCGCAAATCCTCTTTGCGCATGATAATCGGTGCGTCTTGGTTTTCGCCGGTGTCGCGGCGGCGGATCGGTTGCCAGGGTACGGCCGCTCGGAGGCTGTCGATCAAAGCCAGTCGCGCACCGCCTCGCGGCATTCCCGGGCGCGCGCCAAGCGGCTTGCCACGCAAGCCCGACTTGCGCTTTTGGCCCGATCCGCTGCCCGTCGTGCGGCGCGGTGCATTCCCGCTCGCAAGCTCGGCGAGCAGATCGGGTGGGATCGCTGCAAGTGCTGCTTCAACCAGCATGTCATCAAGCGGCCCCTCATTACGTTCAGCGTCGTTGTCCGGTTGGTTCTCCTGATCGTCCGAGGGTTGAGATGACGGCGGCTCAGGCGGTTCAACCTCGTCAGCGGGCGGCATCTGGGTAGCCCGAGGCGCGATCACCAGCCGGGCTGCACAGGCGAGATCGGCATCGCTAACTGTGCTTCGTGCGGACCATGCCGCATGCGCGCGCGCGACATGCGCGGCAAAGAGCAGGGGCCTGGTATTGGCAACTCCGAGCGCCGTTGCAGTCGTAGCGAGCGCCGTCAAAGCCTCGTCATCAAGCGGAGCGACGTTGCTAATGGGACTGTTTGTGGGATCTGCCAGTTCAAGCTCGCGCCATTCACGTGCGGCGGATAGGTCGCAGTGGATTGCGACCCGATCAAGCAGGCTTGCAGGCGGTGTATCATCCTCTTTCAGACCATCGTCGAGCAAAACCAGCGCGATCGAGCCCTTGTCGTCTGGGTAATCGAGCGCTTGCGCCAAGCGTCCTGCAATCGCATCGCTGACGCGCTCCGCCATTGGGACGACCAGGATCCCGCCCGCGCACTCGCTGAGCAAGCCGGTTTGAGCGATAGATGTGCCCGCCGCCAGGCTGGCTGCGATATCGGTCCCGCCCAACAGCCGTTCATCGTCGATATGCGCAGGCAAACGGCGCCACGGCCGTCCTTCAGCGATACATGCCGCGCTCATCGCTTGCAGAACTGCGTCGCGTGAAAGGCCAGCGCCGCGGAGCGCCAGACCGCCAAACAAATGCGGCGCATTGAGGACTAAGCGGGCTGCTAGTAGCGCATCGGCGACCGGACCGGGGGATACCGAATCAGGGCCGCCGGTAAGCTTCATTCAAACAGCTCGTCGATCGCTCGGGTAATGCGGACTGTAGAACCCGTTTCATCAAGGACATCGCGGCGGAGCCGGTGCCTGAGCGCGGAAGGCGCGACTGCGATCAGGTGCTCACGTTTGACCGTTCGAGCACCGTTCAAAGCGGCCAGCGCACGCGCGGCGCGCATCAAAGTGAGCTCACCGCGCAGGCCATCTGCACCCACTGCAAGGCATAGTTCAGCTGCATCGCGTAAGACTTCATCACCCGGCTCAAGCTTTTCAAGCCGGCTTTTGCCGCGTGCGACCTGGTTGAGGATTTTCTGATCCTCTTCCGCCCATTCAGCTGCAAATGCATCAGCATCGCGCTCTTGCGCCGCTACAAGCCGCATGATCTCGATCCGGGTTTCAATCTCGGATGGCGTGCGCACTTCGACTGACAGACCGAACCGGTCGAGCAATTGCGGCCGCAATTCACCTTCTTCAGGATTGCCGCTGCCGATCAGCACAAACTTGGCCGGATGGCGCACGGAAAGGCCTTCGCGTTCGACCACATTCTCGCCCGATGCCGCCACATCGAGCAGCAGATCGACCAGATGATCTTCAAGCAGATTGATCTCGTCGATATACAGAAAACCGCGATGCGCTTTCGCCAGCAGACCTGGTTCGAACGATTTCTCGCCTGCTCGCAGCGCGCGTTCGAGATCAAGGCTGCCCAGCACCCGGTCTTCGGTCGCTCCGAGTGGCAGATCGACAAATGGGACTGCGCGTTTGCGCAGCGGGCCTTTACCGCAAACCTCAGGATAGCGCGTCTGGTCCTCCTTGGAACAGCCGTAAGGACAGTCTTTGATTGCGGAGATTTCCGGTAGCAACCCAGCGAGCGCTCTTGCCGCAGTCGATTTACCGGTCCCGCGGTCGCCGAACACCATCACTCCGCCGATTGTCGGATCAACCGCGGCAATCAGCAGCGCTTGCTTCATTTCGTCCTGTCCGACGATTGCGGAAAATGGAAACCGGGCCATCGCTTGCGCCTTGTGGACGAGCACGTCGCTTTGGACAAGCGTTCGTGACAACAAAGCCTGACAGATTACATGCTTAGCGTGCAGCCATCCGATTGAGCAGCAGCACCGGAATAAGGCCAACCAACAGCAGAATGAGCGCGGGGATTGATGCTTCGATGAGCCTTTCGTCGCTGGCAAGGCGGTAAGTCCGGGTCGCTAGCGTTTCGAGATTGAATGGACGCATGATCAGGGTTGCTGGCAACTCGCGCAGCGTATCGATCATCACCAGCGCAAGGCCTGCGGCTAGGCTGGGGCTGAGGAGCGGCAGGTAAATGCGCCTCAGCACCCGGCCCGGACCTGCGCCCAACGAACGCGCAGCCGCGTCAAGCGATGGCGGGATTTTGGCCAACCCTCCTTCGAGCGCATTGTAAGCGACGGTGAGAAACCGGACGGCAAGCGCATAAATGAGCACAATGCTGGTCCCGCTGAGAAGCAGGCTACCGCTATACCCGAAGGTATCTCGGGCAAACCGAGTGACCGATTGATCGAATGCGCCAAGCGGTGCGAGGAGGCCAACCGCAAGCAGCGCTCCGGGTAGCGCATATCCGAGCGTTGCGAGACGAATGCTCGCCTTGGTGATCGCGCTGGTCGAGCGGGCTCGCGCAAAAATCAGCACAATCGCAGCAGCGCAGCAGACAAGCGCCGTCGCAAGCCCGAGCCACGCGCTCGATAGGATGTAGTTCATGAGGTCGCCAGCAGAGCTTTGCGCGCGTTCGCTTGCAGCAAGGGCAATAAGGTGAAGGGCGGGTATCACAAAGCCAAGCAGGACAGGAACCAGGCATGCGGTCAGCGCGAGCATTTTGCCGGTCGGGGACAGCGCAACGAGCGGTTCTCCGGGTGTGCCGCGAGCGATCGTATCTTTGCTTTCGGTGCGTCCTTGCCGCGTCCGCGCCTCAAGCGCGACCAATGCGATCACGAACACCAGCATCATGGCCGCCAGCCCCATCGCTGCTTGTTTGTCGCCCATGGCAAGCCAGCTGCGAAAGATACCGGTGCTGAATGTCGGGATTGCGAAATATTCCGCGACACCGAAATCCGCCAGCACTTCCATCAGAACCAGAGCAAGCCCGCCGATAATTGCTGGCCTCGCTGCCGGTAAGGCGATTTGTGCAAAGGCTGTCATCGGACGTGCGCCGAGGCTCCTGGCGGCGCGGAATTGGCTGAGGCTTTGTGCGGTGAATGCAGCGCGGGCAATCAGATAGACATAAGGGTACAGCACTAAGGCGAGTATGATCGCTCCACCCGGTAATGAGCGCACTTGAGGAAACCAGTATTCTCTCGCGCTCCAGCCGGTCAGCGCGCGCAGCCCGGTTTGGATAGGGCCTGAAAATTCGAGCAGATCTGAATAGAGATACGCGCCAAGATAGGCAGGCACCGCCAGCGGCAGCACAAGCGCCCAGGCGAGCACGCGCCGTCCGGGAAACTCGGTGGCAACAATCAGCCACGCGCATCCGGTTCCGATCACGCCAGCAATCGCGCCGGTAAGCGTCATCAGCGCCAGCGTATTGATGACATAGAGCGGGAGCACGCTGCCAGCGAGGTGCGACAAGGCTTCCGTGTTGCCGAAGGGAACCGCGAGTGCGATTGAGAAGATCGGGATCGCGGCGAGAGCAGCTATGAATGTCGCCGCCCATGCCCAAGGGCTCGCCCACGCAGCGGCGCTCCATGATCCACTTCGGCGGCGCGCGCCTGCAAACATGGTTTCGCTGTCCGCGGCTCTTGCTCCGGGCGGACCTGATTGCTTAAGGCGAGCCATCTGTCAGTTAGCCATTGTTTTGCTGGATATGCCCGTTTGAGCCTTGAATTTCGCCATATTGCCCATGCCTACGGTGAGGTCACGGCTTTGAAAGATGTGAGTTTTGCCGCGCAGGCGGGCGAAATCACATGCCTGCTTGGCGCGTCGGGATGTGGCAAGTCAACCTTGCTTGGCCTAGCCGCAGGTTTGCTGCGTCTCCAGCATGGGAGCATCGTGCTTGATGGGGGCCCGGTCGCTGAACCCAACTACAACCCACCTCCTGAAGCTCGTCCAATCGGTATGGTGTTTCAGGACGGAGCGCTTTTTCCGCATATGACGCTGGCAAAGAATGTTGCTTTTGGTTTGCCTAAAGCTCGCACAAACGAAGCGCTGAACTGGCTCGAACGGGTAGGTTTGGCTGGGCTCAGCGAGCGCTATCCGCATGAGCTTTCCGGCGGGCAGCAGCAACGCGCAGCGCTGGCTCGCGCCATGGCGCCCGAGCCGCCGGTCCTGTTGCTGGATGAGCCGTTTGCCAGTGTCGATATCGTCCTACGAAGACGTCTGCGGCGCGATTGCCGGATGCTGCTGCGCGAGCGTGCAACCATAACTGTGCTGGTAACGCACGATCCGGAAGAAGCGCTCGACATCGCGGATCGAATTGCCGTGATGGATGCGGGCAGGGTTATACAATTCGGGACACCAAGCGACCTCCACGCCAAGCCAGTAACGCCGGCAATCGGCGCAATGTTTGGCAACGCCGAGATCATACCTGCGACGCGGCACGGAGATCATTTGCAAAGCGCTTTGGGTACTTTTCCGGTCAGTTGCATGCGCGCGCCTGTGCCTCATGCAGAAAGGCTCGAATTGTTGCTGGCGATCGATCAACTCGATCTGGTGCCTGATCCTGCAGGCCTGCTCGCTCGCGATCATCATGTGATAGGAGCCATCACGCGTGTCGTGCTCGAACCTCGCGAAGGTTCGGCAATTACGGTTGAGACTGACGCGCCGGTCAGCTCTGGCCAGCGCTACCGCTTAGTCCCGAGGCCGGCCAGTATAAGAGCTTTCGCGAAGCCTTAGCGCTTGCTTCCTGCTTTATTTTAATGCAAGTCATTCGCAAGTAATGTAGGAAGGAATCATGCAATGAGGCGACTGTTTGCTGCGCTGCTGGTGCTCGCTGCTGCTGCGTGCGCGCCGGGTGGTGAAGACGCAGCGCAGGAGGTTGAGATTGTCGGTCAGGTCAATCTTTATTCGTCGCGCCATTATGATACCGACCTTGCGCTTTACGAGGATTTCACTCGGCAAACCGGGATCGAAGTCAATCGGATTGAAGCAGGCGCAGACGCTCTCATCGAGAAGATTGCGAGCGAAGGTGAATTCTCCCCGGCCGATCTCTTGATTACGGTGGATGCCGGGCGATTATGGCGAGCCGAGCAAGCAGGTATTCTGGCCGAAGTCGATTCAGAAGTTTTGCGTGAGCGTTTGCCGGAGCACCTGCGCCATCCTGACGGCTTGTGGTTCGGGCTTTCGACCAGAGCTCGGATTATAATCTACAACAAGGCAGCTGGCCTACCCGAAGGCCTGGCGACCTACGCTGACCTGGCAGATTCGTCGCTGAAGGGTGCAATCTGCATGCGATCATCGTCCAACATCTACAATATCTCGCTACTCTCCAGCCTGATCGCGCATCTTGGCACCGAAGCAGCGCAAGCGTGGACAAGCGGGGTTGTTGCCAATTTCGCTCGCCCGCCGCAGGGCAATGACATGGCCAATATCGAAGCGGTCGCCGCTGGCGAATGCCGCGTCTCGATTGTGAACAGCTACTACCTGGCGCGTTATGTCGGCACGCCAGAGGGCGAGGCTGTTCTTGATGCAATCGGAGTGATCTTCCCTGACCAAGCAACCACGGGTACGCATATTAATATCAGCGGCGCAGGCGTGGTAAAGAGCGCCCCCAATCGCGATAACGCAGTCCGATTTCTCGAATATCTGACATCCGAAAGCGCGCAGCGCTATTTCGCTGATGGCAACAACGAATACCCGGCGGTCAGCGGATTGGAAGCTGCCTCGGCAGTCGAAGCCTTAGGCGACTTTACACCTGACACTCTAAGCGCTGCGGAAATCGGAGCCAATCAAGCCGAAGCGGTCAAGATCTTTGATCGTGCCGGATGGAACTGAACTCGCAAGGTCCACTTTCACACACTATCGCTAAACTACCTTGATGCGCCTGTGCGAAACGTTCATCAGCGCGCCCAACAACGCTGCCGGCTCGTGCAGCGTACCATTATCCAAGAGGTTCGTTTTGAATAAGCCGATTACCGATCGTGAGCAATTCAAGGAAAACGCTGCGCTCAGCGTAGAAACCGTGACTGGTATCCAGCGCTGGAACGAGGAATTGTTCAGTCTTAAGACGACCCGTCCA
>JBCCJD010000042.1:0-29565 GCA_039027955.1 Pseudomonadota bacterium
CGATGCTTTTCCTGAAGGCGAAGGGCAATTGATCTTCACAAAGCTGCCTGAGATCTTCTTCGTCGAATTGAAAGTCGCCTTGTTTGCAGGCTTTGTGGTCAGCTTCCCGATTATCGCTAACCAGTTGTGGGCGTTCGTTGCACCCGGGCTCTATGCAAAAGAAAAAAAAGCCTTTCTGCCGTTTCTCTTAGCTACCCCGATATTGTTTCTAGGCGGCGCGGCGCTTGCCTATTACATCGTCATGCCAACAGCGTTTCGCTGGTTTCTCGGCTTTGGCGGAGAGGCAGGTGGGCTCAATGTCGAAGCGATGCCGACCGCCGGGGATTACCTGAACCTCGTGATGCAGTTTATCCTTGCTTTTGGGATGACCTTCCTTCTGCCTGTGCTGCTGATGCTTTTGCACCGCGCGGGGATCGTATCGCGTTCGCAATTGGCTGAAGCGCGGCGGTATGTGATCGTGGCCGTGGTTGCGCTTGCTGCGATCGTAACGCCGCCTGATCCTGGGAGCCAAGTTATATTGGCAGTGCCGCTCTTGCTTCTTTTTGAAGGGTCTTTGCTGCTCATGCGGTTGCAGGAGCCTAGTGTGGTCCCGGAGGTGGTGAGCGAAACTCCCGAGGATGCGGCTGCGCCTGAACAAAGGCTCGAGTGAGACCAGGACGGCTGTTAACCCCGCGAGCTGCGTGCGAAGAAGGCAAGATGCGCCTCCGCGCTTGGGTAGTCGCTTGGACAAATATCAGAGGGGCGTGTCTCGCATCGCGATCTGTGGTCAGATCGCCGTCTCGATGGATCGCAGACAAAAAAAGAGGCTCCCAAAAGGAGCCTCTTTCATGAACTTAAGTACGTCTATCAGGGGCTGGCCGGTTCATCATCGTCATCATCAGCGATGATGATGATACCACCAATAACTGCCGCTGCAGCAAGCACACCGATGATGATGCCCGAGCTGCCTTCGAGTTCACTTTCACCATTGAGGGGGGCTACCGAACGCTCAAACGCGGCTTCTGCGATAGCCGGCGACGCCGCGAGCGACAGCGCAGCGGTTGCCAGAGCGAGATTACGGATTTTCATTACGTCGTCTCCTGTGAGATCGTTATTTGTGTTGCCGTCCATTGAATTACGCTTGGTCGGCGATTGTGACAACCCTTTTTTTTGTAGCGCTGTTTCTCGGATCGCCAAAAGAACAGCGTATTTTCAATACTTAATATGAGGCAAGCCAACTTGGTCCAGTTTCGACTGCCATTTCGGCGCAGGTTTTTTTGTGCAGTTGCACAAAAACCACCCCGTCATTTACTCTCTGGTGATTAACCATGACTGAAAATCACTCTTCGTAATCACTGATGGGAAGCGTTTATGACAGTTTTGTGAAAGACGTTGTGCAATGCCCATCTGTCGTGCCGTGTTGACGACCAATGCTGTCTAGGCACCAAATAAAAAAAGAAACTGACTTGCTGGAGCGAGTTGAGAAAGTGCTTAGCGTGTCAAAACACGCTCTCCGCCAATCCACACTTCGCTGATTCGAGTGTCGCGGATTTCGCTAGGCGAGGCGAGCATCGGATCACGATCGACCAGTAGAAAGTCGGCGCGCTCGCCCGGAAGAAGCCTGCCGAACCGACCTTCAGCGAACCCTGCATAGGCGGCATCGGCGGTGAAGCTCCGTAGCGCTTCAGTTCGGCTCACTGTCTCCTGTGCACGCCATCCGCCAAACGGTTCTCCGGTTTCATCGGTGCGGCTGATCGCGACCGCCATGCCAGCGAAGGGATCCGGGGGCTCGACCGGCGCGCCCGACCCGAACGCGAGTCGCGCGCCAGCCCCTAGGATACTACGCCACGCATATGCGCCGTCGAGCCGACCAGGCCCCAGCCGTGCTTCAGCCATCTTCCGGTCGGAAGCCTGATGCAAGGGTTGCATCGAAGCAATGATCCCGTGCTCACCAAACATGGCGAGATCGACTGGGTCTACGATCTGCGCATGCTCGATCCGCCAGCGCCGGTCGCCTTTATAGGTCTGCGCCAGCTCGGCGATCGCCAACAGAACATCGGCATTGGCCGCATCGCCGATCGCGTGAACCGCAGTCTGGAACTGGTCCAGCGCTGCGCGGCTCATGCGATTGCGCAATTGTGCTGGGGTTAGCAAAGGCAAGCCGCGTGTGTCCTGGGCATCGCTATACGGCTCTTTGAGGGCCGCTCCGCGCGATCCCAGCGCACCATCGAGATAGAGCTTGATCCCCGCCAGCCGCAGCTTGTCTTGATAGAGCCACGGGGTTGGCCCTGGCCCACCGATCAGCTCCATGGCTTTGATGCTATCGGCATAGGCCATGATCCGAATACGTAAAGTGCCTCGGTCGCCCGCACGGCGATAGGTCTGCCAGTTTTCTATCGGCGTGCCCATATCAGCCACCGCGGTTACCCCATACGCGAGCAACGCGTCTTGCGCCTTAGCAAAGGCGATGTCGCGATCAGCGGGGCGCGGCTTTGGAACGTGTTTGCTTACTAACGCTGTCGCTTTGTCGACAAACACGCCGCTTGCTGCGCCCGTTGCCGGATCGCGTATAATCCGCCCTCCAACCGGGTCTGGGGTCTCAGCGGTAATCCCGGCGCGTTCCATCGCGAGGCTGTTCGCCCAATGGGCGTGGTTGTCGGCTCGCTCAAGCCAGACCGGCCGATCAGATACAATCGCATCGAGTTCAGCAGCGGTTGGAAACGTGCCAAGTCCCCACTTCTCCTCATTCCAACCGCGCCCGAGGATCCATGGGCGGCCCGGATTGTCTTCAGCGAATTGCTTGATCGCAGCCAACGCGTCTTCGAGGCTGGTGGTGCCCGAAAGATCAAGTGTCAGGGCAGCAAAGCCGAGATCCATTACATGCACATGTGCATCAATCATGCCGGGCAGCATGATCTGTCCCCCGCCATCGACGCCGAACTCGGTTTCCGGGCGCCTATCGCCGCGTTCAAGCACTTGGGTAATGCGCCCTTCATCATCGAACACCAGCCCGGTGAAGCGCTTGATCTCACCGGTTTCATCAAGAGTGATGCCATCGACATTATCGACCAATGTGTCGGCGAGCGCTGGCGTGGCGACGAGCGCCAGCGCAGCGATGGCGAGTTTGAAACGAAGCATGCAGGGCCTTACTGCGGTTGGGTCGGGTGTGGCAGGCGAGTAATCAGCGCACTTGTGTCAAGCCGATTTCCGCCAGCGGCCTGCACATCGCCATAGAACTGATCGACGAGCTTAGTGATCGTCATGTCGAGATCATGCTTGCCCGCTTCTTCGAGCGCGATCGCAAGGTCCTTGCGCATCCAGTCGATGGCAAAGCCGAAATCGAACTCGTCTGCCACCATGGTTTTCCAACGGTTTTCCATCTGCCAGCTTTGCGCGGCTCCGCCGCGAATGGCTTCGAGCACCTTGTCAGTGTCGACACCCATCGCTTGCGCCAGCCGCACGCCTTCCGATAATCCGGCAAGGACGCCTGCAATGCAGACCTGATTGACCGCCTTGGCTGCCTGACCCGCACCGGCAGCGCCAATATAAACAATGCTGGCGGAATTGCATTCGAGCAGCGGGCGAGCCTCTTCGAGCGCCAAAGAAGTTCCTCCACACATTACCGAGAGCTTGCCGTTCTCCGCTCCCGCTTGACCTCCGGAAACCGGCGCATCCAGGCAATGGATGCGTCCATGAGCCTCGGGGGCGTGGGCGATGTTGTGGGCCATTGCAGGCGAGATGGTCGTGTGATCGACGAACACAGCACCATCCTGCATCGCTGCGAGGACGCCATCCTTACCTAGAACAACGCTCGCGACATCCTGATCATTGCCAAGGCAAGTGAGCACCGCGCTGCAGCCTTCGGCCGCTTCTCCAGGAGTGGCCGCAATGGCCACGTCTAGCCCTTCGTTTGCGTAGGTGTCGCGCCACACCTCCGCGCGGCTCGCGGTGCGGTTATAGCCGATGACCCGGTGTCCAGCGCGCGCCAGATGACCCGCGATCGGTCCGCCCATCACGCCAAGCCCGATGAAGGCAAGCTGAGTGCTCTTTGTCATAGCCCGCGGACCTAATCGCTAATCGCAGGCTTGCCAAATGATTGGATTTGCTCTGACGCACAGGACGTCTTAGGCGGGGAACGCCATGACCGCTCAAACTGCATCCTCGCAAGCATCCTCGCCCGGTTCTTCCCCGGCCTCAGAACTCACGCTCGCATCGGTTCGTGCCGCGGCTGAGCGAATTGAAGGCGCGGTCGTAAAAACGCCGATGATGCACTCGCTTACTCTGTCCGAGATCACCGGCGCGGATATCTGGCTCAAATTTGAGAATCTGCAATTCACCGCTGCCTACAAGGAACGCGGCGCGCTCAACGCGTTATTGCACCTCACCGACGAGCAGAAAGTGCGCGGTGTGATCGCAGCCTCGGCAGGCAATCACAGTCAGGGATTGTCCTATCATGGCACCCGCCTGGGCGTGCCTGTAACTATTGTGATGCCGCGCACGACCCCGACGGTGAAGGTCATGCAAACCGAGAGCGTCGGCGGCAATGTCGTGCTCGAAGGGGAAACGTTCGACGATGCTCATGCCTATGCCCGGCAGCTTGAGAAAGAGCGCGGGCTCACTTTCGTGCATCCGTTTGATGATCCGCTGATTGCAGCTGGCCAAGGCACGGTCGCCTTGGAAATGCTCGAGGCTAAGCCTGACTTGGACTGTCTGGTGACACCGATCGGCGGGGGCGGCCTGATTTCAGGGATGGCGACAGTCGCTCATGCGCTTAACCCCGCAATTGAAATGGTCGGAGTGCAAGCCGCTTTGTTCCCAAGCATGTTTGCCCGGATCAAAGGCGAAGAGCGCGCGTGCGGCGGTGACACGTTAGCTGAAGGGATTGCGGTCAAACGACCGGGCGAATTCACGGCTAAGGTGATCGCCGAATTGGTCGATGACATCATGCTCGTTGATGAGCCGGCGCTGGAGAAGGCGGTTTCCCTGTTGCTTCAGATTGAAAAAACCGTCGTCGAAGGGGCTGGTGCAGCAGGGCTTGCTGCGGTCTTAAGCAACCCTGAGCGCTTTGCTGGCAAAACCCTGGGGCTCGTGCTTTGTGGCGGGAATATCGACACCAGGCTGTTGGCTAATGTTTTGCTGCGAGATCTGGCACGACAAGGGCGTCTCGCGCGGCTGCGCGTGACCTTGCAGGATCGTCCTGGCGCGCTGTTTAAAGTCATGCGGCTGTTTGATGCGCACAACGTCAACATCATCGAAATCTATCACCAGCGGATTTTTACGACGCTTCCGGCTAAGGGGTTGATCACCGATATCGAATGCGAAGCGCGCGATGCAACCCAGGTGGAGCGGCTGGTCGACGCCTTACGGGCCAAGCATTATGCAGTTGAGCTGGTTGAACTGAATTAACCCGATTTAGCAGTTTGGTAAGAAGCTGTGCACTGGATCGGGCGTGGATGTGTTGCCCCGAAACCCCAGAAATGAGCCATTTTGGACCAAGTCTGTGCGCCGGTTTGTGCAAACTAATTCATTATTCACCCTGTTTCATGGTTAAGGGTCTTTTACCCGGGCATACGAGCAGGCATAATATTGTCTTAACAAAGCTCCCGCGATTCTTTCGCAATAAAGGAACCCGGCAAACCCGTGACGGCCCCGATTCGTTTCCCTCGCTTCTTTGTCACAAGCCCTGCGCCGTGCCCTTATCTTCCAGGGCGGCAAGAGCGTAAGGTTTTTACAGAGCTGAAAGGTGCCCATGCCGATCAGCTGAACGAAGCGCTCGGGCGGATTGGCTTTCGCCGCAGCCAGACGGTTGCCTATCGGCCAAGCTGCCTTGACTGCCAGGCCTGCGTATCCGTTCGCGTGGTGGCGCGGGATTTCAAACCGTCAAACACTCAGAAGCGCGATCTAAAACGCCATAGCGATTTGGTTGCGACAGAATGCCGCCCATGGGCGACTGATGAGCAGTTTTCGCTGCTTTCGAAGTATCTCAGCGTGCGGCATCCCGACGGCGGCATGTCGGCGATGGACGAGCTCGATTATGCTGATATGGTCGAGCACACTCCGGTAACCAGCAGCGTGGTTGAATACCGTGAACCGACAAGTGATGGCGAGCCGGGTCGACTGGTGGGGGCATGTCTGACTGATCGCCAAGGCGATGGCCTGTCGATGATTTATTCGTTTTACGATCCGTCGCATGACGTGCGAGCGGGACTGGGTAATTACATTATTCTCGATCATATTCGCCGCGCCGCTGCGGATGGATTGCCTTATGTCTATCTCGGATATTGGGTCGATGGCAGCCCGCGGATGGCCTATAAAGTGCGCTACCGCCCGCTTGAAAAGCTCACCCGCGAAGGCTGGCAGCTCATGGACAATGAGGAGCAGAGCCGCCTGATTGCCGAAGCGACCGCCCCGCGCAGCGCCAAGCGTTCAGAATTGTCAGAGGGCTGCGGAAAAGACGGTCAGCCGAAGAGCTTTACACCGAGCAAAACGATCTGATCGGATTTGGCGCTCGCTGCACTCGTCTGGGCATCTAGCACAACCTAGGATATATAAAGTTCGGCCTCAGCGGCCCGTCTGCGCACCAGTCCTCTAAGCACACGCCCGCCCGCTTTATTCCAGCGCGCGAACTCTTGGGCTGCTCCCTTATGATCGCCAGCAATGTGCTTTTTGGTAAGCGTTGCTCGAGCGATCGCGCCTGTGTTGTAATGAAAGCTGACTAAAGCATCGAACTGGTTTTGTGTGCGGGGAGCAAGGCCGAGTGCTCGAGCCACATCATCGGCATAGCGCACAAGGTCGCGCGCTAATCGAACATCGCATTGCTCTTTTGTCCACACTGTACCGGGGCCAATCGGCAGATCATCAAGTCCGCGTCCCGTCGCGCCCCAACCGATGGTCCATGGATCGCCGCCAGTGCCAGGGTCGGGATATGCCTCGACTAATCCGTCGGAGCGCAACTTTGCGCAACCTTCGAAGCGCTTGATAAGTGCAATTCCGGCAGGCCCGATGGCTTTCGGTGTTCCATCTTCCGGAGAAACTCGAGTATTGCCGCGAACCGCGCCGCTGTCAGTAACGTGGTCTTCTCCAATGGCCTGATCGATCGCCGCGTCGATCTGACGCACTTCTGTTTGAGAGAAGCCGCGCCCGAGCAGTTTGCGAAAGGCATCAAAAATGGGCTTTCGATCAGTCACTCATCCATCTCCATCTTACCTGTGACGGCGGCCTTGAACGACGCGGCTTCGGTGAGAACGGCGCCCAGCTCGAGCGCGGCATCCCGCGTCATGGGCTGAACGAGACTGTTCTCTTCGATCCGGGTGCGGATACTCACTGCAAGCAGGCCAATCGGCCGCCCATCGAGGGTCCGCAAAGGACACGCCACCGAGGCTTTGAGGCTGCCAGCTAGCATGAAGGCTTTGAGCTCGGGATCCTCGTAGTCTTCGACATTGCGGGCGATGCAGCGTGGTACGTCGCTGGCTAGCATGTAATTGAGGGTGCGCCGGATTGCGCTTAAAGGCAGCGGACGAGTGCGCAGTCCAGTTTCTTCGGTGCGCAGATCCATGCTTTCGAACACATCGACGATGCCGACAATCTGTTCAGATTGATCGATGTCGAACACCAATGCACGGATCACAGCCCGGCTTGATGAAGAGCGCAAGCGCAGATGCAGCAGACGTTGTCGAACGAGCTCGTCGACTTCAATTGCATGCGCCTGCGCTCTTCGTTCGCGTTCTTCGCGCAAGATAGTCTGGCGAAATTCGCGATCGTTGCGAGCCTCGTATAGACTGATCAGTGCTGGCGCTTGCCAGAACACAAGAGCGATCAGAGCCGCCATGAAGACGATTGGAATGGCGAGAATTGCTCTGCGAGGATGGCGGTCGATTAGCGAAACAATCCGGTCGGCGAGGCCGAAATAGGGAGCTGTACTAGCCATTGCTCAGCGGCTCTCGTGCGGCTGCGAGAGAGGTGCGCAGGGACACGCTGAGATCGGCTTTAGCTGGAGCATCGTTGAGCCTCGCGGTTTTGCTGCTCGCGTTAGAGCAAAGGGTACTTGGCTGATCGCACACCCAGTGTGCAGCCAAGCGAGGCCTGCCTATTAGGCACAAATAGGGTCAGTAGGAAAATTGAAATCCGAGTTCGTGATCGGTCGGACGTTATAAAGCGGAGGTGCAAGACGCCGTTTAGATTTCAATTCAACGCTAAAATCGAACCGTTGAGCGCTTCAATTCCATTGAAAAAATCGAAGACCAGAAAATAATATCAATCATATTCATGTATTTATTTCAATGATTGAACGATTTGAAAGTCCGATAATGATCAAAGTGTCGAAAAAAGACAATCAAGGTATTCATCGTGCAATTATCATTACAAGAAAAATACGATCGGGTCGCTTTTCAGGTTGAAAATTAGCTAAAGGACTTGATCATGAATAACGACAGAAGAATAGAGTCGAAGCGTTTTCGCGAGGATGCAGCACAGGCGGCGTTTAATCGCGACCATCCCGATCACCTAGCCAATGGCGATGAGGAGAGATTAGCGTCGGCGAATTACGCCATGAGTTTCACAAAAGGTCTCGATCACTGTGATACGACTGGCCTGATTGTCGATAAAAACCACTTTGAAGCGTTCCGTCAGGCCATCGACAACGGTGTCATCGAGCCGTTCACAACGCGTGTACCTGTTCCGCAAGATAGCAGCGATGATCAATTGCCGCGCCGCCAATGGGAGGCGCCGACCGCTGGCCTTGTGTTTGATCTCGAAGGGCCTGATGCGCAAGCGGTTACTATGCCGCCAGCGCCGCCGCTATGCAGCGACGAACTGACTTTCGAGATGGCGGAGGTCTATGAGCTCGCACTGGTGCGCGATGTTCCTTTTGAACAGTTCGATGCGCATGGTTCTGCGCCCGGTCTCACTGCGTCCATCGAACGCTTGAACGATATGGATTACATCCAGCACGCTATCGAATGCTGTGAATTCGAAGGACGCCCACGTAAAGTTGGCGCCGATGGCAAGCTCAACCAACAGACGATTTTTCGTGGGTTCTCTCCGGGCTCAGATGAAGGGCCATACGTCTCTTCATTCCTGCTGATGGGCAATCCTGATCGCACCGGCACATTCGGGACGCTCGACGGGCGGATTTCATTTGGAGCACAAACGATCGATCAACGCGTCCCAATGGCGCCGGTGGGTGATGATTACATGATCGACTTCGGTGATTGGTTGCAAGTCCAGCAGGGTTTCAACGTCAATGCAGCGAACGGAACGCAAGGTGGACAGGCGCTTGCTGGTCAAACACGCCGGTTCATTCACACCCCGCGCGATCTGGCGACCTATGTGCATTTTGATGCACTTTACCAAGCCTATCTGAATGCCTGCCTGATCCTGCTGGCCAACGGGACTGCGTTCGATCCGGCATTTGATAACCTGTCGGGCTCGTCCGGCTTCAGCGTGCTGACCAACGCGGCGACCGGCGATATGAAAGCGACCAATGCCGGCGGCTTTGCGCTTTATGGCGGTCCGCACATCCTGACGCTTGTGACTGAGGTCGCAACGCGCGCGCTCAAGGCCGTGCGGTATCAGAAGTTCAATGTTCACATTCGCTTGCGCCCGGAAACCCTTTCGGGTCGGCTTGAAAAAGCCTGTCAGATCGAAGAACGCTTCCCCAATGTTTGCGGTGCGTTTTCAAAGACGCTGGCGGACCTTCAGCCGACCGCTGATGCGATCAAAGCGTATAACAACACCCTCGCCGCACCGGGCAAGAATACCGACACATTCCTGCTCCCGATGGCCTTTGCAGAAGGCTCGCCGATGCATCCCGCCTACGGCGCGGGCCATGCGACGGTCGCGGGTGCCTGCGTGACTGTGCTTAAGGCGTACTTTGATACCTCTGCGATCCTGGTCCAGATCGACACGACCATGAAAGGCAAAAAGGGCAAGACCACCAGCGAGATCGGCTTTTATACGACCGAGCAAATCGCGATGAAAACAGCGCCGCAAGATGGTAAGACATTCGCGGTCAAATACATCAAATTCCAGACCGAGGACGACGGAAATACGCTCAGCGTTCATCAAATAAGTTGCCCGCTTACCCTCGAAGGCGAACTCAACAAATTGGCCGCCAACATCTCGATCGGGCGCAATATGGCAGGTGTCCACTACTTCACCGACTATTACGACAGCGTGCGTATGGGTGAAGAGATCGCGATTGGAATGCTGGAAGAGCAAGCGCTTGGCTATCCGACCGATCCCTTTGTCATGGCAGTGCCGACCTTCGATGGGCCGGTTGAACGCATCGGCGTACGCTGAACGCAAAAGGCCGCCCGGGAGCCCATCCCGAGCGGCCTTACGCATTTGTAAAGCTTACAGTTAAGAGCTGTAATACATATCGAATTCAACCGGTGAGGGGGTCGTCTCCAGCCGCAGCACTTCTTCCCATTTCAGTTCAGCATAAGCTTCGATCTGATCGGTCGAGAAGACATTACCTTTAAGCAGGAACTCGTGATCTTGTTCGAGGCTCTGGAGCGCCTCGCGCAAGGATCCGCAAACCGTCGGCACATCGGCAAGTTCTGCTGGCGGCAAATCATAAAGGTTCTTGTCCATCGCTTCACCGGGGTCAATCTTGTTCTCGATCCCGTCGAGGCCCGCCATAAGCAGCGCGGAGAAAGCCAGATAAGGGTTTGCCAGCGCATCTGGGAAGCGGAACTCTACCCTTTTGGCTTTGTCGCCAGCGCCATAAGGAATGCGGCAAGAGGCCGAGCGGTTGCGCGCTGAATAGGCCAGCAGCACGGGGGCTTCAAAACCGGGTACCAAGCGCTTGTAGCTGTTCGTGGTCGCGTTGGTGAAGGCGTTCACCGCCTTGGCATGCTTGATCACGCCGCCGATGTAGTGAAGGCAGGTCTCTGAAAGTCCGGCATAACCATCACCAGCAAAGGTCGGCGCGCCGTCTTTCCAGATCGACATATGGCTGTGCATGCCTGACCCGTTATCTTCCTTGATCGGCTTAGGCATGAAGGTCGCTGTCTTGCCATAGGCGTGCGCCACCTGCGCTACCACGTACTTGTAGACCTGAACCTGATCAGCCGAGCGGGTGAGGGTCGAAAAGGTGATGCCGAGTTCGTGCTGGGCTGCGGCGACTTCGTGGTGGTGCTTGTCCATCGCCAAGCCCATTTCCATCATGGTGGCGACCATTTCGCCGCGAATATCCATCGCGCTATCTACCGGAGCTACCGGGAAATACCCGCCTTTTGCGCGGGGGCGATGAGCCATGTTGCCCATCTCGTACTCCTTGCCGGTGTTAGTCGGCAATTCGATATCGTCAATCGCATAGCCACTGCCTGCATAGCCGTCTTCAAAGCGGACATCATCGAACATGAAGAACTCAGGCTCTGGCCCGACATAGACGGTATCACCAATGCCGGACGACTTAAGGAATGCTTCGGCGCGCTTCGCGGTTGAGCGCGGGTCACGGGCGTAGAGCTGGCCGTCCGAAGGCTCCACGATATCGCAGAAGATCGACAGCATTGGAGTGGCGCTGAATGGATCGATATAGGTCGCGTCCATATCGGGCTTTAAGATCATGTCGGATTCGTTGATCGCTTTCCAACCCTCGATCGAGGAGCCATCAAACATCAGTCCGTCTTCAAGCGCGTCTTCGTCCATAACACTGGCTGCCATGGTGAGGTGCTGCCACTTGCCCTTGGGATCGGTGAAGCGCAGATCGACCCATTCGATTTCTTCATCCTTGATCTGTTTCAGGACGTCATTCACGCTTGCCATGTCGGTATTGCCTCCACTTGTTTGTTCGAGATTTGAGCGCGCTTGGAGCAGCGCGCGAAATGGATGGTGAAAAGCTAGATCGCATCCTCGTTGGTTTCGCCAGTGCGGATGCGCAATGCGGTTTCAATCGGCGTTACGAATATCTTGCCATCACCGATCCTCCCGGTCTGTGCCGCTGCTGCGACCGCTTCAAGGACACGATCGGCCTGATCGTCGGCGACGACGACCTCAAGCTTCACTTTTGGCAAGAAGTCGACGACGTATTCGGCACCGCGATAAAGCTCGGTATGGCCTTTCTGCCGCCCGAAGCCTCGCGCTTCTGTCACAGTGATGCCGGATACGCCGATTTCGTGCAGCGCCTCTTTGACCTCGTCCAACTTGAAGGGTTTGATGATCGCTTCGATCTTCTTCACTTCGGTGCGTTCCCGCCTGCTGCTGCAGTGTGTTTCATTCTAGCAGGAATCGGGCTGAAACCTGTCATATCTCGGTAGCGTATCCTTGGCGACGCGCAAGGATCATTCCCCTTGCTCAAGGACTAGCAATATTGTGCAGCGCAGCGCAAGCTTGGTTGAAGCGCGAGACGCAGCTCGTTCCCGGTGCCCTTTAGCTAGAGGCTGAGGCCTGCGGTCTCTGGCAGGCCGCACATGATGTTAAGGTTCTGGATTGCCGCGCCGGATGCGCCTTTGCCGAGATTGTCGAGCCGGGCGATGAGGCGGACGTTCCAACCGCCCTCATTGCCAAACACGAACAACTCCATCGCGTCATGCGGGGACTGATCGCTATGCAGCAGAAGTTCAATGGGCGCGGGCCCCTCGCTCATCCGCACGATGCGAGAGCCCGCGTAGAATGCACTAAGTGCGTCTCTAAGACTGTCCGAATGTGGATTGGTGCTCATCGCGCCAAGATGCAGTGGCACTTCAACAAGCATCCCGCGAAACGCCGGGACAACCGATGGCGAAAACAAAACGCCGTGCTTGAGCGCGGCATGTTGCTGCATCTCCGGACGGTGCTTATGCGCGAGTTCAAGGCCATACGTGCGAAAGGCAAGATCTGGCTCAGCTTCGAACCGCTCGACCAGCGCTTTGCCGCCGCCAGAATATCCGCTCACAGCGTGGACGGTGTAGGGCCAATCGGCTGTTAGCAGTCCAGCGCGCACAAGTGGCGCGACCAGCGCTAAAAACCCTGTTGGATAGCAGCCCGGATTGCTGACGAACTGTGCGTTGGCCACCGCCTTATGCCCAACCAGCTCAGGAAAGCCGTAAGTCCAACCCGCCGCCGTCCGGTGCGCGCTCGACGCGTCGATGATCCGCGTATCCGAGCCTTGCGCCAACTCCACTGCTTCGCGCGCGGCGTTATCGGGAAGGCACAAGATCGCTACATCGGCTTCGCGCAAGGCCTCTTTACGCGCAGCCTGGTCCTTGCGCTGGGTGTCATCGAGCACCAGTAGCTCGAATTCGCTGCGGTCTTTCAGCCGGTCATGGATTTCCAGACCCGTTGTACCCGCTGCACCGTCGATAAACACTTGAAGCGCCATTGATCAGTCCTCCTGCGGCGCAAGCTCGTCGACATGGCAGTAACCGCTCGGCCCGTCTGGGCCTGCACAACCCCACACCCAGTCGCCTTCGACATCGAGCACTTCGAACGCGGCACCGGGTGCCATGCGGTTTGCAATCTCGCTGTCCTTGCGCGGGAGCAGATGGAGCGCTGCCCCCGATGTACCAATCGAACGCCGTTCCGGAATGACGTAATGGGCCGCCAGATGCTTACCTGCGAGCGCAATGTGGGCCAGATCGCCGCGCAAGGGAAGCGTACCAGGCTTAGGCTTGGTCACCGGACCGTTAAGGCCAAGCTCTCGGCTCGGTATCTTATACTCGTCTGACTGGGTGGTCGCGCCGTTCATTCAGCTTCTATCCTTGGTCTCCCAAAGCGCGCTTAGACGCGCTAGAAGGGATCGACAAGCTATCAGCCGTAGCGCTGTCGCAGCATGTGCCAGGCCGCACGCAAGCCGTAAGCGGTCCCGCCTTTTGGCCGGCCAGGCTTTGCAAACGGACGCCAGGCGAACGTATCAAAATGGACCCAATCGGTCTCTTCTGAAACAAACCGATCGAGGAACAACCCAGCGACGCTCGCCCCGGCGTAAGGGTTTGAGTGTGCGTTGACCAAATCGGCGATGTCGGATTTGAGGTACTCACGATAGCTCTCAGCAAGCGGAAGCCGCCATGGCTCGTCTTCATGAGCCTTACCGGCATCGATCAGCGCTTGAGCCGTTTCATCGCGCCGTGCCATCATCGCAGCATAGTCCGGGCCAAGTGCGATCCGGGCGGCCCCTGTCAGGGTGGCGAAGTCGATCATGAGTTCGGGCCGTTCCTCGCTTGCCCGCGTAAGTGCATCTCCTAGAATTAAGCGGCCTTCGGCATCGGTGTTGTGAATCTCGACCGTGAGGCCCTTACGGCTCGCAAGCACATCGCCAGGCCGAAAAGCGGAACCGGAAATGGCGTTTTCAACCGCTGGAACCAGCAGATGCAAACGGACCTTGAGCCGACCGCCCATGACGAGACCGGCTAGCGCGATGGCATGGGCAGCACCGCCCATATCCTTCTTCATCAGGCGCATACCGGCGGCCGGTTTGATGTCGAGCCCACCTGAATCGAAGCATACGCCTTTGCCGATAATCGCCAGCACGGGGTGTTCTGGATTGCCCCATGACAGATGCATCAGGCGGGGGGCATGGTGCCGCGCTGCGGCCCGGCCAACTGCGTGTACCATCGGATAGCCTGTCTCAAGCGCATCGCCCTTTACCGTTTCAAGCTCGGCGCTATGGGCTTTGGCAAGCTTTTCAATTTCGGCTTCAAGCGCAGCAGGGCCCATGTCTTCAGCAGTGGTGTTGACCAAATCGCGGACCAGACATTCGGCTTCGGCTTCGGCTTGCAGGCCGGCAAGTTGGCCGACTTGGCCGGTAAGCAGGACCCGCGGACCGATCGGTTCTTCCGTCTGGCGATAGCGGTCAAAACTGTACTGCGCAGTCAGCCAACCGAACATTGCAGCACCAGGCTCATGCCCGTCGAGGCGATAACTGCCAGCCGGGAGCCGTTCAGCCAGGGCAGCGAGGCAGTAGGAGCCAAGGTCGTCAGGATCAGCAACTCCGCCAACAGCAAAGAAACTGTCTCCATCAGGAACGATCCCGATCGACCCAGGCGTGCCATCAAATTTTTGTGCGGCGAGCTGTGCACGTTGGCCCGCTCCAAGCGAGCCTAGAAAATCGTTGTAAGCGGCTTTGCTCGTGAGGCGGATCGCTTGGGCAGGCTGACCCCGGTCAGGCTGGATTAAGTCAGTAAGATCAGTCATCCTCCGTCCATAATCGCACCAATAAGCATGTCACGCAGGAAATTGCGCATTCTGTTTGCGCAAGCGAGGGGACAAAGCGATCATGAAAGCGATAATCACCGGGGTTGCAGCGGTATGGTTAGCGGCGTGCTCTTCGCCTGAACAGCTTAGTGAAGCGGTCGGTGTCGATCCTGCGAAAGCCAATGCGGGCGCTGGTGAGACTGCACAAGAGGCGCTTGAGCGGCGGCTGGCGGTTGGCGCTAAGGCAACTGAGTTTAAAGATGAGGAAAAGTCAGGCGAGGTAACCCGCGACTTTTCCTACGGCTGGCCGGCACAGGTCTCCGCCGTCTCTGCGCTAGCGGAGATTATGGCTGCTCGGCGCGATAATCTGCTCGCCAAGCAGAAGGCTGAATGGAAGCAATCCTTGGCTGAGTTTGCCGGTATGGACTGCGTCACATGCGTCACTCGCAGCTATTCCAAAGGGTGGAAAGTCGCTGCAGATACACCGCGATTTCTAGCGCTGCGCGCAAGCATTGCCACATATTCAGGCGGTGCCCATGGCAATTCGTTCTTCGATTCGCTGGTATGGGATCGGGAAGCCGAACAGGCGTTAGCGCCAATCGAGTTGTTCAGCTCCGAGGCCGCGCTCGATGAAGCACTCCGAAACGCCTATTGCGCCGGTCTGCAGGCGGAACGGATGGAGCGTATTAGCCCCGGCCTTGTGCGTGGAACAGACCCGCTGGAAAGCTGTCCTTCGCTTGGCGAACTCGTCCTGGTTCTATCATCCTCGACCGGATCTAAGCTTGACCAGCTCGACCTACTAGCGGCCCCCTACATTGCCGGTTCATACGCCGAAGGCGCTTATGAAGTGGCGCTGCCCGTGACAGATGCGATCCTCGCAGCGGTGAAGCCCGAATACCGTGCAGCCTTTGCGCTTGGCGAGGTAAACTGAACTGCTTTTGCTCGCAATTTCGGGCGCATCACGCTATGTGATGTTGATGCACGAATATCAGACCATCGACAGTTCGCAGACCGTTCATCGCGACGGCACGATCAAGCTCCATACCGAAGACGGCTTCGCTGGCATGCGCCGGGCGGGCCAGCTGTCGGCACGTATTCTCGATGAAGTGGCTGATCTGGTTCAGCCAGGTGTTACCACTGCAAGTATCGATGACCGCGTGCGCGAGATGATGCTGGATGCAGGCGCGGTGCCAGCAACGCTGGGCTATCGCGGCTACACGCATTCGAGCTGCATCTCGCTCAACCACGTGATCTGTCATGGCATCCCGAGTGAAAAGACCCTCAAAGATGGCGACATCCTCAATGTTGATGTGACCTGTCTGCTTGATGGCTGGCATGGCGATACGAGCCGGATGTATTGTGCCGGTGAACCTTCAATCAAGGCCAAGCGGCTGATTGAAGTGACGCATGAGTGTTTGATGCTGGGGATCGCAGCGTCGCAGCCTGGCGCGCGGCTCGGCGATATCGGAGCCGCGATCGAAGCCCATGCGCGGCAATACCGTTACGGCGTCGTGCGCGAGTTTTGTGGTCATGGGCTCGGGCGATTGTTCCATGACGCGCCTGAAGTGGTCCATGCGGCAAAGGCTGGGACCGGGCCGGAGCTCAAGCCCGGCATGTTCTTCACAATCGAGCCGATGATCAATCTCGGCAAGCCATGGGCAAAAGTGCTCGGTGATGGGTGGACCGCGGTGACGCGTGACAAGTCGCTCTCAGCGCAGTTCGAGCACTCAATCGGGATAACTCAAGACGGCAATGAAGTCTTCACCACCAGTCCGATGGGACGCGACAAACCGCCTTATTGAGCGCGCTGGATCGATTGCTTGGGCGATCGCTTAACGCGCTGCGCGGATCGCGGCGCCAGCAGCGAATGGAGCAATCGCCACAAGACCAAGGCTGATCGCACCGACCAGCCCAAGTGTGGCGGCGTCTGCCCGGCTCAAAGCTCCGGTCCCGAAGATCAACAGCGGCAAGGCAAGCGGGATCAATAGCAGGCCCGAAAGCGCTGCCCCTGTCCGCAGGCTTGCGGTCAAGGCCGCGATCACCACTCCGATTGCAGCTAGGCCCGGCGTACCCGCTAACAGGCCCAGCAGGAGTATCTGGAGCATTCGCGCGTCCAGTCCGAGCAACCCGGCTGCAGGAAACGTGGCAAGAATAAGCGGCGGGCCAAAGCTTAACCAATGCGCTCCAAGCCGCACTGCCATCATCGCCTCTTCGGTCATCCCGCGCAGGCGTAACTGATCGAACATGCCGCGCTCCAGATCATCTGCAACCAATTGTTCGATAGGCAGTATCGCGGCCAGCAGCGCGGCGATCCACACAATCCCGCCGCCGGTTCTCGCCAAGAGTGCAGGATCAGGACCGACAGCGAAAGGATAAAGCATTGCGACAGCGAGAAAGAACACCAATGGCAGCGCTGCGCCGCTGCCTGCAAACGGAAACAAAGCTGCAAGATCACGGCGAAGCAGAGCAGCAATCATTGCGTTTGCTCCGGCTGAGGCGCGAAACTCTCAAGCGGGAGCATCTTCAAGCCATCCATCTTGAGCGGCTGGTGCGATGCGATCACAGCAATTCCGCCGTTTGCGCAGTGTTCGCTGATAAGCTCATCAACGATTGCCTGCGATACGGCATCAAGGCCGCTTAAGGGTTCATCGAGTAACCAGATCGCTGCGCGTTGCCCGATTAACCGAGCAAGCGCCGCGCGCTTTCGCTGCCCGGTGGAGAGATATCGCACGGGCACTTCAGCAAGTTCTTTAAGGCGCATCGTAGCCATGATGCTTGCTGCATCGGACGATGACAGATCAACCCCAAACCAAAAGCCTAAGGCACGTCCAAGCTGGAGCGCTGGATCAAGTGCTAAGCGATCATCGACGAGGCCAATCGTGCCATCCGGCTCAATGGCTCCGGCATAGGGCCTCAGCAGGCCGGCCATAATGCGAAGCAACGACGATTTGCCGGTCCCGTTTGCGCCTGTAACATGCAGCGCCTCGCCTGCCGAAAGCTCGTGCGAAAGGCCTCGGAACAGCAACCGGTCGCCGCGCCGACAGGCAACGTCCTGAATACTTAAATGTGGAAGGGAAGAGGCTTGCATGCCTTATCGCGTTAGGCAAAACAGCGCGTGCGAACAACTGGGGCGCAGTGCCCATGCACCAAGGAGGCTGGAATGAGCGCGATTGCTGAGCTGACTGAGGAAGAACGCGCGAGACTGATCGCGGACCATCCGGAATGGGCGATTGCGCGCGAAGGCAAAGCGATCGAACGGACCTTCCAGTTCGAAAACTTCTCAGAAGCCTGGGGCTTTATGAGCCGGGTCGCGCTTATCGCGGAAAGCAACGACCACCATCCGGAATGGTTCAACGTTTACGCCAAAGTCGAAGTCACGCTGACGACTCACGATGCTGGCGGGTTGTCGCAGCGTGATGTGAACATGGTGAACGCGATCGAGCGACTTCTCTAAACGAGCGCGCTGCTTACTGTCCAAGAACGCTATTGCTCGCCCGCATCCGTTTGCGCACGCGGCCCGGTATCCAGCGTTTTGCAAACGCCATGTTCTTCGAGGTCTTTCCCACAAAGTAATCGAGCTTGGTGCCGTGCACCGCTTCCCACGCCGCTTTTGCAACCTCTTCAACCGGGGTGATCTCAAGCCCTGCAGCGCGAACCCGCTCGCGCACGGGTTCGTTAGAGCGGCGATTGCCGGTTCCGTCGAGAAGGGGCGTTTCGATAAAGCTCGGACAGATCGACGCGACCTTGATCCCTTCGCTCGCCCATTCAGCATCTAAGCTTTCCGTAATGGCGCGGACGCCAAACTTTGTAGCGCAATAAACACTCATCCCTGGCGAACCGCTGATCCCTGCTGCACTTGCGGTGTTGAGCAGAGCTGAACCGGGCGCTGTCTTTTGCAGGTAGGGAAAAACCGCCTGCGCTCCATAAAGCACACCTTTGAGATTGATATCGAGGCAGCGATCAATCTCTTCGGTTTCGAGTTCGTGGAGCGGCCCGCCAGTGCCGATCCCGGCATTGTTGACCATCACATCAATTCGCCCGCCGCCGGCTGTCGCGGCAGCGTGCAGCGCAACATCCCAGGCGGCGCGGTCGCGCACGTCAAGCTCGTGCATGTACTTGTAGCCGCCTTCGATCAGGCCGAGCGTGTCTTGCATGCCTTGGACGTTCACGTCAGCGACGCTGACGAACCAGCCCTTTGCCCCGAAATGCTCCGCAATCGCGCGGCCGATCCCCGACGCGCCGCCGGTGATGAATATGTTGCGAGGCTGCTCGGATCCTCTCATGTCGTCCCTCTCCCATGGATTGCGTTTTGCAACCTTATGGAAGAGGACTGACACATCTGTCAGTCCTCTCGCAAGTTCAAAAGAGCGCTGGCTTAGCCGCCTAGCGCTTCTTCTAAGCCTTGGACGTGCTCTGCGCCTTCGAGGATTTCAGCGGTAGAGGACGTGAGCACTTCGCCGAGCGGTTCGGCGCGGCCGCCGAGACATTCAGACAGAAAATTCTCTGCAATCGCAAAGAATGCAATCGAATTCGTAGGCTTCGCAAAGCCGTGGCCTTCATCTGGATAGAGAACGTACGTCACGGGAATCCCAGCGCTCTTCATTGCGTTCACGATCTGGTCGCTTTCGGCCTGTTTGACCCGAGGATCGTTAGCGCCCTGCGCGATCAGCAGAGGTTTCGTGATTTGGTCAGCCTTGTAAAGCGGGCTCGCCGCCTTGAGCAGCGCGAGACCTTCTTCGGTGTTGGGATCGCCCATGCGCTCGTGGAAGATCTTGACCAGTGGCGCCCAGTAAGGCGGAATAGTGCCGAGAAGTGTCTCAAGGTTAGAAGGCCCGACGATGTCGACCCCGCACGCAAACTTTTCAGGGGTGAAGGTCAGCCCGGCGAGCGTTGCATAGCCGCCATAAGAGCCACCCATGATGGCGACTTGGTTCTCGATGGCGATCCCTTCGTTGATAGCCCAGTCAGTCGCATCGATCAGATCATCGTGCATCTTCAAGCCCCACTGCTTGTTACCAGCATTGAGGAAGTCTTTGCCGAACCCGGTCGAACCGCGGAAGTTGGTCGATAGAACCGCATAGCCCCGATTGGCCAGCATCTGGTGGACCGAATTGAAGCCGAATTCATCGCGGGCCCAAGGGCCACCGTGGACGAACAAGACCATCGGCACCGCCTCATCGGGCCTGCCATCCCCGTCGCTATCACTTCCGACCGGAAGAGTAAGATAAGAAGGCAGCGTCAGGCCATCGCGGCTCGTGATCTCGATCGCCTGCATGGGTTGTAACGGCATTCCTTCGAGATCAGGGCGCGAGGTGTAAAACGGGGTCAGAGTGCCTTTGTCACGCTCATAAATATACGTGCTCGACGGTTCGATCAGCGGGTCATTCCAGACGATCCAAGTCTTGTCATCATCAGTCCGGCTGGAGATGCCGAAATCGCCATCCAGATTACGGTCGAGAAAATCGAGCGAGGCTTCGATGTCGGGATCAATCGCGGTCCAGGTGTTCTTGAGATAATTGACCGAATAAGCTTCAACCACGCCGGTTTTGGGATCGCGGATAGTCCCGCCCAGATCGGCCTTGTCGTCCTCTGCGATGAGGGTCTTCTCGCCCGTCGCGGTGTCCTGTGCAAACAGCGCAGCTGTGTTGCGTCCCCGGCTGTCTAGCCAATACAGGATCGAGCCGTCTGTTGTGTAGCCTGCCGGGTTAGTCGTCAGCGAGTCTTCCATTGCGGTGGTTTCGAACGGCTCAGCGGCAACTTCATTGTTCTCAACTTTGAAATAGTCGGTCCCGCCCGCTTCGTTCTGGCGCATCGCCATCCGCACAGTCAGCGTGTCGTCGGCCATAAACCCGGCATAGCTGTTGTTCTCGATCACCAGTTCAAGCTCGCCGGTGTTGAGGTCCAGCATATGCACATCATGGAATTGCGGGTCGCGATTGTTGACGCCGATGAGCAGCTTGTCCTTGATGGTCTCAGACGCGCCGACGATATCAACTCTGGTATTCTCGAACGGAGTAAGAGTGGTTTCCTCACCGCTTTCGACGTCGATCCCGTAAAGCAGGAAATTCTCGTCTCCGCCTTTATCCTGAATGTACAGGAGCTTTTTACTGTCAGGCGACCAGAAATGCTGCCGGATCGGGCGATCTTTCGCATCGGTCATGACTTTGGCTGCTTCTGGGTTGTCGCGCGGTGCGACCCATATGTTAAGAACGCCGTCCGATGGCGCCAACCAACTTAGATAATTGCCGTCCGGGCTCAGCCGACCCTGCGCGCGTGTCGGATTGCCAAACAATGCATCACGCGGGATCAATGGGGCGGTTTCGGCAGTGGTGGTCATCGTGGCTCCAGCGGCAGGTGTAGCTTGGTAATCGGCTGAGACAACGCTCGGCGCGGCGAGCGCTGTGACAGCAGCTGCGCTAACCAGCAAGCGGGCGGTGCGGCAAAATGCGGACATGGGTGGCTCCTCTTCCAACATGTGTTGTACTCGGGGTCGAGTGTATGGCTTGAGTAATACGGGTTTATCGTGCGCCCGCAAGCACCATCGGTCGATCCGGTATGACGGTTCGTCGCGGTGTTGGCTGAGCTTTGTCTAGAGCGCCGGATTGGCGTAATAATGCCACGTAAAGATCGCCATTGGCCCGCGATGTGGACGCCAGCGTTCACCAAGCTCTCGGGTTTCCTTCTCTTTAGGGCGCTCGTCGAGTTCGAGCAGGCGCTTTACGCCCTCTTGCACCGCGAGGTCGCCCGCTGGCCAGATATCCGCGCGACCTTCTGCGAACAACAGATAGATCTCAGCAGACCAGCGTCCTATCCCTTTGATTTGTGTGAGCTGAGTGATGGCTTCTTCATCGTCGGCAGGAAGCGCGTCGAAATCCACTTCGCCTGCGTTGACCAGTTCGCACAAGGACCGTGCATAGCCCTGTTTCTGTCGCGAAAGACCGCAGGCGCGAAGTGTATCAAAATCGCGTTCGAGCAAGCATGTCGGTGTAAACTGTTCGCCGAGTTCTGCTTCAAGCTTGTTCCACATTGAGCTTGCTGCTGCGACGGAGACCTGCTGGCCGACAATGGTTCTAAGCAATGTCTTGTACCCACGTGATCTTATCCGTGCCTCTGGATAACCGACTGATGCCAGTTGTTTGTTCAGTCGAGGATCGGTCGTGGCCAACTCATTAAGAGCCTCGGCGATCGTTTCGGTGCTAAGCCCCACTACCAATTCCTACAGTCTGCGCCCGCTTGCGTTGCATCAGGGAACACCTTAGCAGCGCGCAAGTTTTTAGAACAGCTCGCTCGGATCGAAGCGGGCAGCCAAAGGGAAATCAATTTTCATGCCAAAGCTGGTCGTTACCAACCGCGAAGGCGAGACTTCTGAAATCGAAGTTGAAACCGGACTGACTGTCATGGAAGCGATCCGTGATAATGGCTTTGATGAGCTGCTGGCGCTATGCGGCGGGTGCTGCTCTTGCGCGACGTGTCATATTTATGTCGATCCGAGCGCCAAAGACAATCTTCCCCGGCTAGAAGAAGACGAAGATGAGCTTTTGGAAAGCTCGGATCATCGCAATGAAAATTCGCGTCTTTCCTGCATGATCCCGTTCACTGATGAACTTGACGGCCTTAAGGTGACGATCGCTGAAGAAGATTGAGCGCTGATGCGACGCTTGTCTCAATCACCGCTTGGCAGGGCATAAGCCGAACTGCATTGCCGCAGAGCGCCTCAGCTCCTAATCCCGCTTGCATGAATCTAACGAAGCCTTTGGGCACCACCCTCGCGCTGATCGGCAACACACCGCTGGTTCGTCTCGCCGGGCCGAGCAAAGCCGCAGGGTGTGACATCTGGGGCAAGTGCGAGTTTGCCAATCCGGGGTCCTCGGTCAAAGACCGGGCTGCACTCTACATGATACGCGATGCAGAAGCGCGCGGCGAGCTTCAACCAGGCGGTACCGTGATCGAGGGGACGGCTGGCAATACAGGCATCGGAATTGCGTTGGTGGCCAATGCTCTGGGCTACAAGACCATCATCGTAATGCCAGACAACCAGTCGAAAGAAAAAATGGACACGCTGCGAGCGCTAGGTGCGCAGCTCGTGCTGGTCCCGCCCACCAAATACGCCAATCCCGGCCACTTTCAGCACGTCTCCAGGCGGATGGCGGAAGAGACCGAAGGTGCAATCTGGGCCGGGCAATTCGACAACATCGCCAATCGCCGAGCTCATATTGAAGGCACCGCGCAGGAGCTCTGGGATCAAACGGGTGGAACCATAGACGGGTTCACGTGCGCTGCCGGTACAGGCGGTACGATTGCCGGCGTTGGCATGGGGCTTAAGGAAAAGAACGGCGAAGTCCGGATCGCCCTAACCGATCCGCATGGCGCAGCGCTCTACAATTATTACGCGCATGGCGAGCTCAAATCTGAAGGATCTTCAGTCGCGGAGGGCATCGGCCAAGGCCGGATTACCGCTAATCTTGAAGACGCCCCGATCGACACGCAGTTTCGCGTCTCTGATGAAGAAGGGTTGATCTGGGTAAAGCGGCTTTTGCGAGAAGAAGGGCTTTGCCTCGGCCTGTCGTCGGGGATCAATGTGGCTGGCGCGATCGCGCTCGGCGAGCAACTCGTAGCTGAAGGCCGCGATAAGGCTCAGGTTGCCACGATCCTGTGCGATACCGGCTTTCGGTACTTGTCGACTTTATACAATCCGGCTTGGCTAAAGGCCAAAAATTTGCCCGTATTCGATTGGCTCGGGCAGGATTAATCGACATGTCATCGCAAGCGCGTTAAGCCAATCGCATGGCAGAACGCAGGCTGATTGGTCGAACCATAGGGGAAAGCGAAGCCGATGTGCCCGGTGATCCGCCTGGCGACATGCCGCTTGGCGGAACGCGGAGCGAAGCGTTGCAGCGCTTGCAGGCGGGCTTGATTGGGATCTGCGCGATGATCCTGCTGGTCGGTCTTGCTAGCATTATCGGAAGTCAAGTCGAACTCGCGGAGCAGGCGGCGGTACCAGAAGCGGCGCCGACGACTGAGCCAACCGAAGCGCCAGCCCAGCGCGATCCGTTAGCCGATGCCGGGATTGTGCCCGATATTCCGCCCGAAACCGACGGGGCTGCACAACAGCTTTCTGAGCCGCTGATGGTGGATGAAGCGCCAACCTCTGATCCCGAACCCGACGCCGATGAGGTTGATGCGCCTTAAGCTCTCGCTTGCAGCGCTTGGGACTGCAGCTCTGATTGCCGGCGGCGTATATCTTTACGAGCGCGAAAAAAACCATGTCTGCTGTGCGATCCCGCCGATTGAAGATCGAGAAACGCTTGGGATAATGAGCAGCCTACCGCTGTTCTGGCCACTTGATGTCGAGATGAGCGAGGTCGTTCGCGGTGATGCACCAATCCCTTGGCAACGCGAAGCGCTTGAACAAAGGTTCAATCTCGCCCCGCTCGACACGCTTTCACCGATTGCCGATGTCGCGCCCGACTCATCCGAAATCGACCCGCTCGCAGCAATAGAGCGGATAGCAATCATTCAGCCCCGTTTGCTTACGCCTGAAGATAATGTCGCGCTCGATGATTGGGTGCGCGAGGGAGGGCAATTGTTGCTAGTATTGGATCCCGCTCTTACCGGCACATACGAGCTGCCGCTTGGCGATCCGCGTCGACCGCTCGCATCGGCGCTCTATTCCCTGCCACCGGTGCTGACGCGTTGGGGTCTTGAGTTGCAATACGAGGTTCCGGAGACTTTCGAAGCGGGGATCGCGGCGATAACCTTGGGCAATCAGGAGCTTACCGTAGAGCATGGCGGCACCTGGAGCATCGCCGATGCTGACGCAGCCGCTTGCAGGTTGCTCGCGCGCTCGGTCGTCGCGCAATGCGAGGTGGGCGCTGGGATGGTCACAGTGATGGCGGACGCCGCCTTATTCGAGCGACCTGATCTAGCCGGAGAAAGTGGCGCGACGCTGATGCACATCTTCGACTTGGCGTTTCCCGCGCGAAAGACGCAGGCGTGACTGTGCCATCGGGGATCAGACGGGAAATCTGCGGGGTGAGACGGTCCGGGCAGAGAATCGAGTGCGAACCACTTAAGGAAAACAATCAATTTTCCGAGAAATCTACGGGATTTTCCGGATCATTCGAGGAGGCCGGGATCGAAGCTGACCAAATGAAAATGCTATAAATCAAATACTTGCCAAGTAATCCCGCAATTTCCCGCTAAAACCCCTTTTCACCCGTCTGGTTCCCGGGTAATACCGGGTTCCATCAAACATGCCGGTTTGTCCCGCGCCCCCCGTTTTCGGGAGGCGCGCTGCTCCCGCTCGCGCGAGGGTGGCTGCGGGAGAGGCGTGCGAGATGGTTCCTGAGCCGTGTGCCAGCGCGGTTCGACAATGTTGCGGGGATGAGGACGCGTGTCAGGGTTTGGAGGATATAGCGGACAAGCCTATTCGCCTGCAGGCGATAAGGGCCGCTTTGTCTTGCCGCCAGACTTTCGCAAAGCCGTAAAAGAGAGTTCAGGCGGGGCCAAAACGCTGTGCCTCGCTAAGCACGATCGCTGGAAATGTCTCGTCGGGTTTGGCCTCTCGCGCCATGATGAGCTGGAAGCGCAGCTTGATCGCGAAGAGCAAAACGCACTCCAAGCAGGCAAGCCGTTTGATCGCGAACTGCGCGCGATGCGATTGTTCGGATACAAGAAGCTTCCGTTCGACGATAGCGGCCGGTTCGTAATGCCCGATATCCTGCGCAAGCGGGCCAATATCGAAGCGGGGATTTTCCTCCATGGCGGCGGACGCTTCTTTACGATCTGGAGCCCTGCTGAGCTCGCGGAAATGCCGGAGGAATGGGAGGACCTGCAAGCCGATTGCCAGGACCTGGTCGATGAAGCTGAAGCCAAGGCGAGGAAGAAGGCATGATCGAGCCAACGCCCACATCCCAGCCGCATGTCCCGGTATTGCTTGACGAGGTCCTCGCTGCGCTCACGCCGGGCGCAGGCATGGCGGTCGTCGATGCGACCTTCGGGGCAGGGGGCTATTCTGCGGCACTGCTTGAGGCCGGTGCACGGGTCTATGCATTCGATCGTGATCCTTCCGCAATCCGCGATGGAGAGGCGCTGCGGCGGCAATTCCCCGATCGCCTTACGCTGCATCAACAGCGCTTTTCTGAAATGCAGTCAGAACTCGCTGCGCTCGGCGTGCGCCAAGTCGATGCAGTCGTGATGGATGTTGGCGTGTCTTCGATGCAGCTCGATCAAAGCGCGCGCGGGTTTGCGTTTTCTACAGATGGCCCGCTCGACATGCGGATGAGCCAGGACGGCGAAAGTGCAGCCGATTTTTTAAACAAAGCCGACGAAGCGGCGATTGCCGATGTGCTTTACGAATACGGTGAGGAACGCCAGTCGCGCCGTGTGGCCCGGGCGATTGTTGCGGCCCGCCCGCTGGAGACGACCAGCGACCTTGCCCGGGTCGTCCGCAAGGCTTTGGGGCATCGTGCACACGATAAAAAGGACCCTGCAACTCGTAGCTTTCAGGCGGTGCGAATTCACATCAACGATGAGCTCGGCGAGCTGCGCGCGGGGCTCAAGGCGGCTGAGGCGCTATTGGGTGAAGGCGGCATTCTCGCAGTGGTCAGCTTTCACAGTCTCGAAGACCGGATCGTCAAGCGCTTCTTTCGTGAAGCCTCTGGCGCAGGTCGGGCAGTGTCGCGCCATCTGCCCGGCGAAGTGGCAGGTCCGGTCCCTACCTTCGCAAAGCCGTCGAAGGCGATCAGACCCAGTGATGCAGAAGTCGAGCGCAACCCGCGCGCGCGATCAGCGGTTTTGCGCCATGCCATGCGCACTGCCGTTCCGGCCCGACCTACAGGAGCAGCGCAATGATCATCACTCCAACACATATGCGCCGGATCGGCTGGGTTGCGGTGCTCGCGATGTGCCTCGGCCTATTCGCGCTGCTGAGCCTGAGAGTGCATGCGGTCAAAAGCGAAGTGCTGCTGGCAGAACGCGCGATTGTTGCGCTCGAACGCGAGACGCTTTTGCTCGAAACTGAATTTCAGGCCCGCGCGAGCCAGCGTCAGCTGGCCAATTGGAACCGGGTCGAGTTCGGGTATGAAGCGCCGCGAGCAGATCAATATCTCGATTCCGAACGTCAACTTGCCAGTCTTGGTCAGCCGCTTGGCCCGGATGCGCCGAGCCCGATCCGGCTTGCCCGTGCGGATGTCGATGATGATAGTGCTTCATTGCAAGAGCCGCGTCCGATGGTCTCGCCGGTCTCGGGTGAAACGATCACCTTGGCGTCGGCCAGTTTGGAGCAGTCAGATCCCGGAACTGCTTTCACTGAAGCCTTCGGCGATTTCCTGATCGAAGCGTCCCCCATTCGTGCAGCGCAAGCGCAGACGCCGGCGCGACCGCTCGGCGAAGATGGCACCAACACTCTCGCTGCAATAAGGTTAGTGCGCGAGGCTGGTGAATGACCGCTTACGCTGCGCCGCGTCCGGCGATTGAGGCGGGCCGGGTGCAGCGTGTCCAGCTGCGCTATCGCGCGCTGCTGACAGCCCGCTGGCGGGTCCTTTGGATCGCCTTGGCTTTCACGCTCATTGCAGCTGCTGCAATGCTGCGGATTGCCTATCTCGGAGTGGCCGGGCATTCGCCGGTCTATTCGAGCCTTGCGGAAAAGCTGCTTCCCCCGCGCGGCGAAATCACTGATCGCAATGGCATGCCTTTGGCGCGGGCGTTCCCGGCCTATGCCTTATGGTTCGACCCGAAAGCCATGAGCGATGGCGGAGCACCGCTTGTGCGTGCACCAAGCGAAGTTGCCGCTTCTCTCAAGCAGATTTTCCCGGATCTTGATGAACGCCGCATCGCGCGCAGACTAAGTGCGGGCAAAGCCGGGTATCTACGTCGCCGCGTGCTGCCTGAAGAAGCCAACCAGGTGTTCGAGCTAGGCGAGATCGCTTTGCAAGTGCCGCGCGAAAGCGATCGGCACTATCCGCAAGGCACGCTGGCAGCGCATGTCTTGGGCTATGTCGCAGCCGATGACACCGGGCAATTGGGTATGGAGCAAGTGCTTGATGAGCGTCTGTCCGATCCTAAGCTGCGCGGAGAGCCGATCGCGCTGTCGCTGGATGTTAGAGTCCAAGGCGCGCTCGAAGACGAGCTTGGTCGAGGAATGCTCGCAACCAACGCCCTTGGTGCTGCGGGCATCGTGCTTGATGTCGATACCGGTGAAATCATGGCGCTGGCGTCGTTACCTGAATTCGACCCGAACCGGCTCGATACCGGGCGCGAAAAGAACATGCTCAACCGTGCCACCAATAGCATTTACGAGCTTGGCTCGACCTTCAAGCCGCTAAGCATCGCTGCTGCTATCGATGCTGGTGTGGTGCGTGATATGGGACGGCGCTGGAATGCCAGCACAGTCGAAATGGCCGGGCGCAAGCTGCGCGATTTGAAGCCCAAAGGCGATACTCTCAACGTGCCGCAGGCGCTGGTTTATTCCTCTAACACGGTCAGTGCACGCGTGGCTGATGAACTGGGCGCAGAGCGAATGCGCGAGGTGATGATCGAGCTGGGGATGGATCGCCGGCCTGAAATCGAGTTGCCCGCCAAAGGTCAACCTATTTGGCCCAAAGGCAAATGGAGCAGGCTCACCAATATGACCGTGAGTTATGGTCACGGCGTTGCGGTAACACCGCTGCATCTCGCGAGCGCCTATGCTGCGATGGTCAATGGCGGCATCTGGCGACCGGCAACGCTGCACAAATTGAAGCCCAGCGACATCCCTCGCGGGCGCCGCGTGTTCAAATCCTCAACTTCCTCGCGCATGCGCCAGCTTCTGCGAATGATCTCGATGTATGGAACAGGCCGCAATGCCGATGCTCCAGGGTACCGGGTTGGCGGTAAAACCGGGTCAGCGGAAAAGGCGAGCGGTGGAGGCTATCGCGCTAACAAACTGGTCGCATCCTTTGCTGCCGCATTCCCGATGGATCGGCCCCGCTATGTGGTCGTGATTGTCCTGGATGAGCCGCGCGGGACGCTTGCCAGTTCGTATCAGCGCACCGCTGCGTTTAACGCTGCTCCGATTGTCGGTCGGCTGGTTCCCCGGATTGGGCCAATGCTCGGCGTGCGTCCCGATAACCGCCGCGATGTCGATATCTCGGATCTGCGCTATCTGGTGGAGGGGCACAAATGAAGCTGGCGGCGCTTGCGCAGGCTGCCGGGCTAGAACTTAGCGGAGCCAGCGATATTGCTGTGACGGGCTTTGCAATCGACCATCGAAAGGTTGCCCCAGGCACAGTGTTTGGCGCTTTTCGCGGTGCGCGCTTTAATGCGGAGGATTTTATTCCTGCTGCTATCGAAGCCGGAGCCGTGGCGGTGGTGGCAAGGCCGCAAGCCAAAGTCGCCGGCGCGCAGCACATTGCGAGCGATGAACCTCGCCGCGCTTTTGCGCATTTGGCGAGCGCGTTCTTTAGGCCGGTGCCTGCAAGCGTGGTTGCGGTC
>JBCCJD010000043.1:0-26991 GCA_039027955.1 Pseudomonadota bacterium
CTTGGCGATGTTCGCTTCGATTGCCTGATGCTTGATTTCGATCAGCCGCACGAGGTTCTTGGTCGGCTCTGGCAAGTCACCGAAGCGGTCGATCATCTCTGCCGCCAGACTTTCAATCTCGGCCTTGTCCTGCGCTTGGTTCAGCCGGCGATAAAGCGCCATACGCACGGCTAGATCAGGCACATAATCCTCCGGGATCATGATCGGGGCATCGACGGTGATCTGCGGTGAGACTTTATCTTTGGCTGGCTCCAGCCCCATCTCGCCCGCTTTAGCGGCAAGGATCGCGTCTTCCAGCATAGATTGGTAGAGCTCAAAGCCGACTTCGCGGATGTGGCCTGATTGCTCATCGCCTAGTAGATTGCCAGCGCCTCTGATGTCGAGATCGTGGCTGGCGAGCTGAAAACCTGCGCCGAGCGAATCGAGATCGCCTAGAACCTTGAGGCGTTTCTCTGCGATTTCAGACAGCTGCACATCCTTGGCATGTGTGAGATAGGCATAGGCGCGCAGTTTCGAACGGCCCACGCGCCCGCGCAGCTGATAGAGCTGAGCCAAGCCAAACCGGTCAGCGCGGTGGATGATGATCGTGTTGGCTGAAGGAAGGTCGAGCCCGCTTTCGACGATCGTGGTCGATAACAGAACTTCATATTTGCCGTCGTAGAATGCACTCATGCGCTGCTCGATTTCGCTCGCGCCCATCTGGCCGTGTGCGGAGACCGACTTCACTTCAGGCACGGTTTCGCGCAGCCATTCTTCAAGCTCTTCCATGTCCGAAATGCGCGGAACGACGATAAAGCTCTGCCCGCCGCGATGATGCTCGCGCAGCAAAGCCTCGCGCATCACCATATCGTCCCATTCCATCACGTAAGTGCGCACCGCGAGCCGGTCGACCGGCGGCGTCTGGATAGTCGAGAGTTCGCGCAGGCCCGTCATCGCCATTTGCAGCGTGCGCGGGATCGGCGTGGCTGTCAGCGTAAGCACATGGACATCGGCTCTTAGTGCTTTGAGCTTTTCCTTATGCGTCACTCCAAAGCGTTGTTCTTCATCGACAATCACCAGGCCGAGATTGGCAAACTCGGTTGATTTGGAGAGAATTGCATGAGTGCCGACCACCAGATCGATATCGCCTGAGGCAAGCCCGGCGCGCGTGTCTGCGGTTTCCTTAGCCGAGACGAGCCGTGAAAGCCGCCCGACTTTCAGCGGAAACCCGGCGAAGCGTTCAGCGAAATTCTGGTAGTGCTGGCGCGCGAGCAGAGTTGTCGGCGCAACGATCGCAACCTGTTGCCCGCTCATCGCGGCGACAAAAGCTGCCCGCAAAGCGACTTCGGTCTTGCCAAAGCCGACATCGCCGCACACCAGCCGGTCCATCGGCTTGCCGCTTTCCAGATCGCGCAGCACATCCGCAATGGCAGCGTCCTGATCTTCGGTCTCTTCCCATGGAAAACGGTCAACGAACTGGTTGAAGCTTGCCTCTTCGGCTTCGAATACGGGCGCTTTCTTGAGCGCGCGTTCAGCCGCCACTTTCATCAGCTCGCCGGCAATCGCTGTGATGCGCTCTTTAAGACGCGAACGGCGTTTCTGCCAGGCTTCGCCGCCCAGGCGGTCAAGCGGGACAGCATCTTCCGACGAGCCATAGCGCGACAGCACGTCGATATTCTCGACCGGAATGAACAGTTTATCGCCGCTTGCATATTCAAGCGCGACGCAATCGTGCTGGCTCTTGCCCACGCTGATCGGTTCAAGCCCGCAATATTTGCCGATCCCGTGTTCGACATGAACCACCAGATCACCTCGCGCGAGCGCTTGCAGTTCAGCGAGGAAGGCATCGGAATCCTTGCGCTTCTTCTTGCGCCGCACCAGCCTGTCGCCAAGCACGTCCTGCTCAGTCAAAAGCTCAAGCGTGTCATTGGCAAAGCCGGTTTCCAGCGGAAGCACAATCAGCGTCAGCTTGGCCGTAGTGCTGGTTTTGCCTTTCGCAGCTGCCCCAAGCGCTTCCTGCCAGGTTTCAGCCCGCTCGGTGGTGATGCCCGCTTCTTCGAGGATTGTCGCAATCCGCGCTGCGCTGCCGGGCGAATAGGCCGCCAGCAATGCTTGCTTGCCGGCCTTTGCCTGCGCTGTGAAATGCGCCGCGGCGGCTTCATAGAGATTATCACCGCGCGCACGCTCAGGGGCAAAGTCACGCGCTGAGCTGAAGCCGAAATCGAGCTTGGTCGGGCTTTGCGGTGCGGCAAACATATGCGCGTGATGCGCCGGGCAGCGCTGCAAGGCGTCGGCGAACTCATCACTGGTGAGATACAACGCATCAGGCGCAAGCGGGCGATAGCTGCCTGATCGCTCACCACCCGTGTCCTTCGCAACGCGTTCACGCTGCGCATGATAATCGGCGATATCGGACAAGCGCTCTTCAGCGGCACCGAGCGCGCTGTGATCGATCACCACCACATCATCGCTCGCCAAATGCTCAAACAGGCTCGTCAAACGCTCTTCGAACAGCGGGAGCCAATGCTCCATTCCAGCGAGCCGCCGACCGTCGCTGACCGCTTCGTAAAGCGGGTCTTGTGTGGCGCTGGCGCCGAACAATTCGCGATAGCGCGAGCGAAACCGCTTGATGCTCGCTTCATCGAGCAGCGCTTCAGAAGCAGGCAGCAGCAAATGCTGATCGACCCGGCCGGTCGAACGCTGCGTGCTCGGATCAAACAGGCGCAGGCTTTCAAGCTCATCGCCGAAGAAATCGAGCCGCAGCCCTTCATCAAGCGATGATGGAAAGATATCGACAATCGAGCCGCGCACCGCAAATTCGCCATGGTCAACGACAGTGTCTGTGCGCGAATATCCTTGCCGGGTAAGGAGAGCTGCAAGGCTTTCATGACCGATGCTGACACCCGGTTTGAATTCGCGCACGCTTTCGCGGATTCGAAACGGGCTGAGCGCGCGTTGCAAAGCGGCATTGATGGTCGTCACCAGCAATTGCGGGGCATCGCTTGCGGCCTGCAATTTGAACAGCGCCGACAACCGTTCCGCGCTGACCGAAAGCGCCGGGCTCGCGCGGTCATAAGGCAGGCAATCCCATGCCGGGAATTCAAGCACTTCAAGCTCAGGCGCAAAGAACCGGGCGGCTTGTGCAGCGGAGCGCATTGCAGCTTCATCCGCTGCGATGAAGACGGCGCGCCGTGCGCCGTGCTTGCGTTGAGCCGCGCGCGCAAGGTCGCTCAATATCAGCGGGACGCTCCCACGCGGAAGCGAAGACAGAGTAAGCGGCTCGTCAGCTGCCAGAATGCGGGACAGATCAGGCATCAATATTGTCTCAAAGGCCAGGCGTAAGAGGTGTTCCCGGCGAAATTGTGCAGCATCGCTGCTTAGCGCGGGATCGCGACGTAATCGAGTTTTTGCATCAGCTCGATCTGCGCGCCTGCGAACCGCTCTGGAACGGGCTGCGTGCCGAGCGCCCAGGCCATGATATCCACATCATCTTCAGCCAGCAGATCCTCGAACCAGTCCATCTCCGCTTCGGCCCATGCGCTGTGATACGCATCGAAGAACCCGCCGATCATATAATCGGCTTCGCGGGTGCCGCGATGCCAGGCGCGAAACTTGGCTCGGGCGAGGCGTTCATCAAAGGTGGGCATATCGCTCATCGCGGCGCACTTAAGTCACTCGCTCATGCTGCGCAACAGGCTATAGCGGGGCGATGCGTCCGGAGGCTCTCAATTCGCTGTTTGCCGAAAGCTCGACTTTGGAAGGGGTCGGCCCAAAGCTAGCCAAGCCTCTGGCGCGCCTTGGCCTTACTCGGGTGAAGGATTTTGCTTACCATCTGCCTGAGCGGTTTGTGACGCGGCGCGCGCTTGCCAATCTCGATGAGGCGAGCGAAGGCGAGCAGGTTATCGTTGCGCTTACGGCGACCGAGCACCGTGCAGCGCGCAATCCTGGGCGCGGGCCATACCGGGTGCTGGCGCAGGATGAAGCGGGCAATATCTGCGCGCTCACGTATTTCGGGCGCGCATCGTACAGCGCCAAGAAGCTGCTGCCAGTGGGCGAGAAACGCTGGGTCGCAGGGCGGCTCGATCGTTATGGCGATATGCTCCAGATCGTCCATCCCGATCATGTCGAGACCGATTCCGCCGCGCATCTCGCGCGTTTGAATGAGCCGGTCTATGCGCTTGCTGAAGGGCTGACGCAGCCGCGCGTCGCAAGTCTTGCCGCACAGGCGCTGGCGAAGCTTCCTGAGCTGCCGGAATGGATCGAGCCAGGCCAGTTTGCGCGTGAAGGCTGGCCGGGGTGGCGCGATGCGCTGCATCTGGCGCATAAGGATCAGCATGGCCCGGCCCGCGCACGGCTCGCTTATGATGAATTGCTGGCAAACTCGCTTGCGCTGCTGTTAGTCAAAGCCGAAGGGCGAAGGCGCAAAGGGCAGGCCTTGGCTGGCGATGGCGCCTTGCGCGCGAAGCTTGATCTGCCGTTCGAGATGACCGGCGCGCAAAAACGCTCAATTGCTGAAATCGAAGGCGATTTGCAGCAGGAGGCGCCGATGCTGCGTCTGCTGCAAGGCGATGTCGGGGCCGGCAAGACCGTGGTCGCGCTTGCGGCGATGCTGATCGCTAACGAAGCGGGTCGCCAGGCCGCGATGCTTGCTCCGACCGAGATCCTCGCGCGCCAGCATTTCGAGACTTTGCGCAGCATGGCTGCGCCCACCGGCGTTGAGATTGCACTTCTGACAGGCCGCGCCAAAGGCAGGGAACGCGAAAGTATCCTGATGGGGCTGCTCGATGGTTCGATTGATATTCTGGTCGGCACTCACGCAATCTTTCAAGACAGCGTCGCTTACAAGGATCTCGGCCTGGTCGTAATCGATGAGCAGCATCGCTTTGGCGTGGCGCAGCGCCTTGCGCTGGCGGCGAAAGGCAGACGTGCACCGCATACTCTGGCGATGACCGCAACGCCGATCCCGCGTTCGCTCACTCTGGCGCAATATGGCGAAATGGATGTGAGCCGCTTGGATGAATTGCCGCCGGGCCGCCAAGCGATTGATACGCGCGTGGTGGCGCAGGATCGGCTTGAGGACGTCGTGGCGGGCGTTGAGCGGCATTTGGCGAGCGGACAGCAGGCTTATTGGGTGTGTCCGATGGTGCGCGACAGCGAAACCGCCGATATCGCTGCCGCCGAAGCGCGCTATGCAGCGCTCAAAGAACGGTTTGGCGATGCGGTGGTGCTGGTCCACGGCCAACTTAAGCCCGAGCTTAAAGATGCAGGGATGGAGCGCTTTGCCAGCGGCGGCGCGCAGCTGCTGGTTGCGACCACTGTGATCGAGGTTGGGGTTGATGTGCCCGCGGCAACGCTGATGGTGATCGAGCAGGCCGAGCGCTTTGGCCTGGCGCAATTGCACCAGCTGCGCGGGCGTGTCGGGCGCGGTTCGGAGAAAAGCGTGTGCTTGCTTCTGCGCGGCAATGAACTGTCTGAAACCGGCAAGAAACGCTTAGGGCTCATGCGCGAGACGCAGGACGGCTTTCGCTTGGCTGAAGAGGATCTTGAATTGCGGGGCGGAGGCGAATTGCTCGGTACCCGCCAATCGGGCGACGCAGCTTTTCGGATCGCGACGCTTGAGCAAGTCCAGCGTCTCTTGCCTGCAGCGCACGCCGATGCGCGGCTTTTGATTGAGCGGGACGGCGGATTGACGTCACAGCGAGGCGAAGCAGCGCGGCTGTTGCTTTACATGTTCGAGCGCGATTGGGGCGTCCAATTGCTCCGCGGCGGTTAAGCGCTTGGCCTTAGGACACGTGCCTTAAAACTGCGCTTTGAGCCCGTGTTCGCGAAAGCGCGCTATCAACGCTGCGACAGCACGGTCAATCTCGCTCCATGCCAGCCGAAAATCATCGATGTCGCCATAATAGGGATCCTTGATCGCTTGACCTTCGCATCCCTCGACCGCATCCATCAACAACGCGACATTGGCTAAGCCATCTCGTGGGGCAGTCGCTTTGATCCCTTGAAGGTTAGCGTTATCGAGCGCGAAGATATGCGTGAATGCATAAAAGTCGTCGCGTTCAAGCTGCTGCCCGCGCGCCTCTGAGATATCAACCCCATGCTCCTTAGCCATCGCAATCGCTCGCGGATCAGGCGTTTCACCGATATGATAGGACGCAGTCCCGGCTGAACCGACAGTGCATTCAAGCCCGGCCTTTTGAGCGGCTGCGCGAAACGCGCCTTCGGCCATCGGCGAGCGGCAGATATTGCCCAGGCACACAAATAGCACGGCCAGCTTTTGTTCCAGACGCTCTACCATGGCTCCAAGTTTACTGGACGAGTGGCAAATGCGGCAATACGCAGAACGGTGAAGGCGGAGTAAAAATATGCAGCGTTTCCTTTTTGCCGCAGTGCTTTGGCTTGCTTCGACTGGCCCGGTGCAAGCCGGACCGGCTGAAGATTACGAAGCTCTGCGCGAAGAGGTTTGGCAGGATGTGCTTGATGCATCGCCGCGACTTGCAACCAGCATCGGGGATCGCCGCGGCGATGGACAGCTGGCCGATTTTTCTTTGGCTGAGTATGAACGCCAGATCGCGAAGACGCGCACCTATCTCGCCAGGCTGGAAGCGATTGACCCGGCTCAATTGCCTGACGAATTGGCGGTCGATCACGCAATCTTGAAACAGAGCTTTGATGATCAACTCGCCGCGGCTGAGCATGATCACACCCGCTATGTCCTGTTCACCACCTTCAGCGGTTGGTTTAGCGCCTTTGCATCGCTTCCTAACGGCTCCCCGTTCTTCACTAAGGCCGATTATGAAAGCTATATCGCGCGGCTTGAAGCCTTTCCGGAGCAGAACGCGGCCGGGATTGCGCGCACCCGTGAAGCGATCAAGCGCGGGCTGACGCAGCCGTGCGAGCCGTTCGAAAAGCTCGGAAATCGGCTCTATTCCTACATCGTTGAAGACCTCGATAATTCGCCGTTCTGGAGACCGTTTGCAGGCGAGCGTCCAGGCGCGATCCCTCAAGCGGAATGGGAAGAGCTGTCCGAACGCGCGGCCGATGCGATCGGCTTTAAGGTCAATGGTGCATACCGCGATCTTTGGACATTTTATGAAGCGGAGTACGCGCCCAAGTGCCGCACGGGGCTTCCCGGTGTCTCGCAAACGCCGGGCGGTGCGACCTATTATGCGCAAAGGGTCAGGAGCTTCACCACCACTGACATGACGCCTGACGAAGTCCATCAGCTCGGACTGTCTGAAGTCGAGCGGATCCGGGCCGAGATGGAAGCGGTGGCGGCGGAAGCGGGTTTTGCCACGCGCGAGGCCTTCATCGAGCATCTGCGTACTGATCCGCAATACTTCATGACGGACCCTGCGGAATATGTCGCGTATGCTGCTGCGCTTGCAAAACAGATCGACGGGCAAATGCCAAAGCTGTTCGGCAAGCTTCCGCGCAATCCCTACACCGTCTTGCCAATCCCGGCGGCTAACGCACCGGGGAATACCACTGCCTATTACGAGCCTGGCTCGCTTGCGGCAGGGCAACCCGGGGTTTATCGGATCAACACCACTGAACTCGACCAGCGGCCTTTATGGGAATTGCCTGCGCTTGGCGTGCACGAAGCGGTGCCCGGGCATCATCATCAGATATCCCTGCAACAGGAGCTTGATATTCACCCACTGCGCGCCAACGGCACGTACTTTACCGCGTTTGTCGAGGGATGGGGGCTCTATTCAGAGCGCTTGGGGATCGAGATGGGGCTTTACGACACGCCGGCAAAGCAGATGGGGCGGCTGTCTTACGAGATGTGGCGCGCTGCCAGGTTAGTGGTCGATACCGGGCTTCATTCAAAAAGCTGGAGCAAGAGCCGGGCAGTCCAGTTCATGCTCGATAACACCGCGCTTTCGCCTGCGAATATCGATGCTGAAGTCAACCGCTACATCACTTGGCCGGGACAGGCGCTCGCGTACAAAGTGGGTGAACTGACGATCCGGCGCCTGCGCGCTCAGGCCGAGGAAGAATTGGGCGCCAATTTCGATCTGCGCGCGTTTCACGATACCGTGCTTGAAAACGGCTCGATCCCGCTGTCCGTGCTCGACCAGCATGTGCAGGGGTGGATTTTGGATCAGCGGCTTAAGATTAATCGCGAAAAACGCGCCGCGCAGTCGGTCAAGTAATCAGGCCGCTTGTTTCGCGGGGAAGGGCTGCGTGCTTGCCAGCACTTCCTCGGTGATGCGGCGCAGATTGACCTTCGCTTTCAAGCGCGCGCCAAGCAGCGCAGTGCCGGAGACCTTGCGCTGCACAAACAGCGTCTCAATCGGCGGGAAAGCCCATGTGTCTTTGTCCTGCGCAATCGCGTAGCCCTCTTCGCGCAGGAGCGGGATGAAGGCGCGATCGCCAAAGTCAAACGGGGCATCCTCGCGCATTTCGTTGATCACGATGTCGATCATCTTGTTGACGCGGTCCGGGTGCTTTTCCGCGACGATCGGCATCATGAAACCAGCATCAATGGTCGCCTTGAGGACTTGCTCAGAATCGCCTTTAAGTCCGGCAATCAGCATGTCGCGATAGCCATTGGAGACCGCTGGATCGACTGCCCGGCAAGCGCCGAAATCAAGCAGGACGATTTCGCCGGTTTCGCGGCGATACTGGAAATTGGCGAAGTTGGGATCGGTTTGCATCACGCCGAAATCGAACAATTCGCGTGCGACCAGCCGGATCAGCCGAGAGAAGACGTCATCGCGGCGTTCATCGGGCTCGTTCCCAAGTTCTTCAATGCTGACGCCGTCTTCGAAGCTCATCGCGAGGATTGAGCCGCGCGTCAGCCCTTCATGCAACCGCGGCACGACAAAGCCCGGCACATCGGCAAGCCGCTCGCGATACATCGCCATTTGCTGGCCTTCGCGCTCGTAATCTGCCTCTTCGTGAAGTTGCTGCTTAGCTGCGGCGAGCAGCTTGTCGACTTCGAGTTCAGGCGGCGCAAAGCCTGCGACCTTAAGCAGCGTCATCACATTGTCGACATCGCTGTCGATGCTTTTGGCAACGCCGGGATACTGCACTTTGATCGCAAGCTCTTCACCGTCGCGCGTCATCGCCTTGTGCACTTGGCCGATCGAAGCCGCCGCGATCGGGCGCGGATTGAACCACTTGAAGTTCCTGCGCCAGTCAGAACCCCACTCCGCTTTGAGCACACCGTCCAATTGCTTGGCAGGCATGAAATTGGCCTGATCGCGCAACGTCGCCAGAATGTCGCCGAGCTCGCCGGGAAGAAATTCGCCGGCATCAAGGCTGATCATCTGGCCCATTTTCATCGCTGCGCCGCGCAGATGGGAAAGCCGTTCCGTCATGCGCCGCGCATTGCCCGGGGTCAGGATCAGATCGCGGGTCGAGATTTTCTCGCCGCTGGTCAGACGCCGGGCGCCTTCAGCAGCCATTCCTCCAGCGACACCGCCGACCAGCCGGCCAAACGTGCTGAACCGCGCCAGCCGACCCGAAGGTACGGCACGTTCGCGGGACTTGCCCTGAGAACCATCAGCCACTGCGCAAACTGTCCTTTGTCTAGATTTGCAATCTCAACGGCTTCGCGCAGCGCGCGTTCCGCCTTTATGAAGCGATATAGGCACTGCGATGCAGCGCGAGGAGAGCGGATCGACCAATGGTGTTTCGCCTCGCATCGGGAACCGCCTTGTCGGCCAAGTGCTTTTGCAGGGCATGGACGGATCTGCTTCACCTGCTCTCACATCGCTTACCCCTGCTTCGCGCTGGCTTGGCTATGCCGGGCTATCGCCGCAGATCATTTGCCTGGCGCTGGCTTTAAGCGGGAGCGAATATGAGTTTGTCGCGATTGCCGCCGGGTTTGCCTATGCCGCTGCGATCTTCAGCTTTTTGGGCGGCGTATGGTGGGGGCAGGCGATTGTGGCGGGCAAAGGAGGGGCTGCGGTCTATCTCATCGCCGTCATGCCGAGCCTGCTCGCGGTGGCGCTGTTCTTGCCTTGGACGTTTGGCTGGGATTGGCCTGGCCCAGCGCTGATGTATCTCGGCGCTCTCATCATGGCGTCGCCTGCGATCGACCGTGCGCTCGGCTATGCGAAACGGGATTTCCTGTTGCTGAGGGTTCAATTATCAGCCGGGCTGGGGCTGCTTACGATTGCGCTGGGATTTGTGGCTGATGCGGCTGTGTGATTGCGCATAAGGTTCAAGAAGAACCTTGGGCCCCTGTTTTTCTCGACTCTTTCTCGACACTAATGGGTTGTTTTTATTGGTCGGGGAGAGAGGATTCGAACCTCCGGCCCCTGCCTCCCGAAGACAGTGCTCTACCAGGCTGAGCTACTCCCCGACCGTGTCGGTCCCGCAGCGCGAATGCATGTGCGGGTCGAGGCGAGGCGCGCGCTATAAGTGTGGACAGGCGGGGTGGCAAGCGGTCAATTTCAACTTATAGTTGAACGTATGGCGACACTGCATCTTCCTCATACGATTGCATCTGAACTTCACGGCCCGGATCATCCGGGCGCGCATCCCGAATGGCAGTATCTCGATCTGATGCGCCGGATCTGGGAAGAGGGCGATGAACGCTCAGACCGCACCGGGATTGGCACCCGTTCGATCTTTGGCGCGCAATTGCGCTTTGATCTGGCGGGTGGAGCCATGCCGCTACTCACCACTAAGCGCGTTTATTGGAAGACAGCGACGCGCGAGATGCTGTGGTTCCTCACCGGCGACACCAATATCCGCCCGCTTGTGCTCCAAGGCGTCAAAATCTGGAACGAATGGCCGCACGCGCGCTATGTCAAGGAAACGGGCGACACCCTGTCACTTGAAGACTTTGTGGCGCGGATTGCCGATGACGAAGCCTTTGCGCAGCGCTGGGGCGATCTTGGCCCGGTCTATGGCAAGCAATGGGTCGACTGGCCGACATACCGTTACCGCAAAGACGGGCTGTATGAACCGGGCGAAGGCATCAATCAGGTTGCTGAGGTGGTTGAGAGCCTCAAGACCAATCCCGGCAGCCGCCGTCATATCATCGAAGGTTGGAATGTAGCGGAGCTTGACCGGATGGCGCTGCCGCCGTGCCACAAGACCTATCAGTTTCACGTCACTGGCGCCCAGGATGGCGCGCCGGCACGGCTCAATTGCCTGCTTTACCAGCGCTCATGCGATGTTGCCTTAGGCCTCCCGTTCAACCTGTGGTCAGCGGCGCTCCTCACCCGGATGATGGCACAGCAAACCGATCTTGAACCGGGCGAGCTTGTCTGGATGGGCGGAGACGTGCACCTCTACCTCAACCATGCTGATTTGATTGCCGAGCAGCTTACGCGCGAGCCGAAGGGCCATCCGACGCTCGCAATCACGCGGCGGCCTGAAACAATATTCGACTACCAAATCGAGGATTTCCGGGTTGATGATTACGCGCCATTGCCTGCGATCAAGGCCCCTGTTGCGGTTTGAGCCATAACGCCTTGCCGCGCTTGACCGCTTTCGTGCGCTGAAATAAAAATTCGCGGACAAGCAATGATTGCAAGGCTGTTTCTCGGCTCTTGCATGCCTAGCGGGAGAGCGCATTCATGGTCGATCCGGCCGATCAGAAACCGGCATCCCAAGGCAATAGACCAGCGCTCGCGTTGCATGTGCCTGAACCCAGGTTTCGCCCTGGTGATCAAGCCGACTTTTCCGATATCGAGATCGGCAAAGCGGGGGCTCAGCCGCGTCCTGATGAAGCGACTAAGCCTGAAGACATGAAAGACCTCGCGTATGACCTCGTGCGGGTCTTAGGCGAAGACAATTTGGCGCATGGGCCATGGGATCCCAAGCTTGATCCGGACACTTTGCGCGCCATGCTGGGTCATATGGCGCTGGTGCGTGCGTTCGATGAGCGCATGTTCCGCGGGCAGCGCCAAGGCAAGACCAGCTTTTACATGAAATGCACTGGCGAAGAGGCGACCAGCGTAGCCGCTTCGATGGCGCTCGCGTCCGATGACATGGTGTTTCCCAGCTATCGCCAGCAAGGCGTGCTGATCGCGCGCGGCTATCCGTTGATTGAGATGATCAACCAGATCTATTCGAACAAAGGCGATAAGCTCAAAGGTCGCCAGCTGCCGATCATGTATTCCAGCCGCGAGCACAGCTTCTTCACGATTTCAGGAAATCTCGCGACACAAACCCCGCAAGCGGTGGGCTGGGCGATGGCGAGCGCGATTAAAGGCGACAGTCGGATTGCGGCGACCTGGGTTGGCGAAGGCTCCACTGCGGAAGGCGATTTCCACAGCGCATGCACATTCGCCACGGTCTACAATGCACCGGTTATCCTCAATGTTATCAACAACCAGTGGGCCATTTCGAGCTTTTCAGGATTTGCCGGCGCTGAACGCACGACCTTTGCTGCACGTGCGCTGGGCTATGGTTTGGCGGGGCTGCGCGTTGATGGAAACGACGCGCTTGCTTGTTATGCCGCACAGCAATGGGCCGCTAATCGCGCGCGCGCCAATCAAGGCCCGACGCTGATCGAGTTTTTCACCTATCGCGCTGAAGGGCATTCCACTTCGGATGATCCATCGGGCTACAGAAGCGCGCAGGAGCGCGAGGAATGGCCGCTGGGCGATCCTGTCATGCGGCTGAAGGATCACCTCATCGCGCTTGGTGAATGGGACGAAGAACGCCAGGCTGCGATGGATGCCGAGTGCGCTGAGACAGTCAAGGCAACCACAAAGGAAGCGGAAAAGAACGGCATTCTCGGCCACGGCCTGCATCACCCTTTCCGGACCATGTTCGAAGATGTGTTCGAAGAACTGCCGTGGCATCTTAAGGAACAGGCCAAGCAAGCGACGCGCGAGCGGATCGCGAAATTCGGCGAGGAAAGGCCGTACAAATGAGCGTGGAGGTGAACGCTGACGCGCCGCTCGAGGCTCAAACCGAACGCCGGATCAACATGATCGAGGCGATCAACGAAGCGCTCGATGTGATGCTGGAGCGCGATCCTGACGTGATAGTGATGGGCGAGGATGTCGGCTATTTCGGAGGTGTGTTCCGCTGCACTGCCGGACTTCAGGAAAAGCATGGTAAAACCCGTGTGTTTGACACGCCGATCTCGGAATGCGGGATTATCGGTGTGGCTGTGGGGATGGGCGCTTATGGCTTGCGGCCAGTGCCTGAGATCCAGTTTGCCGATTACATCTATCCCGGCCTTGACCAGCTCATTAGCGAAGCCGCGCGCCTGCGTTATCGCTCAGCGACCGAATACATCGCACCGATGACAGTGCGCTCGCCGTTTGGCGGCGGGATTTTCGGTGGGCAGACCCACTCGCAAAGCCCTGAGAGCATCTTCACGCATGTCGCAGGGCTGAAAACGGTGATCCCGGCGACGCCTTATGACGCCAAGGGCCTGCTGATCGCATCGATCGAAGACAATGACCCGGTGATCTTTTTTGAGCCTAAGCGGATTTATAACGGACCGTTCTCGGGCTTTTACGACAAGCCGGTCGAACCGTGGAAGAAGCATCCCGACAGCGCGGTACCTGAGGGATATTATCGCGTTCCGCTCGGCCAAGCGCGCCAGGTTGCTGAAGGCGATGAGCTCACGATCCTTGCCTATGGGACGATGGTTCACGTTGTGGAAGCGGTTGCGCGTGAGAAAGGTGTCGCGGCTGATATTCTCGATCTGAGAACACTTGTTCCACTCGACATTGAGGCTGTGGAAAAGTCTGTGCAAAAGACCGGCAAATGTCTGATTGTGCACGAAGCGACCCGCACGTCCGGCTTCGGCGCGGAGCTATCCGCATTGGTGACAGAGCGCTGCTTCTATCATCTCGAAGCGCCGGTTGAACGCGTTACCGGGTTCGACACGCCTTATCCGCACAGTCTTGAATGGGCCTATTTCCCGGGGCCTGTCCGGATTGGCGAAGCGATCGACAAGATCTGCAAGGATTGATCAAAGATCATGAGCAAGTTCACATTCAACATGCCCGATGTGGGCGAAGGCGTCGCTGAGGCGGAGATCGTCGAATGGCACATCAAAGTTGGCGATAGCGTCAACGAGGATCAACATCTGGTCGATGTGATGACCGACAAGGCGACGATCGATATCGAAAGCCCGGTGACAGGGACGGTGCTCGAAGTCGCAGGCGAACTGGGTGATACGATTGCGGTCGGATCGATGCTGCTGGTGATCGAAGTCGAAGGGGAGGCTTCAGACGAGACCGAGGAGACGGTGCAAGAACCGGCCCCTGAGCCAAAGCCTGCGCCAGAGCCAGCGCCAGAGCCTGCGCCGGCTGCGACACCAGAGCCTGCACCGGCTGCGGCACCCGAGCCTGCGCCATCAGAGGCTGCACCGGCCGCGCCACCAGCACCTGCACCCATTGCCCACGCCAAAGTCCTCGCGAGCCCCGCAGTACGCAAACGCGCGCGCGATCTCCAAGTTGACCTTGCCGAAGTAAAGCCGGCGGAAGATGGCCGTGTGCGCCATGGCGATCTCGATGCGTTCCTGGCGTACAATTCGGGCAGTGGGTTCAGCCCGGCCGCCGCTTCGCGCGCAGACGAGACGATCAAGGTGATCGGCCTCAGAAAACGCATCGCGCAAAATATGAGCGCGTCTAAGCGCCACATCCCGCATTTTACCTATGTCGAAGAATGCGATGTGACCGAGCTTGAGCGGATGCGCGCTGACCTCAATGCCGCGCGGGGCGCTAAGCCCAAGCTTACGATGCTGCCGCTGCTGATCACAGCGATCTGCAAGAAACTGCCCGATTACCCGATGATCAATGCCCGCTACGACGATGAAGCCGGGGTTGTCACCCGCTATGGCGCGGTTCATCTCGGCATGGCTACGCAGACCGATAACGGCCTGATCGTGCCGGTTATCCGCGACGCGCAAGCCCGCAATCTGTGGCAACTTGCAAGCGAGATCGGAAGGCTTGCCAACGCTGCGCGCGATGGCTCAGCCAAATCCGAAGAGCTTTCAGGCTCAACGCTGACGGTAACGTCGCTCGGACCGCTTGGCGGGGTGGCGACCACACCAGTCATCAATCGCCCTGAAGTGGCGATCATCGGCCCAAACCGCATTATCGAGCGCCCGATGTTTGTCACCGGTGCTGATGGGACGGAGCGGGTCGAGAAGCGTAAACTGATGAACATTTCGATCAGTTGCGATCACCGCGTGGTTGATGGCTATGATGCGGCGAGCTTTATCCAGGAGCTTAAAGCGCTCATCGAGACCCCGGTTTTGCTGCTTTCGGATTAGGCCTTACAAGGTTTATTGCTTTGAGGCTCTGCTCGGCGTTGACAGGGCCTCAAGCGCGCCGTAATGGCGCGGCTTCGTTCGCGAGCGCACCCTCGGTGCGCATCTGCTTGCGGGTGTAGCTCAGTTGGTTAGAGCGCCGGCCTGTCACGCCGGAGGTCGCGGGTTCGAGTCCCGTCACTCGCGCCACTTTCGTCATCGAAAACGGCTTTTCATGAGTGCACACCTGTGGCGTTGCCCGCAGCGGGCGCGTTGTCCGGGACCGGCGTCAGGCGATCAGTCGGCGATGAACGGTGAACTGATATCGCCGCCCAGCAACAGATCATAATTAAGCTCCATCATGCGCATCGTCACTGCGCTTTGCGACGCGATGAACTGGCGCTTCTTGGTTTCGTAGAGCTTCGTTAGTGCCGCATCATAGAAGGCCATTTGCTGCTTGAACGGTGCGCGCGCGATCCGCTCAACCTGATTGTCGGGAAAGACATTCTCAGAAGGCACAATGCCGCGAATAAGCATCATGCGCACAACCCCGCCGCCGTCGAGAAAGGTTTTCTCCGGCACTTCGTAACCGAGGAACGAAAACGCGCGATCACCTTTGAGCTGCACGAGATAGAGCATCAAGACACCCTTCGTCCCGGCGCGCGTCGTAGGAACCATCATCAGCCGCGCTTCGCGGCCATCATAGGCGCTCCAGGATCCAAGGCGTTGGACATGCGGGTCGCCCGCAATGGTGATACCAGCCACCTCAGCCAGTTTGCGCATCGCGCTGTCAAAGCTGGTCAAACCGTATTCCGATCCCAGCTTGGCGCGGTAGCCTCGCGGAGCCAGCGGATCGCTGGGATTGGGGGAAAAGGTGATGTCGCCTACTTTGCGCCATTTGTTGAAGTCGGATTGATCCGTCGGCAATGTGTAGCGGACCGATCGCGTGCTTGCCCTTGTGTTGGAGGACGAGCTCGACGTGCCGCTGGTCGTTCGTACGGTGCGACCGCCGGAATAGCGGCTGCCAGTCGCCTGTTGCCCGGGGACCCATCCGGGGCGATCAGCGGCGCCGATGTTCGAACGGAAATTGGAAACGCTGCCCACTCGCCGGATTAGTTTGTCGATCTTGGCAGGATCGTCAAACATGACGACAAGGCGCCGCGATGTCCCGCGGTTAGAGAGCGTTGCGGCAAACGCACGGCGGCCATCAGGTGTGGACGCATATCCCGTCACTTTCGGCATGCGCTGGTTAGAGAGATCTTCGGAAACGATCTCCTCGACCGTAAACGGCATGGCCGCCAAAGCTTGTTCGATCACGGTCTCCGACGCGCTGTCGGGCAGGCTCAGGAGATTGGACCCGGTTTTCTGGTCGATCTCCCACAGAAGCAAGACAAGAACTGTGCTGTTGCTGCGCTCGCTTTGATAAAACGTTCCGAAATCGGTGGGTTCGCGCGACCAGCCAGTCTGTGCAAGCACAGGCTGGCTAGCGCAGGCAAGCGCAACGGCCGCCGCAGCTCCAAGGCGCAATCTCAGCATTTCTGTCCCCTCATTCGTGTCGGTCCCTGTTACGAAATCTAGGAGGGCTAAGGGGAGTAATTGTGACACGGACACCGCTTTGCAGTGCAGCTCAGCGTAGGTGAGACACAGCTCAAACCGAGGTCGATACCGAGTGGCAAGCGAAGTCTGCGCTGCGCTCAGTCGGTATCGCTGTCACCTGTAGGCGGAGGCGACCAGCTGCCGGTCTCCATCCAGATCAGGAACCGTCTGAGTGGCAGCAGCCAGATCACCCCAAGGATGAGGTAGACCACTGTTTGCGCGCCGCCTGACCAAGAACCGATTAGGTCAGGCGCATAGCGGGCAATGACGATGCCGTAGATCATCAGCCCTATGAATAAGCCGATAATGCCGATCGGAATGCGCCAGGTCGGGGTCTCACGCATGTTTATGCTCCAAAGCTCTGGCCATCAGTCCAATCCATACATTCGCGTCGGGGTGATCACGGCATCGAGCTGCATATCGTGCGGCTCGCACGGGACTGCATCCACCACCTGCACGTCCCATGCCAGTCCAATCGCCATCCGGCCCGGATGTTCCGCCAGCCAGCGATCGTAATGCCCGCCGCCTTGGCCAAGCCGGTCGCCATCAGCTGTCACGCCTATCAAAGGGACGAACACAATGTCAGGGATCAGGAGAGCTGCGCTTGCTGGAGGTTGCAAGATGCCAAACGGGCCAGCGCTGAGATCGGTCTCATCAAACGGATCTGCATGTTCGCGAAATTGCATGGCGGCACCGCGCTCAGCGAAGAAAGGAAGCGCAATGCGGTGCCCTTCTTCATAGAAGAACCTGGCATAACCTGACGCCGGGGCTTCCTCCGCGTTGGCGCTATAAAGGCCGATCACGCAGGTCTCGCTGAACCGCGCGATCAGTGGCCGCGGCGGGCGGTTGAACAACAACGCGCGGGTCGCCTCGGGTTGCACTGCGACATGCGTGCGGCGAGCATCGCGCAAGTGTTTGCGCAGAGCGGATTTGGTTGTGTGCGGCATTGGACGAGTTCGACGGTTACTTCTGTTTCGATGCGTTGGCCACTTGTTCGCTTTACCCCTCCGGTTTGCGCCCCATCAGGACACGGATAAGAGATAAAGGCATGGTCGCATCTGGCGCTATCGACCAGAACAGATGACGGGACCACCATGGGTCGGTGCCGGGAAATCCTCTGACGCCGAAAACGTCAGGTGGGCGCCGTATGCCCGAGCCCCCAGGACGAACCCGTAAACTCAGGCAGGGACAGCTCCCGTGGATTGCTTATAGCCTCAGGGATATTCGTTGGCTCGTGCCGGGCAGCCCCGCCACGGGCATATTTAGGTTTCACCGGGCGCGGCTGCAAGCGTGCTTGCCGCCGCTTCGGCGCGATCAGCAAGCGCTTCCAGTGCATCGGCGAGCTTGGCTTCATCAGTTGCGCGCTTGGCGTCAGGATCAGCGAACAGATCTTCCTGCTTGCGAGCGGTGTCACGCAGCTCAGCGAGTTCAGCCTCCAGCGCCTTGGTTTGCTCGCGCGCGCGCGCTTCGGCTTTGCGCAGAGTTTCGATTTCGGCGCGCAGCTCTGCTTTTTTGCCGCCTGACTTTGCCTTTTCATGTTCGACATTCGCGCTCGATTGCTGGGCTAAAGCGCGTGTCTCGATCAGTTCGTCTGCCAGAAACAAAGCGGCATAAAGCAGGTTTTGCGCTTCTTGCGGCCCTCGCGCTTCACCCAGCTGGCCGTATTTCTCATCGATCAGCGAAGCGAGCGCGGTGATATGCTGCTCTTCGCCATCGCCGCACATGACCCGATACGTCTTGGTCCCGATCGTGACAGCGACTTCGTTCATCCTTCAAGCTCATCAATCACTTGGTCGAGCTCGCGCAGGGTTTCGGCCACGTCTTCACGCAGTTTTTCATGTGCATCAATGAGCGCTGTGACATTGCTCGATCCCGCTGCGCAGCCGCTGTCGCTGTGGCTTTCATCCAAAGGCGCGCTTTCAATCTGCGTCAGCGCCGCAGAAATACGCTTGAGAGCTTGATCAATCCTGGGATCGCTCATGATGTTCGCCGAATACCAAATTGCCTCGCACAAGCAAAGCGTTGCACGCGCCTGTTGATAAGTGCTGTGCGGATTATGCGACGCTCATTTGACCGCTTTCCAGGACCTATTCAGCCGGTTTCGCGCCAGCGTGGGGCAAAGCTCAGGCTTGTGGTTGACCTCATACAGCGCCTCGGCAATGGCACACGCAGTGGATCGAATCGCCCACCCGATGCAGGTTTGCGGCGAAATATGGGAAAGTTCTAGCTCGCATGACATTAGCTGCCGACCGTCTCCAGCCGATGGCGAACGCGATCCGGGCTTTGGCGATGGACGCTGTGCAAGCGGCCAATTCAGGCCATCCGGGCATGCCGATGGGGATGGCAGATGTTGCGAGCGTGCTGTTCGCGCATCACCTCAAATTTGATCCGGCGCGCCCTGACTGGGCTGATCGTGATCGGTTTGTGCTCTCTGCCGGTCATGGCTCGATGCTGATCTATGCGCTGCTTTACCTCACCGGCTATGCCCGTCCGACGATCGAAGACATCCGCAATTTCCGCCAGCTCGGCAGCCCGTGCGCAGGGCATCCGGAGAACTTCCTGCTCGAAGGAGTGGAATGCACCACCGGGCCGCTGGGTCAGGGGCTCGCCATGGCAGTTGGCATGGCGATAGCTGAGCGGCACTTGAACGCCGTGTTCGGCGATCAGCTGGTCGATCATGCAACCTGGGTAGTCGCAGGCGATGGCTGCCTGATGGAAGGCATCAATCACGAAGCCATCGGGCTCGCTGGGCATCTCAATCTCGGCAAGCTTAACGTGCTGTGGGATGACAATCAGATCACCATCGACGGCGCGACTGATCTGTCGACCAGTGAAGATATCAAGGCGCGCTACGCTGCGACCGGGTGGCATGTCGAGATGTGCGACGGGCACGATTTTGAAGACATCGACCGCGCGCTTACCTCGGCGAAAGCCGATCCGCGCCCTTCGTTGATCGCTTGCCGTACAGTGATCGGGAAAGGCGCTCCGACCAAACAAGGCAGCAGTGCGACGCATGGCGCTCCGCTTGGCTCTGATGAAATTGCAGGCGCGCGCGAAGTGCTGGGTTGGGACGCTGAGCCGTTTGATATCCCTTCCGCTATCCTCGCCGATTGGCGCGCCACAGGCGAGCGCGGACGCGAAGCGTTCGGCGCTTGGGCAAACCGGCTTGGTGCCTCAGAGCACAGAAGCGAATTTGAACGGCGAATGGCAGGCGAACTCCCGCATGGCGATGCTGCTGCACACTACATCGCGTCGCTGGTCGCTGACCCTGTAAATGTAGCGACGCGCAAGGCCAGTGAGATGGCGCTGGCGCAGATCAATCCGCGCCTGCCTGACACAATGGGCGGGAGCGCAGACCTGACCGGCTCTAACAACACCAAAGCGGGTGACATTGGCGCGTTCACGGCCGACGATTATTCGGGGCGCTATGTCTATTATGGCATCCGCGAATTTGGCATGGCCGCCGCGATGAACGGCATGGCGCTGCATGGCGGTGTCATCCCTTATGGCGGCACGTTCCTCGTGTTCACCGATTATGCGCGCGGCGCGATCCGTCTCTCGGCGCTCCAGCAGGCGCGGGTCATCTATGTGATGACGCATGACAGTATCGGGCTCGGCGAGGATGGTCCGACGCACCAGCCGGTCGAGCATCTTGCTAGCCTGCGCGCAATGCCGGGTGTGCTCGTGATGCGTCCAGCCGATGCAGTCGAGACCGCCGAATGCTGGCAGATCGCACTCAGCCAGAAGGACCGCCCGAGCATCCTCGCGCTGTCGCGTCAGAGCATGCCGCAATTCCGCCTCGAAATGACGGACACCAGCCTTAGCGCGCGTGGCGGCTATCGCGCTAAAGCCGCTGAACATGCGCGCCGGGTTGTGATCCTGGCGACCGGTTCGGAAGTTGGCCTCGCTTTGGAAAGCGCACGCGCACTTGAAGCCGAAGGTGTGGGCGTCGATGTCGTTTCGATGGTTTGCACCGAGCTTTTTGATGAACAGGATGAGGCTTACCGCGCTGATCTTCTGCCCGGCGATGCGCTGATCGTCAGCCTCGAGGCGGGCTCTACCTTCGGTTGGCAGCGTTACACTGGGCGCGCGGGCCTCAATATCGGGATCGACAGCTTCGGCGCATCAGCGCCAGGCAGCGACCTGTTTGCTCATTTCGGCTTCACGGCGGACGCGATCGTCCCCCAAATCCAGAACAAATTGAACAGCTAAGCAGGAGTTTTATCTATGGCTACTAAGGTTGCCATCAATGGTTTTGGCCGCATCGGACGGCTTGTTGCGCGGGCGATTCTTGAGCGCGACGATCACGATCTGGAACTGGTGGCGATCAACGATCTTGCCGATGCCAAATCGAACGCTCTGCTGTTTGCGCATGACAGTGTGCATGGCCGGTTTGGCGGCGAAGTGAATGCAGGCGATGCCAGCATCCATGTCAATGGACGCGAGATCGCAGTTACCGCTGAGCGTGATCCGGGCCAGCTGCCGCATGGCGATCAGGGTGTTGAGATCGTGCTCGAATGCACCGGGTTCTTCCAATCCGACGAAGCGGCCCGCCCGCATATCAGCGCGGGCGCTAAGCGAGTGCTCATTTCAGCGCCGGCCAAGAATGTTTCGAAGACGATTGTTTACGGCGTCAATCACGCCACGTTGACGGCGGATGATGATGTGGTTTCAAACGCAAGCTGCACCACAAACTGCCTCGCGCCGGTCGCGAAAGTGATGCACGATACGGTCGGGATCGAGCGCGGTTTCATGACGACGATCCACTCCTACACCAACGATCAGCGCATGCTTGACCAGATCCACAAGGATTTGCGCCGGGCGCGGGCCGGGGCCAACAACATGATCCCGACCACCACCGGCGCAGCGCGGGCGGTTGGTCTGGTGCTCCCGGAACTCAACGGCAAGCTTGATGGGTCAAGCGTGAGGGTGCCGACACCAAATGTCAGCCTCGTTGATCTGACCTTCGTGCCGGGCCGCGACACCAGCGTCGATGAGCTCAACTCAGCGCTGAAAGCAGCCGCGGATGGCCCGATGCACGGCGTGCTTGATTACACCGATCAGCCGCTTGTTTCCTCCGATTTCAACCATCAACCCGCGAGCTCGACGGTCGACAGCCTGGAGACTGCAGTGCTCGATGGCAAGCTTGCCCGGGTTGTGAGCTGGTACGATAATGAATGGGGCTTTTCGAACCGCATGATCGACACCGCCGGCGTGATGGCGAAGCTGATCTGAGCAGAGGCTGCGAGGGGCAAGATGGCCGCTTTCAAGACACTCGATGACCTCGGTGATGTGACGGGGCAGGTTGCGCTCGTGAGAGTCGACCTCAATCTGCCGATGAAGGATGGCTCAGCTAGCGATCTGACGCGTGCTGAAGCGGTCAAACCGACCATTGTTGAGCTTTCCAGCAAAGGCGCGAAAGTTCTGTTGCTGGCCCATTTCGGGCGTCCAGGCGGCAAGCGTTCCTCTGTGCTGTCAACCAGTATGGTGGTGGGCGATGTCGAGCAAGTGCTTGGCAGAGAGCTGATGTTCATTCCTGAAATCGCTGGCCCGGTGGTCGAACAATCGATCGGCATCCTGCGCGATGGCGATATTGGCTTGCTGGACAACACCCGGTTCTGGCCCGGCGAGGAAGCTAACGATCCCGATTTTGCGAAGGCGATTGCAGCGCATGGCGATTTCTACGTCAATGACGCGTTCAGCTGTGCGCACCGGGCGCATGCCACCACTGAAGGGCTTGCGCATCGCTTACCGGCCTACGCCGGACGGGCGATGGAAGCGGAGCTGAAAGCGCTTGATACAGCGCTCGGCAATCCTGAACAGCCGGTCGCAGCCGTGGTGGGCGGCGCGAAGGTTTCAACCAAGCTTGCGGTGCTCGAAAACCTGGTCAGCAAAGTGCAGCATCTCATCATCGGCGGCGGGATGGCCAACACCTTCCTCGCGGCGCGCGGCGTCAATGTCGGCAAGAGCTTATGCGAGCATGATCTGACAGACACCGCGGCCCGGATCATGGATGAAGCCGATCATGCCGGGTGCACCGTGCATCTGCCCTATGACGTTGTGGTCGCAACCGAGTTTGCAGCGCTCCCGCCGAGTTTGCGGACATGCAATGTCCACGAAGTGGGTGCAGAGGAGATGATCCTCGATCTTGGCCCGGGCGCAACCGAAGCGCTTGCCGATGTGCTGAAGACCTGCCGCACGCTGGTATGGAACGGACCCTTGGGAGCGTTCGAAACCGAACCATTTGACCAAGCCACGATGGCGCTGGCCGCTCATGTCGCCGCGCTCACGCAGGAAGGCTCGCTGATCAGCGTGGCAGGCGGCGGCGATACTGTCGCAGCGCTCGCGCAGGCCGGGGTGAGCGAAGATATCACCTATATTTCAACGGCGGGCGGCGCGTTTCTCGAATGGATGGAAGGTAAAGAGCTGCCTGGCGTGGCTGCGCTTGCGAACTAACTATGTCGGACATCACGGCGGATATGCAAGTGCGTGAGGAATTGCTCATGCAAGCGTGGATGCGGGCCGATAAGAGCGCCATGCGCACATTTCTCAGAGGCGATTTTACGATGATCGTCGGAACAAAGCCTGCGCAATTGCTCGATCGGCCGAGTTTTCTTGAAGCCTGCCAGACCCGTTTCAGATGCGACGGCTTTCGCTTTGGCGAGGCCTATGGCCGTCAGCACAAAAAGCTCGCTTGGTTCGCGGCCGGGGTTGAGCTTGAAATGCAGCTTGCTGGCCGGGAGTGGAAAGGCGCGTTCTGGCTTGCCGATTTATGGCGCAAGTCGGCGTTTGGAGGCTGGAAGCTGTGTGAGCGCAGCCTGTCGCTCGCAGAGGATGACGAGAGATTTTCGCAGGCTGTCGAGCGGCTGCAATTGTGGAAGTGACCAGCGCGCAAAGAAGGCCGTGAAAACATGAACGAGACCGATTATGGCTATGGCAACGCGGTTATCTGCGAAGAAGGCGAGTTTGCCGGATGGGCGCATTGGAACCATGATCCTTTCGAAACCCGCTCCGGGCCTTTCTTCATGCGGCGCGAAGACGATGGCGGATATGTGAGCGCTTTCAGAGCCGAAGCCCGCCATATGAACGGGGCAGGGGTGCTGCATGGCGGGTGTTTGATGACTTTCGCCGATTTTGCGCTGTTTGCCATCGCAAACGATGAGCTTGACGGAGGAAGCGCAGTGACGATGAACCTGTCAGGCGATTTTCTGGGAGCGGTCAAATCCGGCGCGCTGGTCGAAGCGCGCGGCGAAGTCACGCGCGGCGGCGGCAAAACGATCTTTGTGCGCGGTCTGGTTACAGGCGATGGCGAACCAGCGCTCAGCTTTACCGGGATCATCCGCAAGTTTTCGAAACGCAGCTGACGCGGCGGAAAACAGCTTTACATCGGCAAAACACGCGCCCAATGCGCGCCGCCTCTGGTCCAGCGGTATTGTGAGCCGCAGGGCGCATTGGGGCTCTGCCCTGCATGTGTTCTCGGATCAGCACCGCCTTATAGGCACTTGGTTAAGGTCCAAGCGACGTCTGAAAAACGTCTCCACGGGAACGGCGCAAGCCAAGTTGGTTCGAGTCCAACAACTGGATAGCTCAGTTGGTAGAGCAGTAGACTGTTAATCTACGTGTGGCGGGTTCGATTCCCGCTCCAAAAGCCCTGAAAAGGCTTCTCATAAAAGGGAAGGCCGGGCGGGCATTCCAGCCGCGGGCGGCGGTAAGCAAAGTCTTCGGACGGCGCGAGCCAAACCCCAAGGCACCGGTATCGGGCCTTAGCGCTCTTGGGGATACCGGCAGACATGGCACCCGATGACGCGGTGCTCACCGGCGCGTTGACCACGGTCGCGCGGACGCGGGCGCAGCGGGATTTGGGGTCTGATCTGCCTTAACCAGGAGCCCGGCGCGGTAACGGGGAATTGCCTCCCGGCCGACCCACTTTTCCTATTACAGTTTCATGACGTTACGGCATCCGAAAGTCTTGCGGACGAATTTGGTTGCATCTGCAACGAATCGCGTCTCGCCGCGCGCTCCCCCATGGGGAAGGCACTGCCGGGATGGGCCCGGCAGAGCGAGCACAGGAGACGCAAGATGAAGTGGTTCATCATTGCAGAAAACCAGCGCGGTCTCCTGGTCAAGGATGGCCGCCTCGTTCAGGTTCTTGGACCCGGACGTCACTTCTACTGGCTGTGGAACAGCCGCCGGATGAGCGTCGAGATTGTCGATGCGACCGGTGCTTGCCACTCGCCGCTGGTAGACGGGATCGAAAAGCGCCACCCCGAGCTCGCGGAGGCGAATTTTGAGATCGTCGCACCGGCTATTGGCGAAGTTGCGCTTGTGCGGCTCGAAGGCCGGGCCAAGCTGATCGTGCGCGGCGGCGAGGTCGCGCGGGTCTGGGCTGTGCTCGATGAAGTCACCATCGAGGTGATCGATGTCGAAGCCGAGCCTAAGCTGAGCAAGCGCCAACTGGCTGAAGTCAAGCAGGCGAGCGTTTATGGGCGCCCGCTTCCGGCTCCGGTCGAGATCGTGCCGGTCGGGCAGGCGCAGAGCGCGATCGTGCTGTTCGATGGCGCGCTGCATGAGACGATTGGTGCCGGTGAGCACGGCTATTGGCAGGTCGGCCGCAAAGTGACGAGCACTGCGCTCGACACGCGTCCGGTGCCGATGGAAGTGACTGCGCAGGAAATTCTGACGAAGGATCGTGTGTCCGTCCGGATCACGCTGACCTCGTTCCTGCAGGTGACTGACGTTGAACAGGCCGCGCTCGCGACCCCGGATTACCAGGGGCACGTCTACAAGATCGTCCAGTTCGCGGTCCGTGAGGCCGTTGCCGGGCGGACGCTTGACGAGCTTCTGAACGACCGGGCCAAGGTCGACGGCGAAATCGTCGCGCATGTCCGTAAGGAAGTGGGCGACATCGGGGTTCGGGTGACTGAACTCGGCATCAAGGACGTTATCCTTCCGGGTGAGATGCGTGAGCTGATCAACCGGGTGGTCGAAGCGGAAAAGGTAGCGCAAGCGAACCTGATCCGTCGGCGTGAAGAAACGGCTGCGACCCGTAGCCTGCTCAACACCGCGAAGTTGATGGCCGATAACCCGGTCCTGATGCGTTTGAAGGAGCTCGAAGCGCTCGAACGTGTGACGGAGAAGATCGGTCACATCGACGTTCGGACCGGTTCGAATGAAGGCCTTGAGGTCCTGACTAACCGTCTGGTTAAGATCGCCGAGCGCGATTGATACCAGCAGCGCTTTAACGCCAAGCGAGGGCGGGGCATCTTGTGTCAAGGTGCTCCGCCCTTTTGGGGTCTGCGTCCTCCTCCTATGTCCCGCGCGCGCTTATACTTGTGGCCAATTGCGAGGCGCTCACACGCTGGTTAGGGCAGCGGGCAAAGTTGAACAGCCAAGCAAAGGCGAGGGGACACAGATGAATACCGAACAGATGACCGCAAAGATCGCGAGCGGGCAGGGCTTTATTGCAGCGCTTGACCAGTCGGGCGGCTCTACTCCTAAAGCGCTGCGCGGTTATGGCGTTGAAGACAGCGAATGGTCAGGCGACGATGAAATGTTCGCGCAGATCCATGCCATGCGCAGCCGCGTGATCACTTCGCCCTGCTTTGCAACCGGCAAGGTGATCGGCGCGATCCTGTTTGAAAAGACCATGGACGGCGAAGTCGATGGCAAATCGACCGCTGATGCACTGAAAGCGCGCGGGATTGTCCCGTTCATCAAAGTCGATCAAGGCCTGGCGGACGAAGCCGACGGCGTCCAACTGATGAAGCCGCTCGACAAGCTGCCTGCGCTGCTCGAAAAATCGGTCGCTAGCGGCATGTTCGGCACCAAAATGCGCTCGGTCGTTAAATCGGCGAGCCCCACTGGCATTGCCGCCATCGTCGCGCAGCAATTCGAGGTAGGCAACCAGATTGCGGATGCTGGCCTGATGCCGATGCTGGAGCCGGAATACGACATCACCGCTGAGGACCGCGAGGCGGGCGAAGAGATTCTGCTGGCCGAAATCCTCAAGGGCCTCGACGCGTTGCCTGAAGGGCGCCAGGTGATGCTCAAGCTTTCGATCCCGGTAAAGCCGGGGCATTACACGCCAGCTATCGAGCACCCCGCTGTGCTGCGCGTCGTGGCGCTTTCGGGCGGCTATTCCACCGATGAGGCTTGCGCACACCTTGCCAAGAACCCCGGCATGATCGCCAGCTTCTCACGCGGGCTGTTGCAGGACCTGCGCAAGGGCC
>JBCCJD010000044.1:0-26612 GCA_039027955.1 Pseudomonadota bacterium
GCCATCTGGTATCTTACGCAGATGCGGCGGTGGGGTCAGATCGCCGATGACAAGGACGACCAGTGGTACTTTGACACCGCTAAGGCCGTCTATCGTCCTGATCTCTACCTCGCAGCCGCCAACAAGCTCGTCGAAGACGGCGTGATCCCTGCTGAAAGCGTGCCAGATACCGATGGGTATCGCGGCGAGCAGACTGGTTTCATCGATGGCATTACCTTCGATGGCTCGAAGCCTAACGACTATCTCGGCAAGTTTCCGATCGGTCTCAAGCAAGGCCAAAAAGTAACCGCTGCCGGTGTGTCCGACAGCTGAGCTTGAACCTCAAACCAACCGATCTCACCCCCAAAAGGAGCGCCGCAATGGCCACCGCATTTGTAGACCCCGATCAGACTGCTGAACCTGCTGACAGCGCCTCGGTTCAAGCGGCCACAACTCCGGCGGCGGGTGATCACGTTATGGGCACGGGGGAGGCCGTGAGCGCAGCTGAGCCGAGTGAGCCTGCCGTAGGCGTCGGCAATCCCGTCTCAGCTGCGCTCAAAACCTATGCAGCGCAGTTGGTTTGGCCGATTATCGGGATTGCCGCTTTTCTCGGACTATGGGCAGTGCTGGCACCGCAAGTCGATACATCGCTGGGCACGCTGCCGGGGCCAGTCGCCGTCGCAGAGGCGGGCGTTGGTCTCTATGATGAATACTCAGCCGCAAAAGAGGCAGAGGCGGCGTTTTACGAACAGCAAGACGCCAACAATGCAGCGGCGATTGCGGCTGGCAATCCTGGCGCGGTGCGCGACTTCACTTATGCCGGGCCGCCGACGTTTCTCGACCAGATCGTCACTTCGTTGCAGACCGTGGCGCTCGGCTTTTTCCTGGCGACAATCTGCGCTGTGCCGATCGGCTTGATGGCGGGGCTTTCCACTCGGTTCAACGCTGCGATCAATCCCTTGGTGCAGATCATGAAGCCGGTGAGCCCGCTCGCTTGGCTGCCGATTGTCACCATGGTGATTTCGGCAATGATCACCAGCGCTGATCCTTTGCTGCCTAAAGCCTTTGTGATTTCTGCGCTGGTGGTGATGTTGTGTTCCTTGTGGCCGACCTTGATCAACACAGCAGTTGGTACAAGCTCGATCGACAAGGACTTGCTCAACGTCGGAAAGGTGCTGCGGCTGGGCTGGTTTGCGAAGCTGACGAAGCTCGTCCTGCCAGCGTCGCTCCCTTATATCTTTACCGGAATGCGGTTGTCGCTGGGTGTGGGCTGGATGGTCCTGATCGCAGCTGAAATGCTGGCGCAAAACCCGGGGCTCGGCAAATTTGTCTGGGACGAGTTCCAGAATGGCAGCTCGCAGAGCCTTTCGCGGATCATGTTCGCGGTAATCGTCATCGGCCTTATCGGCTTCCTGCTCGACCGGTTGATGATGGGCCTGCAATCGCTCGCTTCGAAGAACCGCACGGTTTGAGGGGCGGCGATATGAGCGATACGGCATTCCTCTCGCTGCGAGGCGTTTCCAAAGCCTATACAGGCAAGACCGGCGGCACGACTGAAGTGCTCGATGGCATCGACTTAGACGTGCGCGAAGGCGAGTTCGTCGCGATCCTGGGCTTTTCAGGCGCCGGGAAGACAACTCTGATTTCGAGCATAGCCGGGCTTGTTGAACCCGATAGCGGCTCGATCAAATTGCGCGGTAAGGCGATTGATGGACCTGATCGGGAACGCGGGCTTGTGTTCCAATCCTATTCGCTGTTTCCTTGGCTCAGCGTTGAGCAGAATGTCGCGTTGGCGGTCGATGCGGTGCACAAGGATCGCAGTAAGGCTGAGCGGGCCGAACTGATCGCGCAAAAGGTCAAGCTGGTGGGGCTTGATCACGCAATGGATCGCAAGCCAGCACAACTCTCAGGCGGAATGCGCCAACGTGTGGCAGTGGCGCGTGCCTTGGCGATGGAGCCTGAAATCCTGTTGCTTGATGAGCCGCTTTCTGCGCTTGATGCGCTCACCCGGGCGAAGCTTCAGGACGAGATCGAGCGTATCCGCAAAGAGGAAGGGCGCACCATCCTGCTTGTCACTAACGATGTCGATGAAGCGCTGCTGCTTGCAGATCGTATCGCTGTGCTCACGCCTGAACCAGCGGCCAGGATCGGGCGGATTTGGGACGTCGATGTATCGCGCCCGCGCGACCGCGAAGCGATCAACGATGACATTGGCTATCAAGCTTTGCGCAAGGAAATCGTCGGTTATCTCGGCTCGCTGAATGCCGAGAGCGGTACGGTTGGCGAAAGCGCGATTGACTTGCCCAATGTGACGCCGCTCGACCTGTCGCCAGGCGAAGCGGATGCTCCGCCGCGTGCCTATCAGGAAGCCGCCAAGAGTGCGGTTGAGAAACGCTATCTTGAATTCTTCAAGCTCGACAAGGTCTACCCAACCCCCAAGGGGCCGCTCAAAGTGGTCGAGAACTTCAATCTGCTGATGGATAAAGGCGAGTTCATCTCGCTCATCGGGCACTCAGGCTGCGGCAAGTCGACCGTGTTGACTATGGCCGCGGGGCTCAATGAAATCACCGGCGGCGGGATCGTGCTCGATAACCGCGAGATTGAGACGGCAGGCCCTGACAAGGCCGTGGTGTTTCAAGCGCCGAGCCTGATGCCTTGGCTGACGGCGCGGCAGAATGTCGCGCTCGGGGTCGAGCGGGTCTACCCCCATGCCAGCAAAGCGGAACGGCGCGATATCGTTGATTACTACCTCGACCGGGTGGGCCTTGCTGAAGCGAAGGAAAAGCTCGCCGCGGAAATGTCTAACGGCATGCGCCAACGGGTCGGGATTGCCCGGGCCTTTGCGCTTTCGCCGCGTCTGCTGCTGCTCGATGAGCCCTTTGGGATGCTTGACAGTCTCACGCGTTGGGATCTGCAGGACGTGCTGGTCGAAACCTGGAACCGCACCAAGGTTACTGCGATCATGGTCACTCACGATGTCGATGAAGCGATCCTTCTTGCTGATCGGGTGGTGATGATGACCAATGGTCCGCGCGCGACGATCGGCAAAGTGCTGAAAGTTGATCTGCCGCGACCGCGCGTTCGCAAGGATTTGCTCGAACATCCGCAATTCTATCAATATCGGCAAGAAGTGCTGCACTTCCTTGCTGAATATGATCACGGTCCGACCGCTCAGGCGGCCTGATCAGTGAATTTGTGGTGAAGGTCTTGGCAATGGCGCCTCCTTCTTATGCCACACCTCTCCGGCGGCTGTTTGAGCCGTATTTTTGCGAGCAATGGCGCTCGGCTTCCCAACAAAAACAACGCCTCAATCAACGGGGCGCAGGGGGTCTTCATGCGTCACAGTGTTAGTCTGCTTGCAATTCTTACTGGCCTTGGCATGGCCTCGCCCGCTCTGGCGGGACCGCTTGATCCGATCGAAGTGAGCGAAGGGGTTACGCTTGACCCGCTGCTTGATGCGCGCTTCCGGATCGAGACCGCGGATCAGCCGACGTTTCCCGATAACGCTTCGTCTGTGACGATCCGCGCGCGTGCCGGAGCAGAGCTGAAAGTAGACGGCTTTTCGCTGCTGGCAGAAGGTGAATTCACAGGGGCGCTCGACGACAGTTACAACGATACCATCCCCAGCAACGGGATCGAACCGTTTCCGGTGATCGCTGATCCGGAAACCGCTGAACTCAACCGCTTGCATATCGGCTACAAAAAGGATGGCTTTGGCCTCACAGTCGGGCGTCAACGGATCATCCACGATGATGCCCGTTTTCTCGGCAATGTCGTGTGGCGGCAGAACGAACAGACCTTTGATGCCGTGCGCGCGCAAGCTGAATTCGGGCCAGTCGAAATCGATGCAAGCTATGCCAATTCGCAGCGCACCATCTTCGGTTCGGACAGCCCGAATGAGGAGTTTGAAGGCGATCTCTTCCTAGCGCGCGGCGCGCTTAACCTCGATAAGGTCAAGCTCGTCGCGTATACCTATCAGATCGATTACGATACGCGCGTCGCGTTTTCGAGCGGCACTTTCGGCCTGACGGCAAGCGGCTCGATCCCGGCCGGACCGGTGACTATCGGGCTTAAAGCGAGCTATGCGACGCAATCCGATATTGGCAGCAATCCAGTTACGTATGACGCGGACTATCTCCTTGCCGAAGGCAGTCTGAAAGTCGCGGGCTTCACTCTGCGCGGACAATACGAGGAGCTGGGGAGCGACGATGGCATTGCCGCGTTCCAGACACCGCTCGCAACTGCCCACAAGTTTAATGGCTTTGCCGATCTGTTCCTGGTGACCCCTGCCACGGGCCTGCGGGATACCAACTTCCGGGTCGTGAAGAACTTCAAGGTTCCAGGCCTGCCCGGCGGGATCACTGCGCTCGTAACCTATCATGAATTCGACAGCGATTTTGGCGGGATCGACTACGGAACCGAGTTCGACGCGGTCGTCCGGTTCAAAGTGGGCCCTGTTGGATTGCTGGCAAAATACGGCAACTACCAGGCCGATAGCTTCGCCGTCGATACGGAGCGGTTCACACTACAGGCAGGGATTAGTTTTTGACCGCGCTCAGGCGAGCTGCGGGCGTAAACGGAGAGCAATGAAGTGAATGTGCAAACCGGATTTGATCAGCGTGATCGGCTAGAAAGCCGCGAGCGGTTGGTCGTGATTGGCAACGGGATGGCTGGCTGCCGCGCGGTGGAGGAAATCCTCGCTCTGCAGCCAGACCGCTATGCAATCACGATCTTCGGTGCCGAACCACGCGTCAATTACAATCGCATTATGCTCTCGCCCGTACTCGCGGGCGAAAAGACCTTTGACGAAATCGTGATCAACTCGGCTGAATGGTATGATGAACACGGCATCACGCTCATAAGCGGAGATCCGGTCATCCATATCGACCGCGAGGCATGCCAGGTTGTCTCGCGCGGCGGCAAAATAGAAAGCTATGACAAGCTGCTGATCGCGACCGGTTCCGATCCTTTTGTTATCCCGGTACCCGGCAAGGACCTGCCCGGCGTGGTTACCTTCCGCGATCTCGACGACGTTGAGACGATGCTGTCCGCTGCGCAAATCAGCACTAAAGCGGTTGTTATCGGAGGCGGACTTCTGGGCTTGGAAGCCGCGCATGGCCTGTCTTTGCGCGGGATGGACGTTACTGTCCTCCACCTGATGCCGACGCTGATGGAGCGCCAGCTTGATGAAGCGGCTGGGTTTCTTTTGAAATCGGAGCTCGAAGGGCGCGGCATGACGATCATGACCGGCGCAGACACCGGCGAGATAGTCGACAAGGACGGACGTGTCGGCGGTGTGAAGCTTAAAGACGGGACCGAGATCGAGGCCGACTTGGTGGTGATGGCCGTGGGCATCCGGCCTAACGGGACGCTAGCGACGAATAGCGGGCTCGAAGTCGAACGCGGCATCGTTGTCAATGATCACATGGTCACGTCTGACCCTCGCATTCTGGCGGTCGGCGAATGCGTCCAGCACCGAGGGCAATGCTATGGCCTCGTCGCTCCGCTTTGGGAAATGTGCCGCGCGCTTGCTGCCGGCCTTGCTGCTAAACCCAAAGGCTATGAAGGTTCAGTCACTTCAACCAAGCTGAAAGTGTCTGGAGTTGACCTGTTTTCAGCTGGCGATTTCTCGGGCGGCGAGGACTGTGAAGATATCGTCATGCGTGATGCGGCGCGCGGCATCTACAAACGGGTCGTGGTGAAAGACGACAAGGTCGTCGGCGCTGTGCTTTACGGCGATACCCAGGACGGCAATTGGTACTTTGATCTGCTCAAGAACGAGGAGGATGTGTCCGACATCAGAGAGGCGCTGATCTTTGGTCAGGCCTTCGCGTCCGGAGGGGCGCTGGCGGACCCTAACGCCGCCGTTGCAGCATTGTCGGACGACGCAGAAATCTGCGGCTGCAACGGTGTGTCCAAGGGGCAGGTGATCGGCTGCATCAATGAAGGTGCGAGCAGTCTCGATGCGGTGCGCGCGACCTGCAAGGCATCGGCAAGCTGCGGCTCGTGCACTGGCCTTGTCGAAAGCCTGCTGACGCTCACTCTCGGTGACGAGGTTGAAGAGCACGACCATTCTATGTGCGGCTGCACCAGCTTTGGCCACGATGATGTGCGGCGGCTGATCCTTGACAAGGGCCTTAAATCGATCCCCGAAGTCATGCAGGAGCTGCACTGGTCAACGCCTGATGGCTGCTCGAAGTGTCGCCCGGCTTTGAACTATTATCTGCTATGCGCATGGCCGGGCGAATATGTTGACGATCAGAAAAGCCGCTTCGTAAACGAGCGCCTGCACGCCAACATCCAGAAGGATGGCACCTACTCGGTCGTCCCACGCATGTGGGGCGGGATCACCAATCCGCGCGAACTGCGCGCGATTGCTGATGTGGTCGAGAAATACGAAGCGCGCATGGTCAAGGTCACTGGCGGCCAGCGGCTCGACATCTTTGGTATCAAGAAGGAAGATCTGCCAGCGGTCTGGGCCGACCTGAACGCTGCCGGGATGGTCTCGGGACACGCCTACGGCAAATCTCTGCGCACGGTAAAGACGTGCGTCGGCTCAGAATGGTGCCGCTTTGGCACGCAGGATTCCACGGGTCTGGGTGTCAAGCTTGAGCGGATGAGCTGGGGCAGCTGGATGCCGCACAAGTTCAAGATGGCGGTCAGCGGATGCCCACGAAACTGCGCTGAAGCGACGATTAAGGACTTTGGCGTGGTCTGCGTCGACAGCGGCTATGAGCTTCACATTGGCGGAAATGGCGGCATTAAAGTGCGCGCGACTGATCTGCTGACCCGCGTCGATACCGAGGAAGAAGCGCTTGAGCACTGTGCCGCTTTTGTCCAGCTCTATCGCGAGGATGCGCATTACCTTGAACGCACCGCGCCATGGTTGGAGCGTAAAGGGCTCGATTGGATCAAAGCGCAGCTCTACGATGATCCGGGCGCTGTGGCAGAGCTTGCCGCGCGGTTCCGCTATTCGCAGCAATTCATGCAGGACGATCCGTGGGCGCAGCGGGCCGCTGGTGACCGCGCGGACTTGCACAGCCATGTCGGCTCGATCAGCGCTGGTCCTCCTGCAGACGGCGCGATCAAACTGGTGGAGCCCGCCGAATGAGCCACCCAAGCTCACAAGACTGGGTCGCCATTTGCGCTGTTGATGCGATCGAGCCGGGCATGGCGGGTACTGTGCCGGTCGAAGGCGCGGATGAGATTGCGATCTTCCATACAATCGGGGGCGAGTTCTACGCGCTGGTCAACAAGTGCCCGCATAAGGGCGGCCCGCTGTCGCAAGGCATAGTCCACGGCGACAGCGTTTCGTGCCCGCTGCACAATTGGAAAATCTCGCTCAAATCGGGTGAAGCGCTTGGCGAAGATGAGGGCTGCACGCCGACCATTCCGCTGAAGATTGAAGCGGAGCGCATCTGGCTTGACCGCGCAGCGATCCTGGCCCGGCAGGTAGCCTGAGCAGCGCAGTGGGAGCCGTAAACACCACTTGTGCCTATTGCGGTGTCGGTTGCGGCATCCGCGCGCAGGTTACAGGCGAGCGCTCAGTAACCATCGCTGGGGATGAAACGCATCCCGCCAATCGCGGCGCGCTGTGTTCCAAAGGCACGCATTTGGGCGAAACCGTCAGTCTCGACGGACGCCTGCTGCATCCGATGATCGCCGATGAGCGGGTCAGCTGGGACCGCGCCACGAGCGAAGTCGCTCAGCGGATGGCCGATTGCATCGATCGTTACGGACCAGACAGCGTCGCCTTTTATGTCTCTGGCCAGTTGCTGACTGAGGATTACTACGTCGCCAACAAGCTGATGAAAGGCTTTATCGGCAGCGGCAATATCGACACCAATTCGCGGCTTTGCATGGCGAGCGCTGTCGCTGCTCACAACCGCGCGTTTGGCGAAGATGTTGTCCCGTGCACTTACGATGATCTGGATCATGCAGATCTTATCCTGCTGGTCGGCTCCAACACGGCATGGTGCCACCCGGTGATCTGGCAGCGGATCGAGCGCGCGCGCGAAGAGAGCGGGACGAAACTCGTCGTGATTGATCCCCGCCGTACAGAGACTGCCGAACGCGCCGATTTGCATATCCCGCTTGAACCGGACGGTGATGTGGCGTTGTTCGATGCGTTGCTGGCGGGTCAGGACATCGACCGCGCTAGCGTCTGCGAAACCTGCGAAGTGCCTGATGACTTCTGGCAAACGCGCTCAACCGATCATGGTATTGACCCGCAGCTCTTTGCTGAACTTGCACGTATGGTGGCCTCAAGCGAGCGGATGATCACGCTGTTTAGCCAAGGCGCAAATCAATCACGGTGCGGAACCGATAAGGGCAATGCAATTATCAATCTGCATCTTGCCACCGCGCACATTAATCGGCGCGGTGCCGGGCCGTTCAGCATTACCGGGCAACCAAACGCAATGGGGGGGCGCGAAGTCGGCGGTTTGGCCAGCACGCTCGCTTGCCATCTGGAATTCTCTGATGAAGAGCGAGCAGCCGTTTCGAGCTTTTGGGACACTGAGAGGCTTGCCCGCCGTCCGGGCCTGAAAGCGGTTGATCTGTTTGAAGCGATCCACCGCGGCGATGTTAAATTCGTGTGGATCATGGCGACGAACCCCGCTGTCTCAATGCCGACCGCCGCGCGTGTGCGCGAAGCTCTGGCTATATGCGAGACGGTGGTGGTTTCTGATGTGATGGCTGATACCGACACTGGGCGCCTTGCTGATATCACGCTTCCTGCTCTTGGTTGGGGCGAGAAGGACGGGACAGTAACCAATTCCGAACGGATGGTCAGCCGTCAACGCATGCTGTTTGAAGCGCCGGGTGACGCGCGTGCCGACTGGCGGATCATCGCTGATGTTGCGCGTGCTATGGGGTATGGGGCAGCGTTCGATTTTGCAAATGCGGCCAGTGTTTTCCGCGAATATGCAGCGATGACGGGGCTGGCCGCAGCGCGTGGTCGCAAGCTTCACCTGGCTGATTGGGCAGATTGCTCTGACGAAGAATACGAGGAGATGGCGCCTTTCCGCTGGGGTGGGGCGCATCCCCTGGCAAGCGGATATCCAACGCGTAGCGGCAAGGCGCAGCTCGTCTCGGTTACGCCTCCATCAGCGCCAACACTCGATCCGTCGCTGCCGATGCGGCTCAACACCGGGCGCTATCGCGACCAGTGGCACACCATGACCCGCACCGGGCTGAGCGCGAAGCTGGCCCATCATCGGCGCGAGCCTTTGGTCGAAGTTCACCCTGACGATGCTGAGCGGCTCGGCATCGATGAAAACGAGCTATGCCGTGTTGAGACGGCGCAAGGTTCAGCGATCTACCAAGCTGTAATCAGCTCCGGCCAGCAACGCGGCGCGCTATTTGTGCCGATGCATTGGAGTGATGTGACCGCGAATGCGGGGCGTACGGGAAAGCTCTCAAGCGCAAACAGAGATCCGATTTCAGGGCAACCGGGGTTTAAGGACGAGCCTGCGCGCATCGCTCGGCTCGAAACGGAATGGCGCGGATTTGTGGTTGCGCGTGCACCTGTGGCCGCGCCGCAATGCGCCTATTGGGTGCGCAGTCGGGTAGAGCAGGGCTGGCTTTACGAGATTGCTGGCGATGCCGCGCTCGATATCGCGGCGTATTTGCCTGAAGGCGCGGTAAGCGAAGTGTCCTATCCAGCCAAAGGAATGCGCCGTGTCGCGGTTTGCAATGCAGCTGGAGAGCTTGAGGCCGCGTTGTTTCTAACCCGCAGCGGTGAGCTTCCCCAACGCGATTGGATCGCAGCACAACTTGGACGACCCATCGCTGATCCAGCTGCGCTGCTGGCAGCGCGTCCTCGCAAGCCAGCACCAGAGCGCGGCGCGGTTGTGTGTGTGTGCCACGATGTAGGCGAGTTCGAATTGCACGAGGCGATTGTTAGTGGCGCGAACAGCGTCGCGCAGCTTGGCCATTGCACTCGCGCAGGGACCAATTGCGGCTCTTGCCGTCCGGTCTTGGCACGAATGCTTGAACAGGTCCGCGATGAGCTTCGGGAGGCCGCTGAATGAGAGATTTTCCAGAAGGCAGCGTATGGCTCGTGGGCGCTGGGCCAGGCGATCCCGAACTGCTCACGCGCAAGGCCGAGCGATTGTTGAAGGCCGCTGATGTCGTGTTTTACGACGCGCTAGTAAGTGAAGCCATTTTGGCGCTGATCCCATCGCACATCACACAGCATTCCGTCGGCAAACGGGCAGGTCGGCATTCCGTGCCACAAGCAATGATTTGCGATCTGATTGTCAAAGCGGCGCTGTCGGGACAAAGAGTGGTGCGTCTTAAAGGCGGCGATCCCTCGATTTTCGGGCGTGCCAATGAAGAGCTAGAGGCGTGCCGCGATCACGGTGTTGTGATCTCGATCTGCGCTGGGGTGACAACGGCCAGTGCGGCTGCTGCCAGTCTTGGGACCTCGCTCACCACACGAGGACTCGCGCGGCGGTTGACTTTCGTGACAGCGCACACCGCCAAAGGGGCTGTGCTGGAGATTGATTGGGCCGCTTTGGCTGATCCAGAGGCAACGATTGCCGTTTATATGGGGCGCAGTTCTGCCCCTCACATTGCGCGAGGCCTCATTGCGGCCGGGCTAGCGGCAAAAACTCCGGTTGCGTTGATCGAGAATGCGAGCCTGCCTGATGAGCGGATTTTTCACACCGAGCTTAGGCTCTTGCCAATTGCAGCTGCGACCAGCCTGACGGGCGGGCCGACTCTTATACTGATCGGGAGCGTTTGTGCCGCGGCGCAAAGTTTGGCGATTTCTACTGAACTGGCCGAAGCGCGGCAGCATGCAACCTCCAACCAGGCGTGTTAAATAAGGTTGCGGATGCGCCTGAAGGATGATCTTCTCTTTTTGCGGTGCTAGTCTTTCATTCTGCTAAAGAGAGAGATCATGCTGCGAGCCTTACTCAAGTCAGCGCTAGCCGGAATGCTGCTGGCCTATGGTGCGATCCTCAGTGCCGCGCCTCAAGGAGAGATCAGTTATGAGGTGCAACCGGCTGACACGCTGTATGATCTGACTGCCGAATACCTCAACAACCCGGCTGCGCTTGCAGAAGTCCGCCGTCTTAACCGGGTGCGCAATCCGCGTCTGATGCAGATCGGCCGGGTCCTCAAAATCCCAAGGCGCCTGCTGAAGTATCGTCCGGCAGACCTTGAATTGCAGAGTTTTTCTGGCGCGGTGCGTATCACACAAGGCGGTCAGGTGATCCCTCCAGCGCTGGGTCTTGCTTTGCTTGAAGGCAATGAGATCAGCACAGGTCGCAACAGCTTTGTCTCGATTGCAGGGCGCGGCGCTTCGCAGGTCTCGATACCATCCAACTCGCGTGTGCGAATTGTCGACGCACGGCGTTACTTGATAAACGATGAGATAGATATTCAGTTGCGTGTGCTCGAAGGGCGCGGCGAAGTGGTCGCGCCGCCGGTCGAAGGGGACGGCCGTTATCGGGTTGGTACGCCAATTGCAGTCACGGCAGTGCGCGGGACCGGCTTTCGGGTGGCGTTTGTCCCGGACGATGAGCGCAACCTTACCGAAGTGGTCGAAGGGCAAGTGTTGGTTGCTGCTGGGAACGATGAGCAGATCACTGAGGTTGGTTTCGGCGTCGCTGCGGCAGCAGACGGTATCAGCGAGCCGCAGGAATTGTTGCCAGCCCCAGAACTGGTTGAACCGGGCAGGATCCAGACCGCGGCGATCAGCGAGTTTCAGATCGAACCCGTTGCTGGCGCATCTCGGTATCGCACGCAGCTCGCGCGTGATGCCGGATTTATCGAGATTGTTGCTGAAATTTTCGGCGAGGCGACGCTTGCGCAGTTTCCTGAGCTAGAAGACGGGCGGTATTTTGTGCGTTCTCGAGCAGTTTCCGAAATTGGGCTCGAGGGCTTTTCGAAAGCCTATTCGTTTCGTCGTAAGCGGGCCGGCGTGACGGCGTCGGCAGAGCCCTCAGAGCTCGAAGACGCGTTCAAGTTTGCTTGGCGCTCTCAAGGCGATGGCGAGGTTTTTTATGCGTTCCAACTTTGGCAAAGCGGGCAGCCTAACCAATTGCTCGTAGACGAAGTCGCTTTGCGCAATACCGCTGTTTTAGTCTCTGAGTTAGAGAGCGGAGAATATCGCTGGCGGGTTGCCTCATTCCAAATAGATGAAGGCGATATAATAAAAGTTTGGGGGCCAGTGCAAGAGCTTACGATTGCCGACTAAGGCGTATTGCGCATAGCAAGGCATGCTCCAATGAGAAACTCACGCCTACTTGCTGAATGGGCCATGCTGTTGTTGGCTACAGTGTCGCTGGTGCTCGTCGCTTGGCAACAGCAATGGACGTATCGGGTTGATTCAGCGCTTTTGGACTTTGCGCTCTATACCGGCCTTGAAGAGCCCAATGACGAGATCGTCGTGATCGCGATTGATGATCGGGCAGTGAGCGAGGTTGGCAATTGGCCTTGGGACCGTCGGCGCCACGCTGATTTGCTTGATCACGTAGGCGAATATGATCCTGCACTCGTCGTGTTTGACGTCCTCTTTGTCGATCCCACCACGTCCCAAAGCGATGCTGAGCTCAGTACGGCGATCGCGCGGGCAGGAAGGATCATCTTGCCGCACAGCTTTACAGCTGCGCCGGGTACGAGTGATGCGCTGGTCCCGCTGATGCCGCTCGCACCTTTTTCCGAGGCTGCCGATGCGCTTGGCCATGTCGCGGTGTTTCCCGATGCGGATGGCATTGTGCGCCGCTTTGAGCTGGCGTTCGAGACCGGCGGGAAGCGCTACGATCATCTCGCGCAGGCGGCTTATGGCATGATTTCGGGCCGGTCTCAGCTTACAAGGCAAGATGACCGCGCTCCAATTGCGCCAATGCAACCTGTCGGTGCGTTTCGTACTGCGAGCGCGCTTGATGTGATGAACGAGACGGTGCCGCGTGAGTTTCTCGACGGGAAGGTCGTGCTGATCGGAGCGACCGCACAAGGTTTGGGTGATCGTTATGCGGTCTCAAGCTACGCTGGGCGATTGCAAAGCGGAGTAGAGATTCAAGCGAGTGTTTTAAGCGCGCTTCTCAATCGACAACTGGTGCGTGAGGTCGGCGCACCTTCGGTGCCTATGGCGCTGACTTGCGTGATTGTACTGCTGTTCCTCGTCTTCTGGCGCTTTCCGCCCAAAGTTACGCTGCGTGCTTCCTTGGGTTTGATCATCGCATTGGCAATGTTGTCATGTGTGTCGGTCATCTTCGCACAGGTCTGGTGGCCGGTGTTTCCTGCTATCCTTGGCATTCTGGTCGCATATCCAATCTGGGGATGGCGTCGCCTGAGTTCAGTGAGCCGGTTCCTTGAGGTCGAAGCGGCGGCACTCATCGGTCCTAACAAGGACGATGAGTTCGCAACGGGATCCGGGTTCGATCCGGTTGCCCGTCAGGTCTCGCAAATGCGTGCTCTGATAGGAGAAACGCGCGAGCGCCTAACCTTTCTGCGCCGGGTCCTTGCTGCTTCGCCTGATCCCATGTTGGTCTTCGATACGGGTGGGGGTCTTGTTTTGATGAACAAGCGAGCAGAGACAATCTTCGGATCGGAAACTCAGCAAGCTGGCGTGAGCCTTCAGCACTTGCTGAAGCAGCAAGATGCCGGGTTCAGCTTGGGAGATCAGGAACTGCAGCTTGTTGATGGCCGGGTTTTCCTGCTCGCTTCGGCGGATAGCGAGACGCGCGGCATAGGAGCTATCGTAGCGCTGCGCGATATCACAGGGTTACGCGCAAGCGAGCGACAACGGCGCGAAATGCTGGAATTCCTCTCGCACGACATGCGCTCGCCGCAAGCCGCCATCGTCGGCCTGGTTGGCGCAGCGGGTCAAGCCCTGCCAGAAGGTGAGCGGCTAGCACGGATCGAAAAGCAGGCCCGCCGGACGCTCAAATTGACTGATGACTTCGTACAGATAGCCCGGCTCGAATATGACGGTGTACATGTGCAGGAGACCGATCTCGGAGCCTTGCTGTACGAGGCGCAGGATCGGGCCTATCCAAGCGCTAAACGTGCGCAGGTCAGACTTGAGACTGACATTCCTGAGGAACCTCAGTTCTGCGATGTCGATCCGTCCTCAATATCGCGCGCGATCGATAACTTGCTTGGCAACGCCATAAAGTTCTCGCCGCCTAATACCGTTGTTCGAATTGGCTTGGCTCGGTCAGCCGATCAACAGCTTGTGATCGAAATTTCTGATGAGGGTCCGGGACTACCCCCGCCAAGGATTGAAGACACATATGCCCGTTTCGGTGCGCGCGACGACGCCGCAGGCCCGAGTGCTGGATTGGGTCTTGCCTACGTCAAGCGGGTTGTTGACGAACACGGCGCCGTGATCGAAGTGGAAACTGCATCAGGCAAAGGTACACGTTTCCGGATAATGCTACCCGCTGAAACGGTTTAATAGAGCAATTGCTTCAATTGCTTCAATTGCTTAGCAAGTCATCGCGCAAGATTGCAGCAAGCTCGTCAATTGGGATCGCAGCATCTTCGCAGATAGTGCTATCGGCCTCGCTGATCTTGCGAAGCGCGCCGTCCCCGCGATCAAACACGGCGAGACTGGCTTCCACCCTGATCGCTTTGCAGCCATCATACCACCTCTGCTTGCGCGGATCGGCCATCGAGGCTGCGTTCGTATCAGGAGAGCCCGCTTCACTTGCATAAAGACCGACAGAAGCATCGGTAATCGATAGCGCCAGTTCGGCTATCACGGGCGCCTCTGGCGAGACAATGATCCCGCGATCTTCGAGCTTTTTCTGAAGCGCTAGATACAGCTCGCTACGTTGTGGGTGAGCCGGATCGGCAGCGAGCAAATGCAATTGTGATAAGTCCGGCGAAGACCCGGCGCTACGTGCTAGCCTTGGTTCGATGGAAACTGCACAACCGAGCAGGAGGCCGCAAAGCGCTAACGCGCCAGTGTGCCAAAGCAAGCCTGATCGGCGTTGTGAAAGTCTGATCATGCGCTACTCGTTAAAGGGGTTCTCCTCGATAAACGCATCCATGCGGTAGCCAAACCCAAAAACTGTTCTGATTACATATCCGTTGTCTGGCTTTAGCTCTAATTTAGAACGCAGCCTGGAAATGTGCACATCGATCGTGCGCGTTTCGATTTCGATATTGCCGCCCCAGACGCGGGAAAACAGGTAACCGCGCGAAAGCGGACGATCGAGGTTCTGGAACAGCAACTCGATCAGATCGAATTCCTTGGCCGTGACGGCAACTGGCTTGCCGTCAAAATCTATCGCCTTGGCTTTTCGATCAAGCCGGTACTTTCCGTATTGGACATGCGTGCTTGCCTGATCAGCGCCAATCCTGCGGCCAGCAGCTTCGAGGCGCGCGCGGATGATCTCATCGGATTCAGGTTTAGTGATGTAGTCAACTGCCCCGGCTTCGAGCCCGCGGACAATATCGTCTTTTTCATCGCGGCTCGTGATCATGATGAAAGGTGGGGCGGCAGTCAGATGTTCCGATGCCCAATAGAGTACGTCGAGACCAGTTTGCCCTGGCATGTTCCAGTCGAGCATAACGACATCGAAGGTCTCACGCTGAAGCGCTCGCTGCAGAGCAGAGCCATCACGGAAGGTCTCCACCTCGTGCCCAGCCGCCACTACGATCGCTGCGATCTGGTCGAGCAGTTCCTGTTCGTCATCTGCGAGCGCCACGCGCATTCTCGTGTCTCCCCGACACCGCTAGTATTGGATGTTATGCGAGTGCTACAACGCGCGAGGCGTCCGATCCAGCGTAACCGCTTGCGATCAAGCACCATTTTGCAATGTTTTACAGTGTGCAGCGAAGCTAGCCTAGGAGTTCCCGGATCAGCGGATTGGGGAAACGACGCCGGATCGTAACCGCGCTGAACACTTCGGTGATATCATCGAGACGCTGGAGCTCGATGAGAGTGCCAGCGGCAAGCTCGTCTTGTACCACAACAGGCGGGATCACCGCTAAGCCGATATCGGCTCGGGCGAGCAGGCGTATCATCGCCATGTCATCGGCCTCGGCCGCGATCCTAGGAACGATCTCGAGCCTCGCTAACAAAGCGTCGAAGCCCGCGCGCAGAGACGTTTCAGGGGTGGGGAGGATCACTGGCTCGTCGCGAAGCACGTCAGCAAGCGAAGCCTTGTGCAAGCCAGCACAACGGATTGGCGCGCCGACGAGCCCAACCGGCTGCTCGTCGAGGCGTTGCACAAGATAGGGGCTATCTGCATCGCGCGCCGGTGCAAGGTTAGTCAGTACCACATCAAGGGCTAAGGCCTGAAGTCCTCTCAAAAGCTGTTCCTGAGCCCCGGATCGTAACACCACCTCAACATCGTCGCGGCCAATCAGAGGCTCAAGGAAACGCATCTGAAAGTTACGCGACAGGGTTGCTAATGCGCCGATACGCAAGACCCGGCGCTGCCCTTCGGCTGCCTTTAGAGTGGCCGTGAGATGATCGGCGGCGCGAAAAATCTCATCTGCATGATCAAGCGCAATCCGACCGGCTTCCGTTAGTTGCAAGCTGCGACCGACCCGTTCGAACAGATCATGGCCGAGCGCTGCTTCGAGGATCTTGATTTGCGTAGAAACGGCCGATTGCGAGATATTCAAGGACCTGGCTGCGCCCGTCAGACTGCCTTCGCGTGCCACCGCGCGGAATAGCCGAAGATGATGCAGATTTAGGATATTGCGACTTTCAAAAAATAGAACATTCAAAGATATATTATGAAATATTATTGATGATATCCACTCCTTATACGACGCGCCAATCTTCCTTGGAGTTGTCCATGCTCGCATCCATCCCATTCGCTTCATTCGCGCCGATTATTTTGCTTGGGGTCGCAGCCTTCGCCATGTTTCGACGAGGGCGCCGGCCGGGCGTACTGCCACGCTTGTCAGAGGTCGCAGCACTTTTAGCTCTGGCATTGACGCTCGCGGGTATGGTTCAGGTTGTTATGTTTGGGCCGATCCAGACTGCGCTTGCGGCTGAGCCGCTTGCGCTCGGAATGCGAGCTAATTTGGTCAGCGCTACGATGGCCTTGCTGGTTGGGTTTATCGGCTGGATCGTGATGCGCTACAGCCGAACCTATCTCGATGGCGAAGAGCGCGAAGGACAGTTTCACGCTTTGATGCTGGCGACTTTGGCATTTGTGCTCGTGTTCGTCCAAGCTGCCAGCATTGCTGTGTTGATTGCCGCGACAATCGCAGTGGGAGTGACGCTGCGGCGATTGCTGCTCTTCTATCCAGAGCGGCGTGAAGCGCACCGGGCGGCAACCAAGTTCGCTTTGGTCTGGCACGGCGGAGATATCATGCTCTTGCTGGCAGCAATCGCTCTGTCCGTGCGCTTTGGAAGTCTGGAGTTGAGCTCTCTTGCGAGCGGAGTCGACGCCATTGGATTGGGCTGGATCGGTCACCTTGCAATCGCCTTTCTCGTCGTCGCTGCAGCGCTCAAGACTGCCTCGTTCCCTTTGCACGGCTGGCTGACTGAAGTGATGGAAGCACCCACACCGGTTTCAGCGCTGCTCCATGCGGGTATCATCAATTCCGGCGGAGTTTTGCTGATCACCGCCTCGATGCTCGTCTCATCAAGCACGGGCGCGATGGCCGCATTGGTGATGCTTGGCGGCCTGACCGCTCTGTTTGGCGCTGCCGTGATGCTTACGCAGAGCGCTGTGAAAACCGCGCTGGCGTGGTCCACGATTGCGCAGATGGGTTTCATGCTGCTCCAATGCGGGCTTGGTTTGTGGACGCTTGCGTTGCTCCATATCGTGGCGCACTCGCTTTATAAGGCGCATGCATTTCTCTCGTCTGGCGGAGCGGTCCAGGAAGTCACGAGCATTCGGCGCCCCGGACCGGTCGCTGTGCCAAGCGTGGGCGCTGTGCTGAAGAGCTTTGCTTTAGCGTTGGTTCTCTATGCGGTAATCGCCGGCGCTTTTGTCGCCGTGTTCGGCCCCAAAAGCCCTCAGGCATTGGCGATGGGAGCGATCCTCATCTTCGGTGTTGCCTACCTTTTCGCACAAGGTCTGGCAGACCTTGCGCCAGTTGAGTTGACTAAACGCACCGTGCTTACATCATCAGCGACCGCAATAGCCTATTTCGCGTTCCAGGCCGGGGCAGAAGCCCTGTGGGAAAGCATGCTGCCAAGCGCGCCGTTACCTGGACCTCTTGAATGGGCCTTGATCGTGCTCGCACTCGTGTCGTTCGGTCTGGTCGCGTTCGCGCAGGCTCTATTCCCGCTATGGGCGCATCACCCCTCTACTGCCGGACTGCGGGTCCATTTGGCCAATGGCCTTTATCTCAACGCTTTGCTCGACCGCGCAATTGGCGGCTTCCGTCGCGTGAAATCGAACTGATCAGCCGGAGATGCCCTCGATGTTTACGAACTATTCGCAAGTCACGCAGGTCCGGGTTTCAGAAATTCTGAACGGCGCCGAAGCAGCCGCGCGCGCTATCCCGCCTGCTTTCCCGCTCGATGCGACTGTCGCAGTCAATCCGTTTCTCGGGCAGACCGGTGAGGACTTGAGCCATGCTGCAGCACGGCTGGCCCGGGCTACCGGTCGTCCGATCACGCAGTCAGGCGATGTATATGCTGAGGCGATCCGTAGCGGTAAGATAAGCGATGATGATCTCGCGGATGCGCTAGCGGCCTGTCCGTCAGAGCCCAAGCCGGCTTCCGTCGCCAAACTGAAATTACTCGCAAGCGCGATAGGTCAGACTCAGGTAACGCCGGCGCTTCCCACCATCGCCAATCTTGCTGCCGAGGAAACTGGGACAGACTGGCCCTCGGTGATCGACAAGACTTTTGGCGTGTGGGCAGCGGGCGAGTTCGATCGCGGGCAGGCCTTGTGGTCGCCTACTCCCGGGACGGAAGCTTTTGCCGCGTGGCGAGCATGGGCGGTGCATGACCTGACCCCAGAGATTGCCGGGCTCGATGGGTTCTGCGCGCACGTGGCCGCAGCGCCAGATACCACGGAGCGAGCAATCCTAAGCGCGGCGGATGCCTTAGGTCTCGATGGCGCGTCAGCTGAAACTGCATTTCATCGGCTCTATATGAGTCTTGGCGGATGGTCGCAGCATGCTCGTTGGCTGCTCTGGCAAGCCGAATTGGTTGGCGAAAGCGATGCGAATTTAGCGGGCCTGCTCGCGATCCGTCTGATTTGGGAAGAGGCTTTGCTGGCGCATGTACCTCAAATCAAACAGCGTTGGAGCGAGGTTGTCCTCGCACATGCTGAAGCGGTTGCGCCGACCGCTGATCAGGTTGCTTTGGCTATCTTGCAAGATGCAAGCGAGCGGTCGCACCAGCGCGGTTTGATCGCGGTGCTCGATGGGGCTGACACCCGTGATGCTCGGCCTTTCTTGCAGGCGGCGTTTTGTATCGACGTGCGTTCGGAAGTGTTCCGTCGTGCGCTTGAGAGCGTTGATAGCGGAATTGAGACGATCGGCTTTGCTGGCTTTTTTGGCCTGCCTCTGGCGCATAAGGCGCACGGCTCTGATGTGGTTGAATCGCGTCTTCCAGTGTTGCTGAACCCTGCACTGGAAACCACGAGCGCAGGCGATCCTTCAGCCGATCATGAAACGCGTATCGCAGCTCGCATGAAGCGCGCTTGGGGTCGATTTCGGCAAGCGGCCGTTTCCTCCTTCGCATTCGTTGAATCGATGGGCCCGCTGTATGCTGTAAAGCTGGTCCGTGATGCGCTTGGCCTTGCTGGTAAAGGCCGTGGGTCCGATCCTATGCCGGAAGTGATAGGTGGCCTTTCGGCTGAGGCTAAGGGTGAAACGGCCGCCAAAGTGCTTGGCGCTATGAGCATGACGCGCGATTTCGGGCAGGTGGTGCTGCTTCTCGGCCATGGCGGCAATGTGACCAATAACCCGCATGAGAGCGCGTATCACTGCGGTGCTTGTGGTGGACATGCAGGCGACGTGTCCGCGCGGGTGCTTGCGGGTTTGCTGAACGATCCAGAAGCGCGAGCCGGTCTCAAGGAACGCGGCATCGAGGTTCCGGCAAATACCCTGTTCGTCGCTGGGCTGCATGACACCACGACAGATACCGTCACGATCTACGATGAGGACATTGTCGAGGACTTTGGTCAGGATCTTCAGGTTGTGCGCGATTGGCTGCATGAAGCCGGCGAAGTGGCTCGGGCTGAGCGTGCTTTGCGTCTGCCAGGCTCGAAATGGAACACCGTCGCACAGCGCGCGCGAAACTGGGCTGAGGTACGGCCCGAATGGGGTCTGGCCGGATGCGCTGCCTTTATCGCAGCTCCCCGTGCAGCAACTGCTGGCAAGGATTTGAGCGGCCGCGCCTTCCTGCACAATTACGATTGGCAGGACGATGCTGAGTTTTCGACCCTTGAACTAATCATCACAGCCCCGGTGGTTGTCGGCAGTTGGATCAGCTTGCAATATTACGGCTCGAGTGTAGCGCCAGACGTGTTTGGCGGTGGAAACAAGCTGATCCACAACGTAGTTGGCGGGATCGGCGTTATCGAAGGCAATAGCGGTCGCCTGCGACCCGGTCTGCCTTGGCAATCGGTACATGACGGTGAAAAACTGATGCATGAGCCGCTGCGCCTGTCCGTGATGATCGAAGCGCCGCGCGAACAAATCTTGGATGTGCTTGAACGCCATCCCGAAGTGCGTGCGTTGTTCGATAATGGTTGGTTGCATCTCTTTACACTAAAAGATGGGCGTATCGATGGTCGATACAAACGCGGCCTCAGCTGGAGCGACGCAGCTGAAGAGGCAATCGCGGCCTGATCAGTCACCTGTCCCAACAAGAGGCCGTCGGGGCAGGTCAGACTTGCAAAAGCCTCGCAGCGCTTTAGGTAAGGCCCCACACTGAAATTTCAGGTGGTGGTAGCGAGCGGATGTCCGCGCTCAGGCTCTTTAGAGCTAATGACGCTGCCGAGACAGGGCTTTGATGAACAGCGAACGCGCTGACGTAACGACATTCGATGATCTTCCGATTGATCCGCCGATGGTGGATTTACAGATCGATACCCATGATCGCGGGTTCTACGATGGGTTCAGTCGGGAAGTCACTATCCCTGCTAAGGTGATCGTGTCGCTCATCATCATGTGGGCGATTTTCTTTCCCGTGAACGCGATGGACACGCTTAACGCGGCCAATGTCACGATCATCTCGACCTTCAGCGGATGGTACGTTTATCTCGTCGCCGCGCTGATTGTGGTGTGTTTCTTGTTGGCACTGATCCCGCAGATCGGTTCTTTGCGCATCGGAGCGCCGGGTGAAGAGCCGGAGTTTTCAAGGTTTTCCTGGGTGTCCATGCTGTTTGGCGCCGGCATCGGCATCGGCATGTTGACGTATTCAACCGGCGAGCCGCTAGCGCATTTCACCAGTAATCCTGACATTATTCGCGGAACCATCGAAGCAGGGTCAGTCGAAGCGGTGCGTCCTGCTTACATATACACATTCCTGCATTGGGGTTTTGGAGCATGGTGCACCTATGCGCTGGTTGGCCTTGCAATCGGTTATGTCTCGCATCGCCGCGGACTTCCGCTGACGATCCGTTCCAGTCTTGCGCCGCTGTTCGGCAAAACAATGTCAGGCCCATTCGGCCATCTCGTCGATGTCGTGGCCGTTGTGGCAACAATCCTTGGCGTCGCAGTCACCATGGGGCTTGGCGTGCAACAGTTTGTGACCGGTCTGCACCGGCTCGGTTTTGGCGAATGGCTCCTTGCCAGCGATGGTAATGCTTCAAGCGCGGCTATCGTCGTTGCGTTGCTTGTGCTTGTCGGAGCTTCCACCCTGAGCGCGCTGTCGGGCGTCGGGCGCGGGATCAAGTGGTTGTCCAACCTTAACATGGCACTTTCTTTTGCCTTGCTCGGTGTGTTCGCGATACTTGGGTCAGGCCTTTACGGCCTCAGTCTCTTTGGAATTGGCATTTGGGATTATGTCGTCACGCTGCCGCAACAATCCTTGACTCTGTTTAGCAATGACGGGACCGACACCACAGAAGCCCTTGTCCAATGGCAACTCGACTGGTCGATTTTCTATTGGGCCTGGTGGATTGCCTTTGCACCGTTTGTCGGGATGTTCATTGCCCGAATCTCGCGTGGTAGGACGATCCGCGAATACATCCTTGGGGTCGCTATTATACCATCCTTGATGTGCTTCTTATGGATGGCGCTAGTCGGTGGAACAGCGATCGAGCTCGAATTGAGCGGCATTGCCGAAGGGCGCATTCTAGAGACTGGAATTTCCGACCAATTATACGCAACGCTTGCAGTCCTGCTAAGCCCGAACGTCGCCTTGATGGCATCCGGCCTCATCGTAGTGCTGCTTATGACCTATCTTGTAACCTCAGCAGACAGCGCAATCCTTATTGTGAACACCATCAATGGGGCTGGCGAGGACGAAGGTGGTCGTCGCTTTCATATTCTGTTCTGGGGGATGGCGCTTGCTTTTGTCGTCGGGTCGATGCTGCTCCTTGGCGGGATTGATGCAATCCGCATTACAATGATCATCGGCGCTTTGCCATTTTCTTTTGTCGTTTTGGCGATGTGCGCTGCGATCATAAAGGCAGTTACCTTCGATCTGATCCGCAAGCACCACGGCGTGCCGACTACCGCTCAAGCCTGTGAGGACTGGGACGGAAGAGCAAGTCCGGCGGAATAAGCACAGTGTAATATATCTCTACAAGTATTGTGTGCCGTATTAATTTTTCATACTTGATAATTCTATCTTCGAGAATGCGTTTTTAAAGGATAAATACAGAGAGATTTCAATTCTTGAAAATCGACTTGAGATATACTCAAAATTAACTTTCGAATGATGATTGTGTTGTTATTTTACAACAAGCTGGCGCAGCTTCATCAAAACTTACCCGCTGACTGTGGCCACCCTAATGAGAGCTTGTTACCCGAAACACGGTTCGTGCGCTGGTCATAATCGCGCGCGCCCGTTTCTTGGGTAACGCTGGTGCACTTCCGCATCGCGACCCGTTCGAAAGCTCAAAGGGGCCTAAAAAATGTCGAAGTATATTGGCGGCGCGTCACTGAGCGCGCTCGCAATCGCGACCGCATCGCCGGTCGTGGCACAGGATACCGCAACGCAAGAGCAGGCCGAACAGCCGGAACAGCGCGGCGGGGTCCCAACCATCGTCGTGACCGCGCAAAAGCGCAGCGAGGATTTGCAGGACGTACCGGTTTCGGTCTCCGCAATTGGCGCAGAGCAGCTTGACCAACTGAATATTGATACGTTCGAAGACTACCTTGACCAATTGCCAACGGTGACTGCTGGCGGCAATGGGCCGGGGCAAAGCACAATCTATATTCGCGGCCTCGCTTCGACCACGCCCAATATCACCGTGGCAGGTGTCGCAGGTCTCGCGCCTAACGTGGCGCTGTATCTCAACGATCAGCCGCTCGCACAGCCGGGCCGCAATCTCGATGTTTATGCCGCCGACCTTGAACGGATCGAAGCGCTCTCGGGCCCACAAGGCACGCTGTTTGGGGCAAGTTCGCAGGCGGGTGTTGTTCGCCTGATCACGAATAAGCCTAATCTCACCTCGTTTGAGGCTTCCTTTAAAGGCGGCGTCTCATTCACCAAAGGCGGCGAAGAAAGCTATCAGGGCGAAGTGATGGTCAATGTGCCCGTCACTGATAGCTTTGCGCTGCGCGGCGTCGTTTATCTTGATGATCAAGGCGGCTTTATCGACAATGTGCCGGGCACGCGCGACCTGTCCGAAAGCGCACGCTTTCGCCCTGAAGGGACAGTCCGTTCGAACGGCGTCCCGGTCAATGCCAATCGGGCTGGTTTCCAATCGACCGCTGATCTCTCCGGTGTCACCTTCCTTGAAGCAGATAATGCCGGCCTTGCTGAAGACAACTTCAACGACACCCAATATGCCGGTTTCCGCATCTCGGGCCTTTGGGAATTCGCGCCCGATTGGTCAGTGAGCGTGTCGCACCAGCGTCAAAGCCTTGAGTCCGATGGCACCTTCTTCGCCGATCCTGAGCTTGACGGCCTTGATGATCTTGAGATCGAACGGTTCGAAGCTGATCGGCTCGAAGATGACTTCTCGAACACGAGTTGGACGGTCGAAGGACGCATCGCGATGCTCGATGTCGTCTATACCGGCGCTTACACCGACCGCGAAAGTCAGCAGCGCGCGGACTACACCGATTATTTGTTCGCAGGGCAATACCTTCCCTATTACATCTGCGATGGCTCAGTGACTTATCCTGGAGCGAATGCACCGAGTGGTACGTGCCAGCCGCCAAATCTCTACATTAACTCGTTCTCGAAAACCGAGGTATTCACACAGGAACTCCGCTTCAGCACGCCTGAAGACTGGCGTATCCGGTTTCAAGGCGGCGGCTTCTACTCTGATCTCAGCCTCGAGGAACGCGTGGACTTTGCCTATCCGGGCAATGTTGCGGCGGCACCATTTGGAGGCTTTCCGCCAAACTTTCCGCAGCCCACCGGCTTCTTCTCTGACCCGGGTCCCTTTCCAGCTGACACGATTTTCAGGAACGATATTCGCCGGACTGACGAACAATGGGGCATCTTCGGTGAAGTCAGTCTCGATATCGTCCCTGACTTGCTGACCGCCACCTTTGGTGCGCGCTATTACGATGTCGAAGTTGATTTTGAAGGCAGCGCTAACGGATCGTTCTGCAACACCAGCGGGGTCGATGAAAACGCCTTCGGAACTAACATCAGCGATCTGTACGATGGCAATGGCGAATTCACCTTTATCGGCTCGTGCGATGATGCGCTGCGCCAGACCTTCACTTTGGGCGACAGTTTGGCAGACATCGAGGCAGCTGGGCTTTCTCCCACACAAGCGCAGCAGGTCTTCAATTCGCTGCGCGCGCCGGACACCGCATCGACTTCGGGTACGATCTTCAAGGGAACAGTTACGCTGACCCCCAATGAGGACTTGCTGTTTTATGTCACCTATTCCGAGGGCTTCCGTCCTGGCTTGCTGAACCGCCCCGGCGGGGCGCTTGGCCCGCCACCGTTTGTGGTGCCGTTCGAGGTCGATACGGATGAAGTGCAGAACTACGAATTCGGGTGGAAAATGGACCTGATCGATGGCCAGTTCCGCCTAAACGGTTCAGCCTTCTTCGTTGACATCACCAATCTGCAAACGCAGATTTTCGATCCGTCGATCACCAATCTGTTCTTTTCGGATAACGCGGCCAATGCCGAGATCTATGGGATCGAAGCGGATTTCGTGATCGCGCCATTCTCGCTTCCCGGTTTCAGTTTGGCAGGCGCTTTCTCGATTCTCGATACCGAGATCACCGAAGTTCTCATCCCAACCAATGACGTGTTGGTCGGCTCAGAACTCGCTTATGCGCCCGGTTTCCAGGGGAACATTCGGGCGCGCTATGAATGGGATCTGTCGGACACGCTCGAGGCTTACATTCAGCCGCAGATGACCTATTCTGCGGAAAAGTTCACTGATGTGATCGAGATCAACAAGCTCGAGCTCGATAGCTACACCACGTTCGACCTTTCGGCAGGCGTGCGAGCGGATCAATGGAGCTTTGAGATTTTCGGGGAGAACCTCTCCGATGAGCGCGCTCAGATTTCGGGCAATTTCGGCAATGACCGTCCCCGGATTGTGGTCAATCGACCGCTGACGGTCGGTGTTCGGGTCGGTTTCGACTACTGATCTTTCCTCCTAAGGAAGTAGAAGCGGCGGGGCGGGCTTGGCTCTCCTCGCCGTTTTTCTTTAGGGGCTTCTTGTGAGCACTCGCGACACCACTCTGAAACGCGCGCAGAGCGAATTGCAGGCGGGCCGGTTTGACGCTGGTCTGGCGCTGGCGGGTGAGGTTTTGGCGGATAATCCGGACGATGGTGATGCGCATTACATCGCCGCCGTGGCGTCGCGATATTTGAACCGGTTCGAAGCGGCGGCTGATCATCTGTCCAAGCTACACGAGGCGATGCCTCAATATGGCCGCGCTTGGCAGGAGCAAGGCCATCTAGCGCTGGCGCAAAGAGATGCCGCCGGCGCGTTAGCCGCATTCGTGCAAGCCACCCGGTTTAACCCATCGCTGGAGGCTAGCTGGCGCGAACAGGCCCGATTGCAAGCCGAAGCAGATCGTCCGGCCGAAGCGCAGGCCGCTGCGGCTCAGCGCGAGCGGCTCGCCAATTTGCCGCGCGAACTCGTCGCGGTGACAAATCATTTGGCTGAAGGCCGGCTGCTGCGCGCTGAAGAAATCTGCCGATACTATCTTAGACGACGTCCTCAAGATGTCGAAGGTATGCGCTTACTTGCGAAAATCGGGATCGAGTTCGGGGTCCTCGATGAAGCGGAATTCCTGCTGGAAAGCGCAGTCGTATTTGCGCCAGACGACCTCCAATTGCGGCTTGATTACATCGATGCGCTGCGGCGGCGCCAGAACTTCGCAAAGGCGCTGGAGGAGGCGGAGGCGCTGCATCAGCGCGATCCCAAAAATCCGCTGTTTCAGTCACGCCTGGCGATCGAAAGCATGCAGGCCGGAGACTACGACAAAGGGCTAAAGCTGTTCGACAAGGTCCTTGCGCAATTGCCGAGTGACCCTGCGACGCTCACCAGTCGAGGTCATGCGCTTAAGACCACCGGCGCCCAGGCGGACGCGATCGCAAGTTATCGGGCTGCGATCGCCGCGAAGCCTGATCACGGCGA
>JBCCJD010000045.1:0-26193 GCA_039027955.1 Pseudomonadota bacterium
GAGTTTGAGCTGACCGAAGAGGGCCTGCGCGATCTCATCCGCTATTACACCCGTGAAGCCGGAGTGCGCACGCTGGAGCGCGAGATCGCCCGGCTGGCGCGTAAGAGCCTGCGCAAGATCCTTGAAGGCGATGCGACCAGCGTCACCATCACCCCGGACAATCTCGGCGACTTTGCCGGGGTGCGCAAATTCAAGCACGGGACGTCGGAAGAAGAGGCGCAGATTGGCGCAGTGACCGGTCTTGCATGGACGCAGGTCGGCGGTGAATTGCTGACAATCGAAAGTGTCACGACGGTCGGCAAGGGCGAGGTTAAAACCACCGGCAAACTTGGCGAAGTGATGAACGAAAGCGTTGCGGCCGCCTTCAGCTTCGTCAAGTCGCGCGCGCCAGCTTACGGCATCAAGCCGAGCCTGTTCCAGCGCCGCAATGTGCATATTCACTTGCCTGAAGGCGCTGTCCCGAAAGATGGCCCAAGCGCTGGCATCGGCATGGTCACATCGATTGTCTCGACGCTGTCAGGCATTGCTGTGCGACCAGATGTCGCGATGACAGGCGAAGTCACTCTGCGGGGCCGCGTGCTGGCGATTGGCGGTCTCAAAGAGAAATTGCTCGCAGCCCTGCGCGGCGGGATCAAGACTGTGCTGATCCCGGAAGAGAATGTGAAAGACCTCGCCGAGATCCCCGATAACGTGAAAGAGGGACTTACGATCGTTCCGGTTAGCCATGTCGATCAGGTCTTGGAATTGGCGCTGATCGATATGCCAGCTCCAATTGAGTGGAGCGAAGCCGATGATCTCGCTTCGCAACCTGCATCCGGCGGCACCGGCACACTTTCCGGCGGTTCTGACGTGCCAACCGCGCATTGATGAGGTAAGCCGCGCGCGTCGTCAGCGACTCGCTGCGACGGACCTAATGATTGCCGGAGATACGTGTTCTGAAGCCATGCCGCGCTGACCGGCGCTCTTGTCCTCAATTCGTCGCAAAACCCGATGGATTTTGAAAAAACCACGCATTTCCGCGTCATTTGCCTTTGACAGCCTCTCCAAAAAGCGCTCATCGTGTGCGCTTTCGGAGAGGCGATTCACCGAAGAAAGTGTACATTTCCAAAGATGAGGGGGTTCCCAATATGAATAAGAACGATCTGATCAGTGCAGTTGCCGAAACCAGTGGTCTTTCAAAAAATGATGCATCAAACGCTGTAGAAGGCGTATTCGATGCCATTACCAAGGCCCTGTCGAGCGGCGACGAAGTGCGACTGGTCGGGTTTGGCACTTTTTCTGTGGCCAAGCGCAAAGCTTCCACCGGACGCAACCCGCGTACTGGCGAACCGATGACAATTAAGGCGTCCAACCAGCCCAAGTTCAAAGCGGGCAAGGGCCTTAAGGATTCGGTCAACTAAGACGAGACCAAACGGCGCTTCGCCTCGCGCCAGACATCAATTTCAGCCCCGCCGGTCCTGTGATCGGCGGGGTTTTTCTTTTGAAGCGCTGTTGCGTGGTATTTACTGAGACAAATCGATCAGTGCGGTCGGCGCCGCTGTGCTGCGCGCAGAGATATCCCAGCTCAAGACCTGACCTTCTGCCCCGGTACTCGGCCCTTCATCGGTGTTGTTCGCGCGGATGCTGGCGCTTTCGGCGGCGACAATTCGGAAAGTGCCTTCGACCATCGGGAATTCTGGCATTTTGTCGTTGCTTGAATTTGGCGAGCCCATCGCGGCTAGCCCTGCCATCGCTCCCATCCCGCCGAGCATTCCGCCCATCGCGTTGCTCTCGTTTTGCGGGCCGAAGCCTGGAGCATTGACCCGCACAACATCGCCATCGCGCAACAAGATTTGCACGAACGGATTGGTGGTGGGAAAACCTTCGATCACGGGGAACATGAAATCGTGGCTAAGCGTGCCAGAGACTTCATAGCTGACATCAAACACGCCATCGCCTTTCGCCTCGACCCTGTTCCAGCCCTTTTGCCGAAGCAATAGCTGGGTGAGCTCTTCGACCGCTTCAGGATCGGAAGGATCAATCCCGCCCATCATCGCCGACATTTGCTCGGCCTGCTGCTTGGCTTCTGCTGCCCGCGCTTCAGCGCCCGCTTCCCATTCTGCGCGCTGACCTTCGATTTCATTGGCGGTGCAGTCGCGCACTTCATAGGTTGCATCGACATAGCACTCGCTGGGCTTAAACTGTTCGTTCGCGGCGCCAAGCTTGGCGAGATTGGCCAATGCGAGGAAGAAGATCTCACCGTCATAGGAGAAGGTGAAATCGCCGTTCTCGCTGAGCTCCAATTCGGACGTGAACTTGCCGGGCGTTATGAAACACCCTGTCAGCAGCAGCGAAAGGCTTGCGAGAAGGCCGGTTGCGGCTAGGCGGAAGGGTTTAGCATCGATCATGCGCAGACACCTCTCATGGCAGGATTAAGCTTCGGTTAGCTTGCGCGTTGCGACGGCGTATAACGCGATTGCAGTGGCATTCGAAACATTGAGGCTTTCGATAGCTGAGGATATCGGCAGCCGCGCGTGCGCGTCGCAATGCGCAGCGATGTTGTGCCGCATTCCTTCGCCTTCTGCGCCCATCACCAGCGCAACCGCTCCGGTGGTCAGGGTTTGGGCAAGCGTCGCGTCAGCCTCACCGGTCAATCCGATCCGCCAATACCCCGCTTCGGCAAGTTCATCGAGCGCCCGAGCGAGGTTGACCACGCGGATCCAAGGGACAGTTTCGAGCGCGCCAGATGCCGATTTTGCGACCACACCGCTTTCGGGCGGGGCATGGCGATCCTGCGTCACGATCGCTGCGGCGTTAAATGCAGCAGCCGAACGCAGGATTGCGCCGACATTATGCGGATCGGTGACTTGATCGAGCACAACGATAGGCTGAGCGGGATCGCCAGTCGCCAGCTCGTCCAGAAACGGATTATCGAGCGGCTCGCATTCCAGCACCAGACCTTGATGCGGGGCATCGCGCGCGACCAGCCGAGCCAAATCCGCCACATCGGCATATTCGATCGGAAAATCAGGTGGCAACCCACCGTCAAGCGCGCTGACCCCTTCGCGTGTGGCCCATAATTTGCGGTGCTGGCGGGCCGGGTTCTTCAGCGCCGCTTCAACCGCATGCCGTCCCCACAGGCGAACGTGGCCCGCGCTGGCGCGGCCTGATCCGCGTCCGCCTTTCATGCGCCCGGCGCGGCCGCGCAAAGCGCGACGTTTTTCTCCTTTGGCCATTATCGTCCCTGCACAGGTGTTTGTCTGAGCGCCCTGCCAGCCGACCCATTGACAGGCAAGCGCAGCTTCGCCAAAGGGGCGCGTCTCGGCAGCGGCGCGCCAGTTTGGCGCGGGCGTTTTGCATCCTCGAATGGTGTGGGTAGGTGGCCGAGTGGTTAAAGGCAGCAGACTGTAAATCTGCCCGCGCAAGCGTACGCTGGTTCGAATCCAGCCCTGCCCACCATTTCCCGAAGCAATGCGTGGTCACCAGCCCGTGTAACCAGCCCGGTCTGGTTGGCATTATTGTTGTAGGTCGAGGCTGGCGACACATTGACCGATCGGTCAAGCCAGCCAACTCTCGATTCAGCCTTATCCACTTGCATTTACTCGGAGGGATCAGACGATACCTCTTCCGGGCAAAACCGCGCAATTCCGCCTGTCCGCAAGGCTAAACGCTCAATTTGAGACACTATCTCATCTGCGGCTTGCATGCATAAGTAATGGTACGTAACTCAGCTAACGGTGTCGCAACAAATCGCGGAGGTTGACGGATGTTACCGTCACGGTTCCGAGTCCATCATTTGGGTGTTCTGGTCGCTGACCTTGCAGAAAGCGTCGCGACGTACACGTCTGCCTTAGGCTATCGCGTTGAAAGCGACCCGATCGACGACGTTGAGCAAACCGCGCGCGTGCAGTTTCTGCGACTGCCAGACGCAAACCATTGGGTTGAACTGGTCACACCGCTTGGCGCGCAAAGCAAGCTGACCGCCGCGCTCGAACGCGGGACTTCGCTCCACCATATCTGCTATGAAAGCGACGGGATTGAAGACGATCTTGCCCGTCTGCGTAGCGATGGCTTCATGCCACTCAGTCGTCCTGTGCCGGGCGCAGCGTTTGATGGCCGCCTCATCGCGTGGCTCGTTGGACCAGGCAATCTGCTGGTCGAACTGGTTGAAGCCGGCCCTGGCATACGCAGCCTGGCAGCCCTGCGAAGCGCGGAGCCAGCCTCGTGAGCGGGACGCGCGATCTGGTGATCGTCGGTGCAGGCGGGTTCGCGCTTGAAGTGCTTGGATGTGTCGAAGCGATCAATCATGCAGCGATGGAAGCAGGCGAGGGTGCCCACTGGCGGATTATAGGCCTTGCGGACGATCGGATGGCCGGTGCCGCTGCCGAGACGACGTCTTATGATCTGCTGTGTCGCCCGGACGAAATCGCCGCGACCTGCGGGCCGCACACTTTTATCCATATCGCAGTCGGCGATAACAAAGCGCGCCGAGATCTCGCGAGCAAGCTTGCCGCACAAGCGCTCGCCGCAGCAACGCTGGTAAGTCCCAAAGCAGACATATCGCCGCATGCAACACTTGGCGCCGGCACCTTTGTCGCCGCCAACGCCGTGGTCGCGCCGCAAGCCGCAGTCGGTCAGCATGTGATCCTCAATGTAGGCTCTGTGGTCGGGCACGAAGCCCGTCTGGGAGATTACGCGCAGGTTTCGCCGAACGGCGTGGTGACGGGCCGCTGCATCATCGGGGAAGGCGGATATCTTGGCAGCAATGCGTCGATTTACCCGACCTGCACGGTTGGTGATTACGCTGCGATCGCCAGCAATTCCTTCGCGGTCGGCGATGTTGCGGCAGGTGAAACGGTGATCGGGGTTCCAGCTAAAGGGGTGTTTAAAAGGAAATGATGGAAGAGAAAATCAAATCGGTGGTGCTTGCGACCCTGCGGATCGACGAAGGCACCTATTCTGAAGACCTTGCCGCGGGTGATATTCCTGAATGGGATTCGCTGCGGCACGTCAATCTGCTGATGGCTGTCGAGCGCGAGCTCAAGATCAGCTTTGATATCGGCGATTCGATCGAAATCGAAACTGTTGGCGATCTGATCGATACGGCCAAGCGCTACGCATGACTTCGCTGTCCGACATTATCCTGCGCGGGGCTGAAAGCTTCCCTGAGCGCGAGGCGGTGTCGGATGCAAACACAGTCCTGACCTATGGCGAGCTGGCTGAGCGCGCCTTGAAGGTCGCGGGTTGGTTGACGCAGCAAGGCGTAGCGCCCGGCGAGCGTATCATGATTGTGCTGCCCAATGGGGTAGACTTTGTCGCAGCCCATTTCGGCGTGCTGTTTGCTGGCGCGGTCTCAGTCCCGTGCGATTCCGCCGCGTCGCCAGCAACGCTTGCAGCGATCCGCCAAAGCTGCCGCCCGGCTGCGATGCTCGATGCGGATACCATCACAGACGCGCTGGCCCATCGGCAAAGCGCGAGTGATGCAGGTTCTGGCAGCGGCTCTGACCTTGCTGCGATCCTCTATACCACCGGGACCACAGGCGACGCTAAAGGCGTGATGCTGACGCATGACAACACGTTGGCTGCTCTGTGCAATATCAGCGAGTTTGTTGGCTACACGCAAGCCGACCGCGAAGTCGTGATCCTGCCGCTTAACCACAGTTTCGGGCTGGGACATGTCTATTGCAACCTGCTGAACGGCGGCGCGGTCTATCTCGAACCAGGCATGACCCGGGTCGGGCGTATCCTGCGCAAGATTGAGGAATGGGGCGCAACCGGGTTTCCGGGCACGCCGCTTGGCGTCAAATTGCTGCTTGATCGGTATGGACCGGTATTTGCTGAGCGCTGCGCCGGGCTGCGGTTCATGGTGGTTAATTCTGCGCCTTTACCGCCTGAAGATGCGGCCCGGTTGCAAGAGCATCTGCCGCAGTGCGACATCATGGTGTATTATGGCCTGACCGAAGCCTCGCGTTCGACCTTTGCCTCGCTCACGCAGCTGGGGCCCGACTTTTACCGCTCAGTCGGCAAGCCCATGCCGGGCGTGGATTTGCGCTTGTCACAAGCAGGCGAAGTGCTGCTGAGCGGGCCGACCGTGACGCCGGGCTATTGGGGCAATCCTGAACTCACCGCGGAAAAGATTGTCGAGGGATATCTCCACACTGGCGATCTGGGACGGCTTGACGAGGCAGGCAACCTGTTCGTGACCGGACGGATTGGCGATATGATCAATTTCGGCGGCTATAAGGTGATGCCGAGCGAAGTCGAAGCCGCGCTGCAATCGCATCCGGCGGTGGATGAAGTGTGCGTGTTCGGCGAGGAGCTTGTCGAAGCCGCGATTGTCGCTGTGTCGGGCTTTGAGGAGCAAGAGCTTGCCCGTCATTGTCATGCGCTCTTGGAGCCATACAAAGTGCCCGCGAGGTTTCATCAGGTAGCCTCGATCCCGCGCAGCAATACCGGCAAAGTGCGCCGGTTCGAGCTTGCCCAAGCAGTAAAGGAGCTGGCGGATGCTCCAGCTTAACGTCCCGATCCCTCGGTTTCTGTCAGCCGGAGAGATGTTTGCAGGCCATGGCTCGGTCGCGGTGCTGCGCGCGCTTCCGGCGAGCCGGGTTGCGTTGATCGGTTCGCGTTCACTGTTGCGCGGGTCAGCCGGAGATGCAGTGCGCGGCGCGATCAAGGCGCTCGATACCTGCGTGATCGAAGCGCCGCGCGGGGAGGCGAGCCTTGCTGCATTGGAGCCGGTGATCCGCCAACTCGCTGAGTTCTCGCCTGACTGGATTGTGGCAGCAGGCGGCGGCAGTGTGATCGACAGCGCTAAGCTCGCCTGGGTGTTCCATGAGCATCCCGACCTTGATCATGAGCTGCTGACGCGTCCGTTTGCGCTCCCGCCACTTAGAGGACGGTGCAATTTCGTCGCTGTCCCGACGACTGCCGGGGCAGGCTCTGAAGTGAGCTCAGCGGCGGTGTTCGATGCCGGTGCGGGGTCTGGCAAGCAGCCGGTTGTCTCGCATGATCTGTTGCCTGATCTGGTCGTGCTTGATCCCAAGCTGGCGCTCGGTGTGCCGCGAGAAGCTGCGATTGCAGCCGGGTTTGATGCGCTCGCCCATGCCCTGGAAAGCTATGTTTCGCTGTTCGACAATGCGATGGTCGACATGCTGGCTGAACAAGCGGTTCGTACGCTGCTGACTGATCTTCCGCGCAGTGTCGTCCAACCTGAGGACACCGCAATCCGCTTGCGCCTCATGCAGGCGGCGATGATGGCAGGCTGGGCGCAGAACCTCAAAGTGCCGGGAGCAGGGCACGCGCTGGCGCATCAGCTTGGAGCCTATGGCATCGCGCATGGCGCTGCGACTGGCGCGCTTTTGGGGCCAGCGATGCGGTTTAATTGCAAGAGTGATGCGGTCCGCAGCAAGTACGATGCCCTTGCACAATCGCTGGGGCTGACTGATGCCGAGCACTTGATCGCCCGAATTGCCCAGTTGCGCAGCGAGCTTGAGGTCAGCAATCCGTTCAGCTCCCTTGGCGAGTTGGATAAGTCCCCCGTCTTGGTTGGCGCGCTTGAGGATGTCTGCGCGCGGGCCAACCCGCGAGAGCTTGATGAAAAGGGGCTGGAGAGCATTCTCAATGAGGCGATCGCTGCATGACCCGCTCAGCGCGCAAGCTCCAGGAGGCCTCGCAATCCGCCGGGCTCAACGCCGTCGATAGCGTGGCAGCAGACCCGCTGGAAGTCGATCGATTGCTGCAAGAGCCGCCTTACGGATTGCCTGAAGATCAACGCCAGGCCCGCCTGCTGACCGCGATGAACGAGGCTTTCGGCTACCATGCGGCGCATTGCCCGGCCTATGCCCGGTTTGTCGCCAAGCGCGGGTTTAGCCCGCAGCATCGCTTTACAGACCTCGCTGAGTTTCCATTCTTGCCTGCGCAGGCGTTTAAGGAAAATCCTCAAATGCTGCGATCGGTGGCAGCTGAAGATATTCGCACTACGCTCAGTTCGTCAGCGACGAGTGGGATACCAAGCACGATCGGGGTGGATAAAGTCACCGCCAAACGACAGGTCCGCGCGCTCAGCAATGTGATTTCGCAAGCTTTAGGGCCAAAGCGGCGTCCAGTGTTGGTGTTCGATGTCTCGCCGGAAAAGGACGGTGGAGGCGGGCTTGGCGCACGCGGGGCAGCGGTGCGCGGATTTCTCAACTTAGCAAGCGATGTCCAATACCTGATGGAGCCTGCGCCAGGCGGGACTTTGCGGCTCAATGAAGACGCGATGGAGAGCGCGCTGGCGGGACAGAGCGAGCCAGTGCTGGTGTTTGGCTTCACCTTCGTGCTTTACGCCTATGCGATCGCGCCTCTGCTGGCGGCGGGCAAGACGTTCGCGCTGCCAAAAGGCTCGGCTGTCGCGCATATCGGCGGGTGGAAGAAGCTGGTCGATCAACAGGTCTCGGTCGAACGCTTCAACGCCGATGCGCATAAGGCGCTTGGTATTGCGCCGACGCGAGTGATCGACTTTTACGGTTTCACTGAACAGATGGGCGTTACCTATCCGACCGGGCCGAGCGGGGACAAGCATTGCCCGGCCTTTGCTGAAGTGATCGTGCGCGATCCGGCAACGCTTGAGCCGGTGCCGGATGGCGAACAAGGCCTGCTCCAATTCCTGACGCCCCTGCCGCATTCCTATCCCGGGATTGCCGTTCTAACCGACGATGTCGGCGTCATCACAGGTCGATCTGATGCTGCACAAGCCTGGGGCGGGACGCGATTTAAAGTGCTGGGCCGGGCCAAAAAGGCAGAAGCGCGCGGCTGCGGGGATATCATGGGTGACAAGATCGCCGCCCCTAAAGCGGCGCTTAAGAACGTCACGCTGGTCGATCTCGACAGCGATGAGAGCGGCGCGCATCTTCTGCTGGATCACGCGCAAAACCATGCAAGCGGGCGTTTGCTCGATCCGCTTAAGCTGTCTGCATTGCCGAGTGCAGGCAATCTCAGCCAAGTGATCGCTGGGCTGCGTGAGCGCCGCTCGGTGCTTGATAGCTATTCGAGCGATGAGCTTATCAGTCTGATCGGAGCGGTCGCGCAGCGTTGGGCAGCGCCGGACAACGAACTTGCGCTGCTGCGCCAGCAAGGGCTCAGTTTCCTTACCTCTTGGTGTTCTCCCACAGCGCTGCGGCGGCTTGCTGATCTGTCTCTGCGCGGCCGGCGCGGACATCTTGATCAGTTCATGCCGTATGGCCGTTCGCGGCGCGAATATCTGCGCGCTGTCCCGCGCGGTGTGGTGGGCCATTGGCTGTCGGGTAATGTCCCGCTCCTGGGCATGTTGGCGCTGGTGCAAGCAATCATCTGCCGCAATGCCAATCTGCTTAAAGTATCAAGCACGCATAGCCGGGTGATGCCTGCTTTGCTCGATGCCTTGCGCGACCTCGAAGTGCGAGCGCCTTCGGGTAAGGTGCTTTACGGCAATGACATTCTCGCCACGATCGTGGTGGTCTATTTCGACCGTGACGATGCAGTCGCCGCCGCTCAATTATCGCAAGGCGTCGATGTACGGCTCGCCTGGGGCGGATCAGACGCGGTTGCAAGCATTATGAACCTGCCGAAGCGGTTCGGCACGGAAGACATCGTGTTCGGGCCAAAGCTCTCCTACAGCGTGATCGGGCGCGAGCGGCTCGCCAATGAACGGCTGGCGAAGCGTGCCGCGCGCGGAGCAGCCAGCGATGCCTCGGTGTTCGATCAATATGCCTGCGCATCGACCCACAATGTGTTTGTCGAAGCGGGCGGGGCGGCGTTTTCACCTGAGGGCTTTGCCGAGTTGCTGGCTGAAGAGATGGACAAGGCCGCGCGCCGTATTCCCAAGGAGCCGGCTGATCCGGCCACAGCAGCAGTCATTGAAAGCGCGCGTCTGCGTCAGGAACTCGTTGGCGATGTCTTGCGCTCCGATGACACAACCTGGAGTGTGTTCTTCAACGAAAGCAGCCCAGCGCAATTGCCGCCGCCGATCTATTCGCGCGTTGTCAGCGTTCATGCGACTGAGGATGCGCTGGCGTGTGCTGACTATGCCAGCAAGGATATCCAGACGATCGGGCTGGGCTTAGACGGTCCGCGCCGGCTGGAGTTTGCCAATCGGGCAGCGCTGCGCGGGGCGGAGCGGTTTCCCGATCTTGGCCGCATGACATTCTTCCAATCACCCTGGGATGGGCTGTTTCCGATGGAGCGGTTAGTGCGGTGGGTGACACTGGGCGGGCCGTTCTAGCGCTCCTGTTTGCGGTGCCTCGCCGCTCGCTGTGGTCCGGTTGTTCCGGCCTTGTCGCGGTGCTTAGCCCTGCTGACCATCAACGCGGATTAGAACGCCCACCGCAACGATCAACCTCAACCGGCAGGTTTTGGTCGAATGCAAGTTGCGCTCAGGCCGATCATCAGCCCTTATGGTGCCTGCACAAAGGGATAAAGGAGACCATCGATGAAGTCGCAAGCCCGGGTCAAAGCCCGACTGCTGGCTGCTGTCACATTTGCTGTAGGCGGTCTTGCGGGCAGTCTTGCAAGCCCCGCTGAAGCTGACACTCTGGTGGAGGTCTCAAGCGAGCGGCTTAATGAAGAGGTCCCGCTTCCCACCTTTAAGATCGACACCAGTTGGCCAAAACTGCCTGACGATATGATCCTGGGCCAGGTTCCCGGGTTGTCGGTCGCGAAAGACGATACGATCTGGGTGCTGACGCGGCCTAACTCGCTCACGCCAACCGAAATCGGCCAAGACAGCGATCCACCGATCACGGTCGGGTGCTGCACTGCGCCGCCGCATGTTCTCCAATTCGATCAGGATGGCAGATTGCTGCGCTCCTGGGGCGGGACCGACCTTGCGCCGGGCTCAAGCGAAGTCGAAGGAAGCGGGCGCGACCGCACTGAAACAGGTGACGAGCAATGGCCCGCTAACGTCCATGGGCTGTTCGTTGATGAAGATTACACGGTATGGATCGGCGGGAATGGCAACGGTGATCACGTCGTGCTCAATTTCACCGCTGATGGCCAGTTCATTCGCCAGATCGGGCGCCGCCAGAGCACTGAGGGCAACGCCTCACAGCAATTCCTTGGCAATCCCTCCGATATCGCGGTCGATGGTGACAGCGTGTTTGTCGCCGATGGCTATATCAACAAGCGGATCGTCGAGTTTTCCAAGCGCGATCTCGCCTTTGAACAATTATGGGGCGCCTATGGCGAAGACCCAGATGGCGGCACCCGCCAAGGGACGTTTGATCAAAGCCAGGCGACCAGCACAGGCGATGGCGGCGCTAATCCAACCAGCCGGAGCTTTGGCGATATCGTGCATTGTGTGGTGCGCGGGCCGGACGCCACCGTCTATGTCTGCGACCGCCGCAACAATCGCATCCAGGTGTTTCGCGAGACTGATAGCGGGATCGAGTTCGTCGATAATATTGTGATCGCCGCAGACACTGGCGGCACCCGGTCAGCCAGCGATGTGGCGTTCAGCCCTGATGGCAAATATCTTTATGTCGCTGATATGATGAACGGCCGGGTGTGGATCCTGCTGCGCGAAACGCATGAGACGCTGGGCTGGTTTGGCCGCAATGGTCGCTATCCCGGGCAATTCATCTGGCTTCACAGCGTCGATGTCGACAGCGCAGGCAATGTCTACACGACCGAAGTCAACAATGGACGCAGAGTGCAGCGTTTTGTGCTGACAGGAATGGCGGAGTAGGTTGAGCTCAGCTATCTTCGGCCAGAGCCTTGATGATATGAGAAAAAGCGCCACACCACGTCCGATTTCAGTGCGTCTTAAAGCGCTTGCTCTTGCGAGCCTTTGCCGAGCGCATTAGGTCCCGCGTCCCATGCAAACCACGCAAGACCCTTCGTCGCTGGCAGCCGATAACGCCTTGACCGGCCATCCGGTCATCTCTGCCACCGGCCTGTTCACACCGGCTGAAAGCATCACCAACGAAGAGTTGGTGGAAAGCTTCAACGCCTTTGTCGATCGCCATAATCAGCGCCAAGCCGATGCGATTGCCGCAGGCGAGGTCGAGCCGCTTCAGCATTCCTCGGTTGAGTTCATCGAGAAGGCGAGCGGGATTAAAGCGCGCCATGTGATGAGCAAAGCGCCGATCCTTGATCCTGAGATTATGACGCCGCGGCTTGATGAGCGCGACAATGATGAGCCCTCGATCATGGCTGAGATCGGCGTGATTGCTGCGCGCGAAGCGCTTGAGCGAGCCGGGCGCGCTGCTGAGGATGTGGACGCTGTGCTGTGCGCGGCCTCAAACATGCAACGACCCTATCCGGCGATGGCGATCGAAATCCAGCAAGCGCTGGGGATCGATGGCTTCGGGTTCGACATGAATGTCGCGTGTTCATCGGCGACTTTCGGAATTCAGACGGCAGCTGACTACATCCGGGCGGGCAATGCCAAAAGCGTGCTGGTGGTGAGCCCTGAGATAACGTCCGGCCATCTCAATTGGCGCGACCGCGACAGCCACTTTATCTTCGGTGATGTGGCAACCGCTGTGCTGGTCGAAGACAAGGCCATCGCGCCGGTGGAGCATTGGGAAATCCTCGGGACGAAACTTAAAACGGTGTTCTCGAACAACATCCGCAACAATTTCGGCTTTCTCAACCGCGCGCATCCCGACACCGCGAGCGCGCCTGACAAGCTGTTTGTCCAGGAAGGGCGCAAGGTGTTTAAGGAAGTCGTGCCGATGGTGGCTCAGATGATCCTTGATGAAGCCGCCCGGCTGGGACTTGATCCAACGGGCCTTAGGCGGCTTTGGCTGCATCAGGCCAATGCCGGTATGAACCGCCTGATCGCGCAGCGCGTGCTTGGACACGATGCCAATGAAGATGAAAGCCCGACAGTGCTCGATAGCTATGGCAATACCTCGAGCGCCGGTTCGATTATCGCGTTCCACCTCCACAATGAGGATTTGACGGTCGGCGATGAAGGCCTGATTTGCAGCTTTGGTGCAGGCTATTCAGCCGGCACTGTGTTTGTCCGCAAGGTTGCCTAACGCGCTGGAGACGCTCGATTTGCCCGCAGCTTCGTTGCTTCCCTTGCTTGCGGGGCCACCCCTAAGACCCTAGATGCCAGCCATGCCAGGGGAAATACTCGATAATCAGGGACGTGGTGAAGCGGGCTGGAATTGGCCCGCGATCCACCCCGAAGGTCGCAAATATGGGGTGATTGCAGTCGCGATTAGCCTCGTTTTTCTGCTGCTGCTCGACTGGGAAATCATCGGCTGGCCGCTTCTGCTGCTATCGCTCGGCGTGTTCGCATTCTTTCGCGATCCTGAGCGGGTCGTGCCGCAAGCAGACGATGCGATCATCTCGCCGGCTGATGGGCTCGTCTCGTTGATCACGCGGGTCGAACCGCCAGCTGAGCTGCAAGTCGACGATGGTTCAGGCCATCCAGGATTGCCCGCTGGCCCGGTCACCCGAATCTCGATTTTCATGAGTGTGTTTGATGTCCACATCAATCGCGCGCCAATCGCAGGAACGGTGCGGCGACTGGTCTACATCCCAGGCAAGTTTGTGAATGCTGATCTCGACAAAGCCAGCGAAGAAAACGAACGCCAGCACATCCTGATTGAGCGCAGCGACGGCCTGGCGATCGGCTTTACGCAGATTGCGGGCTTGATCGCGCGGCGCATCGTTCCGTTCGTGAAGCCGGGCGACACGCTGGCTAAAGGACAGCGCGTCGGGCTGATTCGGTTTGGCAGCCGGGTCGACGTCTATCTGCCAGCAGGAACCGAACCGAGCGTGCTGATGGGACAAAAGATCATTGCCGGCGAGACCATTCTCGCCCAGCGCGGCACGCAAGCCATGCTTGAAGGGATCTCGCAATGAGGCCTGAGCAGGCCATCCGGGGTGAAAGGACGAGTGCGGGTTGAGCGAACCTGACCAGCACTCCAGCCCGGCGCCGCTTCCCGCGCGGGTCGGTCCTAAGGCTGCCGAAGACGAAGACAGCAAGACAAGCGGTGATGCGCGCGGGTTAACGCTGCGAGCGATGCTGCCTAATGCGATCACTGCGGCGTCGCTGTGTTCAGGCCTCACCGGCATTCGGTTCGCGATCGAAGGCGAATGGGCTTATGCCATTCTCGCTGTCGTGCTCGCTGGCATCCTTGACGGGATCGACGGGCGGATTGCTCGCCTGCTTAACGCGCAGTCGCGCTTCGGGGCAGAGCTCGACAGCCTCGCCGATTGCGTCTCGTTTGGAGTGGCCCCCGCTTTGATCTTGTTCTTGTGGTCGCTGCGCGATCTCGACAGCTTTGGCTGGTTTGCAGCGCTTGCCTTTGCGATCTGTTGTGCGTTGCGGCTGGCGCGGTTCAATGCCCGCATCGATGTCGATGAACAGCCGCACAAATCGGCAGGCTTTCTGACCGGCGTGCCTGCGCCCATCGCTGCCGGACTGGCGTTTGCACCGTTTTATCTGTGGCAAGAAACGGGCTTTGAAGAATTGCGTGATCCGATCATCTTATCGATCTGGCTCGCGCTCATTGCGGTGCTGATGATCTCCAATATGGCAACGCTCAGCTGGGCTGCGATCCGACCGCGCCGCACGATCCGCTTAGGCCTGATTGCGATCGTCACGATAGGGTTTGCTGCAATGCTGCTGGAGCCATGGTGGTCGCTTGCAGCGATGAGCGCAGCCTACCTCATCCTGATCCCATATGCGCTTTACCGCTATGGCAAGATCAAGCAGCGCCGAGCACGCCTGCAAGCTGAGCAACCGGCTCACGCACAGCCGGACCCTTTATCTGCCGCGAGCGAACACGATGTGTAGCGACGCTAGCGTTTCCCTGCGGACCTGAACGAAGCCGCATTTCGCTGTGGTCTGCCATCGGCACAAAGCCCGCCCGAACAAGCGCTCGCTCATGCTTCAACACATCGAATGCAGTGCGGGCCCGAAGCCAGCTATCCAGCAGTGCGAGCGCAGTGGCGATACTGATAGTCGTCAGCAGGATGGTAAGAGCAAGAGCGAGCATGCGACAATCTCCAGGATCAAGGCGGGCCGAGAAACGCGCCTTTGTTCAAGCTTTGTTCTGAAACCTGTGTTCTATAATTGTTCGCATTCGTCAAGCGCTTTGTTCTTTTTGTGTTCCAAACCGTCGATTGCCACTAGATTTTGCGGGATAACGCAGCTAAGCGCGCGGCTTGTCAATGGAAGGGTAGCGAATCAACCGCATTCTCCATTGGTGAAATTCACATGGATGGCACGACATACCGGTGCTGCGCGCGGGCTTTCCGCAGGCAGTTCCAGCCATCCAGAGGCATAACCGGAAAGGAAATGAATTATGGCGGCAGTCACCGTCAGCATGCAGCAATTGATCGAGGCCGGAGCGCATTTCGGCCACCAGACCCACCGTTGGAACCCGCGCATGAAGCCGTATATCTTCGGCGCTCGCAATGGGGTCCATATCATTGACCTGTCGCAATCCGTGCCGCTGTTCGCGCGGGCGCTCGATTTTGTCGAGCAGACCGTGCGCGCAGGCGGAAAGGTCCTCTTTGTCGGAACCAAGCGTCAGGCGCAGGAGCCGATCGCTGATGCCGCACGCGCATCAGGTCAGCACTTTGTCAATCACCGCTGGCTTGGCGGGATGCTGACGAACTGGAAGACCATCAGCCAATCGATCAAGCGTTTGAAGAGCCTGGAAGAGCAGCTCTCCGGCGACACCAGCGGCTTTACCAAGAAAGAGGTTCTCCAGCTGACGCGTGAGCGTGAGAAGCTTGAGCTTTCGCTCGGCGGCATTCGCGATATGGGCGGCATTCCGGACGTGATGTTCGTGATCGATGCCAATAAGGAAGACCTCGCAATCAAGGAAGCGGCTGTGCTTGGCATCCCGGTCATTGCGGTGCTCGATTCCAATGTCGATCCGACCGGGATTGCATTCCCGGTTCCCGGCAATGACGATGCCAGCCGTGCGGTGCGCCTCTATTGTCAGGCGATTGGCGATGCCGCCAATGCTGGGCGCGGCGCAGCGGTCGAAGCGTCAGGTGAAGATTTCGGCGCGATGGAAACACCGCCGGCTGAACCGACTGCCGAAGACGCTCCGGCAGACGCCGAGCCAGCCGCCGAACAGGCTGCTGCCGAGACCGCGTAAGCGATCCGGGCGTGGCGCGCGTCAAAGGCGCGTCACAAACACCCACTAGCGCGCCGGGCATCCGCATCTGGGTGCGCCCGGTGCTTTAACCTATGTGAAAAGGAAGTAACGATGGCCGATTTCTCCGTCGCCGATGTCAAGAAACTCCGCGAAAAAACCGGCGCGGGCATGATGGACGCCAAGAAGGCGTTGAGCGAAGCGGGCGGCGATATCGAAGCGGCGGTTGACGCGCTGCGCGCCAAAGGCCTTGCCACCGCGCAGAAGAAATCCAGCCGTACAGCCGCAGAAGGGCTCGTCGGGGTTGCGATCAGCGGAACCAAAGGCGTCGCTGTCGAAGTCAATTCCGAAACCGATTTTGTGGCGAAGAACGACAAGTTCCAGGACTTCGTGCGCAAGGTAACCGAAGTCGCTGTGACGCTGGGGGCTGACGATGTCGAAGCTTTGAAAGCAGCCGGTTATCCCGATGGCGGCAGCGTTGCTGACAAGCTGACGGACAATGTCGCGACGATTGGCGAAAACCAGCAGATCCGCCGGATGAAGACTGTGGCGGTCAGCTCCGGCGCGGTGGTGGCCTATGTCCACAACGCAGCGGCTGACGGGCTCGGCAAGATCGGCGTGCTGGTCGCGCTCGAAAGCGATCTGGCGGCCGATGTACTTGAACCGTTCGGCAAGCAGCTTGCTATGCATATCGCCTCGATGTTCCCGCAGGCGCTTAATGCGGACGGGCTTGATCCGGCGGTGATCGAACGCGAGCGCTCGATTGCTGCGGAAAAGGCGGCTGAAAGCGGCAAGCCGGAGAACGTGCAAGAAAAGATGGTCGAAGGCGCGATCAAGAAGTTTGCGAAGGAAAACGCGCTGCTGAGCCAGATGTTCGTGATGGACAACAAGAGCTCGGTCGAAGACGTGGTGGCCAAATTCGGCAAGGACAATCGCGGTTCGGTGGTGTTGACCGATTATGTCCGGTTCCAGCTCGGCGAAGGGATCGAAGTCGAAGAAAGCGACTTTGCCGCGGAAGTGGCTGCTGCTGTCGGCGGCTAAGCGCTTCTTACAGCCAAACAAACGAGAAGGCCGTCGCGGGGAAACCTGCGGCGGCCCTTCGCTCGCAAGCAGCATGGGCGTTCCCAGCATAGGTTGCGCTCGCTAGTATTGGTTAGCGCGCAAGCGTGCACTATGACATATGCAGCATTTGACGCGGCTGTGTGGTAGCGGTCTTTCCGAAAGGTAGCGAAGATGTTGATCGATAATGATTTTGCGGCCCCGACCGCGCAATCACCCAGTGATGGAGCTACCAAACCTCGCAAGACCGCAATTGTGATTGGCTCAGGCATTGGCGGCCTGTCTTGCGCGATGCGCTTGCAAAGCCTTGGTTTTGACAGTCAGATCGTCGAGGCGCTCGATGCCCCGGGGGGACGTGCGTATGTCCGGCGAGCCGATGGCTTTACCTTCGATATGGGGCCAACCGTGCTGACGGTGCCGCATTTCATCGAAGAGCTCTTCAGCCTTGAGCGTGACAACGCCAAACTCGATGAGCCCGATTTTCCGCCCCATGTTCTGGGCGACGACGTGCGTGTTCGCACCGGCATTTCGGGCGGCCCGAACACGAGCAAGTATGTGGACATTATTCCGATCCTGCCATTCTATCGGATCTACTTCGACGATGGCACCTTCTTCGACTACGATGGCGATCCGATAAGCACGCGTGAACAGATCAAGCGCTTGGCGCCCGAAGACTTGGAAGGGTACGAGAAGTTCCACAAGCACGCCAAGGCGATCTTTGAACGTGGCTTTCTCGAACTGGGCTACACCTATTTTGAGAGCATCGGTTCAATGATGCGCGTGCTGCCCGATCTTTTAAAACTGGGCGCGGTGCGTTCTTTGTTCGGGCTGGTCAGCAAGTACTTCAAGTCGGACAAATTGCGCCAGGTGTTCAGCTTCGAACCGCTTCTTGTCGGCGGCAATCCGCTTAAAGTCCCGGCGATCTATGCCATGATACACTTCGTCGAGAAGACCTGGGGCATTCACTACGCCAAAGGCGGCACGGGAGCGCTAGTCGCGGCCATGGTGCGCAAATATGAAGAGTTGGGCGGCCAGTTGCACCTCAACGCCGAAGTCGCGCAGATCAATGTTGAGAAGTCAGGCGGCAAGCGCGTGGCCACCGGGGTGACACTCAAAGACGGCCGGACGCTGGACGCGGATATCGTCGTTTCCAATGCGGACTACGCCACGACTTATCTCAAGCTGATCGACAAGGCGCATCGCAAGATCAACCGCGACCGCCTGATCAATTTCCGCAAGCAATCCATGTCGCTGATGGTCATTTATTTTGGCTATGAGAAACGCGACGATGACCCTGAGCTGCGGCACCACAACATCATCTTGGGCCCGCGCTACGAAGCTCTCTTGAAAGAGATTTTCGACGATAAGGTGATGAGCCCGGATTTCTCGCAATATCTCCACATTCCAACGCTCACTGATCCCAGCATGGCGCCTGAGGGACATCACGCCGCGTACACCCTGATCCCGGTCCCCAACAATGAGTCGGGTCTTGATTGGTCGGTTGAAGGCGAGCGGCTGTGTGACCGCGTCCTCACTTTTCTGAGCGAGCGCGGCTACATCCCCGACCTCAAGAGCCGGCTCAAACATGTCAGCTTTGTCACGCCAGACTACTTCGAAGGCACTTTGCGCAGCCATCAGGGGAACGGATTTGGAATGGAGCCGGTCCTGACGCAGACCGCGTTCTTCCGTCCGCACAACAAATCCGAAGATGTGAGCAACCTCTATCTGGTCGGCCAAGGGACGCAACCGGGCGGCGGTACGCCGTCCGTCATGATGTCGGCCAAGATGACCGCGCGCGCTATTGCGAGGGACCTGACGCGCGAGGTCTCCTAACCGGGGTTCTTCTGGACGTTTCCTGAGGGCGAAACATCGAGTCAGGCGCGTAGCTTTGGAGCTTAGTACACTGCCGCTGCGCACCATGACCCTTGGCAGCGCCCGCTCCCCCCGATAAAGGCCCGCCAACGATAATTGCTGCCAGAGAGCACCCGACTATGGCCCTTCCCGAAATCAAGCGCGTCCTCCTGAAGCTCTCAGGCGAAGTGCTGATGGGCGAACAGGATTACGGGATTGACCCGGCCTATGTCACCCGCCTTGCCGAAGAGGTGAAGGCAGCCAAAGACACAGGGCTTGAGGTCTGTCTGGTGATCGGCGGAGGCAACATCTTTCGCGGAATCTCAGGCGCAGCCAAAGGGCTCGATCGGACGACCGGCGACTATATGGGGATGCTGGCGACCGTCATGAATGCGCTGGCGATGCAGAATGCGCTCGAAAAGCTGGGTGTGCCGACCAGGGTGCAATCGGCGATCCCGATGTCGTCGGTGTGCGAGCCGTATATCCGCCGCCGGGCTGAGCGGCATCTTGAAAAAGGGCGGATCGTGATCTTTGCCGCCGGGACCGGCAATCCGTTCTTCACGACCGATACAGGCGCCGCTTTGCGCGCGGCTGAAATGAATTGCGATGCGCTCTTGAAAGGCACCAGCGTTGATGGGGTCTATGACAGCGATCCCAAAGGCAATCCTGATGCGGTGCGTTTTGAAACAATCGCTTATGATCAAGTGCTGGCGCAGAACCTTAAGGTGATGGACGCAACGGCCGTTGCGCTTTGCCGTGAGAACAACATTCCGATAGTGGTGTTCTCGATCCGCGATAAAGGCAATGTCGCACGGGTCCTTTCAGGCGACGGCGTGCAGACGATTGTACAAGAGGAAGTTTAGACAATGCCGCAATATGACAAGTCAGACATTGAACGCCGCATGCGAGGGGCGGTTGAAGCGCTGAGAAGCGATCTTTCAGGTCTGCGCACCGGCAGGGCTAACACCAGCCTGCTCGATCCGGTTCAAGTCGAAGTCTATGGCGCGATGATGCCGCTCAATCAGGTCGCCACGGTCTCGGCACCCGAGCCGCGGATGCTGAGCGTCCAGGTGTGGGATAAATCCAACATCACCGCCGTCGAAAAGGGCATCGCGCATGCCAATCTCGGGCTGAACCCGATGACAGACGGGCAGACGCTTCGTTTGCCGATGCCAGACCTGACGGAAGAGCGGCGCAAGGACCTGGCCAAGCTGGCCGGGCAGTATGCCGAAAAAGCGAAAGTCGCGATCCGCAATGTCCGCCGCGACGCGATGGAAAGCCTTAAGGCTGATGAAAAGAAGAAAGACATCTCCGAAGATGAGCGCAAGCGCTTGGAAGATGAAGTGCAAAAGCTGACGGACCGGTTTGTGGGCGAGACCGATGATGCAGCTGCCAAGAAAGAACAGGAAATCCTGACGCAGTAAGCGGCGCTGGACGAGGGAGGGTGAATGGCCGAGCGGCCTGCCAGCGACAAACATCCAGGTGATGAACGGCAAGGCGCACGGCACGTCGCCATCATCATGGATGGCAATGGGCGCTGGGCCAAGAAACGTGGACTGCCGCGCGCGATCGGGCATCAGCGCGGCGTCGAAGCGGTCCGGCGGCTGGTCCGCGCATTAGAGCCGATGCGCCTTGATTGTCTGACGCTCTATGCGTTCTCGAGCGAGAACTGGAAACGCTCGATCGATGAAGTCGATGATCTGATGAATCTGATGCGCAAATTCATCAAGTCGGACCTGGCGGAGTTTGTCGCAAACGACGTCAAGCTCAAAATCATCGGCGATTGGCGCAGCCTTGCGCCGGACATTGTCGAAATGCTCGAAGATGCGCTGGCGCAGACATCGGACGGCAAGCAGACGCTCGCGGTCGCGCTCAATTATGGCGCGCAGCACGAGATTGCGCGGGCTGCAGCCAAAGCGGCCAGTGAAGGCGACATCACCCCTGACACGATTGCTGCAGCGCTCGATACACATGATCTGCCGCCGCTTGATCTGCTGATCCGCACCAGCGGCGAAATCCGGCTGTCGAACTTTCTGCTCTGGCAAGCGGCCTATGCCGAAATGCTGTTCGTCGACACGCTGTGGCCCGATTTCAAACCTGAGCATCTGGCGCAAGCGCTCGATGATTTCGCCCGGCGCGAGCGCCGCTATGGCGGGCGCTGACAAGCGGTGCGGCTATGAGTGATCTTGGAACCCGTCTCATTTCCGCGCTGGCGATGATCGCGCTGGCCGCAGGCGCGCTGTGGTTGGGCGGATGGTACTGGATCGCGCTTGTAGTGCTGGTCGCAGGATTGGTGCTGTGGGAATGGAACCGGCTGGTCAGCCACTTTAACACCTCGCCGATCAGCGAAGTGATCTGGCTGTTTGTCGGCGCGTGCTACATCACCGCAGCAGCGCTGGCGATGATCCAGGTGCGGATCAATTACGGCCCGGTTGAGGTAGCGCTCATATTCCTCTTGCCAATCATCGCGGTTGATGTGGGGGCCTATTTTGCCGGGCGCACATTTGGCGGGCCTAAAATCGCTCCTAAGATCAGCCCGTCGAAAACATGGGCCGGGCTTGCCGGGGGCGCGCTGGCTGCCAGTGCGGTCGCTATGGCGGTGACCTATTGGCAATTTGGCTCGGCTAGCAGCGATTTTATCGGTGAGTTCGATCCGCTCAATGCCCTTGCGGCAGGCGTGCTGATTGCAGTCATCGCGCAGGCTGGCGATTTCTTCGAAAGCTGGATGAAGCGGCGCGCAGGCGTCAAGGATTCAGGCGGGCTTATCCCGGGTCATGGCGGGGTGTTTGATCGCGTCGATGGCTTTATCGCGGTGTTCTTTGTGCTGTTTGTGGTTGATGCATGGCCCAAAGTGCTGTGAAGACTATGCCGATGGTCCGCTCGCTTACTCTGCTTGGCGCAACCGGCTCGGTCGGTGCATCGACGCTTGATCTCATTCGCCGCAACCGCACCGGCTGGCGAGTGGAAGCGGTGACAGCCAATTGCAGCGCTGAAGAGCTCGCTGCACTTGCGCGCGAGTTTGATGCAGCGATTGCCGTTGTAGGCGATGAAGCGTGTCTGCCAGCCTTGCGCGCAGCGCTGGCGGGAAGCGGGATCGAAGCGGCTGGCGGAAGCGCTGCTCTGTGCGAGGCCGCTGCTAGGCCGGTTGACTTGACTGTCGCCGCGATTGTCGGGTGCGCCGGGCTGCCCCCGGTGATGGCGGCAATCGAGCGAGGCGGAACCATCGCGCTTGCTAACAAGGAAGCGCTCGTATCCGCTGGTGAAGTCATGACCGCGGCAGTGGCGCAGCACGGGGCAACTCTGCTGCCGACTGACAGCGAACACAATGCGATCTTTCAGTGCCTCGCAGGCAACCGGATCGAAGATGTCTCGAAAATCACTTTGACCGCCAGCGGAGGGCCGCTGCGGACGTGGACTGCCGAAAAACTCGCTCAAGCCACTCCAGCACAAGCAGTGGCGCACCCCAATTGGTCGATGGGAGCCAAAATCAGCGTCGATTCCGCGACGATGATGAATAAAGGCCTTGAATTCATCGAAGCGCATTATCTGTTCCCCGTGGGGCTCGATCGGCTCGCGATTGTGGTGCACCCGCAAAGCGTGATCCATTCGATGGTCGAATATAAGGATCGCTCGACGCTGGCTCAGCTTGGCCCGTCCGACATGCGTGTGCCGATTGCTTCATGCCTTGCCTGGCCGCAGCGAATGGCAACGCCGCTTGAACCGCTCGATCTTGCCGCGCTTGGCATGCTGACTTTCGAAGCGCCTAATGAGAACCTTTTCCCAGCGACCCGGATTGCGCGCGAAGCGATCCAAGCGGGCGGAGCGGCCCCGGCGATCCTCAACGCTGCGAACGAAATCGCGGTTGCTGCGTTTCTTGATAGTCAGATCGGGTTTACTCGGATCACAGCATTGGCTGAAACGACGCTAAGTCGTTATAGCGCTGCGGCGCCGGAGACCCTTGAAGACGTTTTGGCGCTGGATGCCGAAGCGCGCCGCCAGGCGACACATCTATTGGAGAGCACGCCCGTTGTTTGAAGCACCCCCCTTCTGGATGTACCTTATCGGCTTTCTGCTGGTGCTTGGCCCGCTAATAACCTTGCATGAGCTTGGCCATTACCTTGTCGGGCGCTGGTTCGGAGTTCACGCGGAGGCTTTCTCTGTGGGCTTTGGCAAAGAGCTTGCGGGTTTTACTGATGGCCGCGGCACGCGTTGGCGGATTTCCGCTTTGCCCCTCGGCGGATATGTCCAGTTCAAAGGCGATATGAACCCGGCCAGTGTGCCAGATCCCAGAATGCCGGCTGAGACTGGGAGTTTTCAAAACGCTGACCTGTGGAAGCGCGCGCTGATCGTCGCCGCTGGGCCAGTGACGAACCTTGTCATTGCGATCGGCATTTTTGCGGCGTTTTTTGCGATCCTGGGCAAGCCAGTGCCGGTCGACCCGGAAGGATCAACCGAAGTCGGCGGCTTTAGCGAGACCAGCACCGCGCAAAAGGCCGGGGTCGAGGTGGGTGACCGGATCATTGCGATCAACGGGGAGCGGATCTCCACCTTCAATGAGATTGTCGAGCGGATCGCGCTTTATCCGGGCCGCGACGTCAGCCTGACGGTGCTGCGCGATGGCAGTGAACGGCAGTTTGATTTCGCGATCGAGCGCGTCACTCAGACCGACAGGTTCGGCAATGTCTCGACCATCGGACTGATCGGAGTGGCTCCGGCTGCTTCGGACTACCGCTATGATAATGTCGGTATAGGCGATGCTGTGGTGCTTGCAGGCGAGCAGACCTGGCGCGTGTTCGGGCTGATGATGACAGGGATCCAGCAGGTTTTGACTGGCGAGCGTTCGATCAAGGAGTTAGGCGGGCCGGTCAAGATTGCGAAGTATTCTGGCGAGCAATTGAGCCAGGGGCCGCTTGCATTCTTCAATTTCGCTGCGCTGATCTCGCTTAATTTGGCATTCATTAACTTCCTGCCAATTCCCGCGCTCGATGGCGGACACCTTGCCTTTTACGCTGCCGAAGCGATCCGCCGTAAGCCGGTGGGGCCACAAGCGACGGAGTGGGCCTATCGCACCGGCATCGCGGTGGTCCTCGCCTTTATGGTGGTGGTCACCTTCAATGATGTGGTCTCGCTCCCGGTGTTTGGCACGCTATTGGGCAGTTAGCCGGGGAAAGAGAACGGGCGATCTTACTCAAGCGAGGATGGCCGCTTGATTGCGCGATGCGCATCGGGCAGAGGCGTTGCGAAACTACGCGAGAGGGGGCTCTCGTGGCTCGCTGACGAGACGCTACGGGGTATGCGGCCTGATCTTCGGGCAAGACGATGACAGGTTAGACGGGAACTGAACTTCATGAAGCGATGCAGCAAGACAGGCGCGGTGAGTGCGCCGCTCAAGTCTGTCTTATCAAGCTCTGCCAGTCCGGGCGCTGCGAGCCGGGCGGGGCGATTGACTTTAGCGCTGACCTGCGGCTCGATGCTGGCGGGCGTGCCGTATGCGGCGTTTGCGCAGGAGAGCGCGAGCGAAGCCGATCCGGCGACTGCACAGCCGACGCCTCCGCCTACTCCGACGCCGGCACCCACTCCGGCACCAGCGCCAAGCAATATCATCCGGACCATCAGCGTGTCAGGCTCGGAACGGCTCGAGCCGACCACGATCCTGTCGTACATCCGGTTGCGGGTCGGGCAGGAATATACCTCGGCTCTTGCCGATCAGGCGCTTAAGGACTTAGGCGCAACCGAATTGTTCGCCAATTTCTCGATCCGCAATGATGCGGGCAATGTCGTGATCTCGGTGACGGAAAATCCGGTCATCAACCGGATTGTCCTTGAAGGCAATCAGCGGCTCGATAACGACAAGATCCTCCCTGAAATCAAGCTTGCGCCGCGGCAGATCTTCACCCGCTCGAAAGTGCGCGCTGACGTTGCCCGGATTATCGAATTGTACAAGCGCCAGGGCCGGTTTGCTGCCAGCGTTGAGCCGAAGATGGTTCAGCTGCCACAAAACCGCGTCGATGTCGTGTTCGAGATCAGCGAAGGGCCGAAGTCGAAAGTCCGCCAGATCAACATCATCGGCAATGAGGAATTCTCCGATGGTGAGCTGCGCGGCGAAATGGTCACAAAGCAAGCGCGCTTCACTCGGTTTTTCAGCTCGAATACCAGCTATGATCCGGACCGCTTGGCGTTTGACCAGCAGAAGCTGCGGCAATTCTACCTCACTGAAGGCTATGCGGACTTCCGGGTGGTCTCGGCAGTGGCGGAGCTCACGCCCGATCAGAGAGACTTCATCATCACCTATGTGGTGGAAGAAGGCGAGCGCTATAAATTCGGCGATGTCAAAGTCGACAGCCAGCTGCGCGATTTCGATAGCGACGTGATGACCGCCCGGCTCGGGATGCAAGGCGGCGATTGGTACGATGCTAAAGCGGTTGAAGACACAGTCGAACAGCTAACCGAAATCGCGGGCCGGTTCGGGTATGCCTTTGCCGATGTCCAGCCGCGCTTTAACCGCAACCCTGAAGACCTGACGATGGATATCACTTTCATCCTGCGTCAGGCACCGCGGGTCTATGTCGAGCGGGTCGATGTCAACGGCAACACTTTGACGCAAGACAAAGTCGTGCGGCGTGAATTCCGGATCGCCGAAGGCGACGCGTTCAATTCGCTCGGCATTCAACGGACCACTGCGCGGATCAATTCGCTTGGCTATTTCCAGGAGAATTTCGAAGTCAACCAAGTGCCCGGCAGCGCTCCTGACCGGATCGTGCTGGAAGCCAATGTCGAAGAGCAGCCTACAGGCGAGCTGCAATTCTCCGCCGGGTTTTCCTCGATTGAGCAATTCATTCTTGCCGGCAGCATTCGTCAGCGCAATTTCCGCGGGCGTGGCCAGACGATCGGGCTGAGCCTCAACTATTCGCAGTTCTCACGGTCCGCTCGCGTCAGCTTTACCGAGCCTTATGTGTTCGACCGCAACATCTCAGCGGGGATCGATATCTATCGGCAGGACTTCAACAGCTTTAACTTCCAGAACAACGACCGCAACACGACCTTCGAGCAGGCCACGACCGGGTTCGCGATGCGGCTTGGGGTTCCGCTGACCGAATTCATGTCACTGGTTGGCAGTTATACGCTCAATTATGACGAAGTGAGCCTGGATGAAGACCTGTTCTTCTCCGATCTCAATGGTGACGGTACGAGAGAGTGCGACCCCCTTCTGGCAGGCCGC